>JAFSKR010000008.1 GCA_017448825.1 Bacteroidaceae bacterium
ACTGCACCGACGTGCCCCACGTCGGTGCAGTGGCGTGCCCCACGTCGGTTTTATGATACAGAAAGACCTCTTTTGAGGGGCTCTTTGTTTTTTCTACTTCAGCACTTCGGCTACGGCTTTCTCGATGCCTTCACCTCTCAAATTGCGCTTCACAATCTTGCCGTCGGGACCGAAGAGAATAATCTGAGGAATGCCTGTAATGCCGTAGGCATCGCTGCCAGCCTTTTGTGCGTTCATCATTTGGGGATAAGGGATGCCCATCTGCTCGATGGCCTTCTTCGTGTCTTCGGGCTTGTCCCAGGTGGCAACGCCCAACACGTCGAATTTCTCCCCCTTGTATTGGTTGTACACCTTGATCAAGTTGGGAATCTCTGCCTTGCAAGGGCCGCACCAACTCGCCCAGAAATCGACGAGCACATACTTTCCCTTGCCTACGTAGTCGGAGAGTTTGCTTACCTTGCCCTCATACTCGGCCTCGAAGTCCTTGAACATCTTGCCTTCGCCCGTTTCCAACTGGATAGCCCATACTTTCTTCTGTTCCTTGATGGTCTCGTTGTTTTTCAGGTAGTCGTTGCCATCCACATAGGCAATCAGCTCTTCGGTTGGCATGGTGAAAGCCAAGATGGCTCTGACCACATACACACCAGCTTCGTTCGGGTTTTCCTTCACGAAGTCCAGTGCCACCTGTTTCATCACGGTTTCTTCGTTGCCATCCTCGGGAATGGCTTGCAGCTTCTCGAAGAAGGGCTTCAGTGCGGCTTGCACTTCATCTTGACTCATCGTCTTGGTGGCGGGTACTGCGTCTTGTGCCCATCCTGTTGCAGTCGTTAGCACGAACGCTGCAATCATGGTAATCAGTTTTCTCATTGTTTTGTTTCTTTTTGTGTATAATTAGTGGTTGTCAAATCGTCTCTTTATCGTCCACCGGCAGGAAGATACTTCTGCCAGAAGTCTGCCATAGTCTTGCGAAGATGGAGGATGGTGCCTGGGCGTTCGCTGATGCTGTGGGTGCGCATGGGGTAGGACACTTGGTAGAAAATCTTGCCAGCTTTGACCAGTTCGTTGACCAACATCTCGCAACTTTGGTAGTGTACGTTGTCGTCGCCCGTTCCGTGTATCAGCAGAAGATTTCCTTTTAATCCCTCCACATAATGGATGGGTGACCCTTTGCGGTAGCCTTCCGGATTATTCTGTGGTGTGTTCATGTAGCGTTCTTGATAGATGGTGTCGTAGAGTTTTTGGTCGGACACGAATGCCACGGCGATACCCGTCTTGAACACATCGGGATAGCGGAACATACAGTTGAGCGTCTGGCTGCCGCCACCGCTCCAACCTGTGATGCCGATGCGTTCCGTGTCGATGAAGGGGTACTGGCGTGCGAGGTCAAGAATGCCGTTGGCTTGGTCTTCGCTGGCAAAGGTGCCCACCTCTCCGTAGATGCACTTGCGCCATTCCCTGCCGCGAGGGGCAGCTGCACCACGGTTTTCGATGCTGACGACAATGTAGCCCAAATTGGCGAGATATTGATGCCAAAGGCTTCCTGTCCAGACATCCTGCACGGTGGAGTTGGCAGGTTCGCCATACACGTCGATGATGACAGGATATTTTTTGCTGGGGTCGAAATCTACAGGTTTGATCATCCACGCGTCAAGCATCAGTTCGCCCGATGTCACTTTGACAAATTCCTTGGGTTGCAGACCTAAAGCATCCCACTCCTTTTGGCCTTCGCTGTTGTCTGCTATGGTTCTGATGACTTTTCCCGATGGGACGGAAAGCATCTCTATGGTTGGCAACGTGTTGGCATTGCTGAAAGTGTGTACTGTCCATGTGCAGGTGGGTGACATATTGTAGAAGTGTTGGCCCTTTTGTGTGGAATCGCTCACCAATTCGCACTTACCGTTGCCAAACAGCTTGGCTCTGTAAAGGTAGCGTTGGGTGGCGTTGTCGGGTGAAGCGGTGAAATATACATAGCCACTCTTTTCGTCCAAGCCCACCTGATGAATCATGTCGAAATTCCCTTTGGTGATGAGGGATATCTGCTTACCGTCAGCACTGATGCGGTAGAGATGTCGCCAGCCGTCCCGTTCGCTTGTCCAAGTGAAGAATTTGTTGCCTTTCAGCCATTTGACGTTGTTATTGGTCTCCACCCAAGCAGGGTCTGTGTCCTCAAAGATGTTTTGCAGGTCGTCTTTACCTATCGTTGCTGTCCACACTTTATTAGTGTTTTGTGCTCGATTCATCTGTTGGATGAAGAGTTTGTTTGTGCCAGGTACAAACTCCATGCGGGGAAGGTAGTTGTTTCGTTCGTCGCCTGGAATCGGAAGCCATGTCGTTTGGCCTCCTTCGGCACTTACATACCCAATTCTCACGCCGCTGTTGGTCGTGCCAGCCTTGGGGTAGGGGAATTGGTTGATGGTAGGGTAGATGCTGTCCACGTTATTGATGATATCGAACCAACCCGTACCACTGGTGTTGCTCTGCCAATATGCGATGTATTGGCCGTCACCACTCCATCGGAAGCCATCGCGGCAGTCAAACTCTTCTTCATACACCCAATCGAAGGTGCCGTTCACGATGGTGTCACAACCATCAGTGGTCACGGCCTTGTATGTATGGGACGACAAATCCTCTACGTAGATGTTGTTCTTGCTCACATATGCCACCTTGCTGGCATCGGGCGAAAACTTGGCAAACATCAGGCTGCTTTCTGCCAAACCTTTGCCCAGTTGATACAATTCACCGCTCTTGCGGTTCAGCACCCAGTAGTCACCTCGGGTGTCATATCGCCATACTCTCTTTGTGTTGGTGAAGATAAGCACCTTTTCATTGTCATCGCTAAACATCCAACTGCGCAAGCCGATACTTTGTCCGCTCTCCTTGTCAATGAGCTGTTCGGCAGGAATCAGTACTGTCCTGTCTTCGTCCTTGGCTGAGTAAGAGACCACTTCCGCTTTCCCGTCTTTCCATTCGACTGAAGAATAGTGCTCGCCATCAGCCATCCAGTTGGCATACCTTCCATATTGGATATGTACCAATCGATTATGAATCACATCCTCCAACGTAGGGATGTGTTGTGCTGACGCTTGTGTCCAACTACACATTATTATATATATATAGGACACATACTTGGCTAAACCAGCCATTGCTAAGTTTTTCATTTTTGTTTGATGAGTTAGATTCGTTTGATGTTGCAAATTTAGTTTTTTTCTGTCATTCAAGACGCATATATGCCCCAAAATCTTTACTATTTTTCTTTACTTGACAAAAAAATCGCAAAAAGGCGAAAAAAGTTCCCGAAAAATTTTGCCAATTCGCAAAGTCGTCGTACCTTTGCACTCGCTTTCCAAACGGGAGGCACCAAAGAATGGTTCTTTGACAGACTGCGAACAAGACAAGAAGAGACAAGGCATC
>JAFSKR010000057.1 GCA_017448825.1 Bacteroidaceae bacterium
ATAGAGAACATCAAAATGGACTTGTCAACTCCTGCAATCTTCACTCTTGATGGCAAACAGACAGACACGCTTCAGAAAGGCATCAACATCATCAGAACAGGCAATCAAACCAAGAAGGTGTATGTGAAGTAACCTTGTTCGCATAGAAACACAAAAAGCCCGCTTGCTGTCGTTGGAAGGCAGCAAGCGGGCTTGTGTTGCGAGTGTGGAGGGAAGGATGACACTCGTGTATGTTGACCCATGTCGCGAATAAGGGCGAACCACTTCGGCAGTTTGCCGATATGTTTCACGTTTTTCACTTCACGGCATCCCATGCGGGTGGTTCCACGCCCAGTAGGTTTTTGACGAAGAAGTCGTAGCGTTTGTGTTCGCCGAAGGACTCGCCCATGGTGTGATGGGCTCCAGGGATGAGGATGAACTCGAAGTCTTTGTTGGCTTTGATGAGGGCGTTGACCACTTGATAGGATGAGGATGGGTCAACGTTGTCGTCCATTTCGCCAACGAGGAGCATGAGTTTTCCTTGCAGGTTCTTGGCGTTCTCCACGTTGGAGCAGTCGATGTAGGACTGGTCGATGGGATAGCCCATCCATTGCTCGTTCCACCAGATCTTGTCCATGCGGTTGTCGTGGCAACCACAGGCTGCATAACCTGCTTTGTAGAAATCGCCGTGGAAGAGGAGGGCACCGAGGGCTTCCTGTCCGCCTGCGGAACAGCCGTAGATGCCCATGCGGTCGATGTCCATGTAGGGGTACTTCTTGGCAGCTGCCTTAATCCATTCGATGCGGTCGGGGAAGCCTGCGTCCTTGAGGTTCTTGTAGCACACCTGTTCGAAGTCGAGAGAGCGGAAGGAGGTGGTCATGGCATCAAGTTGTACGACAATGAAGCCGAGTTCGGCGAGGTCGTCCATGGTCCATATCCACGGTGTGAATGACTTGGGCACGTACTGGTCGCCAGGTCCTGAGTAGATGTACTCGATGACGGGATATCGCTTGTTGGGGTCGAAGTTGTGTGGGCGGCGAATGAGTCCCCACATGTCGGTCTTGCCGTCGCGTCCAGGGGCGACGAACACTTCGGGTGCCTGCCATCCTTCTGCCTTCAGGGTGGCGATGTCGGCTGTCTCAAGGGTGGCGATGAGTTTGCCGTCGGTGGCAGAGCGGAGCACGGTCACGGGGGCTTGATTGACGGATGAGTAGGTGTCGATGAAGGCGGTGTGGTCGCCATTGAAGGTTGCGCTGTGATGGCCTCGTTCGGGTGTGAGAGCCACAAGGTTCTTGCCGTTGAGGTCGATGCGATAGTAGTGAATGTTGTAGGGGTCTTCTTCGGCAATAGCTCCATCAAGACTTGAAGCGACTATTCCCATGTTCTTGCAATTCATGCCATTAGCAGAGAAGAGGATGTATCCTTTTCCCTTTTCGTCAATTTCGGCATGCTGCACACCACGCACCCAGTAGTCACCTTTAGTGACTTGGGTGAGTTTGCCGTTCTTGCGGTTATATATATAAAGATGTGCATGGCCGTCGCGGTCGCTCTTCCAGAGGATGTGGTCAGCATCGAGGTCTTGGCGGAAGTTGCGTGAGTATGCCACATATTTGTCGTTCTTCTCCTCAATGAGGGTCTTGATGTCGCCCTGCAAGTTCATCTCCAGCACGCGGTAGGTCTTGTGTCCGCGTTCGTTGAACTCGAAGGTGAGGGTCTTTCCGTCTTTGTCCCATTGTGGTGCCGTGACCTGATACTGCGAGGCGAAGAGTTCGCACGACTTGGGATAGATGGTCTTCTTATTCACTACATCCACCACTACGGGGATGCGGTAGTTGAGGGAGTCACCGGGCTTGGCGTACTCTTGTTGGGAGTATTTGGGCTGCACTTGGTCGGTGGGGGAGGAGAGGGTGTAGGTGACGTAGTGCTTGGGGGCTGGCTTGATGAGCACGGTGGCATAGTACTTTCCGTCTTCTGACCAGCTGCCCCATGAGGAGTAGTAGCAGGTGTCGGTTCCGTCGGTGGTCACTGCCACGGCGTTTGCCTCGTCGTCGGCTGTCTGCAGGTAGAGGTTGTTGTCTTTGTGGATGATGAAGGTGTTCTTGTTCACTGGGTTTTCGGCTCGTCCGTCCTTTTCGTCACGCACTTCCATCCAGTGGTGTCTGTCGCCTCCCCAGTGTTCGGGGTGTCGGCGTGGCTCGGGGTTGTCAATCAATTTTTTCTCGCCAGTCTTGGCATCGACCTGATACCACACGGTGCTGTCGCCGTTGAAGGTGGAGTAGTTGAAGTGGGTGGGGTCGGCATGGCGAGAGGACTGTACATGGACGTTGCCATTGGTCATCTTGTTGGAGTATTTGCCACGGATGGCAAAGGCGTTTTTGTAGTCTTGCACGGTGCCCTGTGCGTGGGTGCTCAATGCGGCGGTTGCCATCAGTGCGAGCGAGATGAGTTTTTTCATTTTTTTAATATAGCTGGTTAATAATGTTGAACTAACGAACAAAGTATTTTTCTTAATTGGCTTCGCCAAGCTAAAAGGTTCTTAATTAGTAATTAGTAAAATAGTAGTACCACCAGTATGTGTCGCCATACTGTGGTTTGAGTCGCTTTGCCATTTCCTTGGCATCCATCCCTTGTCGGGTGAGCTGGTTGAAGTCTTGGGCGAATTGGTTGTAACGTTCGGAGACTACTGCATCGAAACGGAATTTGTCCAAGGTGATGGGAGAACTTTCTGTTGTGCCTAACAGGATGGCTCCTTGCTGATAGAGTTGGGGAATGGCTTCGTTGGGATGTTTTTGTACGTAGTCGTAGAAATGGACACAAAAGGCGTATTCGTCTTCTGTCCATAGCGACAGGCACATGATGACTTCTTCCAGTTGTGGCGTTGCGGCATGGAGAAGGTTTGCGAAGTGGTTTAGGATGTATTGTTTGCAGTCTCCCTCGTCGTTGTCAAGCATATTCACGTCATCGTTGATCAATGGTGCAATTTTCTGAAAGTCTTGACTTTGGATGAAGCGGGTGCTGTTCATTATCCATGCTTCATGTTCTCTTGCCCAGTTCTTGTGGAAGGTGCTGGTGTTCAGTAGTGTGAGGTATTTCATTGCCACATCAAATTCTCCGTTGAAGATGGCACATTGGGCCATCATCTTGAGGTTACGGAAGCTCTGTCCATACTTCACGGAGTTTTCCATTGCCCAGCGGTAGGCATAGTTGATTTGTCCGAACTGGTAGTAGATGAGGGGGGCTGCGAGTTGCGAGATGCGCTCTTGCAGGGTGTCACTTGTTTCAGGCTTCTGGCCACAGTTGTTGGTCTTGAACATATCAGTCAATCGCCCTGTGTGCATCAAGGCGATGTTCTTGAACATGACCATGAGATTGGTGGGTGCAGTCTTCACTTTTTTCCATTCGGCAAGCACTTCTTCATAGTTTGATTCATCTATGGCTCGATACATTCGGAGTTCGTGCTTGAAATTCTTGTCGGTCAATGTGGTGAGGATGGAACAATGGTGGTTGTTCAAGATGTTTCGTCGCTGTGGCTTCCAGATAAGGATACAACAGAGGGCACAAAAGAGGCAACACAATGTGACAGGTAGGGCTTTGCCCAAGTGTGAACCATACTTGCTGTGTTTGAGCAAGGGATGGGCGAGGACGGAGCACAGAAGGATGAACAGGGCTACCAGTGTGGGCTGAAAGGGGTAACCTGGTGTTTTGGCAGCATAAATCCAATAGCCATAATCCAACAGATTAAAGAGCAGGATGCCTGGAAGAATCAGTGCCAAGGGTGAGCTTTTGTCTTTGAGACAGAACAGATGGATGGTCATCAGGTAGATGAGTGTCCACATGGCAATGAGGAGGCTGCTCCCCAGCCACGGATAGTAGAGAAATTGGGTGAGATAGCAAGCTACCCACACCAACCATCCACCTTCGTTGGTCACCGTGTCCACCATGAAGGTGTGTCCGCTGATGAAGACGTTGTTGTCTTGAATGGCATACAGATAATCGCTATTCGTCATCGGCAGCAAGCAGTAGGCAGCGATGACGAAAAGGAGCAGATAGATGTACTGGAGTTTGAGCTTCATTTAGTTTTTCGCAAACTTGGCTTTCACGGCATCTTCCTTTGCCTTTCTTGCAAACTCTTGTGGAGTCACCTTTACGGGTTCTATCATGAACTCAGGACGATTGAAGGAGCGGAGGAAGAAGGTGTAGAAGTTGGGGTCTTGCTGGGGCACTTCAAAGGGTTTATGTGCCTTGCCTTGACGGTCGAAGTAGGCGATGAAGGGACGGGTGTAGTTGCCATCGTCACGACGAGAGTCCACCATGATCCATCTGCCGTTGCTCGACCATGTGGGGTAGCTCTCCGAACGTTTGCTATTCACTTCGGTCAGGTTTCTCACCTCCTTGGTTTTCAAGTCCATCAGATAAATTTCTGCGTCATTATGCCATACATGGAAACAGCCGAACTCTGCCTGTGCGAAGAGCAGATAGCGACCGTCGGGGCTGATGCGGGGCAAGGTGACGCTCTGACCCAACGAGTCGGCGGCATCGTACACTTTCTCCATGTTGCTGAACTGCTTGGTGTCGGGGTCGAAGTCAGCGCAGTAGAGGTCGTACTTCACTTCCTTGTAGCGTTGAATCATCTCAGTTTCCTTGGCGATGCTGTCGTTCTGATATTCGAAATGGGCAGAGCAGAAGTAGAGTTTCTTGCCGTCGGGACTCCATGTGGGGAACACTTCCAGTTCGTCATCCAGTTCAGAGATGATGCTCACCTCGTTCTTGTCCACGTCGTAGAGGATGAGGTCGCTCTCTGTGTCTTGCACCTCAATCTTGGCAAGGTCTTTTGTGTGGAACGATTGTCCCGTTTTGTTGGTGGAGAAGGCGATGAGGTTCTTGGTGGGGTGCCATGCAGGATAGACACCTGCACTGATGGTCTCTTCGGTCTTGAGGTCTATCTTGCGCAGTTCACCGTTGGTCACAATCATGGTGCCACCGTAGCCCTGACGCATGTGGAAGAGCATGTTGTCGGTCTTGAAGTTCTGGTAGGAGTGGCAGTTGATGCACTGTCCCTTTGCTTCGGTGCTAACCGACATATTGTTGTATATTTCCAACTCGTCGAAGGTGGTGAGGTCGCGCTGGTTGATGCTGAGCTTCTCGTATGCCACATAAGAGGGCTGGATGACACGGTAAGAGATGTATGGGTCAATACTGTCTTCTGCCACATCAATTTTGAAGGGCTTGAAAGCCTTCCACTCGTTGCCTACTTTAGCAAACACTTCCACCTCAATGCTTTCCCCTTTGGCTGCTTTCATCATGTCCTTCCATTCCTCCATGTCGATGAGCACCTTCTGATTCTCTCCGTATGTATGTTCGCCTCCTGGATAGGTGAAGCGTGCCACCACTTCACTGGCTCCCTCTCTTACGGCAAAGTTGAGAGGGCAGATGTTGAAGGGGATGGTCACATCGGTGTAGTCGGGATAGATGTTGGGCAGACGTGATTCTTTTTGTGCATTGGTCGGCACTGTCGGGCGTCCACATGCTACCATCATGGCGGCAACAGCCGCAATATACAGAAACTTTTTCATCGTCGTATTCTTCAATTTTTCGCTCTTTTCAATACTGCTTTTTAATAGGAATGTATATCTCTACAGAAGAAATAGAACCAGTAGAATGTGTCACCATAGGATGCTTTCATCGCTTGACCTACCTCGGGGGCTTTCATGCCTGATGAAAGCAATGACTGGGACAATTGCTGGAAACTATTATATCGTTGTATCAAGTTTTTGTCAAACGGCATATTCGAGATATCCACAGTTTGTCGTTCAAGATTCCCGTATAGATATGCTGCCTCTTGGTAGTGAACGGGCATTTCTTCTCCTTTGTGCAGTTGTGCGTAGAGGAAGAAGCGTGGCCAGAACAGTTGGATGTCTTTTTGAATCAAGGCATAATTTAGTGTCAGCTCCTGTAAGAGTTTGCTGTCCTTGTTCATCGTGTTGCTGAAGTAGTTGAGCAGATACATCTCGCACAAACCGTTGTCGCCATCAAGCACCGTGCCCATGTGATCGCGCAGTTCACGCACAGAGTCAAACTCATGATGCTCTTTGATGAGTTCAGGCTTTTCAGTGATAGGTAAAAGGTCTTCCGCCCAGTCTTTGTAGTAGATGGTGGTTCTCAGAATTTCCAGATACTTCCGGGCTACATCCATTTCTCCGTTCACGAGTGCACAGCGTGCTAAGACTTTCAGATTATCATAGTCGAAGCCGAACTCCACACTGTTTTCGATGCACCATCGCGACGCAAAGTTGGTCTTACCGTGGTAATAATAGAGTAGGGGGGCTGCTGTTTGCACCATGTGTACATGGAGTGTGTCGAATCCGTTGGTGGGTGGCTCGCCCATGTTGTTATAGTGGAACATCTTGCTGCCCATCTCGCCTTTATTCAGCAAGGCGACATTTTTCAGCAGCACCATCTGGCGAGAGGCATCCCCTGGGATGTTGCTCATTTCGTCCAACAACTTATCCCAATCCTGTTCATCGGCAGCACGGTACATCCGCATCTCTGCATGGTAGTTGTAGTTTTGGAAGTCACGCTGTTCCGTCCAGATGATGGAAAAGGCCACAACAGCCAGCGTCACGACATATACACCCCAAGCGGAAACTCCCTTCAACTCTTTTTGTTTGGGCAAAAAGGCAAAGCCTAATGGCAAGATGGCCATCACGATAAAGGGTATCTCTGGAGTCATGCTGGTCAGTTCATCACTGGTGAAATAAGGGAAGCCACTTGTCCAAAGGTCTTCAAAACGCATCTCAGGATAAAGCGTATAAGCCAGCAGCGGAACTCCTGCTACTAACGCACCTGCCAAAACGATGTGCAGGATACGTGCAGTTGCGGATTTCCTGACTTGTTCTTCTGCCTCCTCATCAGGCATATCGTCCTCTTTCCTGACAGGACGCACCAAACGTGGCAGGGCAAGTGTGATAGCAATGGTGTAGAGCAATGCTAAAAGAGTGTACCACCCCAAGAACGGGTAAGTGACAGCGATGAGTAATGTGACGATAATTTTGTCAGCACGTTTCCGCACCAAACTGAATACCGCCACCAGTATCATGGCGCACAAATAGCCTATTGTACCATAAAACCAGTAACCTGTCTGCTTGACATAGTAGAGCCAATAGCCTGTGTCGATAACACCCACCAATAAGCAGACCAGCGGCAATGCCAATACGGGCATCCATGCGAGTCGCACCTTGAAAGCCACCTTGCTAATCCACATCGCTGCAACCCACATGGTCATCATGATGGTGGCTCCGAGCTTGGGGTGATAGAAGAACTGGGTGAGGAACGCTGATGCCCAACTGATGAAACCACCTGGTTGTTTCATGCAGTCGTCCAGAAACACGCGGTTGGTGGTGAAGAAGTCTTTGCTTTGTGCCATAAAGAGCACGTCACTGTTACGCATCACCAGATGGTACACACCCAGTGCTACCAAGAGCAGGGTGGCAAGCAACGCAAGACAAAACGATGCGCCTGTGCCGACGGTCAGTGGAGATTTCCCTTTTTCAGTCTTATCCTGTATGGTGGCCCCCCCCCGCGTCGGCTTTTTCGTATCGCCTGCAAGGGAAGATTTGACACCTCGTGCAGGCATCGTTTTCTTATTGTTTTTTTTAGTCATGGTCGTAAAAGAGTCAATTTGAGTGCAAAGGTACGGATAAACACGCTAAAAACAAAGAGAAAACTCATTTTTTTTGCAAGACATGACAGAGAAAGCCGAGGGTGTGTTCCTCGGCTTTCTACGCTATGAATGGATGCAATCTGATGCAATCTACGTAGCCATTCTGCTATTTCTTGATAATCTTGGCAGCAAAACCGCCACCGCTTGCCATGTGGAGGGTGATGTGCTCCTGTGGAGCGTGGGTGAGCGTGAAGGTCTGTTGGAACACTTGGTAGTCGGTGGCAACCTTGTCGGCATTGATGCCGTCGAAGAAGATGGTGAGTTCGTAGGTTCCAATGGGGAGGAACAGGCTGTTGAGTTCCACGTTGCGGGCATCCCAATTGGTTTCGCCAGCCACATACCAGTCGTCACCCTGTCGGCGGGCGGTGACGATAAATTCGCCCATCTTGCCGTCCAGCACTTTCATTTCGTCATACACCGTTGGGAGTGAGGCGATAAAATCGGTGCATTCCAGCTCTTGTTCATAGATGGTGGGGTTGTCTGCCAACATCGTGAGTGGCGATTCATGCACGATGTAGTGTGCCAGTTGGTGACAGCGCGTGCCCATCGTGACAGGGTTGTAATACATGGGCTGGAAGTCGGCGGCGGTGGCGTTGCGCATACCTCCTGGGGTGAAATCGACATAGCCCGCCATGCCACGGATGTAGGGGAAGGTGACATCGTAGGTGGGCATATCCTTCGATGGACGGTCATAACTTTTCCCGTTCTCCACGCCCTTTTCACGTTGTGTCCACTTCACTTCTTCCATGCCAAAGACGGCCTCGAAGTTGATGACATTGGGATAGGTGCGCTGGATGCCTTGGGGAGCGAAGATGCCGTGGTAGTCAAGCACGAGATGGCTCTGGGCACAACGTTCAGCGATGCGGTATATCATATCGACTCCCTCTTGGTCATATCTGTCCATGAAATCGACCTTGAAACCCTTGATGCCCATGTCGGCATACTTCTCGCAAGCCTCATCCAGCTGTGCATCCAGCACATTGAACACCGTCCAAAGGATGATGCCCACGTTCTTCTGCTTGCCATATTGCACAAGGGCTGGCAAATCCAGTTCGGGAATAACGGTCAGCATATCACCGCTCTTGGGGGTGTACCAACCTTCATCAAGGATGATGTACTCCAATCCGTGCTTGGCAGCGAAGTCGATGTAGTATTTGTAAGTCTGCTGATTGATGCCTGCCTTAAAATCGACACCGCTGATGCCCCAATCGTTCCACCAGTCCCATGCCACTTTACCTGGCTTAATCCAAGAAGTGTCACCTTTGATGCGTGAAGAGGCGGCAAGTTGGTAGGCGAGGGTGTTCGTTGGCATTTCCTTGTCCTCGTGGGTAATGGCAAGGATGCGCCACGGGAAGGTGCGGTTGCCCTTTCCTTTGGCAATATAGTCTTCTGTGGAAGTGACATATTTCTGTTGCCGCCACGGATAGAAGTCGAAGGTCTTGGGATAGGCAGGAAAGTCTGCAACCATTCCTTCCATAAGTTTTCCTACACGTGTGATTCCCTTTTTCTTATCACCGCCAGGAAGAAGGAACATACCTGGATAGTTCTCCACGTCCGTTTCGAGAATGGTCACCTTCGCTTTGCCGCAATCGACGGTGGCTGGCAGGAAAGCGTCAAGGTTCTTCATCTGCGAGAGCGGTGCCACATCGTAGGTGGCCTGAAAAGCCATTGCCTTCGGATTTTTCTCGTTGGTGGAGTAGGGCAGATAGGTGGTATGGTCATCGATGAAATTGAACTCCGCCAGCTCACTGAGCACCTTCCATTCCTTTTTCATGGAAGTGATGAAGAAGCGGTAGGCAATGCCGCTGTTGTAGGCGCGGAACTCCACGTTCACACCGTTCTTGTTCTTCACGATGACTTGGTTGTACTCATCATCGAAGGAGGTGAGTTTGTAGTTGGGGGCATCGAAGTGCTCCTTCACTCTTCTGGGGGAAGAAACGGTATATTGGTTCTTGCCCATCCCTTCGATGTTGAGGGAGATGTTGTTATCTATTGCATAGATATTGTGGTCGGTAAAGTTACCCTCGAAGACGTTGTAGCTGAGGTTGTTGTCATGAGTGTTGATGATGACCTTCAGTCTCCCGTCTGGAGAGGTGAGGTTCACGTCCTTATCGAATGGGGACTGTGCGTACATGGCACATACGAATGCCATGAGGGTGAAAGTAAGATGTGTTCGTTTCATGTGTTATTTTATATTATATGTGTAAACGTGTGGCTCCTCTGGCTTCTCATGGCTGTAAGGATTGAACGTGTATGGCTTGTACTCGCCAAGGGGATAGGCGGTCACAACAAAGTACACGTCCTTCGTGTCTGCTGGCAGGTTGAGTTTCAAGGTGCCCTTCTGCTTGGTCGAGATGTCTCCATACACAGCCTCGGCATTCTCTTTCACAGCCACCAGCCGATACGCATAGCCGTCGTTCTTGTCAGCACCTGTGAATGTCACCTTTGCCACTTTCTTTCCCTTCGTGTCGAGCTTGATGACATTGGCTCCGAACACCTGCAAAGGTTTGTCGTTCACAAACTCTTCAGCATACCTTTTGTTCATCTCATGCTTGCCGGGGAAGTCGAAGGTGAGTAGACGTGAATAGCAGTCCACCGCCTCTTTCGCAAAATCTTCGTTGGTGAGGTTGAACATTCGCATATAGGTCGAAGCAGGGTCTTCGCCACGTTCACCTTCACGGAACACGTCGGCAATGACGGGAAGGCCGTGCTTCATGCTCCAGTATTCGAGGATGTAAGGCGAGTGGTAGATGTTTTCACCATCAAGGAAACGCAGGTTGGCATGGTCGATGAACGCTTTCCAGTGGTAATTTTCGTCGGTGGGCCATTCGGGGTTCACATTCCACAGCATCCACTGGCTGGCCATCTCGAAGAAGCCGCCAGCCATGCCGCCTTTGCCTTGATGGTCACAGGAAATCATCGATTGGAACGAGTGTCCCAACTCATGGGCGATGCAGTTCAGCTTCTGGTCCTGCACGCGGTTAGGGGCAATCCAGAGGGCACCGATTACACCGTCGTAGTCGCCACCATAGGCAGTGCCTTCCAACGAATAGTTGAGCATCACCATCATGCGATATTTGTCGGCATTGGAGCCAGGACGGATGAACTTGAGGTCATTCTTGTAGAAGTCGTAAAACGATTGGATGCGCGTCAAGAGGTTCTGCAAATCCACCTTCATGTTGTGTCCGTCAAGGTCGGGCGCCTTGCTGAGATCGTTGCCAAAAGGTTTTTCCCAAAACACAATCACGTCATCTGTGTAAGCACAACGTGCAAAACTCCACTTCGACTCAGCCTTGGTGAAATCGTTTTCCTTCAAGTCCTCGGGGATGTAAATTTCTTTTCCCTTGGGTGCTTCATACGTCGCAATCTTCAAGGGTTCTGTCACAGCTGTGGCTTCGTCGGTCGTCTGAGCCATCACCACATTCGCACTGCCAGCCATCATCAAGGCTGCCAATGCCATGCCAAAATACATTTTCTTTTCTGTTTTCATTGTTAGTAAGTTTTTTTATTAATAGCTAATCGTCAAATTTTGTCTTGCAAAGTTAGTTCTTTTCTCTCGTTTTTTCAAAAAAAACATAGAAAGAGAAAAGATTTTTTTCATTTTCTTGTGACTTCTTATTTTTATTTCTTACTTTTGCACATTAGAATTATGCGAAAACACATTTATTATTAACTAAACAAAATTTGGTTTACAATTATGGTTTATTCTAAAGAAGTACAGGAAATGTGCTGTGTAGCCAAAGGCCCCAACCACGGACCAGCTCCTATTCCAGAAGAGGGTAAGTGGATTCAGGCAAAGGAGATCAAGGACATCTCAGGCATGACGCATGGCATTGGTTGGTGTGCACCACAGCAGGGTTGCTGCAAGCTCTCTCTCAACGTGAAGGAAGGTATTATCGAAGAATGTCTCGTCGAGACCATCGGTTGCTCAGGTATGACTCACTCTGCCGCTATGGCATCAGAGATTCTTCCTGGCAAGACCATCCTTGAGGCACTGAACACCGACCTCGTTTGCGACGCCATCAATACGGCCATGCGTGAGCTGTTCCTTCAGATTGTTTACGGACGCACACAGTCCGCATTCTCTGAGGGCGGTCTCGTTATTGGTGCTGGTCTCGAAGACCTCGGCAAGGGACTCGTTTCTCAGTGCGGCACACTCTATGGCACCAAGGTGAAGGGCACACGTTACCTCCAGCTCACCGAAGGCTACATCACCAAGATGTTCCTCGATGCCGACAACGAGGTGTGTGGTTATGAGTATGTTCACATGGGCAAGTTCATGGAGGCTGTGAAGAAGGGCATGGACGCTAACGAGGCACTCAAGAGCGTTACAGGCACATACGGTCGCACGAAGCCAGAACAGGGAGTTGTTAAATCTATTGACCCACGTAAAGAATAATCAAAAGGAGGAAACAGACTATGATTAGAGAAGTTAAATTCGAATCACAAGACCGTCGCATGAAGCAGATTCTCGCTGCTTTGAACGAAAACGGCATTTCCTCTATCGAAGAGGCTAACGAAATCTGCGAAAAGGCAGGTCTCGACCCATACATCACATGTGAAGAAACTCAGCGCATCTGCTTCGAGAACGCCAAGTGGGCTTACGTGGTAGGTTCTGCCATCGCCCTGAAGAAAGGTTGCAAGAACGCTGCCGACGCTGCCGAGGCTATCGGTATCGGTCTGCAGGCATTCTGCATCCCTGGCTCTGTGGCTGATGACCGTAAGGTTGGTATCGGTCACGGTAACCTCGCTGCCCGTCTGCTCCGCGAAGAGACAGAGTGCTTCGCCTTTCTTGCAGGTCACGAGTCATTCGCTGCCGCCGAAGGTGCCATCAAGATTGCTGAGATGGCCAACAAGGTGCGCAAGAAGCCACTCCGTTGCATCCTCAACGGCCTGGGCAAGGACGCTGCCATGATTATCTCCCGTATCAACGGCTTCACATACGTGCAGACCAAGTTCGACTACTTCACTGGCGAACTTAAGGTGGTGAAGGAGAAGGCTTACTCTGACGGTCCTCGTGCCAAAGTGAACTGCTACGGTGCCGACGACGTTCGTGAGGGTGTTGCCATCCTTTGGAAGGAGAACGTGGACGTATCCATCACAGGTAACTCCACCAACCCAACTCGCTTCCAGCACCCCGTGGCTGGTACTTACAAGAAGGAGCGTGTCCTCGCAGGCAAGCCATACTTCTCAGTAGCATCAGGTGGTGGTACAGGTCGTACACTGCACCCCGACAATATGGCAGCAGGTCCTGCATCTTACGGTATGACCGACACCCTCGGCCGTATGCACTCTGACGCACAGTTCGCAGGTTCTTCTTCTGTTCCTGCTCACGTGGAGATGATGGGCTTCCTCGGTATTGGCAACAACCCAATGGTAGGTTGCACCGTGGCATGCGCTGTGAACGTCGCACTTGCTCTGAACAAGTAAAAACTCGAACAATGCTCATTAAAAAGGAATCTCTCGTCTGAGGGATTCCTTTTTTGTTTGTACTCCACTCATTCATTGACAGCTAAGGAAACAAATAAGATACGGGGAGTTGATTAAATAAGATACGGGGAAGGAATGGAATAAGATACGGGAAATATTAACCTGTTTGATGAATTTTATGTTAGATAATTTTCGTCGAACTGTCGTTATTATTAGCAAGAAGGAAACAGGGGTTTCTTTTGTTTCATTTTGGAGCACAAACACGAAATGATTAGTTTACGCTTATTTTGTGGCCTCATGAAAAAAGTTTGAGAAAGTGTAATTTTTTCTTTGAAAAAACATTTGGAGGAAAGGAAAACAAGTTGTATCTTTGCCCCCGAATGGGTGGCAACACTCTCTGCGGTGCTTCGGTGCCGTGGCTTATTGGTAATTAGAAGCGTTATGCTCTTTCTTGCAAGCTGAAAACGTCAGAAAATTTTCAATCATTGCAGAAAATGTTTGAGGAGGCTCGCGTGCTACTGAGCTATCTCGAAAAAAACGGAGGTGAACATAGCGGCTTCACGCATTATTGCGTGGAACTGCTTTATTAAACCATCTTGTTTTTTTCGGGTAATTCTGACGACCCTCACCTTGGAGATGTGGACATACAGTTCCACGCTTCTTGTGTGTTCTATGTAAAGATGAAGCCGCATTTACTACCAGCCATAGCGACGATGCGATGAATCACATAACATTTAACTAACCATAAAAACTAAGAATTATGAAAAAAAAATTGCAGCATTTTGGATAATGCTATTTCTTGTCTTGCAAGGAGCATGGGCTCAAAAATTACACACGGAGACCATTTTCCAAATTATCCACACTTCCTTCTATGAGAGAAAAGGATGTTTCATCTCAACGAAATTACTCAGGTGTGGAGAAAATATCTATTGGGTTAGATAGTGAAGGCAAAGGTACCTATAAATTTAATTTTGATTGGGGAACGGTATTATATGCAGAAGAAGATGCAGAGAAAGTTCACCTTGATGTAAATCAGGCTTATGATGTACCTGACGAGGAAAGAGAAGCCTTGATGGAATTTTATAGAGCAACAGGCGGTGACAACTGGACTCGTAATGATGGATGGGGAAGTGATTTACCTGTTTCTAAATGGTATGGTATTGGTTCTCTGACACAATATTATGGAGCTGTTGGAGAACCTGGCAAACAGCATGTATCTTCCATTGAAATGGCAAATAACAATTTGACCGGTACTTTGCCCGAGTGTCTGCTCAAACTCCCCTATTTAGAGAACCTTGCGCTACAAGACAACAATTTGAGTGGAGAATTTCCTGAAAATCCCTTAGCAGAACTGATGGAAAGGAGTTACAATAGTGGAGCATGTTTGTTGCATCTCAGTGGAAACCGTTTTGGCCCCACCGTCCCAGAATGGGCACAGAAGCATGAAATGTTCCAACATTTCTGGCCTGAATTTATTACACAAAACGGAATGGATGCATCCATTCTCGAAACAGTGCGCATCCCTGCTCCTGACATTAACTTCATTGACTTGGATGGGAATAGATATACAAGCCCCAAGGAATACTCCAACAATAGGCTTACCATTCTTTTTAACTGGGCGACATGGTGTCCTTTTACCCCGCAATTGATGGTAAAATTAATTCCTGCCTATGAAAAATACCATGATGTGGGTTTGAACATCATCGGTATTGTTGACATACAAAATGATGTACATAATGGCGGTGATACACAAGAAGCTGTTGATAAATATATAAAGGACAATAACATTCAATGGCCAAATGTCTCACTCTATACCGATGATAAGGGTGAGTTTTGTTGGGACAATCAACTCTTTTTCCTGAAATGGTGGCGCTATAGAGTACCTTCTGTTACCGCTATCAATAGTGAAGGAGAAATCATTTTTCAATCCCATTTTTTGACCCCGAACTATTTTGAACTCATTCCTATTGTTGAAGAACTGTTTGGTCCTATCAACCCCATTGATTATTATACTTCAACTGATTATTCCCATGACGGAGAAGTGCGTGTGCTTCAGAAAGCAACCGAAGGAAAAGGCATTGACATCGTTTTCATGGGCGAGCCATTTGTTGATAGGGATATGGAGCCTGGTGGCAAGTATGAGAAGAAGATGGACAGTGCTTTGGAACAGTTCTTCGCATACGAACCATACAAGTCACTGAGAAACCGATTCAATGTCTATGAGGTGAAAGTGGTCTCTCCCAATGAGGCTTTGGCAGCAGACGCCAAGACCGCTCTGAACACTACGAATGAAATTTTTGAATACGCCCAAAAGGCGGTGGGTTCGGATGCCGAGCAAATGATGGTTTGTGTCTTCTACAACACGGAAGGCTCTTTCAGCCGGAGTTATACTTATATGTATGAGGATGGCTCTTTCATCTCCTTTATGAAAGATGCTGTAGGCCCTGTCTTGAATCATGAGGTAGGACATGGTTTCGGCTTGCTGCTTGACGAATACGTGGAGGGTAACTATCAAGATTTGACCATGCCTGAAGAACGGAAGAAAGAACTGGATGAGGAGTATGAGAAGTATGGATGGGGAGCCAATGTCGATTGGTGGAATGACGCATCGACAGTCAGATGGGCCAAGTTCCTGAATGACGAACGCTATGCCGATGCTGAGTTGGGTCTCTTCGAGGGGGCTGGTCTGTATGGCTATGGTGCCTATCGCCCGACCGAGAACAGCATGATGCGGTATAACAACGCTCCGTTTAATGCTCCGTCGCGTGAGTCCATCTACAAGCGCATCATGAAACTTTCTGAGGGTGACGCCTGGACGTATGACTACGAGAAGTTTGTGGAGTTTGACCTTTCCACACATCATAGCAGCAGTTTGTCGAAACCAAGAAAAATATCCGACAATAAGAGAGAGGAAACAAAAGACCCACGAAAGATTACGACTCCAAGTGCAAAGGATGAACATGTGGAACCGACGTTCATCAAGGGAACATGGCGTGACGCAGGCAGAAAGTTGGAACACAAGTGATGGTCTGATGCCACATCGAATAAAAGTTCAATTATCAACTAAAAAAACGAAAAGACAATGAAAAAGTTATTTTCTATCATCATAGCGGCATTCTTCCTGACCGCAACAGCCGCCCATGCAACCAGCAATGACAAGGGGTTGCTCATCACGCACAAGGACGGGGCAAACACCTTCCTGCTGCTGAACCGTGAAATCGAAATGACGTGGACGGACGACCAGACGCTGCACATTTCGAACAAGCGAAACATCGATTATGACATGAACATCTTCGACATGGAGGAGTTTGTGATTTCCATGCAGCCGACGGGCACTTTTGCGACCGTTACAGATGATGGACTCATGCTGATATGTCAGGTGCTCAGTGAAGAGGGGCAAACGATGCTGATAGGCTCGAAAAGCAGTGTCCCCACAGGAGCCATTATCGGTGCATATACCATCCCCGAGACGGTTCTTGGCTATCATATTGTGGGGGTGATGGACAAGGCTTTCGCCAATTGTATAGATTTGTCAAACCTTACCATTCCAAGTTATGTGACGAGTGTCGGGAATGGTGTTTTGGCGGGATGTGATGGATTGGTAGAACTGACGGTGGATAAGGAAAATTCGATTTATGACAGTCGTGATAATTGCCAAGCCATCATTGAGACGGCAAGTAATACCTTGGTGGCAGGCTGCTCAAAGACTGTTATCCCCAAGAGTGTTACAGTCATTGGAACGTCTGCGTTTGAAGGGTGCAACAACTTGACCTCAGTGGAGATTCCTGTTAGTGTTGCAACAATTGAAAGTGCCGCATTCAAGAATTGTATTTAGAGACCTCTAAACAACCATAAACAATGAGAAATACATAGAGATAAACCCTTGTATATCAACTACTTTTGGATTTTAACACTTCAGACTTGCTTTTTGGTGGTTCTCAAAAATCCGCTTACCTTTGCAACGCATTTCTACCGCGGAGAATTTTGAGGGCTCTTATTTTGCCATCTCGTGGACAGGGTTGACAAAGGTTGACAAGAG
>JAFSKR010000058.1 GCA_017448825.1 Bacteroidaceae bacterium
CCGTTCTTCTGCTCCTCCTTGGCGAGGTCGCACAGCGGCTTGTACGCCATGCCGTCGTACTTGTGCGTGACAATCTCAAACTGGTCGGCACCCGTCATCTCCGTGATATAGTCAGCCACAATCTTCGTATTGCCCACCTTGATATTACCCACGCTGTAATTATCGCCAGCATGAGAGAAGAACACCACGAGTGCCTTTCCATCCTTTTTCACCGCCTGTGCCTGAGCCTCTTCCGATGCAGTCTCATTCACGTTTGCTTCACTCTTTTTCGTTCCGCTGCAAGCCGTTGACATCATCAAGGCGGCTACAGCCATCATAAATTTTGCAATCTTCATATCATTCTTATTTTTAAGTTCTTGAATCCGACGGCAAAGGTACGACAATCTCCCAAAACCGTTGTTACACAATTTACGGAAGATTTTACCATTTTTGCCTAAAATCGCAATTAAGCGAGTGCAGACGAATACTAGTCTATGTCAATTTCTAGGATATCACCAGCTTCATTCTTTTTCGAATCTTTTTCATGCTTGCACTCCCTAAAAACGATTTTTGATGAATTTCGCACTAATATTAGTGCGTATTTTATAACTTTCTGCACTTTCTTCATTGCAGAATCTATAATTATTTGTAATTTTGCCGCAGAAATCAAGTGATTCATCAATATGGAAAGATTACAAGCCACATTCGACAAACTGCTGCGAGAGACGACATCCAAGTTTCATCGCTATATGTACGACCGTATTGACTGGCAGGCACGGGTTGTAGGACTGCTGGGGCCTCGCGGAGTCGGCAAGACCACGATGGTACTGCAATACATCAAGGAGAACCTGCCACGAAAAGAAACGCTCTATGTGGTGGCAGAGGATTTGTATTTCTCGTCCCACACGCTGGTTGACCTGGCCGATGCCTTTGCACGTGTTGGCGGCAAGCACCTCTTCATTGACGAGATTCACAAGTACAAGGGATGGTCGCGTGAACTGAAACTCATCTACGACTACCACTCTGAACTGCATGTGTTCTTTACGGGTTCCTCCGTCCTCGACATTTCCAAAGGTGTTGCCGACCTGAGCCGACGCGTATTGACTTTCGAAATGCAAGGTCTCTCGTATCGTGAATATCTTGCGTTGTTCCACAAGATAGAGTTGCCCACCTACACCCTTCAGCAGATACTCGCCCAGCAAGTAGTGCTGCCGAAGGGATTCCTGCCCATCCAGCATTTTGCCGAATACTTGAAACGGGGCTATTATCCTTTCAGGGATGACAACTTCGAGCGTTACATTATGCAAGTAGTAAACACCACCCTCGAAGTGGATGTTGCCCAATATGCCGACCTTACACCAGCCACCGTCAGAAAACTTAAGCGCCTGCTGGCTATTATCGCCGGGACGGCACCTTTCAAACCGAACTTCACGCAGATTGGTGGGCAGTTGGAGGTCTCGCGCAACAACATTGCCGACCTGTGTGCATGGTTGGAGAAAGCCGGACTCATCGGTCAACTTCGTGACAACACTGGCGGCATACAGGGTCTTGGGAAAGTGGATAAAGTCTATCTTGACAACCCCACATTAATATATGTATTAGGAAGAGAGAATACTGAGATTGGAACGATTCGCGAGACCTTCTTCTTCAACCAGATAAGAGTGGCCCACGATATCACCTCTTCGCGCGTCTCTGACTTCCTCGTTGCAGAGGAATATACCTTTGAGGTAGGCGGCAAGAAGAAAAAGCAGAAGCAGATACAGAGTGCCGAGCAAGGCTATGTCGTAAAAGACGACATTGAGACAGGCTACGGCAACATTATCCCGCTCTGGCAGTTTGGGCTCACCTATTAGACGATAATCGTTTAGCGTACAAACGTAATACTCGCCGCATCATCCAGGAATCAATGGATTGAGTTCTATTTTGAACGCCCCATATCTCCGCATGTGGGGCGTTTATCATTACGTTTCAGTTTTTGGCTCGTTATAGTCGGCTTGAATCCAGTCACTATATCTCTATTTTTCCTGCACTTAATAACCTCTCTTGAACAAAACTTCAGGCCTGGCACATAAATTCTACTCAAATTATTATTGGAAGAAATTCTATATTGATGAATTCGAGCGCAAATATACTGAAAAAATCTCCAAATTACAGCATCCCAATCAATAAAAAACGCCTATTTGCTGGGCTTTTCACATTTTTTAGCCAAAGAAGGAGTTCAATCCCACCACGTCAGCAAATTATACTCCCTGATAAGGTGGTAGAGGTGGAGGGGAGGTTAATATCTGTCGTACATTCACAGTAGCTGTTCCAAGATGGCAAAAGACTGTCTCTTGCTATCAGACGGATACTATAAGAGATTGTCAGGCCTTAGTTAAGGCAGACAAAGCATAGAGTGGAACCACTCTGATATGACGGTCGTTATGAATATATGACGAGATATTTTCGAGCGAAGAACGAATGCCAAAAGCAGACGAATGCTTAGGCATGAAGTTGTAGAGGCTTTGCATTTTGCCTTGAGTGCCTGCTTTAACCTCGATTGGAATGATATGTCCGTCGATAACGGTGAGGTAGTCGATCTCGCCACTTGTTCCCTTGTCTGTATTTTGCCAATAGAACATTTCGGCTTTCACAAAACAGTCGTGGGCTTTCAGCATTTCCAGACCTGCAAACATCTCAGAGGCAGCACCCTTGTTCACAAAGTCAACGTCAGATGCCAGCAGGATGTCATTGGCTGACAACGAGAGCATTGTCTGCATCAGTCCCAAGTCGAGAAAGAGGTATTTGATATACTTCTCGTTCTCCTCTGCTCCCAATGGAAGACCATTGGCTGCTGTATGCTTAACAGGAGTAATGAGACCAGCCAATGTCAGCAGACGGAGACATTCCTTAACAGATGCAGCAGAGACATCCCGGCTGGCTTCAGCAAACACAAACTTTTTTCCTGCTTGAAGGGCAACAGAACGCAAGACCTGTCTCAGCAAGTCTGGAGACACTCGTTTCTTGTATTTGGAAAAGTCCTGCTGATAGGTATCGAGGATATCACTATGTAGTCGGCTGCACGCCAGAAAGTCCTGTTCGCTGATCCATGTGCTGACGGCCTCAGGCATACCACCAACCAGATAGAATGTGCGCAACTGGTCCTTCAAATTATTATGTATAGGTTCAGGCAATGGTGTAGAATCCTTGGCTGCCTGGGTCTTGAATTCAATCAGTTCGTTGAGTCCCTGTGCAGACAGGAAATCATCGAAAGAGAAAGGGTACAGATAGAACGAACGGATACGTCCTACGGCAAACGATGGCAATTCGTCGAGTGCAAGCTCCAACAACGAGCCTGCTGCGATGACATGCAACTCAGGGTAGTCCTCACGGAAATACCGCAGTGCCTTGATGGCGTTTTGACATTCTTGTATCTCATCTATAAAGAGCAGGGTCTCACCAGGAATGATGGGGATGCCCAGCGTGACGCTCAGCAGTTGGCAAGTACGTTTGACATTGATGTTGTCAGTAAAATACTGATGGAAATCGGGTCTTTTCTCAAGATTCACCTCCACGAAATGTTTAAAGGTCTTTCCCAGTTGCCTGACTGCAGTCGATTTGCCTACCTGACGTGCTCCACGAATCAGTAATGGCTTATGATTAGCAGCCTTGTGCCACATTTCCAATTGGTAATCTATGTTCCTTTTGTAATATGCCATAATATAGAGATCTTGAATTTGGTTGCAAAGATACAAAATAATAAAAGAAAGACCAAAAACTAATCAACTTTTAATAAAAGAAAGAGCAAAAAGTTATATTTTTTAATAAAATACAGAGCAAAACAAATTGGAAGATGCTGCTCATTGACTGCCCATTAAGCTCAGAAGTGAAATTCCATTTTAGGTTTCCAACTGGAAGAAAATCATTTCCCAGTTGGATTTTTAGTTTTTTCCAACTATGTGTGTTTGTGGGATGCTTGCCAAACGTGAGCATTTCGACACCTAAAACGAGACATTCAAAATGACATAAATCAAGAAAAGGGTATTGCCGATACTTAGAGATGGGCAAAATGGCATGAAAAATTTGGTAGTCCAAGAATTATTGCCTATATTTGTAGCATATTACAATTTTTGACGAGACATCGGTCTGGATTCATTACACCGTTTTCAGAACTTCCCAAGGAATTGTCCTCCGCCTCGTGCAACAAACACCATTCGCTACACCATACAGGACAACCGTGCGAGTGAGGGCAAAAGTTCCAGTAAGGACGTTAAGGAGTTCGCTACAGGACTGAGTGATAGTTAACAGGATTGTTTTATCTAATCTGCTTGTTGTATGAAGACGATGAATGAAATGTTGGTTAAGGAGGTATGCCCTCCAGCTTTGGTTTCGAAGTTCACGAGTACGATGCGTGACTTCGACAAATTGAGTTTGCATCTTTATCATTTCACCCAGTTTGTGCTCAATCACTATCAGTGGTTGGGGGCGGAAGAAAATGATAAGAATGAACGAATCTGTACGTTAGAACATCTTGGATATTTGCTTCACAGAGTATTTTGGCTCAGTCAGAATGTGTACGAAGAGCGCGGTACTGTGATTCGCGATGAACATTGCGACTGGGCCGTTGTGGCTGTGAAGAATATCGATGACCATGCAAGCAATATCGAGACTTTTGTTGAAGATGCCGAAGTCTTGTTGCAATGGGTACTTGACGGTCACACAGGTTTGAGCATGATTCTGTTCTCGCTTAACCGTAAGTCTCTATCAGGTATTTCACAAACTGCGGGTCACCGAAGTTGACGGTGCCTGTGTCGTGCTGGTTCATGGTGGCAATCTGTGCCATCTCTTCGTCTGTCAGGGAGAAGTCGAAGATATTAAGATTCTGGGCCATGCGCTCCTTATGTGTACTCTTGGGGATGGCTACAATGCCACGTTGAGTGAGCCAGCGAAGGGCTACCTGTGCCGCACTTTTTCCATACTTTGCTCCGATAGCTGCCAGCTCCTCGCTCTTCACGATGCCCTCGACACCCTGTCCGCCAAGTGGTCCCCATGCCATCATCTTCGTGCCGAACTCTGCATGTATCGGCTCGATGCCCGTCTGCTGGATGAGCGTGTTGCACTGCAACTGGTTCACCATCGGCTTCACCTCCACATAGTGGGCGAAGTCGAAGAAGCGGCCTGCCTGGAAGTTCGACACACCGATGGCACGAACCTTACCGGCGCGATAGGCTTTCTCCATAGCGCGCCACGTGCCGAACACGTCGCCGTAGGCCTGGTGGATAAGCAGTAGGTCGATGTACTCCGTCTGCAACTTACGCAGGCTCTCGTCGATGCTCTTGGCGGCTTTCTCCTCGCCAGCATTCGAAATCCACACTTTCGTCACCAAGAACAGGTCTTCGCGCTTCAGCCCGCTCTTGCGCCAGGCATTGCCTACGCCCTCCTCATTGAAGTAGGCCTGTGCCGTATCAATAAGACGATAGCCCTCACTCAATGCATCGCTCACGCAACGTTCACACTCGTCAGGACTTACCTGAAACACGCCGTAGCCCAACAGGGGCATCTCGACGCTGTTTGATAATCTGATAGTTTCCATTATATTATTTACGATTTAACCATTTACAAATTACGATTTATTTACTATTGGATTATTATACCATTTCAACTATCTCCCTGGCCTCGCGGTCTGCATTTGCAGCCTCGGCACCGTGGATGGGTGTGCCGTCCTCGACGATGGCCGTGGGGCAGAGTTTCTTGATGAAGCGGACGCTCGAACCCATGCCGCTGCCCTCGTTGGTGCAGAAGGGGATAATCCGCTTGCCCGTGAAGTCATACGACTCCAGGAACGTGTAGCACACCATCGGCATCGTGCCCCACCAGTTGGGGTAGCCCAGGATGATGGTGTCGTACTCGTCGATGCTCTCCAGCGGGTTCTTCACCTCCGGGCGAGCCTGGTCGTGCAGTTCCTGCTTGGCCTCCTCGATGCACGTCATGTACGACTTCGAGTACTCGTAGGTCGTGTCAATCTGGAACACGTCGGCCTCCGGCAGCAGCGCCTTAATCTTCCCAGCCACCACCTCCGTGTTGCCCAGTTTCAGGTTCTTGATACTTCCGTTCACATAGTTCTCTCCGCGACGAGAGTAGTATGCAATCAATACTTTCTTTGCCATAATCCTTTTGTTTTTAAGTTTTATGCTGCAAAGGTACGACAATCTCCCGAAACTGTTGTTACACAATTTACGGGGAAATTTACCAAATTTGGAGAATCGTACTTTTTACTCCCTAAATTGACTTTCGTCTTCTTCGGTCGTGACTCGGCAGAGCTGATGCGAGCATCGCTCTGCGCTCGCTACTCCCTCAGTTCACTCGGCTTGGCACCCAGGTTCGTCTGCACATAGCGGCTGAAATGGGCGGGGGAGGAGAAGCCAAACAGGTCGATGATGTCGGTGAACGAAAGGCTACGATCCCGCAAAAGGCGGCTGATGTCGAGCGAGGCATAGCGCGTAATCCAGTAGGCGGCAGGCAGACCGCTCACCTTCTTGCAGACCTCGGAGAGATACTTCGTCGTGACACAAAGTTGGTCGGCATAGTAACTGATGTCGCGGTTCCGACGGTAGTCACCACGCTCCAGCATCTCGATGAACTGCTCCATCAACTGGTGCTGCTGACTGCTGATCTTGTCGGCACCATACAGTGCGGCGTGGAAATCGAAGAAGTCGATAATCATGCATTCCACGGCATTCCTCAAGGCATCGTGTCGGAACCGGTGGGTCGTCTCGGACAATCGCCGTTTGATGGTCTCGAAGTTCAACTGGCACACCTTCTGTTGCTCAGGCTTCAGCCGCATGATGGGGTTCTCGAAGAGTGCCAGATGGCCCCGCATGCCGTAGTTCGACTGCGGCGTGGACAGTTCGATAAACTTCTGCGTGACGTAGATGACATCCACCCGGAAATCGTCGCTCTCCCGCAGGTTCTTGACCAGGTCGCCCCGGCGCGGAACAATCAGGCAGTCGCCCGCCTCCATGCGGAACTGCCTGTTATGACGCTCGAATGTGCAGTGCCCCTGATAGCAGTAGGCGTGACACAGATAGTCGGCAAACTCACTGTCGCCAATCCTTGCCAGCGTCGTGTCCCATATTATATGCTGTATAGTATCCATCGGGTACGAAGTTACTCATTTTTATTCATAAATCTGCAAGTTTCCCTGTTAATCAAGGTGAAGAAAACAATTTTTACCGCATTTTAGCATCCAAACGACATCTTCAACTTCATATTTCCTACATTTTTTAATTTGTTCTCACGCTATGGTTTAACCACCAGAAACCACATAACCATCAGGATGATTGATGGATTTAGGGATGACCAGTATTTTAATCTTAAACTTTACGCCTTGCACGAAAGGTACGCCACGTCATTTGTCTGATGAACCATTATACTTGTGTTCAAATTCATCGGATTCTCGTTTGTTTAATCAAATCAGCAGAGGGTCACACCTCGATGTTGCCTCCCTGATGCCGCATACCCTGGTGAGCCTCAGCCGCAGAGGCTCGTGGGGGTATGCGGGGAAGGCTCATGAGCCTTTGCAGGGAATGGAAACAGGGACATCGGGGGAGTGGTCGCAGAGATGCGTGGTGCTTTGATGGGTAGAAGAGGGGGGGGAAGCGGGAGGAAAAAGGGAGTTTTGGGGAGAAAAAAGGGAGGAAAAAGGGAGTTTTAGGTTCAAACCTCCCTTTTTCCTCCCTTTTTTCTCCTTCAAACTCCCTAAAATCGAACGAATGGGATATAAAATACGTAAAAATGTATTCGTTTTTATCCTTCCATCCGGTTGAAATTTATGTTAGATAATTTTCGTCGAACTGACGTTCATTTACAATTTATCGTACGTAAAAAGGGTTATGAGAGGAAGGGGGGCGATGGACTCACACAACAAAGGAAGTAACAAGAAATTTAACTCCTAAAAACGTGGAGATTATGGCAGGAAAATTTCATAAGTGTCCCTCACGTTTTGGAGATTGCTGGAATTTTGATTGCTTCGACCCTCTACAGCCTCTACAAATGTTTGGATTTCGGTAAAATAGCCTTGCGAGTAGATAGGGTTGTTGGCGAGTGTGGGCATGAAGTGGTTGCATTGATGGAGGTATTCAAGAGTCGTGTTCTTCGAGTGCAGTTTCTCTATGGGGATACCGAGAAAGGTAGATGGGTGGGGTGCGTAGATGAGTTTGTCCATCTGCGAAAGGTGGTATATGCCTGAATGGGTACAGACTTTCAGTGTTTCTTCTGCGGTATTCCAGCTATAGGCAGTGGAAAGCTCGATTGTTCCAGTAATATAAGGATGTTGGAGAAAGAGGATAAAGGAATTCTTGGCAACTTGTCGGCTGGTGATCATTTTAGGCTTACCGAACAGATGGCATACAAGGTCGAGTGGATGGATGTAGAGGTCGAGTAGCGCATTTCCCTCAGGATAGGAACCTGTGAGATAATGTAAATCATAGCTGATGAGTCGTTCGTGACGTAGCCGTTTCCGTAGGAGTTGAATGGAAGGGGCATAGTGTTTCTGGAGACCAACCATGACAACAGGGGAGGCGTAGAGGTGCTGTAAGTTGATGAGCACATCAAGTTCTGCCAATGTCTGACAGGGCGGTTTTTCGATGAAGAGTGACTTGCCACTTTGCAATACTCGCGAAGCAATGGAGAAGTGGGCAGAGGGTGAGGCTGAAACGAAGACTCCTTTGATGGCTTCATCGTTCAGAATGTCATCAAGCGAGGTCGTGGCCTTCACACCAGCAAATTTTCGTTCAATCAACTGAGCCTTCTTTTCCGATGTGACGCAGATGTATTTCAGCGGCACACCGAGGTAGTGGAGTACGGGATAGAGGTTAGTGAGCGAGTGCTGCCCCATGCCAACGAAGGCATATAAATATTGGTACGTTTGGTGCAGATACGTCGAGGTGCGCATCTGTTTATAACGGGTGATTAGTTCCTGTATCATCGTATGTTGTTCAGATGTTTGTGGTAAGTCTGTTTGGGGTCTTCTGTCCACTGGTATGTGCCGTAGAACTTTTCGATTATCCACTTAGGCAACAGCCGCTCGAAGTTGCGGACGAGGATAATATCATACTTTCGGTGAAAGTTAATCCAGCAGTTGTTGCATTGTCGTGAGTATTGGCATTGCATCTGGCATGATGCCGTACCGTTGAAGATTTCGTCAAGCGATTGCTGATGGATGTTCCCCAACACCACATCAAGGTTTTGGCAGAGTGGTACGTCGCCGTTGCTGTGTATGACAAGGTTACTCATGATGCTTTGGCAGCGCAGTTTCAGATGCCCGCTGCGCCATTGGTCGTAGAGTGCCACAAAGTCATAGTTTTCCTGTGTTTCATGGATACTTTGTGGAATCTGTCCGACAAAGTCCGTTGCTGTGAGCAATTCGCTCGTCGTGTCGAAGAATGCCATTGTTCCGTAAATACCTATCCGCACATCCACGCCATACCGCTTCGCTATGTCAATCACAAACGCCATGTCGTCGAATGTGTTCCATGGTGACAGACAGAACATCAAAGACAGTGGCACCTTATCTTTGAGAGTCTCCATCACCTCAATCACGCGATTGTAGCCATCGCGCCCTCGCATCCGTTGGTAAGTCTCGCGTCCTCCGTCAAGAGAGACATACAGATGATGGGGCTGATAGCGCTGAACGGCATTGATGACCTTTTGGGATGCCAAGCCGTTCGTCAGTAGTGTGTAGTTTGGATGATTCGTTTGGAACCATGCCATGATTTCGTCAGCTTGCGGATGCAGGATGAACTCACCACCTTCTAATCCTACGGTTGTCCGTCGCGTCACGCATTGACTCTGCATCACTCGCTTGATGTCTTCGAGTGAAAGGTGTTCCACAGGCTTTTGCCAGATGTTGCAGTGCTTGCATCGAGACTGGCATGCCGTGGTTGAGTAAATCATCAGCTGCGACAGCCGCTTGTGTTGCGGTCTCGTCTGATTGTTCAAGTGGAGTAGCCCGTTGTAGGCGTAGTCGAAAATACTATACATACAAAAATTCGTTGCAGTTTCCTACTTGTATAGTCTGGAACTGCAACGAATGACTGCATGAGAGAGGGGCTGTTTTCTCGGTTGGCTTTTACTTTCGAGATATTTCTTGAAGATTCCCCACGATGCGGCTACCATGTGAATCTGATGCCGAAAGGTAGGGAGAGGTCGAACGGATGTTCCGTACGATAGGTCTCGGTGTCGCCCGTGGTGGGGATGTAGTAACGAAGGCTGGGACCGATGTAGGCATTGACATGAGGCATTATCTGGTACTGGAATCCTACTTCTGCACCAACCGACCACTGCCACGGAGCACGTATGTTGCTATGTGATGTCGGGATGATGAGCGAGTCGGGATACTCTTGTTTGGCTAAGCCATTATATAAATATTGTGTAGTCAGTCGCCCTTTGATAGGGATGTCGAGTTGTACACCGCCAGAGGAGTAAAGCATCCAGTGCTTGCCACTTGCTATCCGATGGGTTAGGCTGAACGGGATGGAAATATAGTGGAGCTTTTGTGTTCGGTGAATTAGCGTCATGTCATTACCAGCCTCGAAGGTGGACTTCATATAGGTATAGCCGATGCCTGTGGTCAGAGACCAACGGTTACTCAACTGCTTGCTCAGGGAGAACTGGTATGTCTTGGGGCGCTCATGGTGTTTTGTCTCAGTGATGGGTTCCCATGGGTTATTGGCGTTAATGAGGGCAATGCGGTTCATGTTCGAGGCATCCACTGAGTCCATTCTGTCAGCGTTCTGTATGGTGTAGTTCATGTAGTCGCCCCAATTGTAGAGTTTCGTAGAGCGTGTGGCGGTACCAGAATAGGAAGGCATTGTCATGAAGTTGTCGGTGTGGGTCATGTCTGACGAGGGAGTGCCAGCGTAGGCCAGGGCAAGATGCCAACCTTTCTTGCTGAAATTCTTGGTTGGAGTGTTGAATTTGAGGGCAGCAAGGTTGTCGTGTAGTATGGTCTGTATGTAATGTGCAGAGTCGGGCTGCTGTTGGTTTTGCAAAGTGTCAGCGATGGTTTGTTCATGTGCTGTCAGGTTTGACAGGGTGTCAAATCCGATGAAGTATGTTGCTTGTGCGAAGGTCGGTTTGAGCGTGTCAGTGGCAGTGATGGCGGTATGGTGTACGGGTCGGTCAACCATCTCTGGTTGCTGTGGCAGTTCTTTTGCTGATTTCATTGGTTCTTCCTTCTGCTTAGCCACGACGGGCTTGTTCCCTTTGACAACAGCATTTTCTTTCTTGAGCAGAAAGAACGTGATGGAACCGAGTAGCAGCAGGAGCACAGCCCAATACCTCTGTATCATCTTTCGCAGCATCTTTTTTGCTCGCGACAGTTGTGATGATGAGGAATGCGGTTCGATGCCCAACATCGTGGCAATCTCTTTGTGTGACATACCTTCAAAGACGGACAATCGGAACACTTGCCCATATCCTTCTGGCAATCGTTCCACCATGCGCAGCACATCCTTCAGCGGCACCCCCCTTATGTCCATCCGTTCTGTATATGGCGATACCATTTCAGCTTCCTCCAATGGAACTGTCGCCATTCTCTCCATTCGTTCCTTGTACTTCGATGCCACGTTCCTTGTTATCGACATCATCCATGACTCAACCTTCGAGTCATCTCTCAATTTGTCGAATGAGGTGAAAATAATTACGAAGGCATCATGAAGAATGTCATCGATAGCCTCTGCTTCGTTGATATACCGTCGGCATACGCCTCTCATCCTTTGGGCGTATGCCTTATACAGTTCACCGAGCGCATCCGCGTCCCCCTGCCTGCACCGTTCTATCAGCCGTTTCGTCTCCATTTGAGCATGATGTCTCTATCTATATAGTCCTGACATCATGAAAAGGACTGCGCGGCCTCTCCCACTTTTTCACATAAGAAGTCTCATTTTCATAGGGGCTGCGTTTGCCTCTCTTATTCTTCGTCTTCTTGGGTGTCGTTTTTCATGTCGCGCTTTCGCCTGACGCTGACTTTCACGTTTTTGTTTTTCTGGCTGGCTTGGGCGGCTTTTCGTCTTTCTTTTTCTTCTTTGGTTTCGGTGGTTTTTGTTTTCTTCTCTTCTGCTTTCTCTGCTTTGGCGGCAGCGGCTTGAGCTTCTTTCTCAGCCTTAGCGGTAGCGGCTTGAGCTTCTTTCTCAGCCTTAGCGGCAGCGGCGGCTTTCCGTTTTTCGGATGTGGTGGTGGCTGCTCTTTGGTTGGCTGTGACGGTGGTGTGGGTGGTTTTCTTTTCCACTACGGTCTTGGCTTGGGGTTTGTCCATCTTCACGCTGATGGTCTTGGGGGTATGGGTCTTGCCTTTGGCTTTGGCCTTGCGTGCTGCCAGTTTTTCTTTCTGTATCTGTCGGCGGGCTCGTTCCAGTTCTTTGTTTAGCCTGTTGACTTCGCGCTCGTCTTCTTTCAGTTGGGTTCGACTGGCACGCACTTTTTCTTTGGCTGTCTTGATGCGTGCTTTCAGTGCTTGCTGGATGGAGTCGTTGGCGGTGGTGGCGACAGCTCTCGATGGTGCTGCCGCCCAGGTTCCTAAGACCATCATCCAGAAGGCCAATGATATGGTGAGTTGTTTCATGTGGGATATGATTATTTCATTCAGGTTTCGCAAGTTGTATATCTTTGAAGTTAACGAAGTTAGCGAAGTTATCGGTTCTTTGCGAGCAAAGAACCGATAACTTCAGAATGTTGTTTATTTCAATTGTGCCTTGATGATGCTGAGTGAATAGGATGGAACATCGAAGGTGAGCTGTGAACCTCCATTCTGCACATTGACGGTGGCGGGACGTGGCACCACTTTTGTTGGATTGTTCATCGTATTTTCGTCTTCGCCACTTTCCGAGGTCATGCGTTCGAGGGAGGCTGAGGCGCACTGGGCGTTCTTCAGGTCGATGGTGCCAGTGGTGGGGCCATAGCCTGTGTTGACCACCTTGATGTACATCGTCTTGGTGGCATCGTCGATGGTGGTGGAGGCATAGACACCCTTCATCATGCTGTGTTGCAGGGCACCAGCCAATTCCTTCTTTCCATCAATGTAGGTCGTGATGCTGTCGCCGTCCACATCCACTTGGAGGTCATACCAACGGTCATCCTCCACCTTGAACTGGGTGCCCGGTGTGATGGTCACACGTCCACCGCCATTGCCTTGCTCGATGTTGTTCTGGGAGTTGCTCCAACCACCGACGTTGAACCAGTTGTAGTTGTCGGGGTTTTTATAGCCGAACACTATCAGGAACCCCTCGTTGCCGCGGCGTTTCTGTGCTTTGGCCTTGATGGTGTATTTCTTGTCAGTGTGGGTGTCGGGGCAGATGAACATGGTGGCCTCGTCGTTGGAGGTCTGGGTCACTTCGCTGCCATTGACATGCCATCTCCCCTTCACAGTTTCCCATTCCGACAGGTCGGACAGCTCCAGTTTCTTGCCATCCACGATGTATTCCACGTCTTTGTAGGTGGCGGTTGTTGCCCAGGTGCCAAGACCGATGCAGACAGGTGTTTCTTTGCTCTTTGTGGCAGGTTTCTCGGGCAGGTTGGCGGTCCATGTGGTCTTCACCACCTGTGTGCCGATGTTGTTTGGGAAGAGTTTCTGCACGTAGTAAGAGGGGGTACACATCACCTTGGCACTGTTGAAGCGTATCATGTCGGGCTTCCAGGCGGCGTTGTTTTCGTTGACGAAGATGGGGGCGTAGGAGTTCATCACGACGACGTCGGAGTTGTTTTCCATGCCCATCATGTAGACGGCTTCGCCGAGGGCGGCGTTGAGGTTGCCGATGGTGCCGAACATACTGGTCACGGCATATTCGCCTGTGTATATCTTGTAGGTGTCTCGTGCGTAGGAGTCGTATTTGTGGAAGCGGTCGGCAAACCACTTGGGGTTGCGGTAGTAGTGCTCGTCCACGATGTCCACGGGGTAGGAGTTGCGCCACGAGGGATTGTCGGTTCCCCACGACTCAACGTTTCCGATGGCCTTGATGTTGGGGTATTTGGCCTTGATGGCATCGTAGAACATCTTGTAGCGTTCGGGATACTGGATGGATTGGTCGCGGTTGGTGTCCATGAAGAAGTTGTAGTTTTCGTTGCCAATCTCCAAATACTCGATGTTGAAGGGTGCGGGGTGGCCGTTCTTGGCACGGAGGGCACCGTATTTTGTAGATGTGTCGCCATTGGCATACTCCAGTGCATCCATGCATTCCTTCAACCACGTGTCTTTCAGTGAGTCAAGTGGAGTGTAGCCTCCATGCCAGATGCCTACGTTCACCACATAGAGAGGCTTGGCACCAATGTCCTCAGCCAATTGCAGGAACTCGTGGAAGCCTATTCCATCTGTAGTATAGTAGCCCCAGTTGGCGTTCATGTGGCCTGGGCGTTCTTCGATGGGACCGATGGTGCGTTCCCAACGGAAGGCGTTTTCGGGCTTGATGTTGCCCTCGACGAAGCAGCCGCCGGGGAAGCGCATGAATTGGGGCTTCATGTCGGCAAGGAGTTGTGCGAGGTCAGGACGCATGCCGTGGTTTTTGTAGGTGGGGGGCATGAGGCTGACCATGTCGAGTTGGAATACGCCAGGAGCATCAGCCAACAGATAGAAAGACGCTTGTGGGTGGTCTTCTGTGGCGGTGATGGTGGTGGTATATTTCTGCCATTTGGGCGTGAGCTTGACGGGAATGGAGGTCATGCCCAGGTTGCCGAAGTTCACGGTGTGGGGACGCAGGAGGGCTGTCAGTGTGCCTTTGTACTTTTTGTCGCTCTTTGCCCAGAAGGTTAGTGTGTAGGTGCGTCCCTTCACGGCATTGATGCCCCAGTACCCCTCGTTGCTGACTCCTGCAAGGTGTTGTGCGTCGGCTCGTGTGACGATGACACGAAGGGATTTGCCTTGTGCGGCATTCATGGGGTCTTCGCTTGTGAGTTCGATGGTTGCTTTGCTGCCTTCTTCGGAATAGGCTTGCCAGTTGGCGGGTTGTTGCTTGTCGTTCTCGAACGAGCGGTTCTGTATGAGTTCGGCATAGAGGCCACCGTCGGCGGCATGGTTGATGTCTTCGAAGAAGATGCCATAGTGGGTGGGCGAAATCTTGGGGCCTCGTTGGTTGGTGTCAATGCTAATTTGCACTTGTGCTTGGGTGGTCAGCGCACCAGTCAGGAGGGCTGCTGTCAGAAAGAATTTGATGTTCATGTTGTTAGTTAGGTTATAGGGTTTGTCTTTAGAGTAATTCGACGGTTTGTACGAGCTTGTTGCTGTTGGAACCTTTGATGAGGATGAGGTAACCTGTGGGTTTGTCGGCGGTGAGGGCTTTCTTGACTTCTTCGACATTGGCGAACACATCCCACTCGGCGGGATGGTCTGTCTGGGCGAAATTGCTGCCCACCAGCCACACTTTTTCTATGTTGCTGTTTTTCAGTTGCTCGACGACTTTCTGATGCTCTTCTTCGCTGACATCGCCCAGTTCGCCCATCTGTCCGAGGATGCACATCTTGTGTTCTGCGTTTATCTGTCGGAAATTGTCAAGGGCTGCTTTCATGCTGGTGGGATTGGCGTTGTAGGCATCCACCACGAGGCGGTTGTCGGGTGTGATGGTCAGTTGGCTGCGGTTGTTCGAGGGGGTGTATTCTTCCAGTGCAGCGCAGATGTCGGCATCTGGAACGGCAAAGTGTCTGCCGATGCAAGCGGCGGCAAGGGCGTTGTCGAGGTTGTAGGAACCGATGAGTCGGGTCTGTACAAGTCCTCCTTCCCATTCAAATTTCAGGAATGGGTTGCACGCTATGAACTTGCCTTTCACCAGCAGTCCCTCGGCTTCTTGTTGACCGTACTTGACAAGGTGAAGCCCTGAACTGATGCGCAGCAAATGGGGATTGTCGTTGTTGATGAATGCGGTGCCTTGAATCTCTCGAAGGAAGTCGTACAGCTCGCCTTTGGTGCGGATGACTCCCTCGAAGGAGCCGAAGCCCAGCAGGTGTGCCTTGCCCACATTGGTGATGATGCCATAGTCGGGCAGGACGATGTTCACCAGGGTCTTGATTTCGCCTGGGTGGTTGGCTCCCATTTCGATGACTGCCACTTGATGCTCTTTGGTCAGTTGCAGCAGGGTCTTGGGCACTCCGATGTGGTTGTTGAAGTTGCCTTGTGTGTAGAGCACGTTATACTTTTTCTTCAGCACGGTGGCAATGAGTTCCTTCGTCGTGGTCTTTCCATTCGTGCCCGTGATGCCGATGATGGTGGTGCCGAGGTGCACACGGTGGTATTTGGCCAGTTGCTGTAGGGTGGTCAAGACGTCTTCGACCAGAATCAATTGTTTGTTGCCTTCTTCTGCATATTCCTTTTCGTCGATGATGGCGTATGCAGCCCCTTTCTCCAGCGCAGCCTTTGCATAGGCATTGCCGTCAAAGGTCTCACCTTTCAAGGCAAAAAATAGCGAGCCTTCTGGCACATCGCGGCTATCGGTGGTGATGGTGGGGTGCTGCAGGAAGAGTTCGTATAAGTCTTTCATTTCCATTATTTCATTGCATTTATTAGATAACTCTCCAGTTCGTTGCTGGCCAATCGCAAGTGGAACTCGCCGCCTTGTGCCACACTGATGGCTCCCGTCTCTTCGCTCACGATGACGGCAATGGCGTCGCTCTGCGAGGTGATGCCCAAGGCGGCACGGTGGCGCAATCCCAGTTCCTTGGGTATGTTCAGGTTGTGGCTTACGGGCAGGATGCATCCTGCCGCCATGATGCGGTTGTGGGCAATGATGACGGCACCATCGTGGAGGGGTGAGTTCTTGAAGAAGATGTTCTTCAACAGTTCTGTACTGATGTTGGCATCAATCATTTCGCCCGACTTCACAATATCGTTGAGTGACATCTCGCGTTCCAGGATGATGAGCGCACCCACCATGTTCTTGCTCATGTAGTCGCAAGCCAGCACGATGCGCATCAACTGCTGATCCACGTGCTCGTCTTCAACACCCATCCGATGTTTGTGGAAGAAATTGGCAATCATTTTCAGACGGCTTTGCGAGCCAATCGTCAGGAAGAAACGGCGTATCTCCTCCTGAAAAAGGATGATGAGTGCCAACACGCCCACACTGACCAGTTTGTCGAAGATGCTGCCCAACAGCTTCATCTCCAACATTTGCGACACGACAATCCATGTGACCGTGAACATCAGGATGCCGTAGAAGATGTTGAGAGAGCCTGAGGCTTTCATCAGTCGCCATACGTAAAACAGCATCATGGCCACCAGCAGGATGTCTATCGCATCTTTTATACCAAATTCAAACATATCTTCACCACGTCTTTTGCTGCTTTCACATCATGCACCCTCAGAATGCTCGCTCCTTTCTGCAAGGCAAGCGTGTTCAGTACGGTTGTGCCGTTCAGTGCCTCTTCTGGTGTGCAGTCAAGTAGTTTGTATATCATGCTTTTACGCGAGATCCCTACGAGGATGGGCAGTTCGAAGACTTGGAGCATCTCCTGATGCCGCATCAGTTCGTAATTGTGGTCAAGCGTCTTGCCGAAGCCATAGCCTGGGTCGAGGATGATGTCCTTCTGCCCCAAGTCGCGGAGGCGTTGTACCTTCTCGGCAAAGTAGAGCAGCACCTCTTTCATCAGAAAAGACCCCCTCTGTCCTTCGGGCATCTCCCCCTCTATGGGGAGGGCCTTGCGTGATAGGGACTCAATGGAATTCACGCCAGACGGTATTCTCCCCATAGAGGGGGAGATGCCCGAAGGGCAGAGGGGGTCTGGTTTATTGTGCATCAAGATGTATGGCACTCCCAGTTTCGCCACTGTGGGAAACATCGTCTTGTCCAGTTGACCTCCCGAGATGTCGTTGATGATGTCAGCCCCCAGCTCTTCAATGCACATCTTCGCCACATCGGCACGCCACGTGTCCACGCTCACAGGCACATCGGGAGCTTCTTCCCTCACCACTCTCATGCCGCGTCTCAGCCTCTCCATTTCCTCATCCTTCGACACATCCCCAGCACCAGGACGGCTGGAATAGGCACCCACGTCAATCATCTCGCCTCCCTCTGCCACGATTTGCCGCACACGCTCCCGTAGCGTCTCTTCCGTTTCCGTCCGGCTCCCTGCATAGAAAGAGTCGGGTGTCACGTTCACGATGCCCATCACCCGTGGTTTCGACAAATCCATCAACTTGCCGCGCACATTGATTGTATAAGGTACCAATCCCTTCATCGAGTGCAAAGGTAGTGAAAATTTTGATTAAAAGAGTGAAAAAGAGAAGTATTATCTTTTCCGAGCGTGAAAAATTTTTAGTTTTTGGTTTTTTAGGTATTAGTTATTAGTTTTTAGTTTGCTTCAGTGCCTCCAGCGATGCAAAGTCCGAAGGACTGACAGACCCAACGCAGGGTGGGGGAGCGAAGCGTAACCCTTGCTGTCGATGGCAGCGACTAACAGAGCGCCGAGAGGCTACGGGTAGGTGAGCTTGCTCGGGAATAGGTGCGACAAAGAATCCGTCACCCTTCCTTTTCACGTTGCCCGCTAAGGAAAAGAATCCGTAACGGCTTCTTTTTATATTGCCTTCCCGCTATTGTATGCAATGACTTCGGGGACTCTTCAAAAAGCGGTGTGAGATTCTTTCCCAATCCCCTTGGGAAACTCATCCTCAAAAAAGAAGAAATGGAAGAATTGGTGAACAGGGAGCTGAAACTATTGCATTAGGGGAACCAACGGGAACGAAAAGAAAAAGGGGGGTGCTCAATGCTCCCCCCTTCCGTTCGTTTTGTCCACTAATGTTAGAACGTCCACTTCAGTGCCAACGTTGGGTTGATGAAGAAGGACTTGTCGTTGTAGGTGTTGTAGATGAAGTTGTTGCTGATTTCGACCTCGGTGCCGATGCTGAGGTTGGTCTTCTCTAAGCCTTTGATGCTGTTGAAGTTGTACCAGAATTGGGGCTCGGTGAGGATGACGAGTTGTCCGTGACCATTGGCTTTCTCGCCACGCCAGAAGTCGATGAAGCCTGTGAAGGTGCATGCCTTATGGGCGAAGGTGGTGCTCCATACGCCTGTCAACTGACAGCTGGCATAGGCGCGTGTGTAGTTGTAGCTCTTGAAGTAGTGTTTGTACATGAGTTGTACGGAGTAGGTCTGGGAGAAGTCGGCTGAATGGCCGTTCCATGCGGCACCAATCAAGCCCGACTGCTGGAAACTGCCGAAGCGGTTGAGACCGCCGTCGTACTCCACATGGGCTGCAAAAGGTGACTGCTTACCAAGGTTGAATTCGCGTGAGATCTCGGTGTAGGCTCCTTCGGTGAACTTGCGGCTCAGGTCTATATCGACGAAGTAGTACCACGAACCCCATTGGTCGGCCTTGAACTGTTCGACGGTTACGGTCACTTTCTGGCGACTCGCCTCCTCGTCTGGGTAGAGGTGGCGACCGAAATCATAATGGAACTGAATGTCTTGTGCATTCACATGAATGGCAGCGATGAGCAGCATCGCAAAAAGAGTGATTTTCTTCATGATGTATTGTTTTTTAGTTGGTATATTGTTCAATGTCTATGTCTATGCGGTTGGGGAGAATGGCGTTGAGCAGGATGCCTACGATGGCGGCAAGTGCCAAGCCAGAGAAGTGGATGGAGCCGATGGTCACCGAATCGTTGGCACCATATTTGACACCGATGGCGATGACCAGGATGAGGGCGGCAATGATGATGTTGCGCATCTGCATGAAGTCAATGTTTGCCTCCACGATGTTGCGTATGCCGACAGCCGAAATCATGCCATAGAGGATGAGTGACACACCCCCAATGGTGGCTGCTGGCATCATGCCTACCAAGCAAGTGAACTTGGGGCAGAAACTCAGCAGGATGGCAAATACTGCCGCTAGGCGGATGACGCGTGGGTCATACACCTTGGTGATGTTCAGTACACCTGTGTTCTCGCCGTAGGTGGTATTGGCGGGAGCACCGAACAGTGAGGCCAATGCCGTTGCTATGCCATCGCCTGTCAGGGTGCGGTGCAAACCGGGGTCTGCCAGGAAGGGTTTGCCCACGGTGCCCGAGATGGCGCACATATCGCCGATGTGTTCCATGATGGTGGCAAATGCGATGGGCATGATGGCGATGATGCTGGAGAGTATCAGCGTCATGTCGGGGTTGTCAAACACCGCCAGCACGGTGTTCTGGCGTGCTACGGGGAAGCCTATCCATGCAGCCTCGTGGAAAGCAGTGAAATCGACCTTCCCCATGCAGGCGGCAAGTCCGAAGGAGGCAATCACTCCCAGCAGGATGGGCACGATGCGCACGATGCCTTTGCCCCACATATTGCTCACAATCACCACGACAATCGCCACCATCGAGATGAGCCAGTCGGTGCTGGCACTGCTGATAGCTGACCCCGAGAGGCAAAGACCGATGGCGATGACCATTGGACCTGTCACCACTGGGGGGAAGTAGCGGAGCACACGTTCAGAGCCAAAGAATTTGATGAGTCCTGCCATGATGAAATAGCAGAGTCCCGCACAGCATACACCGATGCAGGCATAGTCGAGCGAGAGCCAGTCGGGCAGTCCTTGGTCCATGCCAATCTGCTTGATGCTCAGATAGCCGCCTATGAAGGCGAACGAACTGCCGAGGAAAGCAGGTACTTTCCATTTAGCGATGAAGTGGAAAATCAGTGTGCCGATGCCCGCAAAGAGCAAGGTGGCTGACACGTTCAGCCCCGTGATGGCGGGCACGAGGATGGTGGCACCAAACATGGCGAAGAGGTGCTGTATGCCCAAGATGCCAAACCTGAAAGGTCCCAGTTTTCGGGCGTCATAGATGCCCTGTTGGAGTTGTGTTTCCATATTATATTATATGAAGATATATCTCAAGATGAATAATATTGCTAAAATGACAATGGTGGGGTTCAGGTTCTCCCATTTCTTGGCAATTGCATTGAGCACTACGTAGGAGATGATGCCCTGCAGGATGCCGTCAGAGATGCTGCTTGACATGGTCATGGTAAACAGTGTGATGAAGCAGGACAGACCTTCGTCGTAGGAGTTGAAGTCGATGTGCACCACGCGCGTGAACATCATTAGTCCCACAATAATTAGTGCGGGAGCAGTGGCTGCAGAGGGAATGGCAAGGAAGAACGGGGCAAAGAAGAGGGCGATGAGGAAGCATGCGGCGATGGAGAATGCCGTCAAGCCAGTTCTGCCGCCTTCACCCACACCAGCTGCCGATTCCACGTAGGTGGTGGTGGTGGACGTGCCTATGCAGGCACCCACAGTTGTGGCAATGGCATCGGCAAGGAGTGCCTTGTTGACGCCAGGGATGCGGCCATCCTTCTCAATCATGTTTGCGCTGCCCATCACGCCAATCAGTGTGCCGATGGTGTCAAACATGTCGATGAAGAGGAAGGTGACGACCACCATCAGCATATCGAGCGTGAAGATGTTTTGCCACTCAAACTGCATGCAGATAGGGGTGATGTCGGGTGGCATGCCTATGATGCCATCTAGATGGGTCTGTCCCATTGGAATGCCGATGAGCGTAGTGGCGAAGATGCCGATGAGCAAAGCTCCCTTCACCTTATAGATGAGCAGTGCTGCTGTCAGCAACAGACCGATGATGCACAGCAGCGCCCCTCCCTCGTTGATGTGTCCCAACGTAATGAGTGTGGCGGAGTTTTCCACGATGATGCCCGAATTTTTCAAGCCCAGCGAGGCGATGAACAAGCCGATGCCCACAGAGATGGAAGCTTTCATCGACACGGGGATGGCGTTGACAATCATGGTTCGAATGTTTGTCACGCTCATCAAGATGAAGATGATTCCCTCCAGCAGAATCGCCGTCAGGGCGAACTGCCAAGTATATCCCATCGTTAGACACACCGTATAGACGAAAAAGGCGTTCAAGCCCATGCCCGGAGCCAATCCGAAAGGCATTTTGGCATAGAACGCCATCACGAGGGTGCCGATGACACTGGCAATCACCGTGGCAGTGAACACAGCTGAGGTGTCCATCCCTTGGTCGGCAAGTGCTGAGAAGATGTTCGGGTTGACAGCCAGAATGTATGCCATCGTCAAGAAAGAGGTCAGACCTGCCATGAGTTCAGTCCTGACATGGTGCTTTGCAGGGTCAAAGCCAAAGAGTTTTTGAAGCATAATGGATAGAGTTTGTATATTAAATGATGTGTAAGCAATCATGCCGTCAAACACAACGTCCAAGAGAGAGGTGTTTTAGACTTGAAAAAAATTTGATTGCAAAGGTACGTTTTTTTTTCTTTTGTTAACAGAAAAGCATGACAAAAAGGTGTAAAAAGTTGGATAATTATGTAGAAATCCCATTTTTCTCTCCGAGAGTGGTTTTTGAATCAACAATCGCAAGTTGTATATTTTTGAAGTTAACAAAGTTAGTGAAGTTATCGGTTCTTTGCGAGCAAAGAACCGATAACTTCAGAATGCTGAGTAACTAATAATAAAAATACTTGCCTCCCCTCTCCAAGAAGCCCTGTATAGGCACTTATTGGAAACAAGGTTAAAAAAGTTTGTTACATATTTAATAATAAATATAGAATAAAAAGTGTAACTTTGCAGTCGCAATTATTTTGATACAATCGCTAACAACAAAAACCTAATATCACAATGGCATCAACATCACAGGAAGCAAAAGGCTTCTACAAACTGAGCTGGGTGCAACGCATCGGCTTCGGTTCTGGCGACTTGGCGCAGAACCTCATCTTTCAGGTTACTTGTATGTACCTGCTTTTCTTCTACACCGACGTCTATGGGCTGGATGCAGCCGACGTGACACTGCTCTTCACGGTCGGCAACGTGGCCAACGTAATCTGGGATCCCATCGTGGGTGCCCTCATTGACAAGAAGAATCCTCGTCTGGGTAAGTACCGCACCTACCTCGTCTTCGTAGGTATTCCACTTTCGGGCTTCGCCATCCTCTGCTTCTGGAACGGCTTCGCCCCCTCACTCCTCTACGCCTACGTGACCTATATCGCCATGACGTTGCTCTATACGTTCATCAACGTGCCTTACGGTGCGCTCAACTCCGCCTTGACGCGCGACACCAACGAAATCACCATCCTCACCTCTGTGCGTATGTTCATGGCTAACTGTGGTGGTTTGGCCGTGGCTTCGGGTCTGCCTTTGCTCATCGCCTACTTCACCACTGAGCAGAGTGAAGGTCTGCCGAAAGACCCTCAGGCTTGGTTCACGACGATGACCATCTATGCCTTGGTCGGTATGGCTTTGCTGCTGTTCTGTTTCACGCAGTGTAAGGAGCGTGTAGTGATGAGTGCCGCCGAGAGTGAGAACGTGAAGGTGAGCGACCTCTGGATGGAGTTCGTACACAACCGCCCGCTGCGCATCATCGCCTTCTTCTTCATCACCGCCTTTGCCATGATGTCCATCGGCAACGCAGCTGGTGCCTACTTCATGAACTGCAATATGCATGCCACCGCCGACCAGCTCGCCATCTTCATGGGGCTTGGTTCTGCCCCGGCATTCATCTTCATGCCTTTCGTACCAGCCATCAAGAAGGCCATCGGCAAGAAGAATATGTTCTACGTCTTTCTGGGTATCGCTATCGTTGGTATGGCTTTCCTCTACATCGTCGCCAAGATGGACAACCCCAACATGACACTCGTTTACATCGCTCAGTTCGTGAAGTCCACTGGTGTCATCGTCGCCACTGGTTATATGTGGGCTCTCGTGCCAGAGGTCATCTCCTTCGGCGAATGGAAGAGCGGCAAGCGCATCGCCGGTATCGTGAACGCCCTGACGGGTATCTTCTTCAAGGCTGGTATGACGTTAGGTGGCATTGTGGCTCCAGCTGTGTTGGGCTATGTGGCTTACGATGCAGCGACTACCAACCAGACTCCGTTGGTGGAGGAAGGCATTCTGTGGATTGCTTGCGTCATTCCTGCAGCACTCTTGCTTATCGCCATCTTCATCATCTCGCGTTATGAGCTGACCGACGACAAGATTGACGAAATCAACAAGGCGATCGAGGCTCGCAACGCATAAAACGCCCCATCCAATTCTTTGACATAAAAACTAAAATTACTATGGAAGGAAAGAAATATCTTTATCCACAGGACTACATGGCCGACCCTGCGGCACATGTGTTTGACGGTCGTCTCTTCATCTACCCCTCCCACGACTGGGAGGCTGGTGCCGACGAGGACGACGATGGCGGTCACTTCCAGATGAAGGACTACCATGCCCTTTCGTTCGACGACCTTGAGAACGGTCAGGCTACCGACCACGGTGTCATCTTCGATGTGAACGATGTGCCTTGGGCCGAGAAGCAGTTGTGGGACAGTGACGTGGTGGAGAAGGACGGCAAGTACTACTACATCTTCTCCGCCAAAGGATATGACGGCGTATTCCGCCTCGGCGTGGCCGTTGCCGACCGTCCCGAAGGCCCCTTCATCCCACAGCCACAGCCCATCCGCGGCTCTTTCTCCATCGACCCCTGTGTCTTCAAGGACGACGATGGTTCCATCTACACCTACTTCGGTGGACTCTGGGGCGGACAGCTCCAGTGGTGGCAGCCCCTCGCGCCAGGCTTCTCGCCCATCCACGGCAAGCACGGCGACGAGAACGGACTCGTTGACCTGGGTTCCGATCCCACCCGTCAGGGCGAACTTTTCGCCCAGCCCGATGCGCCCGCCCTGCCCAGCTTCGTGGTGAAGATGAGCGACGACGTGCTGCAGTTCTCCGAGGCACCACGCCGCGTGGTCATCCTCGACAAGGATGGTCAGCCCCTCCGTGTCAGCGACCCACACCGCTTCTTCGAGGCATCGTGGATGCACAAGTACAAGGGCAAGTACTACTTCTCCTATTCCACTGGCGACTCGCACTTCCTCTGCTACGCCACGGGCGACACCCCCTACGGCCCCTTCACCTATCAGGGCGTCATCCTCACCCCCGTCGTGGGTTGGACTACCCACCATGCCATCGCTGAGTACCGGGGCAAGTGGTACCTTTTCCACCACGACTGTGTGCCATCCAACGACAAGACATGGCTCCGTTCCCTCAAGGTGTGCGAGCTGCACTACAACGAGGACGGCACCATCCAGACCATTGAGGGACTGGACTAAAAACCCCTCTCCTTAAATTCAAGACTCTCAACCTTAAGCTTTACAAAAAGAATGTTACTATTAGGTTACGACATAGGCACTTCGTCTGTCAAGGCATCGCTCGTAGATGCCCAGAGCGGACAGACCGTGGCAAGTGCGCAGTATCCCGACGTTGAAGCACCCATCATCGCCAAGCAGCCCGGTTGGGCCGAGCAGGAACCCGAGATGTGGTGGAACGAACTCAAGCAGGCCACAGCTCGTGTGGCAGAGAAGGCTGGCGGTTCGCTGGCCGAAGTGAAGGCTATCGGCATCTCCTACCAGATGCACGGCCTCGTCTGCGTGGACAAAGAAGGGAATCCCCTCCGTCCAGCCATCATCTGGTGTGACGGTCGCGCTGTGCCCTACGGCAATGCGGCCTTCGAGGCTATCGGTGGTGAACGCTGCCTCCAGCATCTGCTCAACTCTCCAGGCAACTTCACCGCTGCCAAGCTGGCATGGGTGAAGGAGAACGAACCAGAGCTTTTCGCCAAGATTGACAAGATCATGCTCCCCGGTGACTACATCGCTATGAAACTTTCGGGTGGCGACAAGAAGACCACCGTTAGCGGCCTCTCCGAGGGCATGTTCTGGGACTTCAAGCAGGGCGAGGTGAGCAAGGACGTGATGGGTTATTTCGGTTTCTCCGAAGACCTTATCGCCGACATCGTGCCCACCTTCTCCGTGCAGTCCACCGTCTGCCAGGCCATTGCCGATGAACTCGGCATCCCCGTGGGCACCCCCATCTCTTACCGTGGTGGCGACCAGCCCAACAACGCCCTTTCGCTCAACGTGATGAAGCCAGGTGAGATTGCCGCCACAGGTGGCACCTCGGGTGTGGTTTACGGAGTGCTCGGCGAGGTGAACTACGACAAACTCTCGCGCGTCAACACCTTCGCCCACGTCAACCACACGGCTGACCAGACCCGCCTCGGAGTGCTTCTCTGCATCAACGGAACTGGCATCCTCAATGCCTGGATGCGCCGCACGGTGGCTCCCGAAGGCATGAGTTATCCCGAGATGAACGACCTGGCCGAGACCGTACCAGTAGGAGCAGAAGGTCTCACCGTCATCCCCTTCGGCAACGGAGCCGAGCGCGTTTTGCAGAACGAGAACGTGGGTGCCTCCATCCACGGTATCAACTTCAATATCCACAAGAAGGCACATCTCATCCGTGCTGCCCACGAGGGCATCGCCTTCTCCTTCGCCTACGGAATGCAGATTATGAAGGACATGGGCATGGAAATTAGCACCATCAAGGCTGGCCACGCCAACATGTTCCTCAATCCGCTCTTCTGTCGCACCCTCGCTGCTGTCACAGGAGCCACCATCGAGCTGTACGAGACCGACGGCTCGGTGGGTGCTGCCTACGGGGCTGGCATCGGTGCAGGTATCTACAAGGACAGCGACGAAGCCTTCAAGACTCTTAAGCACAAGGCAACCATTCAACCTGAAGCCGACCCTGCCCCTTACAAGGCAGCGTATGACCTTTGGGTTGAACGTCTTAGCAAATGCTAAATGCCATCATTCATATAAACAAGAGAGAGGGGGCTTGCCACATGGCAAGTCCTCTTTTTATGGTTGATTCTCTCCAAAGGGTCATCAAGTTCCCTTTTTTCTACGGGACTTCATGTAAAAAATGTTGTGTATGAATTGTTCTTATCAAAATCGAAAGAAAAAGTAACGTTCGTGACAATCGGGGGCGACTTTTCTCTCTACCTTTGTGACAAATAAAAAGCAATGTACATGAACAATACTAAGAAGACAGGTGTACAGCACCTTACAGCCTTTCTGCGTTGCGCCACTGCTGCCACGCTATTGATGGGTATGGCTACTGCCTTCGCCCAGACAGGTAAAGAATGGGATGATCCAACAGTGACCAGCGTCAACCGCGAGACAGCCCACACCATTGCTATCCCGATGGCGAATGAGGCAGATGTGACGAAGAACGACATGACATCGTCACCCTATTACCAGTCCTTGGACGGTACATGGAAGTTCTTTTGGGTGAAGAACCCCAGTCAGGCTGTTGCATCGATGTGTAAGCAGGATTTTAATGATGCCGCATGGACTGACATTGACGTGCCTTCCAGCTGGCAGGTGTGGGGACTCCATCATGGCAAGAACTGGGACAAGCCGTTGTATTGTAATGTGGCATACCCGTTCTCCTTCAACGAGTCCACTTATAGCGTGATGGCTGACCGTCCAGGGTGGTTCACTTACAACAGCTCGATGCCCAATCCAGTGGGAACCTATCGTCGAAAGTTCACCGTACCAGCCGAATGGTCGGGTCGTGATGTTTATGTGCGTTTCAACGGAGTGGGACATGGTTACTATCTTTGGGTGAACGGTCAGCGTGTGGGATACAGTGAAGATTCCTATTTGCCCTCTGAGTTCAACATCACTGATTATCTGGTCGAAGGTGAAAACACGATGGCTCTGCAGGTCTATCGTTTCACCAGTGGCTCCTTCTTGGAGTGTCAGGACTATTGGCGACTGACAGGTATTCAACGTCACTGCTTTTTGTGGTCGGCACCGAAAAGCCAGATTCGCGATTATTTTTTCACGACAGACCTTGATGCCAACTACATCAACGCCAAGGCGAACGTGAAAGTGAGGGTGGAAAACTCCTATCTTTTAGGGGAGGGTAGTGAGGTCGAAGCCAAGATTATGGAGGAGGGTACAGTTATCGCTCAAGTTTCCGCCCAAGCCTACAAACCCACTTCCTCCGCCTCCTTCTCCGAGTTGTCTCTTGATATGGATGTGACTGCCCCCAAGAAGTGGAGTGCTGAAGAGCCTAATCTTTACGACTTGGTGCTTACGTTGAAGGATGCTGACGGAAAGGCCATCGACATCCGTGGTGGCAAGGTTGGTTTCCGTGAGGTAGGCATCCGTAAAGATGGTGCCCTCATCATCAACGGGAAAAGGATGGTCTTTCATGGCGTCAATCGTCACGACTTCAGTCCTGTGAACGGTCGTGCCATTACTGCTGAAGAAATCGAAGAGGACATCAAGACGATGAAACGACTGAACATCAACGCCGTTCGTACTTCCCACTATCCCAATGACCCCGTGTTTTACGACTTGTGCGACCGCTATGGACTCTATGTCCTTGCCGAAGCCAATGTAGAGTGCCACGCTAACCAGAAACTCTCGTCGGTCGAGACGTTCCGTGACGCAATGGTGGAGCGTTCCCAAAACCATGTACGTTGGATGCGTAACCATGTTTGTATCTTCATCTGGTCGTTCGGTAACGAGTCTGGGGGTGGTAACAACTTTCAGTATGTGGCCAATGGCATTAAAGCACTCGACAAGACCCGCCTCACCCACTACGAGGGCAACAGCGACTATGCCGACGTAAGCAGCACCATGTATGGCAGTTATGAAACCATCGAGTGGATTGGCTCGTCACGTCAAGGTAAAACAGGACAGAAACCGCACATCCAGTGTGAGAACAGTCACTCGATGGGCAACTCAATGGGCAACGTACGTGATATGTTCGACCTCTATGAAAAATATACCTGCTTGACGGGTGAGTTCATTTGGGACTTCAAAGATCAAGGTCTGCTCACCCAGAGCACCACGGGCGAGGACTATTGGGCATACGGTGGTGACTTTGGCGACAACCCCAACGATGGCAACTTCTGTATCAACGGACTGGTGCGTCCCGACTGGAGTCTGACCGCCAAGTCGTACAACACTAAGAAGGTCTATCAGCCCTTGGAGTTCAAGGCCGTGAAGAACAAGCCGACTTCTTTTCTGGTGAAGAATAAACTGGCTTTTCTGCCTAGCACCATTTACGATGTGAAGTATCGTCTTCTTGATGAAGAGGGCAATGTGCTTGCTTCTGGCACTATCGATACAGAAGTGGCTGCAGGCGACAGCACCACCGTCACCCTTGACCTTTCAGCACTACAGACACTGAGTGCCGATACTGAAGCTTTCGTGCAGTTCACTGCCACACAGAAGGAGAGCACCCTTTGGGCTGATGCTGGCTATGTGGTGGCAGAGGAGAAACTGCCTGTTCAGACAGCCAAGAAACCTATGTATGACCTTTACAGCAAGGAAGGTTACGAAGCCCTGGCAGTAGAGGAGACAACTTCTGAGGTGGTTGTGTCCAACTCGCTCTTCAAGGCCACTTTCAGTAAGACCTCGGGCACTTTGAGCGGCTATGTTTACGGTGATGTGCCTCTGGTCAGCAAGCCTCTGTTGCTCAATGCTTTCCGTCTGCCTACTGACAATGACGGCAACAAGAGCAGCAGTTGGGACAATATGGGTCTGCGCAAGCTCTCAGTGACAGGCACTCGTGCCAGTGTACAGAAAAGTGACAACGGAAAGACAGCCAGTGTCACATTGGGCAGCACCTACAAAGGACAGAATGGCACAGCCTTCGATGTGCAGCTCCACTTCTTGGTGTGTGCCGACGGAGTCATCATGGTTAATTCCTTCATCCAGCCTGCTTCCCAAGGGGCCATCTTGCCTAAACTTGGTTTCCGTTTAGAGATGCCAGCTGAGATGGAACAGCTCTCATGGTTCGGTCGAGGTCCTTGGGATAGTTATCGGGATCGTAAGGAGGCTTGTCTGCCTGCCATATACCAGACTACCGTTACCGACCAGCGTGAGGACTACATCCTGCCACAGGAGCACGGCACCAAGCAGGAAGTACGCTGGCTCTCGCTCCGCAACGAAGCAGGTGCGGGACTCCTCTTCGTGGCTCCCGATCAGATGGCAGCGTCGGCAGTTCACTTCCGAGCTGAAGACAACTACACCAACCGCAACACACGTAGCCGTCACACTTATCAGTTCAAGACCTGCACCAACACCATCGTGTCGCTTGATGCCGCTACCCGTGGTCTTGGCAATGCCAGCTGTGGTCCCGAGGTGATGGACAAGTACGAACTTAAAGCAGCCAACACGGCTTTCCGCTTCTTTATCATGCCGCTCACTGCTAACATGAATGCTGCCAAGATGGCTCGTGTGGAGATGCCTGTATGTCAACCCGTCAACTGTGAGCGTGCTGCCAATGGACGCATTAAGATGTCCACTGCCACACCGAACGCCACTATTTATTATAGTATAGATGGAGGTGAGTATCATAAGTACACCACCGCACTTGTCCTTAACGATGCTTGTACCATCTCTGCCTACTGCACTGCTGAGAACATGGTAGAGAGTCCGCTGATGTCGTTTGTTTTCGACCTCTACATCAACAAGTCAGCATGGAAGTTGGTCAGTGTGGATAGTGACCACAGCGGTAACGAGGCTCGTTTGGCATTCGATGGTAACACTTCTACTTTCTGGCACACCGAGTACTGGGGTAGCGAACCTTCCTGTCCTCACACGATTGTGGTTAATATGGTCAAGACGTATCAAGTCACAGCCTTCACCTATACAGCACGTACCGATGGCAACCAGAACGGGATGGTGAAGGAATATGAGGTTTATCTCAGTCTGGATGGCAAGACTTGGGGGTCTCCTGTCGTGAAAGGTGAGTTCAAGAACACCACTGCCATGCAGGTGGCACCACTTGCCGCACCGACGGCTGGACGCTATCTCAAGTTTGTTGCCAAGTCCGAAATTAACGGCAATCCTTGGACCTCTGCTTCCGAAATAGGCATTCAAGCATCAGCAGATGTGACTGCCATCGAGGAGGTATCAGTCTCTCCTCTCAATGCCGACAACCGTTATTATACCTTGCAAGGCATTGCTACCTCCACCCCCACTCATGGCGTGTATATCCATCAAGGTAAGAAAATTTTGCGTTGAAAAGACACATTTTCTTTGTTCATACCGAAAATAAGTGCTAAATTTGGAGGTCGTTAGTTTTTTTGAGGGTTTATCGGTTGAAGGGTTTTCCCCTCCCTCATGATGCTCCTCGAAACTCTGACGACCTCCAAAACGGATTGTCATGGAAGAACTATTTGAACAACTTAACGACGAGAACGTCAGCACTGTCAGCTCCGTGTTCAAACTCCTGCTCAGTATGCTGCTCGGTTCCTTGGTCGGGTTGGAACGTCGCCAGAAGGGTCAGATTGCGGGTATGCGCACTTTTGCCCTCATTTGTATGGGTTCCACGCTTGCCATGCTTGTTTCCATCTACATCCCTGAGCGGCTCTTCAACGTGACTGCGAATGGTGATCCTGGGCGCATCGCTGCACAGGTTATTTCGGGCATTGGTTTCCTTGGTGCAGGTGCCATCATCCAGATGAAGGGTTCTGTGCGCGGACTCACTACTGCTGCTGGCATGTGGATGACTGCCTCCATCGGCCTTGCCGTCGGTGCAGGTATGTTCCTTGTCGCCACCCTCGCAGCCCTGTTCATCATCCTTGTGCTTACTTCGCTCGAACTCATCGAACGCCGTTGGTTTCGAGGTAAGGAACAGAAGATTGTGCGTCTGAAGGTCAACCGTATCCTTACCGACACGACTCCTTATCGTCAGTGTTTCCAGCGTTACCACGTCCATGTATCTGACGAGTTCTTCCGCTACGACTATACCCAGCAAACCACCACCATCAACTTCATGGTGCGCAGTCAGGACAAGACCGACTTCGTGAGTCTCTTCAACTGCATGCACGCGCTGGGTGACGTGCTCTCCCTCACCCTCACCAATGAGGTGAATAACTGAGAGCTTGCAGAGGAAGTCTTTTGTAACATAAGCAGAAAACTTTGTAACAAAAACATAAGCCGAAGTCAATAAGAACATTTAACTTTGCACCCACATTTTTATTTATCCAAATATCTAAATCTAAAAATCTACAGAATTATGGCTAAAGAGTATTTCCCAGAGATTGGTAAAATCAAGTTCGAAGGCAAGGACAGCAAGAATCCATTGGCTTTCCATTACTATGACGCAGAGAAGGTGATTATGGGCAAGCCTATGAAGGATTGGCTCCGTTTCGCTATGGCATGGTGGCACACACTCTGTGCAGAGGGTGGCGACCAGTTTGGTGGTGGCACCAAGAAGTTCCCTTGGAACGAGGGTGCTGATGCTGTGACCATCGCTAAGCAGAAGGCTGACGCAGGTTTCGAAATCATGCAGAAGCTTGGCTTCCCTTACTTCTGCTTTCACGATGTTGACCTTGTGAGCGAGGGCAAATCTGTTGAGGAGTATGAGGCAAACCTTAAGGCTATCACTGACTATCTCGCAGTGAAGATGAAGGAAACAGGCATCAAGCTCCTGTGGTCAACTGCCAACGTGTTCGGCAACGGCCGTTATATGAATGGTGCTTCCACCAACCCCGACTTCGACGTAGTGGCTCGCGCTATCGTTCAGATTAAGAACGCCATCGATGCAGGTATCAAGCTCGGTGCTGAGAACTATGTGTTCTGGGGTGGTCGCGAGGGTTACATGAGCCTCCTCAACACCGATCAGAAGCGTGAGAAGGAGCACATGGCAACTATGTTGACAATGGCACGCGACTATGCTCGCAGCAAGGGCTTCAAGGGTACCTTCCTCATCGAGCCTAAGCCTATGGAGCCATCTAAGCACCAGTATGATGTTGATACTGAGACAGTGATTGGCTTCCTCAAGGCACACAACCTCGACAAGGACTTTAAGGTGAACATTGAGGTGAACCACGCCACACTCGCTGGTCACACCTTTGAGCACGAACTCGCTTGCGCTGTTGACGCAGGTATGCTGGGTTCTATCGACGCTAATCGTGGTGACTACCAGAATGGCTGGGACACTGACCAGTTCCCCATTGACCAGTACGAACTCGTACAGGCTTGGATGGAAATCATCCGTGGTGGTGGTCTTGGCACAGGTGGTACGAACTTCGACGCTAAGACTCGTCGTAACTCTACCGACCTCGAGGACATCTTCATCGCTCACATCGCTGGCATGGATGCTATGGCTCGCGCACTCGAATCTGCTGCTAAACTGCTCGAAGAGTCTCCATACAAGAAGATGAAGGCTGAGCGTTATGCTTCCTTCGACAGCGGTATCGGCAAGGACTTTGAGGATGGTAAGCTCACTCTTGAGCAAGTTTACGAGTACGGCAAGAAGGTGGGCGAACCGAAGCAGACTTCTGGTAAGCAGGAGCTTTATGAAGCCATCGTTGCTATGTATGCATAATTGACAGGATTCCCCATTCCCTAATGGATTAACTGAAGTCCCCGACTGCGACCCTTCGTGGTCGGGGACATTTTTTCTTGGAAACTAACTAAAAATAACCTAAGGATTTTATGAAGAGAAACATTTTTGGTTGGGCGTTGGCTGGACTTTTGTTGATGACGGCTTGCGACTCGGAAAAAACGGAGGTGATGCAGCAGGGGGCTTTGGTGCACGTTGCCAAGGCTGCGTATGACGGTTATAGCCCCCGATTGGTGCGTCTGGAGGCTGTGGGTGAGAAAATCATCCATGTGTCGGCTACTCGTGACAAAAAGTTTGCAGACCCTCAGAGCTTGATTGTTGTGCCTCAGGAGCAGAAAGTGGCTTGTGAGGTGGTGGAACATGGCGACACCGTGACGGTGAGCACCAGCCAGTTGAGTGCCCATGTGCTGGCCTCGACGGGCGAGGTGTGGTTCACGGACAAGGATGGCCATCTTATCTTGCATGAGCAAGAGGATGGTGGGAAGGAGTTCAAGCCATACGTGTGCAAGCAGATTCATGCTGACGGCAAGGAGGAAACCTACAAGGGCTGGAGTATCCGTCAGGTGTTTGAAAGCCCAGAGGACGAGGCGTTCTACGGACTCGGTCAGCATCAGGCAGACGAATGGAACTACAAGGGGAAGAACGAAGAACTGTTCCAGTATAACACGAAGGTCAGCATCCCCTTTGTCGTGTCTTCTAATAATTATGGAATTCTGCTTGATAGTTACTCGCTGTGCCGTTTTGGTAACCCGAACGATTACAGCCAGTTGCAGGCTGTGTTCAAGTTGACGGACAAGGAGGGTGTGGAAGGTGCATTGACAGGCACTTACACTGCCCCTGGCGAGGAGACACTGGTGCGTCGTGAAGACTCCATCTATTTTGAGAACCTGAAATCGGCGAAAAACCTTCCCAAGTTCCCGATGGACAATGCCCAAGTGGTGTATGAGGGTACCATTGAGCCATTGGAGAGCGGAGAGTATAAGTTCTGCCATTATTACTCTGGTTATCAGAAGGTTTATATTGATGGGAAGGATGTCTATACTGAAGACGTGGCAGGAACTGGCAGCGACGAGCAGACCATCTGGCGCACAGCTTGGAACCCCAATGCCCGCAAGTTCTCCGTGAATCTGGAGGCTGGCAAGAAGTATGATTTCCGCTTGGAGTGGGTGCCCGATGGTGGCGAAGCTTACTGCGGATTGCGTGCATACGCCCCAGTAGATTCGGTGGAGCAGGGCAAGCTTTCTTTCTGGAGTGAGATGACGAAGCAACTTGACTATTATTTCATTGCTGGCGACAATGCCGACGAGGTCATCAGCGGTTATCGCACTTTGACAGGCAAGGCACAGATTATGCCCGACTGGCTCTTAGGCTATTGGCAGAGCCGTGAACGCTACAAGACCCAGAGCGAGATTCTCGACGCATTGGCAGGTTTTCGTGAGCGTCACCTGCCTATCGACAACATCGTGATGGACTGGAATTATTGGGTGGCAGACTCATGGGGAGCCTTTGAGTTCGACCCCGAACGCTTCTCCAATCCTGCTGGCATGATTGACACCATCCATCAGAACCATGCTAAGATCATGATTTCCTGTTGGCCTAAGTACTACCTGACGGTGGATAACTTCAAGGAACTCAACGATAAGGGCATGATTTATCAGCAATCTATCAAGGACTCCCTCTATGACTGGCTGGGGTACAGGTATGCTTTCTATGATGCCTACGATGAAGATGCACGCAAGATTTTCTGGCGACAGCTCTACGAGAAGCTGGGCACCATCGGCATGGATGCATGGTGGATGGACGCATCTGAACCGAACGTGCGTGACTGTACCGACCTTGAGTATCGCAAACTCCTCTGTGGACCTACCAAGTACGGTTCTTCTGACGAATTCTTCAATGCCTATAGCATCGTGAATGCCGAGGCGATTTACGACGGGCAACGTGCCTACGAAACTGCCATTGAACAGAAGGGCATCGACAAGAACGACTCGAAGACCTTGCAGAACACGGCAAAATGGAATCAGTGGGGGTATGGCAACGACTTCTCGCCTAACAATAACCGTGTCTTCCTCTTGACCCGTAACGGCTTTGCTGCCGAACAGCGTTACTCTACGGCTACATGGTCTGGCGACATCGGCACCCGTTGGGAAGACCTTAAGGCACAGATTACGGCAGGCCTGAACTTCTCCATCTCGGGTGTGCCCTATTGGAGTCAAGACATTGGTGGTTTCTCGGTAGAGAAGCGTTATGCTGCCGCTCAGAGTCTCTACGACGAGAAGGGCATCGAGAACAACGACCTGCGCGACTGGCGCGAGCTGAATGCCCGTTGGCATCAGGTGGGTATGTTTGCCCCCATCTACCGTTCTCATGGGCAGTTCCCCTTCCGCGAACCGTGGAACATTGCTCCCGAGGGACATCCTGCCTACAACGTCATCAAGGCGTGCCTGGAACTCCGCTACCGCCTCATGCCATACATTTATTCACTGGCTGCCGACGTGCATTTCAACGACTACACCATCATGCGTCCGCTCGTCATGGACTTCGGCAAGGACAAGGCTGTGCAGAACATTGGCTATCAGTTCATGTTTGGCCCTGCCATCATGGTGAACCCTGTTTATCAGTATGGTGCCCGTCAGCGTGAAGTCTATTTCCCCAAGGACAACCTTTGGTATGACTTCTTCACGGGCAAGGTGGCATCCGAAGGTGGTGAGGCAAAGACTGTTCCAGCCCCTTACGACCACATCCCGCTTTACGTGCGTGCTGGCAGCATCATTCCATACGGTCCTGCCATCGAATACACTCAGCAGAAGAAGGCCGACCACATCCGTCTCTATGTCTATGAAGGAGCCAACGGCCAGTTCACGCTCTACGAGGACGAAGGCACGAACTACGGCTATGAGGCAGGACGCTTCGCTCGTATCCCTATCACTTACGACGAGGCAACCAAGACCTTCACCATCGGTGACCGTACAGGTGAGTTCCCCGGAATGCTGAAGGAACGCACCTTCACGGTGGTTGCCGTCAGTGCTGACAAGTCCCAAGGCTATGACCCCGAGGCCAGCGGTGTGGAGGTGAAGTATAACGGTAAGAAAGTAGAGGTGAAACTATAAGATTTTATGAGGAAACTCTTGATACTGATGGCATGGGCAGTCTGTGTGACTGCCCATGCGCAAGACACTGGTCGGCGGTTGTTCACTGCTGACTGGCGTTTTTTGTTGGCTGACAAAGAGGCCGACTATAGTGGCAAGGATGTGAACGACTCCACGTGGCGGCGACTGGACTTGCCTCATGACTGGGCGGTGGAGGGTGACTTTTCCATTGACAACCCATCAGGCACAGGTGGCGGTGCGCTGCCTGGCGGAGTGGGGTGGTACAGGAAGAAGTTCACTATCAACGAGAATGCTGTTAACCCCCGTTTCCGTCTTGACTTCGACGGGGCGTATATGAATACAACCGTCTGGGTAAACGGTCACGAACTTGGCACTCGTCCTTACGGCTACATCTCCTTTGGTTATGATATCACACCATATATAAATATAGGTAAGGAGAACGTGGTGGCGGTGCGTGTCGATAACAGCGACCAGCCCAACAGCCGCTGGTATTCGGGCTGTGGCATCTATCGTGATGTTTGGATGACTGTGCAACCTCAAGTACACGTGGAACCCAACGGCACCTATGTGACGACAGAAATTAGTGACATTATTACCAAGAAGGGCAAAACCATTGCCAAGAAAGCCCTCGTGACGATACGGACAACGATTCGCAACAACGAGAATGTAGATAAGAAAGTGGCAGTGTGGCAGTGTTTGTCGAAGTCGCAGAGCAGAAAACAGCTTGCCACGAACACGCAGTGTGTGAAAGTGAAAGCGTGTGACACGCTAACTGTGGTGCAGACGTTGGAAGTGAAAGATGTGGCATTGTGGAGTCCTGAAAGTCCTTCGCTTTATCAAGTTTTTACCCGTATAGACCCCGTTTTGACGACGAAAGAGAAGTTGAAAAAAGCATGGAAAATGGCCACGACAGACATAGGAGAGAGGTTCAAGAATATAGAGATTACATGGGATGAATATATCACTCCCGTCGGTTTCCGTCAGTTCTCCTTCACAGACAAAGGCTTGATACTCAACGGAAAGCCTTATCAGATTCAGGGTGTGTGCAACCACCACGACTTAGGTTGCATTGGTGCGGTGGCAAATACTACGGCAATGGTTCGCCAATTGTATTATCTGAAGTGGATTGGCATCAACGGCATCCGATGCTCCCACAATCCCCCTGCGCCTGAACTGCTTGACCTCTGCGACGAGATGGGCTTCATCGTCATGGACGAGTCCTTCGATATGTGGCGCAAGAAGAAGACCGCCAACGACTACGCCAAATACTTCAACGAGTGGCATGAGCGCGACCTGCGCGACTTTATCTTGAGAGACCGCAACCACCCCTCCATCCTCCTGTGGAGCATCGGCAACGAGGTCCTGGAGCAGTGGAGCCATGCCGATGCCGACACCCTTTCCTTGGAGGAGGCCAACCTCATTCTCAACTTTGGACACTCTGCCGATATGCTCGCCAAGGAAGACGATGAGATGAGCGTCAACTCACTTTTGACCAAGAAGTTGGTCGACTTTGTGAAGGCACTCGACCCCACCCGTCCCATCACGGCAGGGTGTAACGAGCCCAACCCCAACAACCACCTGTTCCGTTCGGGGGCGCTCGACATTATCGGCTACAACTACCACAACCCCAACATTGCCGACGTTCACCAGAACTTCCCCGGTAAGCCTTTCATCATCACCGAGAGCAACTCGTCTCTGATGACCCGCGGCTACTATCGGATGCCGTCCGACTTTGTCTACAAATGGCCAGAGCGGTGGGACAAGCCCTTTGCCGACCCCACCTTCTCCTGTTCGTCCTACGAGAACTGCCACGCGCCTTGGGGCAACACCCACGAAGAGACCCTCTTGCTGATGAAGCGGAACCCCTGGGTGTCAGGGCAATACGTCTGGACAGGCTTCGACTACATCGGAGAGCCCACCCCATACGGATGGCCAGCTCGCAGCTCCTACTTCGGCATCTTCGACCTCGCTGGCTTCCCCAAGGATGTTGCCTATCTCTACAAATCGGAACTGACCACCGACACCGTGCTCCACCTCTTCCCCCATTGGAACTGGGGCGACGAGACCTACGCTGGCGACGACATTGCGCCGAGCCTTCTCGGCGAAGACGGTATGGTGGACCTTTGGGCATACTACAACAACGCTGACGAAGTGGAACTCTTCGTAAACGGTGAAAGCCAAGGCAGGAAGAGCAAGGGCGACGGTTTGGACTCGCTGCATGTGTGGTGGCGTGTAAAGTATGCACCTGGTGAAATCAAGGCAGTCTCCTACAAGGATGGTGCCGTAGTGACCGAGATGGTGACAAAGACGGCAGGCAAACCAGCCATAGTGACCTTGTCTCCCAGCAGAAACAAGCTATTTGCTGACGGGCACGACTTGATGTTTGTGGAGGTGCAAGTGTGTGATGCAGAGGGGAATCCCTGCCCCAATGCCTCCAACCTTATCCAGTTCCATGCCTTCGGTCCTGCCACCATTGTTGGTGTGGACAACGGTTCCCCCATTTCGTTGGAACGCTTCCAAGACGAAAAGCGTAAAGCCTTTTATGGAAAATGTCTGGTGGTACTGCAAGGCATAGCTGGCATGGAGGGCACAGCCATCCTTTCTGCCACCAGTGAGGGCTTGGCAGGTTGTGCGTTAGAAATCCCCTGTGTAGGCTTGAACACAAAGCCCTAATGTTTCTTCCGACGAAGCATCAAACGAAAAATACCTCGACACGAGTTCATTCGCGTCGAGGTATTGTTTTCATTCATTACCTCGATATCAATGAATACACATCGAGGTAAAGAATCTTTTCTAATCCTCTTTTCCAAAACTGACAGTCACCTGTGCAGGCTTGTCGGCAGGTTCGCCAGCTGTCAAGCCAGGTTTCCATCTGGGCATCCCCGTCACGATATTGAAGGCTGCCGTGTCCAGCGCATTGCCAGCCGACTGCGTCACCTCCGCACCGTAGATGTTCCCCTTCTTATCGACCATGAAACTCACCACCACATCACCTGTTCCGCCCACGTTCGAGTGCATCAGCTTCTTTTTCAGATAAGCCTTCAGAAACACCTCGCCGCCAGGAAAGGAAGGGTCCGTGTCGCCTGTCGTCAGATTCTCCCCATGCGCCCGTGCTGCACTGTCCGCCAGTTGTGAAGCCCTATTCTTGGCTCCGAACCCTTGTGCTTGCAACTCCTTCATTTTGTCCTCAAACTGTGCACTGGCTCCCAATGCCACGATGCTCAAGAGAAAAGTCAGCAAAAACTTCTTCATATCCATGCCGAAATTAGTGATGATAAAATGTAACGATAGTGATGAAAAGGATTGAAAATCCGCTGCAAAGTTAGCGACTTTGGCGATATTAAGCAATTCTTGTGGCATTTTATCCTCACTTTTTGTGAAAAAGTAGAAAAAGATTCCTAACTTTGCACCAAATCCGAAATCAAAATCAAAAATCGAAAAACTATGAGACTTGACGGAAGAAGAGAAAGTTCAAACGTGGACGACCGCCGTCGCGGTGGTGGTCTCAAGCTCGGTGGCAAGGGCGGCCTTGGCATCGGAGCCATGATAGTGATAGGCTTAATCACCTATTTCATGACAGGCGACCTGAATCAAGCATTCCAGGCAGCCAGCAGTTCCAGCGACATCACCAGCGTGGTGACAGGGCAAAGCGGCTCAGGCGAAGACTATCAGCCCACAGCCGAAGAGCAGGAACTCGAGTCCTTCGCTAAAAAGGTGCTCGCCTCCACCGAAGACGTGTGGACAGCCGAGTTCAAGAAACTTGGCAGAACCTACGAAGCACCCACCCTCGTGTTCTTCAACGGCTCCGTGCAGTCGGGTTGTGGGGGAGCCACCGCCAGTGTCGGCCCCTTCTACTGCTCAGCTGACCAGTGCGTTTATATCGACCTCTCCTTCTTCACCACCATGAAGTCCTCCCTTGGAGCTGATGGCGACTTTGCCTACGCCTACGTCATCGCCCACGAGGTGGGACACCATGTGCAGTACCTCCTTGGCACCCTTAGCCAAGCCCACGGACAGATGGCAAAACTCTCCCAGAGCGAAGCCAACAAAGTGAGCGTGCAGATAGAGTTGCAAGCCGACTGTTATGCTGGTGTGTGGGCATACCATGAGAACCAGATGTTCAAGTCCCTTGAAGACGGCGACCTTGAAGAAGCCATCAGCACCGCCCAGGTCATCGGAGACGACTACTTGCAGAAGAAAGCCCAAGGCTATACCGTGCCCGAGTCCTTCAATCACGGCACCAGTCAGCAGCGCATCAAGTGGTTCAAGCGCGGCTTCACCACAGGCCAGATATCTCAGGGCAACACCTTCTCCTACCGCTACGAAGACTTATGATTCATATAAGTTTCGCAAGTTGTATGTCTTTTGAAGTTAACGGAGTTAGCGAAGTTATCGGTTCTTTGCGAGCAAAGCGCTTCGCGATGACGCTCGAAGTTAACGACAATAGTTAAGGACATTGAAACAGCATCGAAAACTATCGCAAAAGGTATCGTCGATAACTTCGTTAACTTCGAGCGAAGCGATAACTTCAGAAATATAAATATACTTATAACTTAAAAACAACTAAAAGTAAAAAAGATGGAAAATTACAAACTAAGCATTAGCAGTGCCATTGGCACAGGTTGGGAATATGCCAAAAAGCATGGCCTCATGATAGCCGTCATCCTGCTCATCGTGTATGTAGCCACCAACGCCCTCTCGGGTCTCTTCGGCACCAACATTGAGATGTCAGAAGCCCAGCGCATCGGCGAGCGCATGGGTCGTGGCGATATGGAAGCCCTGAAAGACTTCGCAAACCTGTACTCCAGCACAGGCTCCACCATCGCCTCACTCATCACCGCACTCGTCGAGATAGTCCTCTACGTAGGTCTTTACAATCTCGCCCTCGGACTCATACGTGGCACCTACACCACAGTCACCTTCGATGCCTTCAAACTCCCCCTCATGACCTACGTCAAGTATCTGGTTGTAGAGATACTCGTCGGCTTCATCTCTGGTGTAGCCACCCTGCTCTGCATCATTCCAGCCTTCTTCGTAGTGCCTCGCATAGTGCTGGCACCCATCTACATCATCGAGAACCCCGAGGCAGGAGTCTTCGAAGCCATCACAGCCAGCTGGAACATGACCAAGGGCAATACCCTCGCCATGATTGGCCTCTGGTTTGCCTTTGTTGGCATCCTGATAGTCGGATTCCTCTGCTGCTGCATCGGAGCCGTCTTTGCCGAGGTCATCATCCTCTTCGCCACCGTAGCCGCCTACTATCAGCTGCGAGGAGATAGAGTATAAAGAAAACCCAGAAAACGCATCAAACAAAAAGCAGCGGCAACCTCCCCATGCGGGAAGTTGCCGCTGCTTTCAGTATATACTGCAGTCATTCCCTCCCCCTCTCCTTCGCCACCTTGCGGTACTCCGAGGGAGTCAGCTTGTAGCGTTCGCGGAATAGGCGGTTGAAGTAGCTGCGATTGTTGAAGCCTGAGATGTCAGCAATCAGGGTGACGGCATCGTCGGTGGTGGCCAGCAGGTGGGCGGCATGGCTGAGGCGGTGGTGGTTCAGGAAGTCGGTGACGGTCATGCCATCGCTGCACTTGCGGATGGCATCGGCCACATAGCGGGAGTTAGTACCCAGCATCTGAGCAAGATTCTCACGTGTCAGTTCACTTTCGGTATATGCCTGTTTATTGTGCATAAGTTCTTGTATTTGGCGATAGAGCTTCTGTATGGGAGTCTCACATTCTATAGCAATACCGTTTTCCGCCTTCTGCTTCTCACTTTCCGCTTTCTGTATCGTGTCGAACAACTCATGGTTCTTCTCGTGCAACTTCCGTTTTGTCATGATGATGCGCCATAGAGCGATGACACTGATGGTCAGCAGGAGCGTCAACCCTATTATAATAATAAGGTGTAGGCGCTCAACGGCTTCTCTCTGCTTCAAGGCGCGCTCTTTCTGCTGTGTCTCGTAGATGACGGAGAGTTCTGCTGCGTCGCAGCGATTCTGTGCCGTAAGTGCCGAGTCGATGGCCTGACAGATTACTGTGGCCGTAGTCAGGGCCTCCTTGTTGTGTCCAGCCTTCAGAAAAGCCTCATAGCGAGGCACCAAACGGTTGCGGATAATGTCAAACGTCATACATGGACGCTCCGAGGCAGGGCTGAGCGTATCGATGCGGTTCATAAGGGTGATGGCCTCGTCGTAACGCTTGGCAGCCATCAGATAGCGCACCGACACATCGAGGTTTGCGGGCAGTCGCATCAGGTCACCCTCAGGAATGGAAACGTATTCCGCTGCCGCTTCGTCTGCCTTGCCACGTGCCTGTAGGATGATGGTCCGTAACAGTGATAGACGTTGGCGGTACTCCGAGACAATGAAATCAATGTTGCGCCCATCGCTAACTTGCTGTTCCAATTCATTGCACGCCTCCTCGCCTCGTTTTAGCCACTCATCAGCCACATCCAGTTCATTCATATCAATGAATAGCACCACGTTGTCGGCACACATTGTTAATCTGTCTTCGGGGGTCGATTCGCCCTCAGCCGTCAATACCTCATAGGCCCGTAGTTTGTTGCGCATGGCTTCGTCTGTCTGTTGCAGATGGATCTGAAAATCGGAAATCAGTGAGAAAAGAAAGGCATGTATAGGGTGTGGAAAGGCCTTAGATCCCACCTGTTCCAAGCTGTCGGCCTGTTTAACGAGTCTTATGGCGATGCGCAAACCGTTACCGTAGTCTTGCATATTGTCTTTCATGCAGGCTAATCGGTAACCTGTCTCGGCATAGCCGTTCCAGTCTTTGACGGGGTGTTTATAGGCATCGAACGCTCGTTGATAATAATAGCCTGCTAACCTGTAGTGCCACCCCATGTCATAGACCACTCCCCGCCAGTAATCGGAGACGGGTGGTTGTATATATCCCACTTGCTCCAGACTATCGATAATCTGAAGGGTGTGGTCCACCTGATGGGTCGTACGAA
>JAFSKR010000059.1 GCA_017448825.1 Bacteroidaceae bacterium
AACAAACAAGATGAATGTAATTACAAAGAAGGTTTCGTTGCCTGATGGAAGAGAAATCAGCATCGAAACAGGAAAGCTCGCAAAACAAGCGGATGGTTCCGTGATGCTCCGTATGGGAGACACGATGCTCCTCGCCACTGTTTGCGCAGCAAAAGATGCAGTACCGGGAACAGATTTTATGCCACTCCAGGTAGAGTATCGAGAGAAGTATGCGGCTAATGGCCGTTTCCCTGGAGGTTTCACTAAGCGCGAAGGCAAGGCAAGTGATGAGGAAATCCTCACCTGCCGTCTGGTTGACCGCGCCCTCCGTCCGCTGTTCCCATCTAACTATCACGCAGAGGTTTATGTGAACGTCATCGTCTTCTCAGCTGATGGCAAAGATATGCCAGACGCACTGGCTGGTTTTGCTGCCTCGTCTGCCCTTGCCGTGTCTGACATTCCTTTCGAGGGCCCTATCTCTGAAGTGCGTGTTGCACGTATCAATGGGGAGTTTGTGATTAACCCAACCTTTGAGCAGTTGAAGGAAGCCGATATGGACTTGATGGTGGGTGCCACCGAAGAGAACATCATGATGGTGGAAGGTGAGATGAAGGAAGTGCAGGAAAAAGATTTGCTCGAAGCCCTCAAGGCAGCTCATGCAGCTATCAAGCCTCAGTGCCGTTTGCAGAAAGAGCTGATGAAGGAATTGGGCAAGGACGTGAAGCGTGAGTACTGCCACGAGGTGAACGACGACGAGTTGAAGGCAGATGTGAATGCAAAACTCTATCAGCCCGCCTACGATGTGACCAAGCAGGCACTCGAGAAACATGAGCGTGCCGATGCATTCGAGAAAATTCGCGAAGACTACAAGGAGGCATACGCTGCTGCTCACACCGAGTTGAGTGAAGAGGAACTGGAAGAGAAGTATGCACTCATTGACCGTTACTATCACGACGTGGAGCGTGATGCGATGCGCCGCTGCATCCTTGATGAGGGCATCCGTCTCGATGGTCGCAAGACCACTGACATCCGTCCTATCTGGTGTGAGGCAGCACCCCTGCCTGGCCCTCATGGAAGTGCCCTTTTCACCCGTGGTGAAACACAGGCGTTGGCTTCTGTCACCCTTGGCACTAAGCTTGACGAGAAATTGGTGGATGGTGCCTTGGAGCGTTACTACATGAAGTTCCTCCTCCACTATAACTTCCCCCCATTCTCCACAGGCGAAGCCAAGGCACAGCGTGGTGTGGGTCGTCGTGAGATTGGTCATGGTCACCTCGCATGGCGTGGCATCAAGGGTCAGCTCCCAGACGATTATCCATACACCATCCGTGTCGTTTCCGACGTGTTGGAGTCTAACGGCTCTTCATCGATGGCAACCACTTGTGCGGGTACACTCGCGCTGATGGATGCTGGTGTGCCTATCAAGAATCCTGTGGCTGGCATCGCTATGGGTCTTATCAAGAACCCAGGTGAGGACAAGTACGCCATTCTTTCCGACATCCTCGGCGATGAAGACCACCTCGGCGACATGGACTTCAAGACCACTGGTACCAAGAACGGTCTGACAGCTACTCAGATGGACATCAAGTGCGACGGTCTCTCCTACGAGATTCTCGAAAAGGCACTCATGCAGGCAAAGGCTGGTCGTGAGCATATCATGGGCGAGATGATGAAGACCATCTCCGAACCACGTCCAGAGTTGAAGCCACACGTACCACGCATCGAGCAGATTATCATCCCCAAGGAGTTCATCGGTGCTGTTATTGGTCCTGGTGGCAAGGTGATTCAGCAGATGCAGGAAGACACCAAGACCGTCATCACCATCGATGAAGAAGACGGCGTGGGTAAGGTGCAGATTTCTGCTCCCGACCGTGAAGCCATCGAGGCAGCCATCGCCAAAATCAAGGCCATCGTGGCTATTCCTGAAGTGGGTCAGGTTTATCACGGCACCGTTCGTTCCGTCATGCCATACGGCTGCTTCGTGGAGTTCCTGCCCGGCAAGGACGGTCTGCTCCACATCAGCGAGATTGACTGGAAGCGTCTCGACACTGTTGAGGAAGCAGGCATCAAGGAGGACGACGAAATCGATGTCAAGCTCATCGACATCGACCAAAAGACGGGCAAGTTCAAGCTCTCTCGTCGTGCCCTCATCGAGAAGCCAGCCGACTATCAGGAGCGTCCACAGCGCGAACGTCGTCCACGTCCAGAACGTGGCGAACGTCCAGAGCGTGGTGAGCGTCGACCACGTCGCGAAGAGCGTGGCGAGCGCCAGCCTCGTCACAACGAACCTCGCAACGAGGCTCCAGCGCAGGACAGCGACTTCAAGTCGGCACTTGACGACCTGTTGAAGTAAACCCTATCCCGACGTCGCTACCTCGTATCAATTTGGCTACGTCGAGCCAAAGGATCAAGTACGGGTAACGAATCAAATACAATACCTCGACACAAATAACTACGTGTCGGGGTATTTTCGTCTCACATCCTGAAAAATCTTCAAAAAGTTCTCCGAAATCTCGTCCTGTGAAGACACGAGGCACAGACCGATGAGGATACGAGGCACGGACGTAGGGGAACATGAGCAATAGGCCAGTGAAGACACGAACAACGGGAATTTGAAGATATTTCCACATTTTTCTTCTTTTTTCTTTTGTTTTGCAAAAACTTTCGTATCTTTGCAACTGTCTTGGCGACCTGTTGTGCCCGAAAGGGTGGACGAAGTTGCTGGGACAGAAATCCAGTTGGCCCGATGGGTGGGTGATGTTTGCCCTTGCGGCGGATGCTGCCCACGACGGGATGGCGGGATACTTTACATAGATATTTGGTGTGCTCGCAGTGCGTG
>JAFSKR010000060.1 GCA_017448825.1 Bacteroidaceae bacterium
ACTCCGATTCCAAGTCCGGTACGCTGCACCTTCACATGGACTGCTGCCGTGTTGACCTTGACGGAAACACTAATGATGTTCATGATATTCACACGCGAGCAATGATGGCTGCGGAAATTATCAACATGAGGCATGGATGGAAGCAGCCGAAAGAGATACGCGACATGCGTAAGGAAGAAATTGAGGACTTTTGCGAATACACACTTCGTAACATGCAAGAGTTTGACGTGGACTTCTATTTCAAGATGCTTCGCATGAAAGGCTATGCGGTTACACCTCGTTATGACCGAAAAAGGAATCTGGTTGGCTACACCATCGGCAAGAATTCCTCAGTGTTCAAGGCTTCTGAAATCGGTCGCAGATTTATGGCATCACAGCTTGAAGCCACATGGCAGAAGCTTCATCCGAAGCCTGCTCAGGTTAAGCTGAAACCTTCTGCCCCGACTGCTACTCCAAGTAGCCGACCTGTTCGTCCGACTGCCCAGACAACGACACTTATCCTGCCCAAGGTGCAGCCAAGAGTCCAGGCAAAGCCTGTGCCATCCTACACAACATTCAACATCGACACACCTACTGGCAGCAAAGCTGTTAAGATTCCAAACTCGCTCAAGGACATCTTCCTCAATGAGGCTCAGGTTCCAGAGGAGAATGATATAGCCACTGTCGAAAACGTTGCCCATACTGCAATGCTTCTCTTTGTTGGCTACATTGATGCCGCAACATCCATGTCCGAATCTTGCGGAGGTGGTGGCGGTTCTTCTCCAGAATCTGGTTGGGGCAAGAAAGATGACGAGGACGAACGCACCTATGCCCGTCGATGCCTTCAGATGGCACATTCTATGTACAAACCAATATCAGTTAAACGCGGTTTCCACCGATAAAACACTAATGTCTATGTCTATAAAGAAAAGCAAAACTAATGAAGCGCAACCTGACTTCGATGATATGATGAGCGAAGTCGAAGAGGAACTGGAGGTTCAGCAAATCGAACAGAATATAGCCGACCGTGTTCCTGAACTCGGGAAGTTGAGTGAGAACATTGACAAGGCAACAACTGCCGTCATCAATGCCAAGCTATCCTTGGAATCTTCAATCCGCCAAACCCAGCGTGAAGAAGGAGTGCTCGGTGCTGCCGTGAATACCATCAGTGGCAAGGTTGACACCATCAATAAGCACATAGACCATGTTATGGAAGATGCGCCCACAAAGTTGAAGGTGACGGTGAATGTGTCTGATGATGACTGGGAGAAGATGCAGGGACACCATACCCAATGGCTGGGAGAGGAGAAACAGATGCTTGCCGACCAATACAAACAGCAGGAAGTACTATGGCAGAAACATAGCCAACGACTTACGGAGATTGTGAGGAACAACGAAGGTGTCTGGCTATCAGCAAAACTATTCTACATCGTCGGCTCCCTCTCCCTCCTGTCAATCATTACGATTGTGTTGGAGATTGCCTTCTATGTGTATTTTCATTGGATTCAATAGGAATTATCTCGATGTTCTGTGGAAAAGCCCCGTCTCGTCGTGACGACGAGGTGGGGCCTAGATGTCTATAGGACTTATAGCAATATCCACTTTGTTATCTCGCTCGATTTGTCTAATTATCAGACTACTCAAACCAATTCTGCTTGTAGTGTGGGATGCAGATACTGGTAGGCTGCTCACCGTCAGCCCGTTCGATTATGAGTTGGCGAGTGGCTATCATATAGTAGATGATATAGGCATGAAGCCGCTGCTGTTCATCGGTCCAACTGAGGAAGATTCGTCTGTCTTCGTCGGTATCATCGTCTGTCCATGCTTGATAGTTCACAATATTATCGATGGACTTGCGAATGCGTTGGTGAAGAGAGAAAAAATCTTTCTCTGATGATGGAGCGCGAACAAGACTGGCTCGGGTGGGACAGCGACTGTCTATGCCCGTCCACCAAATATGCCCTTCGTGGTCGTTGCTGAGGAAGAGTGTGTCGATAACCTCCGCACCAGCCTGTGACTGTAAGTTCGAAATTTCTTTCTCCATCAGTTGGACGAGTTTGGTGGGATGGCCTGTTGCGTTATGAATGGTTCTTTCTGCCCCTGTCAGATGGTCAATAAGTCTTGCGAAACCAGGCACAACCTCACCAGGCTGGTCGGAGCTTGCTATCACGCGGACAAGGCAAAAATGCCCGTGATAAAGACCTGCCAAGTATAGGTGGAAAGCTCCGCCTACGATAAATGTACAGGTGCTGCTCGCCAGATAGACATCACCACGAATCACGCGGTTACTCTGGAACAGGGTCACATCGGGATGCTTGCCGTATCGGTTCACCACGTTCAGCCATTCCTGCATGTCATGGTATGTCGGCGACGGCAGCAAGACAATCTGGGCTTTGGTGCGGCTGCGCTCACCAGTAGCCCCCAGCCACCATTCGTAGTCTTTGTCACCATCATACACGAACACGGTATCAACTACGCGAGCATCTTTGCGATGAGTGAACTTTTCGTAAATCTGTGTGACAG
>JAFSKR010000061.1 GCA_017448825.1 Bacteroidaceae bacterium
ATAAAGTTGTATTTTGAGGGTGGAATGATGTGTTGGAGAACTGTAGCACTGTAGCGGTGTAGCGCGAGGGGGAGGGAGAGAAGGAAGGAGGAGAGGGGGGGAGAGTGTGGCAGGGAGTGTGTGATGAAAAAAAATTTTTGAAAAAAGTGGGAAAAATTCGTGAACCGCAATCTGGGGGTTGTAACTTTGCAGCGTCAAAAAAAACGAAGGCTCGGCGGTGTGCCCTGCGACGTAATTTGGATGACGGGCGCAGGGTAAGTGCGGTGACGGGCGCAGGGTAAGTGCGGTGAAGGGGCGCAGGGTAAGTGCGGTGACGGGCGCAGGGTAATTTGAAGGCGACTGTAAGGTCGTGCGATGGCGGGCGCAGGGTAATTTTGATGGGCAGTGCAGGTGCGGTGGCGGAGGATGATGAGGTTTGGTACACGGATGTTGAACGGTTAAAAAACGAATGTCTATAACGCTAAATTTGAAAGACGGATGGAAATCAGGTTGAAGAGGTATTACGGTGACGCTGAAGTCACGAAGTCGGTGATGGAGGTGTGGATGCAGGGCGAGCGGGAGCCGCGGATGGTGTGCGAGGCGCGCGAGGCGGGGTTCGTGGATTATGCGGAGTCGTTCCCGGGGGCTTCGAGGGTGTGCCTGCCTCGGGGCAGGTGGCGGATGAAGGTGGGGCGGAGCCCTTACGGGCCGATGGGCTTGCGGGTGGCGAGGTGCCCGGGGCACAGGTGCGTCTATGTCGGCCACAGGTGGGCGCGGCAGCTGATGGAGGGCGAGGTGCTCATCGGGGAGAGTCTTGAGGGGGGTCTTGAGGAGATGAGGGAGCGGCGGATTGAGAATGGCGAGGTGGTGTTCGGGCGGCTGACGGAGCTGGTGTATGAGGCGTATGGAAGGGGGGAGGAGTTCTGGATGGAAATTGACAATGAGGGCGTGGAGACCGTGCAGGGATGATTCATGATTTGATTGTGCGTGAAAGTGGAATGTCAGATGGCCAAATGATATATGTGTGAATTTTTAGAAACGGATGTTTAACTAATTAGAGAAGAAAGGAGAAAAGGGATTATGGGACTTCAGTACAGAAAGGGTAAGATGAAGTTGAATTACCTGGATGAGAAGCCTGAGGTGTATAAGGCGATGCAGTTGACGTATCCGCAGGTGACGTATGAGCAGCTGGTGGAGGAGATTGCTCAGTCGCGTGGCGTGAACACGAACATGACGCGTGCGGTGGTGGATGCGCTGCTGAACCGTCTGGTGCACTACATGGAGATTGGTCATGGGGTGAGCCTGGGCACGTTTGGCTCGTTCAAGCCTGTGTTCACCTCGAAGGTGGCTCAGACGCTGGACGATGTGGACGAGACGCTGGCGGGCAAGGGCTTCAAGAAGAAGGTGCGCTTTTTCCCTGGCGGCAAGTTTGCGAACATGCTGAAGGGGCTGAGCGTGGCGGCTGCCAGCGAGGTGCTGGACGTGAAGGACGAGGATGAGCCTGAGCCTTAAACCCCCAATCGGGCGGATTCGCTCGAGGGGTGAATGGGTGAACTGGTGAAAATGAGAAGAGGGGCATGACACACGGTGTGTGTGTCGTGCTCCTCTTTGTTGGCTGTGGTTGGGGCTGGTTATGCCAGCTTGCGTGAGCCGTCGCCGATGACTACGTCGATGACGATGGGCTTCTTGCCGTACTTTTCCTGGAACTTCTGCACGGCGGTCTTCACGAAGTGGTCGTACAGCTCTTCTGCCACGAGGTTGATGGTGCAGCCGCCGAAGCCGCCGCCCATGATGCGTGAGCCGGTCACGGAGCAGTCCTTGGCGATGTCGTTGAGGAAGTCGAGCTCTTCGCAGGACACTTCGTACTCCTTGCTGAGGCCGTAGTGGGTCTCGTACATCTTCTGGCCGACGGTCTCGTAGTCGCCTTTCTCCAGGGCGTCGCAGACGGCCAGCACGCGGTCTTTCTCGCCGAGCACGAAGGTGGCGCGCTTGATGTCTTCAGCGGACACTTTGCCCTCGATTTCCTTCAGCTCTTCCCATGTGGCCTCGCGCAGGGTGGTGATTTCCTTCTCGGGGTGGAGTTCCTTGATGGCCTTCACGCAGTTTTCGCATGAGTTGCGGCGGTCGTTGTAGGGGGAGCCCACGAGTTCGTGCTTCACGCAGGAGTTGATGAGGACGAGCTTGTAGCCCTTGGGGTTCCATGGGAAGTATTCGAACTCGCCCGAGCGGCAGTCGAGCCGCATGAGGTTGCCCTTCTTGCCGAACACGCTGGCGAACTGGTCCATGATGCCGCAGTTCACGCCGATGTATTTGTGCTCTGTTGCCTGACCCACCTTGGCGAGGGTCATCTTGTCTATCTTGTTGTCGCCGAAGAGGTCGTTCATGGCGAAGGCGTAGCAGCTTTCGAGGGCTGCCGAGGAGGACATTCCGGCACCGTTGGGCACGTCGCCTGCAAAGGCTGTGTCGAAGCCCTGCACGGGAACGCCGAGTGCCATCATCTCGCGAACCACGCCGAAGATGTAGCGGAAGTGGCTTGCCTTGGGGCCCTTCTCGTTGTCGATGGAGAACTCGTCGTAGTCCTTCAGGTCGATGGAGTAGGCGCGGATGGTGCGTGTGCCGTTAGGACGGATTTCTGCAATCATGCCCTGCTCGACAGCGCCGGGGAACACGAAGCCGCCGTTGTAGTCGGTGTGCTCGCCAATGAGGTTGATACGGCCAGGCGAAGCGTAAACTGAACCTGGCTCACCGCCAAGATGCTTGATAAAACGAGTTCTTACATCATCAATTTTGAGTTTCATAATAATTTGGTTTTATTAGGTTAGAAATAGTGATTTAATTAATTGTTTACTTGCTGAGCCCAATCTTTGAACCGAAGTTGCAGAACCAGAAGAGGTAGGCGTAATAGACGAACATGAGGCACATGGCGACGATGACGCCTGCGGCATCAACCACGGCACCCATGATGGGCATCAGGGTGGCTGCACCAATCACGCCCACGTTGATGACGCCAGAGGCTGCCTTGGTGTGGGGACCCAGTTCCTGAAGGCCGAGGTTGAAGACGAGCGGCCACATCACGGAGTGGAAGAGGCCTGCCGCCAGCATGAGGTAGATGCCCGTCATGGAGCTTGCCATGAGCAGGGATGCCACGATGCAGAGCGCGCCGAGGCAGATGCAGGCGGTGAGCAGGGTGCGTGGCTTGAACTTGGTGAGGATGCCTGCGCCCACGAAACGGCCCACCATCATGCCGCCCCAGTAGAACATGAGCAGGTTGGTGATGACGCTGGTGTCGTTCTGGCCAAGTGCCTGCAAGCGGTAGGGAAGCATGGAGGGAACGCCGATTTCAACGCCCATGTACATGAAGATGCCGAGGGCACCGAGCCATACGTGGGGATACTTGAAGCATGAGCTCTTGTACTGCTTCACCTCGCCCGATGCCTCTTCTGCCTGCTTGCCTTCGTCAATCTTTGGCAACTTGAGGGCCACGAGGATGGCTGCAATCACGAGGGTGAAGATGCCAAGGCCGAGGAACGGGCCAGGCACTGCCTCGGGAGTGGGTGTCTGTCCGGCGATGATGACGGTGGTGATGAAGATGGGGGCAACCGTGGTGGCCACCGAGTTGAGCGCCTGCGAGAGGGTCATGCGGAAGGCACCCTTCTCGGGAGAACCCAGCACCATCACGTAGGGGTTGGCGACGTTCTGAAGCATCACGATACCGAGGGCGACCACCGTCATGCTGCAAAGGAACACGGCGTAGATGGTGGCTTGGTCTTGGTTGAGCACGCCCTTGATGCCGAGCGAGTTGATGATGAAGCCGAGGCCCACCACGCCAAGCCCGAGAATCATGGTGTTCTTATAGCCAATCTTGCTCATCAGCAGGGAGAACGGAATGGCAAAGGCATAGGCGCCGTAGAAGGCTGAGTTGACGTACTGGCCTTGCTGGGCGTTGAGGTTGAATGCTTCTGAACAGAAGGCAATCATGGAATTGTTCATCGTGGTGACGAATCCGATGAGGAAGCACACGATGAACACGACGATAAGCGCGAACGTGTAGTTCGGAGTTTGTTTTTGTGACATAAATGATTAGTTGTATGAATAGGTTTGATAATGTCGGAATGTTGAGGGGGAAGACTCTCTCTCTTGGCCCCCAAAGCAACATTCCCTCGTCCACACGAGAAGGGGTGGGCGAGGGGAGTGTCGCATGGATTTATTGTACGTCGAATTTGTAGATGGTCTTCTGCTTGTACTTCTCGCCCGGCTTCAGCACGACGGATGGGAAGTAGGGACGGTTGGGCGAGTCGGGGAAGTGCTGGCACTCGAAGCAGATGCTGGAGCGGCGTGGCGCGGTGCAGCCCTGCTGAATGGGGTAGCCAGTTGCCCAGTTGTCGGAATAAACCTGAACGCCTGGCTCCGTGGTGTAGGTCTCGAGCACACGTCCCGACTTGGGGTCGGTCAGGCGGCAAGCCAAGGTGAGTTCGCCCACCTCTTTCTTGTTGAGCACGAAGCAATGGTCATATCCTGCGCCATTCTTAATCTGCTCATTGTCGGCATCGATGTCCTGACCCACGGGCTTGGGCGTGCGGAAGTCGAACGGAGTGCCTTCCACCTTCAGGATTTCACCCGTCGGGATGCTGGTTTCATCGATGGGGATGTAGAAGTCGGCATTCATCTCCATGATTTGGTCTTCGATGCCTGGCGTTGGGTTGGCGATGCCCTGCAACGAGAAGAATGCGTGGTGCGTCAGGTTGATGATGGTCTTCTTGTTGGTGGTTGCTAAGTACTCGATGATGAGTTCGTTCTCATCTGTCCACGTGAACTCTACGGCAATCTTCACTTCGCCCGTGAATCCCTCATGTCCGTAAGGGAGGATGATGTCGAGGGTCAGGTTCTGGTCGCCCGTCTGGTAGGCATCCCACACCTGTGCGTGAAGTCCCGTGGGGCCGCCGTGCAGCGCGTTGGGGCCATTGTTGATGGCAAGCTGGTACTCCTTGCCGTTCAGCTGGAACTTGCCCTTGCAGATGCGGTTGCCGAATCGGCCGATGAGGGTGGAGAGATAAGGCTCTGGCGAGTTGATGACTGCGTCAATGTTGTCGTGTCCCTGGATGACATTGGCAACCTTTCCGTCCTTGTCTGGCACCATGATGGCAACGATGGCGCCGCCGTAGTTGGTGATGGATACTTCGTAGCCGTCCTTGTTGACGAGCGTGTAGAGGTTTGTCTTCTTGCCTTTGATTTCCTTCTGGAAGTCCTCGGCTTTGAGACCGCTCAATTTTGGCTGAATTGTGCTCATAAATAGGTTATTTTAAGTGATGATGAAATTCGGTTTTAGATTTCTTTTTTGCAAATTAAACGAAAAAAAATCAACTGGACGAACATTCTGCCAATTATTTTTCAGATTTATCATAATTTAAGGTTTGGGGGTGGTGTATTCTGGGTAATCCGTTAGCAAATCTGCAACCACGAAGCTGCTTCCTCCCACATAGATGAAGTCTTCTTCCTGGGCTTCGGAAAGCGCGGTTTCGTATGCTTCACGTACGGTAGGGTAGCTGTTGCCGCTCAGCCCGAAGGTTGCAGCCTTTTGTCTGATTTCCTCGTGTGGCAATGCCCTTTTCACGCTGGCTTGGCAGAAATAGTAGGTGGCGTTCTTGGGCATTAGCGACAGCACGCCGCTGATGTCTTTGTCGTTCACCATGCCGAACACAATGCGGAGGGGTGCCTGCACCTCGTTCAGCTGTCGGGTAATCCATTGGAAGCCCCCCAGGTTGTGTCCTGTGTCGCAGACGACCGTTGGCTCGGTTCGTAAAGTCTGCCATCTGCCCATCAGCCCCGTTAATTCACAGACATGGGCAAAGCCTTGTCTCACATCCGCGTCGGTGATGTGGAATCCTTGTGCCCGCAATTGATTGACAGAGCACAGAATGGTATTGGTGTTTCGGGTTTGGCAGTAGCCCCCTAATTCCCCTTCTATCTTTCCGTATGTCTTTGTTTGATAGTCGATATGACCTTTTTTGTTAAACTGAAACTCTATTATTTCGTTCTCTTCTTCAGCCAAGTGGATAGGGGCCTGCATCTCTTCTGCTTTCTGTAGGAAGACGGGTCGAGTTTCGGGCACGGTCTCTCCTACCACCACAGGCACGCCCCTCTTGATGATGCCCGCCTTTTCGCCCGCAATTTTCGCCAAAGTGTTGCCCAGGAACATCACGTGGTCAAAGCTGATGTTTGTGATGACACACACTTCGGGCGAGATGATATTGGTGCAATCGAGCCTTCCGCCCAATCCCACTTCCACGACTGCCACATCCACTTCTTGCTCGGCAAAATACTTGAATGCCATTGCTGTGGTCAATTCGAAAAAGGAGGGATGCAGGGGTTCGAAGAAGGAACGGTGCTGCTCCACAAAATCAACCACGTACTGCTCGCTGACCATCTCTCCATTCACTCTGATGCGTTCACGGAAGTCAACCAGATGAGGGGATGTGAAAAGCCCTACCTTCAGCCCTGTGGATTGCAAGATGGCTGCCAGCGTGTGCGAGCACGAACCTTTTCCGTTGGTTCCTGCCACGTGTATGGTCTTGAATTTTCGGTGTGGATGTCCAAAGTGCTCGTCCAACCTGTGCGTGTTGTACAGCCCTTCCTTATAAGCGTCGCCACCCACATTCTGAAACAAGGGTGACGACGTGAACAGATATTCGATGGTTTCTTTGTATTGCATGATGATTGAATCAAATTTTCTAAGATGTCACAAATTTAGTGATTTTATCGTTTATGGAAGCCAAAATCTCGGGAAAACTTGGATTTACGGACAATTTTGTTTGGTGAGACTGAATGAAAACAGTATCTTTGCACACCTATATATAAATAATGTGATAAGAAAAACGTGCATATTGGTTCTTGTTGCGTGGACGGTGCTCATGGGATTGGGGTCTTGTGGGCAAGGTCTTGGTGTGGAGCAAGGAAAGGTGGATTCGTTGAATATCTTGGCATACAAGATGAAGTACGCGTCGTTGGAGCAGGCACGCCAATATGCGGATGAGGCGCAGGATTTGGCAGAACGAATCGGGTATCGGGATGGCATCTCGGAGGCGATGCTGAATCGGGGTGATGTGCATGGAATGCGGATGGATTACGATTCGGCTCAGATGTGCTATCTGGAGGTATTGGAGAAGAGCAGCAACGAGTTGATGTGTGGCATTGCCGATGTGGATATGATGTCGGTGTGCCTGATGCTGTCGATGAACAAGGAGTTCTACGACTACCGAAGCGAGGCTCAGGAACGGCTCGCCAATGTGGCAGAGGCGGTGGGCGATATGACGGAACATCAGAGGCGGCTGTGGAATGCGGTGCGGACGGAATACCATTTTGTGTCGCTCAACTATTTTATCAAGATGAGGCAGGAAGAGGGCGTGGAGGAAGAGCTTGAGTGGCTGGAGAAGAGTAGGGATTTGTTTGATGAGGACACGACTCAGGTGTCGGCATTCCTTTTTTTGAAGTCGTTCTACGGCATGAAAGAAGGCAATCCTGAAGATGCCGTCGATGAGATGCAGCGCAGTTTGATTCGTTTGTTGTCGATGAACAAGCAGAAGGGCTATGTGTATTTTGAAGCATCGGCTTTGAATAGCTTGGCGAAATCTGTGATGTCGGGAGGAGAGATGAAACCTTCGAGGAGGGTGTTTCTGGGAGAGCTGATAGGGGAGAACAGCGATGAAAACCTTTCTTATCAATTGGCCAGCCGTTCGCTGCAGTTGGCGCGTCAATATGGTAATGCCTTTGTGGAGACGACGGCATTGTTGACTTTGTCTGACTATTACCTCGAAAAGAATGAAGATAGCCTTGCTTTGGTGCAGATGAAGGAGGCGCTGGATTTGGTGAACGAGCATCACCAACGGGTGAACAAGGGAAAGGGCGCAGGGCTGTTGCAAATGGAGGAGAATGTAGCCAGCGGCGATTCGTTGTCCTTGGAGATGCGATGGATAGCAGATCCTGCTGTGATTGCGGTGCCCGAATGGATGGCGAATGTTCGGGAACAGTTGAGCGTTATTTATGGTGCGATGGGATGGAAAGCTGCGTCAGATTATAACCACAACATCTATTTCGACATTTTGGATGCCACCCGTCAGGATTTGCGCGTGGAGCAGGAAGAGGAACATCTGATGGCGGAGGAACGTACGCTAAATGTGCTGCTGTGGGTGTTTGCTGTGGCAATCGTGCTGCTGGTGTGGGTGCTCATTCTGTATAATCGGAAAAGTCATCAGGAGTATCACAAGAAGGTTGAGATGTTGAGTCAGGTGATAGAGGTGTGCAGACATCTTTCGTCTGCGCTGACGGCGGACATCGAGGATGAGGAAGACTTGGAACGGGCATTGCATGATACGGCCGATGAAGACGTGGCGCGCCTGTTCCCACAGTTCGAAGGGCAAGATTGGACAAAGGCGGATGTGGCCACATTAAAAGGACTTGACCGTGAATTGTTCCGTGTGTTGTTGGTGTTTTACAATTGGATGAAGCAGAAAGGCATGCAATACGTCAACTTTGCGGAAGAGCGGCGGCGTTTGGAGAGCGAGACCTATTTGTATGAGAAGCGCCTGGAAGAGAACAAACGGCAATACATCGAGAAGCTGACTTCTATGTCCATCGTGAATGGCATCACTCCTTTCCTCGACCGTGCCTTGCACGAAGTGAGCAAGTTGAAGGAGGGACGGTCATCTGACGAAAGGACTGTGAGGGAACGTTTCCTGTATTTGAGCGAGCTCATCGACAAGATGAATGAGTATAACGATGTGTTGGGGCATTGGGTGAAGATTCGTCAAGGCATGGTGACGTTGAATATCGAGAGCTTTGCTTTGCAGCCCTTGTTTGATACGCTGAAGCATGGCGTCAAGTCGTTCGACATCAAGGGTGTTTCGCTGCAAGTGGATGACACGCAGAGCGTGGTCAAGGCTGATAAATCGTTGACCCTTTTCATGATGAACACCTTGCTGGATAATGCGAGGAAATATACGCCGAGTGGGGGACGGGTTGCATTGTCTGCCGCAGAAACCGAGCAATATGTGGAGATTTCGGTGATGGACACGGGGCATGGTATGTCGGCAGAGGATGTTGAGACGATTAACAATTCGAAGGTTTATGATTCGAGCAGAATTGGTGCGACGGGTGCACATGCTGCTGATATTCGGGAACAGAAAGGCTTTGGATTCGGATTGATGAACTGCCGAGGCATCATCGGCAAGTACAAGAAAACGAATGCCATGTTTAGTGTTTGCGAGTTTGGTGTGGAGAGCCAGGTGGGGCAGGGAAGCCGTTTCTTTTTCCGATTGCCGAAAGGTGTGCTGAAGACAGTCATGACGCTGGGGCTGTTCTTGCTTTCGGTGGCGACGGGTTGGGCATTGCCGTTGGAACGTGCGGCCAGTTATGCCGACAGCCTTTATGCGGCGAATGTGGGTGGTCGCTATGAACGGGCCATTCTCTATGCCGATTCTGCCATTCAATGCTTGAATGACCACTATCAGGCAGCACATCCGAAGGGAAAGGACTTGATGCAGCTGGAGGGTGAAGGTATGGCAGAGCTGGCATGGTGGAAGTCGGGATTTGACACCGACTACCAACTGATTATCAGCATTCGTAACGAGGTGGCCATTGCGGCATTGGTTCTGAACCGTAATGCCCTATATCATTACAATAGCGAGGTGTTCACCCGTCTATATAAACTGACCAGCACCGACCCGACATTGGAAGAATACTGCAACGATATCCGAATGGCTAATCGCAACAAGAAGACGATTGTCATTTTGTTGGGAGTGCTCATTTTGATGGTGCTTGTTTCCTATTTCTTCCTGCACTATCGTCGCCATCAGCTGTTCATTTTTAACCTGCGTCAGTTCATACAACTGAACAACAATGTCTTTACATCCTCAGAGGAACAGTTGCCCAAGGTGTTCCATCAGAGTCTTTCTGACATCAAGGCTGCCGATATGGTGGGCATGATGATTCGCTCGTGGAATGAAGGAAAGGGTGAACGCAGCTTCTTCACGGGCAATGTGGAGGAGCGCGACGTGTATGAGAGTTTGATGCGTGCTGTCTATCGTCAGAAGCGGGTGGTGACCAGTGGTAATGGACATTTCCGAGCCTATCCGTTGTTTGTGCCAGGTTCAAAGGAAAAGGTGCTGACAGGTGTCATGGGAGTGCGTTTCAGCGATGGAGAATTGACGGCAGAGGAGGAACTGATTCTTGACTTGGTGGCACAGTTTATGAGCATCCATTCCTACTTCTCCTATCTGAAGGTGGATGAGATGGATGAAATGCTGGAACTGAAGCAGGATGAACGTATGCGCATTGAAAATGAGCAGCAGAAGGTGTATGTGCGGAATCAAATCATGGACAACTGCCTTTCGACCTTAAAGCACGAAACCATGTATTATCCCACGCGCATCAAGCAAATGGTGGATGCGGCACTTGTGGCACCTCATGGAGGAATTGATGTGGCAGTCATTGATGATATTGACGAGTTGCTGTCCTACTATAAAGAAATCTTCACCATCCTTAGTGCCTGTGCAGGCAAACAGGTGGAGCCGGTATTGTTCAAGAGGACAACGCTGACGATTCCAGCCATCGGGGAGATGGCAGAACGCTCGTTTAGGCGACAGCAGAAAAGGGCGGCACAGAAGGGCCTTATCAAGATAGCTCATTCGGAAGGCCTGAAGATTCAGGGTGACAGGATTTTCATCCAAGCCCTTCTCGACAACATCATTTCCCTCTATTTTGAGCACAATTCAGGTGGAGGTTTGCAATTGGATTTTGATGTTTCAGATGGTTTTGTGCGTTTTGTGTTCAAAGATACGGCATACCGATACCGAGAAGAAGAAATTCCGCTCCTGTTCTATGTGGACAATGTGAAGTACGATACGAAGACAGACACGTTGCTGGGGGCGCAATACATGATTTGCCGCCAGATAATTCGTGAGCATGATGCCTATTCCCCACGACGTGGATGCCGTATCTACGTGGAGAATTGTGAAGACGGCAATGGGTCGAGATTCATCTTCACCTTGCCACTCGCCTGAACTTTTATGATTTTCATGAACTTCAAAAAGACTTTCATTCAAAAAACAAAAGCAATATGGAACCTTTCAAAGTGATTATAGTAGAAGATGTCGCTCTCGAAATGAAGGGCACAAAAGAGATTTTCCGTTCGGAAATTCCAGAGGCGGAAATCGTTGGTTCGGCCATGAACGAGACGGAACTGTGGAAGCTGATGCGCGACAATCAGCCAGACCTTGTCTTGCTCGATTTGGGCCTTGGGGGGTCAACGACCGTAGGCGTAGATGTCTGCAAGCAACTTCGCCGTCGTTATCCCGATGTCCATGTGCTCATCTTCACGGGTGAGGTGCTGAACGAGAAATTGTGGGTGGATGCGCTTGATGCTGGTGCCGACGGCATCATCTTGAAGAGTGGGGAGCTCCTTACGAAAGGTGATGTGCAGAGCGTGCTGAATGGGAAGCGTATGGTGTTCAATCAACCCATCTTGGAGAAGATACTGCTGCGTTTCCGTAAGTCGGTGCTCAACGACTCTTTGCGTCAGGAGGCTGTCCTTGACTATGAGATTGATGAATACGATGAACGCTTTCTCCGCCACCTCGCCCTCGGCTACACCAAGGAGATGATTGCTGGCTTAAAGGGTATGCCGTTTGGCGTGAAATCCATCGAGAAGCGTCAGAACGACCTTACCAACCGACTCTTTGGCGAAGACCACGGTAGCATCAATGCCACTCGGCTTGTCACGCGTGCCATAGAACTCCGCATCCTCGACATCGACAACCTTGAGGCGGATGACGAATAAGTTTCAGTTGCCCGTTCATTCCATCACGTTCACCAAGTCCACCTTTTTGCCCATGAAAGCAAGTTCCTTCATTCGCCGTGTCCTGAAATGCTACTTTGTTGGCATCGCCTTTTCATTTATCATCCTGCTGTTCACTTCGTGGGTGATGAGCATCTACGTGGATGGTGTGGAAGGATTGCTGACGGCTCGTGGCATTCGCTGGATGTGCAGCAACATCGTTCCTAATTTCGCTGCTGTTTCGCTGGCAAAGAGGCTGATGGAGCTGATGGCGTTGAGCGTCTTGTTGGAGTCGGGCATCTTCCAGGCAGCGCATGGCCACATTTCGCTCAAGCAGAAACGGGCGTTTCAAATCACGGGCATTTCCACGCTCGTCATCGTGGGGTTGTTCTCGTTGTTGCTTCTGCTTCCCAACGCACTGCTGCTGAGTGCGTTCGGCACATTCCGTCATTCAGCCTTTTCAAAAGGGCTGTACGGGCTTCTGCTTTGCCTGGCCATTTTTATCGGCAACGTCTATGGTTACACGTCGGGGCGATTTGTCAAGTTCCACGATTTCATCCATGCCCATGTAAGCCTCTTCTCCAGGATTGGCTCCTACTTTGTTCTGCTCTTTATGGCGAGTCAGTTCGTCGGATGCCTTGAGTTTACAGGTATGCTCGATTTGATGGGTGGCCATGAAACCCTGCTGTTCGTCCTCAAGGGTGTGCTTTACAATATACCTTTGCTACTTTATCTTTTGTTGCTGCTATAGTGTTTGCAGAAGTCTTTGAGCCCGCATGCTCCACATTGGGGCCTTTGGCTCTTGCACACATATCTTCCGTGCAGGATGAGCCAATGATGGGCACGGGGAATCAAGTCTTCGGGGATGTTTTTCACCAATTCCATTTCCACCGCGTATGGGGTGGTGCTTTTGTCTGACACCAAGCCGATTCGGTGGCTCACACGAAACACGTGTGTATCGACCGCCATTGCCGATTGGTTGAACACAACGCTCAGCATCACATTCGCCGTCTTTCTCCCTACGCCAGGAAGTGCCACCAAGGCATCGAAATCGCCGGGCACTTCACCATTGTGGCGTTCCATCAGCAGTTTGGCCATCTGTACAAGGTGCTCCGCCTTGCTGTTGGGATAACTGACGGACTTCACATAGTGGAGCACCTCTTCTTGGGTTGCCGCAGCCATCGACTGGGCGGTAGGGTATGCTTCAAACAGGGCAGGCGTGACCATGTTCACCCGCTTGTCGGTGCATTGTGCCGAAAGCATCACGGCACACAGCAGCTGGAATGGGTCGGCGTAGTGCAGTTCTGTGTTCGCCTCGGGCATCGCTTGCTGGAAAAATTCGGTGAACAGGCGGTATCGTTCTTTCTTTGTCATAAGGTATCGTTCTTTTTTGTCATAAGGAATTGTTCTTTTTTGTCATAAGGTAACCTTCTTTCTTTGTCATAAGGTAACTATAAGGTAACTGATGAAACAACGGGCAACAGCCAAATGGCCGTTGCCCGTTCTTTTCTTGCGATTTCAAAGGTTGCTATGCTTCGGCTGCCGCTGGTTCAGGCTCCACCACAAACACCGTGCTGCGGTTCGCACGTCCACGCTTGAAAGCGACGAAACCGTCCTTGAGTGCATAGAGTGTGTCGTCCTTACCAATACCCACGTTCTTGCCGGGATAGTGCTTAGTGCCACGCTGGCGAACGATGATGTTGCCAGCCTTTACAAATTCGCCACCGAAGTGCTTTACACCGAGTCGTTTAGAGTGTGACTCAC
>JAFSKR010000062.1 GCA_017448825.1 Bacteroidaceae bacterium
AGCCAAAAGTATTGGAGTTGACCGAGGCGCAGCGCCTCGATCTCTATCGGGGATTTCGCTTAGGCGAGAAACATTGTTTTCGTATGCGTTGCCGTGCAGTTCTTCTGAAGGCCGATGGCCTTTCAGCAGCGAAAGCCGGTGTGCAGACAGATATGAGTTTCGTGTCTGTAAACGCATGGGTAAAACGGTACAAGGAAGAGGCCTGAGGTTCGACCGAGGATGGCTGTGGCTCTGCGACAGGTCATCCTTGGGGCGCGACATCTGCGTGGTTTCAGGTGGCGCTGAAGCCGTCTGCTCCGTCTCTTCCGGGTCTTCGGACATAGGCAGGGCGTGCTCCGCCCCTTCCTGCCGACAAAAGTCTTCCCAGCTTTCGGCACCTACAAACAGTGCCAGCAGGTTGAGCGTGGTGGGGCGTGGAGAGACGGGTTCCGCCAGATAGCCCCAGATGCGTTTCAGCGTGGTGGCACTGATTTTCTGGTGATGTTTCTTGAAAAGACTGTCACTCAGGAAATCGAAGTCCTTTGGAGTCTTCATTTTCCTGTCCAGAGTCACCTCGATGGCTCTGCGATGCCGGTTCAGATTCTGCTCTTGTTGTGCATTCATGGAGTTGCAATTTCATCATTTGGGTTGCAAAGCAAGTAAAAAAAGAGACATCCACAAAGAAAAGATCAGTTTTTTTGTGAAAAGCATTTTTTCTTGCAAACATTTTGTGTACGTGGGGAAGAATGTTTATCTTTGCGACGGAAAAGGTGGGGCTAAATACCTCGGAGGCGGTGTGACTCAGACCGACATGGCGGTGTGACTCAGACCGATGAGGTGGTGTGACTCACACCACATTTGTGGTGATTAAATAACGGAAAACTATGTTAGTAGTAAGAAAAGCCAGGAAGAAAATCGTGCGGCCTGATGGACAGCACGAAGCGTGGGTGTATCAGTCGCCAGCGTTGCCTCTCATCAGTTTTAAGGAGGTCATCAAAGAGTGTTCGGAATCCTGTGGCGAGAATCCCAGCAAGACGATGGGTGTGGTGGCCGCGTTGATTGACCGCGTGTCACACTATCTGAAACTGGGTCGCGCTGTGCAGATTGAGGGAATTGGTACGCTCAAGCCTGTCATCAATTCTACTTCGGCTGCCACGTCGGAAGAGCTGGGCGAACCTGCTGATGTGATTAAGGGGGTGAAGGTGCGCTTTTATCCTCATGGCCCGCTGCAGGAGGCGATTGCGGAGAACGGATATGAGTATCAGCCCGAACTGGATGACGAGTAGGGGAGGGGAGCGTATGAAAAAGGGCATTGTTTGGACGCTGGTGGTGGTCGTCGTGCTGGGCATCACTGGATTAGTTGCATGGCGTTTCTGGCCAGTGGAAACGATTGATTTGGTGGAGTATGTGCCATCGGAGGAGTTTGAACCGGCGTATGAGGCACTGGAGGCAAAGACCCCGAAGTATGACATCGAGGAGACGGTGAGGGCGATGAACGCGCTGGAGGTGGCGCAGTGCCAGTCGGAGGATTTCATGTCCTACCTCGAGTATGTGGCGAGACAGGATTTCAGCCGGGTGGCTCCCGAGGTGTTGGAACAGAAAAAGAAGCTGTTCCCCATCTTGCAGCGGCTGTATGAGTTGCAGAAGGAGCACCAAGAATTGAACGACGTGTGGATGCTCATGCGCAGTGCCACCAGCGGAGCCACCACCTTCGCCTCGGAGGTGAACCCTGTGGGTGTGATTGGTTCGATGCTGACGGGAGATGCGACGTTGAGCACCGTCTCGGTGGCAGGTGGTATGGACAAGGCGAAGACGGCTGCTTTCGAGGAGTATGAGAAGCAGAAGGAGCTGAAGCGAAAGTTGGAACGGGAGATAGAGTCGGTGCGGATGTCTTACATTGAATATCTGGATGAGTATGCACCGATATATTATAAGTATATGCAGGAATGGAACACGCTTTGCCTGAAGAAGGATAAGGCGTATGTTGACCTCTATGGCGGTCGCTCCGTCGATGCTTATAACCAGACGGAAGAGATTCTGAAGGACTACCCAACGAATCGGGAGGCTCTGCTGCTGAAGAGTTTGGCATTGATACAGATGGGAAACTTGCAGACCTCCTCTGCCCCACAGGAGCATCTCCCCCTCAGTGGGGAGAGCCGTGCAGATGGGGAGTTGTCAGAGGCTCCATCTGAACCGTCAGGGTTGTCGCCTGATAGCATATCGTCTCCAATCTTGCCGGATGGCCTCCCCACAGAGGGGGAGAGAGCCGAAGGACAGAGGGAGTCCCTTCTCATCGAAGCTGAAACCACGCTTGACAATTACATTAAGCTTTATCCTTCCCGTTCCGCCCCAGCCTTGGTGCTGAAGGGCTTGCTCTATCGGGCAGAGGGGGAGAATGCCAAAGCCATTTCCTACTTCGACCAGGCATCGATGGAGTACCCTCGTCAGGCAGAGGCACTGACCGACCTGCTTGACAGCTATAAGGCTCGCACCTACCTGAACAAGTCGGCAGAGGGGAAGTACTTGTTGAGGCTCTATCGTTCCACGATGGAAGGCTTTGGCATTTTCAGCCCCAACTTGCTGAAGGCACACTTCTATGCCCAGCATGGCGATGTGGAACAAAGCAAGGAGGAAATCTTCAACCACTTCTATCGTCGTGGCAATCAGGGAGTGTATGATTGTCTGCTGAGCGATATGCAGTATTGTGAAGACAATATGTACAGCAGCTTCAAGCAGATTCTGTTGGAACAGTCCTTCATCGATGTGGCGGTGGAACCTACCATGAACTGGACGCTTTCCGACAAGGACGATGAAATCAAGGTCATCATCAACAACCGCTCTGATGTTGATCTCGAGAATGTGCGCATTTTCCTTTGCCTCCACTACACCGATATGTACAAGGATGAATACGATGTGCAGAAACTTCCTTCTGTCAACATCATCCCTCACCACGACAAGACCGAGATAGGTGTGGTGAAACTCAACTATGAGGACAAGAAGTACAACGACATCACACGTATCCGTGCCATCGCCATGACCGACGACAAAATCTGTTGGATAGACAATGTGGATTATAAGTACATGAAGGCACAGGAGACATCGCGGAAATCTTCTGGAAAGTCCCAAAAGGCTGGTCAATCTGGAATGTCTGCCAAACAGCAGTTGCTGGAGGATTTTGACGTGAACAACAACAAGTTGCTTTCTTTGATAGAGACAGGTATGAAGGTCTATGGCACAGCCAGTGAGGGCAATCTTTGGAGCGACATGAAGACAGACGTGAAGAATCTCGTCACGGGAAAAGACCGCAAGCTCCGTATCGAGCTGCCACGCATCCTCACCCTCATCGATCCCGTCTTCTCGCTCTATCAGCTCAACGACAAGGACAAGGCTGTGCGCCCCTCCGAGAACTACCTCTCAGGCTCTAACATCCGTCTCAAGTTCAACTACGAACCCAAGCAGAACGAGACGATACCTCTCTACATCTACAGCGACCTCGCCAATTTCCGTGTCACCATCCGTTTCGAAAGTGGCAAACCCACCATCCAAAGTGTCGAACTGATGTAATGCAACTTCTGCCATACACATAAAGAGAGAGGATTGGATGTGTGTCCAATCCTCTCTCTCATGTAGGCTTTCGCCTGAAGTTTGGCTTGTCAGCCTTACTCTTTCTCGCTCGACATGACTCAAGCGAGCTTGAGATTTTGCACTCGCTCGTGCATCGTTTTCACCTATTATATTACTATCTACATTCTTTCACACATAGCATGTCGTTCTTTCATTAATAGGCTAATCTAACAAATTCTATCTTTATCTAACTAATCTAATCCTTCGTGTTATCGTTTCACTCCTTCTTGCTCGGCATCTGTACTTGCCTTGCTCGTCGTTTGTGTTGCAAAGTAACGGCTTTTTTACCTTTTAGTGTAACACGAAAGTCTAAATGAATGGTAAAATAGTACAAATACGCGTGACAAATGGCATCTTCGGATAATTTTCTTGTTCGATTGTACGATTTTTTCATTACCTTTGTGCACTATTAGCCATTGTCATAACGCAACTCATACTAACCATGCAAACTTTTCACCGTTATATTCTATTGCTTGTGGCTATCCTATGTGGTATCCCTTTTTGCCAGTCACAAGAACAAGATCCGCTTAACACCTCTGTGGTGTTCTCTCGTCTCACAATAGAAGACGGGCTGTCTTCCAATACTGTACGTGCCTTGTTGCAAGATCGAATGGGGTTTGTGTGGATGGGCACCAGTCGAGGCTTGAACCGCTTCGACGGGCATAGTGTTTTGGCTGTCAACAAAACACGCTCGTTGTCCGTTACCTCGATGGTGGAGGATGGCGATACCATTTGGGTCGGTACGGAGAATGGACTATTTTTGTATCTGCAGCGTACCGACAGCATTCAGAAATTCAAGATGAAATCGCCCAATATTCCCGTTGAGAATCTGAATATCTCCGACATGAAGAAGGACGAACAAGGTCATCTTTGGCTCGCCACCATGGGGCAAGGCATACTGCGCCTTGTGCCCCAAAGTGGTGCCTTGCAGCGGGTGCCGACTCCTCATGATGCCCGTTCGTATGGATGTGTGTACGTGAATCGTAAAGGTGAGGTGTGGGCAGCAAGTAACTGGGAGCGGGAGAACCTCATTCACTATAATCCCCAAACCCGACGTTTTGAGGAATTTCATCTACAGTTCCCAGATGATGCTTCTGCTGCTTCACGTAAAGTGTCAGGCATTGCTATGACAGAAGATAAGAGTGGCAAAATGTGGTTTGGTATGTGGGACGGTACGATTGTATCGTTTGATGCAGCTACCCGAAAGGCGCAAGTGCTCCTGCCAGCCTCCAATTCCCAGATGTATCATATCCACAGCATGATGGCGATAGAGAAAAATTTCCTTTTGATGGGTAGTGACAAAGGTTTGACACTTGTTAATACCCAAACGGGACATACACGCCTGCACACACGTGACGGTGCACTTGCTAACACGATTAGTGACAACTTTGTTTATCCCCTTCTGGTGGATCGAGAAGGTGGTACATGGGTGGGCACCTATTATGGTGGTGTCAACTATACGCATCCCGTGTCAGGCAATTTCGTTTCCTGTACCCATTCCCTTCATGGCAATTCTGTGTCAGGCAATGTAATCAACCATTTCTGTGAGGATCGCTACAATCGTCTTTGGATAGCCAGTGATGATGGCGGGCTTTGTTATTATGACCCCGCGACTGGCAACTTCACCCCCGTGAAGCTTGCAGATGGACGTACACATAATGTCCATGCACTCTGCATGGATGGTGACCTTCTCTATGTGGGCACCTACACACAAGGCATCGACATCGTTAATGTCAACACCCTTGCGGTCACCCATGTGCCTGTCTTTGTGGATGAAAAGGGCGTTTCCATAGATGCATCTTCCTATGCTATCTTCTCTGACCGCCAACACCGAATTTGGGTTGGTACGTTTGATGAAGTGGCTATTTTCCATCCTGACACGCGTACGTTCAGCGATGTGAAGAAGGTGGATGTGCCTGTGCTTGACATCCAGCAAGATCACACCGGCTGTGTTTGGGTGGCTACTGATGGTAATGGGCTATGGGCATACGGTCAGCGTGGAGAATGGAAACATTATCTCGACTTCAATAGGCAAGACCTGCCCGATGGCGCTTCTGTGAGCATCTATAATCTCTTCGAGGATGGTTCGGGTACTCTTTGGGCAGCGACCGCCAATGGGCTGTTCCAATACGACCGTGATGCCGATGTGTTTACGAAGGTTCATCTTACTGCTCAAAGCATCGGCGTGTATGGCATCACGGCTGTTGAGGGAAAATTGTGGCTGAGCACTTCTACTGGCATCATTTGCTATTCCCTCACAGACCAAGAGGTTCTGCATGTCTATAAGGGGGGAGGCAACATCACGAACATCGACTTCCTTCCCTCTGCCATCTTCCGGGGATACGATGGGCATGTCTATATTGGCACGACCAGTGGTTTTATTGCCTTTATGCCTCAGTTCATGCACCGCAATGAAGTGCGTCCTCAAGTTGTGTTTACAGGGCTTGACATCTTCAATCGTCCTGTTCCTGTGGGTTCCAAACTCCTTCCGCAACGGTTGCCCTACATGAAGGAACTTCGCCTTACTTATCGAGAGACGGTCTTTCGTGTCTCTTTCTCAGCCATGAGTTTCCTCCAACCTTCCGACATCCTTTATAGTTACCAACTCGAAGGATTTGATGAAAACTGGACAGACATAGGGAACCAGCAGAATGTCACCTACACAAACCTCTCCCCGGGTACTTATACGCTCCATGTGCGTGCCTGCATCAATGATGGCATCCTTTCTGACGATGCCACCCTCCGTATCGTCATCACACCACCTTTCTACTGGAATACTCCTGCACAACTGCTTTATCTGGCTCTCATCATCTGCCTCGTCACCTTCTACGTGCGCCACCTGCTCACCAAAAAGGAACGCGAACATGTGGAGGAGATACGGGAAATCAATACCCAGAAAGAACAGGAAATTCAAGAAATTAACATTCAAAAGGAGCAGGAGATACAGGAAATTAACATTCAAAAGGAGCAGGAAATACAGGAAATCAATATCCAAAAGGAGCAGGAAGTGCACGATGCTCGTATCAAGTTCATGACCATCAACGACCGAGATCAAGCCTTTCTTGATAAGATGGAGACCGTCATCGAGCAGAACTTCTCCAATTCTGAACTTTCAGTCGATTACCTTGCTTCCGAACTTTCCGTTTCCCGCTCTGGACTTTTCTCCAAAATCAAAGCTCTTGCTGACATTACCCCTAATGAGATGATACAGATTATTCGTCTTAAACACGCAGCTTCCTTGCTTCTCTCTGGCAATTACCGCGTCAACGAGGTCTGCTATATGGTGGGATTCTCCAGTCCTTCCTATTTCGCCAAGTGCTTCCAGAAGCAATATGGCTGCACACCTGCCAAATATAAAGGCTGACCTATTTCTTCTGCATGTTTTCATACGCCTTCATGATGGCCTCTCGCTCAGCATCGTCGGTGCCGAGTTCCTTCACGATTTTCTTGGCTCGTTTGTAGTTTTTGATTTTTCGTCGGTTAAGTAGTGAGGAGATGCTTCCTTTCAGGTTCACGTCGTTTGCCCATGCCCGTTCCACCACTTTCTGCGGGTCATAGCCCTCGGGCTTCCCAAACACCGAATAGAACTGGTCAAGGTTGGTGCCCACCACTTCGACCTCTTTCAGCAGGATGCTACCATCGTTGACAGGTGGTGGCACTTCTATGTGTTTGCGTTTCATTGCTACGTCCATGAAAAGGGAGGGACGTTCGTACTGTGTCATGGCAAGGTCTTTGGCTACGTAGGCCGAATCCATGCGAATTTGGTCTTCGATGGTTTCTCCATAATAGAGATACTGGTCATAGTTCAGCACTTGGGTGTGCTCATAACTTTGGATGAATCGTGGGAAAAATCGTGAGGCCATACAGGTGCTGTCATTCACGGGCAGTGAGCGCATGAAACCGTAGTTGCGGATGTCTTGAATCGCCTCCATCTGTACATCCTGTTCAGGAATAGCTTGCCACCCTCCTTTGTGGCGTTCAGCGTATACCAATAATTCAGAAGTCTTGAAAGGAGCATATTCGAAAATCCACAGGGCAAACTGCATCTGTACGTTACACAGCGCAATGTTTCGTTCTTCAAGGGTGAAAGCATGGCGGTCGGCTACTTTGTTCACACTGTCCATCGCCACTTCCATTTTCTGTGTAACCTTTGCCACAAAGTCGGCGAAAGTCCCTTGTTTCTTGTCTTCTTTGAAGTCTTTTTCATCGTAGAAGGACTGGTTGCTAATGTCGTGTCGCAACAAGCGTTCATGCCTCACAGGAGTTCCGTCACGCCGTTCGTATGACTCTATTCGTCCATACTTTCCCAGACGGATGATGAGCGTGTCACCAGGCTCTACATAAAACGGCAACCGCCTGTTGCCTGCAGGAATCAGTTCATCGTACAGTGGGTGGTATAGCTCAAAGTCCAGTGCCACCACTCCCTTGCCCATCGCTTTTGAACCTATCTTTTTTTCTTCCTTTGTATAGAGGTCTGTCAGCCAGAAGTAAATGTAGGGGCTGATGGACGTGGCATCATGCCTCACCTCGATGTGTACAGGTTTCGATGGTGGCAACGGAACTGCATACCCCATACTCGTCAGCAGCCAGCAGACGATGAGAAGGTATGGGTATGAGAGGCGTTTTGTCATAAGGATAGATGGAAAAACTGCTACAAAGGTAGCCTCTCTTACCCACTTCCGCAACTTTTTTATTTTTCTTTAGCAATTCACCTCTTGCTTTTAAGGTCTTTTAAGTGGAGGCTCCGCCAAATGCTCGACTTGTGGGGAAAATTGTACTCCAAACTGTCGATACTCCCAAGGGGGTGAAGCCGTTGCCAATATTCCCTAAAATCGATAACCGCAAGTGACTCTACTCCTTGCAAGGCACTTTTCGAAAAATGATTAGCCGCTAAGGATAGGAATCGGTAGCGGCTAATCATTTTGGGGTGTTTTCATTGCGACGAAACTCCATTGCCCACATCGTCGAAATTCGGCTTTCGCTGTCTCTGGCGGAGGGCAATGGCATGTGCCTACTTGAGACGGAAGGTGAGGGGTAAGACGAACCTGACGTTTACGGGTTCTCCTTTTTCCTTACCGGGAGTCCATGTGTCCATGAGTTTGACCACCCTGTAGGCTTCCTCTTCGAGTGCCTGTTTGCCTGCTTCGAATTGTTTTGGAGTGATGGTGCCTTCCTCTTGGGTGCCGTCAGGGGATGCCTCTACCACTTTCACATCGCTTTTGTTGGGTTCGATGCTTTTAACAAGCTTGAAATCAGCGCATGTGCCATCCTTTTGTACGGTGAACTGCATGAGAAGGCGACCTTGTATTTGATATTCCTGAGCGATGGGAGGATACTTCAAGTTTGTGGAGATGAAGTCTATTAAGCCTGCTGTGCCTCCTGGATAAGTAGGCATCTCCTCACATTTGTCAAGCACCTCGTCGCCATCAGGTAAAGTGGTGTGTGCCATTTTTTTTGTGGTAGATGTTTGGACGTTTACAGAATTTGTTGTAACTTTGTCGCGGTTCGTCACTTCGTCAGCGTTTTTGCTGGCAGGGTTGGTTAACTCGGGTGTGGCAAAGGCACTGAGTGTAACGAGTGCCATAGGGATGAGGTACAAGGCTTTTGTACGCATCCACGGATTGGATTTCTTTTGTAACATCATAGTGATACGTTTTTTTAGTGAACTGTGATTGAAGCTGTTGGCAAAGGCGTAGGAACTGGAGTCAACAGCCTTTTTTATGAGTAGATATTGGTATTGCTGAATGTTCACACCACTGCGGAGCACGGCATCGTCTGCCTCATATTCGTGCACGTCTCTTAGCGTGTTGCCCAAGACCCATGCGAGTGGGTTTGCCCATTGGATGACTTGGCACACATTGAGCAGCAGGATGTCGAACGAGTGGTGATGGCGGATGTGTCCCAGCTCATGTTGCAGGATGGTGGAGGCGTTGTGGGTATAGTCTTCTTCGCTGATGACGATGGAACGGAACCAGCTGAAGGGTGCCACCTTGTGGGCATGGCAGTAGAGGGTGATTCCGTCTTGTGTGTCTGTCCAGAGCACTCCACGATGGATGTGGCGGTAGAGCAGGCCAAACTGTGTGAATTTGACTAATAGAGTGATGGTCATGCCTATGATATAGAGGTCGCAGAGGGGTGTCACCCACCAAGGTTGTTGGGCGGTCTGGATTACCTGTGTGGCACCAGTAGGGAGAACTGTGATTTCGTGGAGCAAGATACTGAAAGCAGAAGGGGTGATGTCGATGGATGATGGCTGTGAGGCGGTGATGGTACCCCATGCCAATGGATGGATGTTGCACAGCGGCAGCAGGAGAGCCAACAACATAATAATCAGCAGCATGGCACGGTTGAAGCGGAAGAAGGATTCCTTCCGAAGCAGTAGCATATAGGGTACGTACAGGATGGAGAGTACGAGGATGGACTTGGTGATATAGGGTAGCATGGTGGTTATGGGTGTTAGGGGTTGTCAGTCTGTGTGGTTGACCATTTCCAAAAGTTCTTTCAGTTCTGTTTCCGACATCTTTTCTTCCTGTACGAAGAAACGTACGAGCGACTTCACCGAACCTCCGAAGAAACTGTTCTTCACGTCAGCCATCACACGGCGACGGTATTCGTCTCGGCTGATGAGTGGACGAAAGAAGAGGGTCTTGCCTTCGTTCCGGCGTTTTTCGGCAGCGACAAATCCCTTTTGGGTCAGAATCTTCAGAAACGTAGCAGTGGTGGTGTAGGCGGGCTGGGGCTCTGGATAGCATGCCAAAATGTCGCGCACAGTGCAGTCTTTGTCGCCTTGGCTCCATAGATAGTCCATGATTTCCATCTCTGCCTTGGTCAGTGTCTTGGTGTCTTTGTTCCTGTTCATGGGGTTACTAAAATTTTCGTTATGTGTTGCAAAGGTACTACTAAACTTTTAATAAACGAAAATTTTAGTAGAGAAAAATGACCTTCTTTGAAAACTTTTAACTTTCATTTTTAGTAATTGGGGCAGGTTTTTTAGTAATTAACATGGTTTGGAGGAAAAAAGTTTTGAAGATAGTAGATTTTGGAGTACCTTTGCAAAACAAGTCGTATCAATACATCAACTTAAAAACAGATAAGGATGAAAGTAATGAAACTATTTTGGGTGTTGGTTGTGGCTGCCATCATGGCGAGTTGTGGCACCACCTCGCAGGTGCCCATCACGGGACGTAAGCAGAATCTGATTGTCAGCAACGAGCAAGTGCTCAGCCTGAGCACACAGCAGTATCAGGAGTATATGAAGTCAGCGAAGGCTTCGACGAATGCCACCAACACCGCCATGGTGAAGTGGGTGGGGCAGAAGTTGGCAAATGCCGTGGTTGCCTATCTGAAGGCAAACGGAATGGGCGATGAAGTGTCTCAATATCAGTGGGAGTTCAATCTGGTGCAAAACACGCAGGTGAACGCTTTCTGTATGCCAGGCGGGAAAATCGTGGTGTACGAGGGATTGCTGCCTGTCACTCAGAATGAAGCCTCTCTTGCCATTGTGCTGGGACATGAGATAGCACATGCGGTAGCGAAGCATTCAGCAGAACGTCTCAGTAACGCGTATAAGCAGCAGTATGGCATGCAGATTTTGAGTGGTGTGGCACAGGCAGCAGGTGTTAACTCGAATCTTCAACAACTTGGAACCCAAGTGTTGGGTGTCGGCGCCCAGGCATGGTCGTCAGGTTTCTCACGCAGTCAGGAGAGTGAGGCTGACCACATTGGACTCATCTTTGCAGCCATGGCGGGTTATGATCCAGCAGTGGCTTTAGACTTCTGGCAACGTATGGCGGCTGAGGGCAACAGTTCCACCTCCATCTTCAGCGACCATCCCTCCGATGCCAAGCGCATCAAGCAAATTCAGGGTTGGTTGCCCGAAGCAAAAAAGTACTATAAAAAGTAATGAACGCGCGAGATGTTCTCGTGTATATGGAGTCGTTGCGCAATGAGGAGCAACGGCAGGTGCTGATGCGCTTCTTCAAGACAGGGGCTGGCGAGTATGGTTACGGTGATGAGTTCTTGGGTCTGAAGGTTCCACAAACGAGAGAAGTAGTTAGGGCAGCTTGGGATCTTCCGCTGAGCGAAGTACCAGAGTTGCTGATGTCGCGGTGGCATGAGGTGAGGCTTTGTGGACTCTTGATACTTGTGGCCAAGTTTGAGAGGTTGGCTACGAAGCTGTTGGAGAACAATGTCGAGGCCATCACAAAGCGCGATGAAATTGTGACGATGTATCTGCAATATGCCAAACAGGCGAATAATTGGGACTTGGTCGATTTGTCTGTTCATAAGATATTGGGGCATTGGCTATTGTTGCCAACGAATCTGGGTGACAGGGAGTATAAGATAAAGGTGTTGGATTCCTTAGCTTCCAGTCCCTGCTTATGGGAACAACGTATGAGCATCGTCTGTTCATGGAAGACCTCGCAGCAGGGTGACCCGTCGTGGTGTCTGCGCTATGCCGAAATGCATCTGCATCATCCGCATGACTTGATGCATAAGGCTGTAGGCTGGATGCTTCGCGAGATGGGTAAACGTGTTTCGATGGACTTGTTGCGCGATTTCCTCCATCAGCATGCCCACGAGATGCCTCGCACCATGCTTCGCTATGCCATAGAAAAGATGCCAGAGGAGGAACGAACGGAGTGGATGGGCATCCCGACCACCACTAAAACCCATTCATTGCCGTGACCTTCTGCAAGTGCTTCGGTAATGTGCAAGAGGGGGTGTGTCAAAATGAAGTGAACCCCCATTTACATTCAGCTCTTTTAGTCTGATTTTTTTATGGTTTTTTACGCAATTCTATTCTATTCATATTTCCAGTCAGGCTCACCACAAACCTCCAATGTTCTATGATGAAGACCGCGCTTGGAGCGCAGCTTCAATGTACATTGGGGCTTGCCCTTTATCCTTTTCGAGGTGGTGATTCGACCGAAAAATTGAGCAACAAAAAGATTTGTGTTTTTTGCGAAACACGTGTACAAAGGTACGATCTTTCCCTGAATTAAATCATGGAAATCTCGTTTTTTTGCCTTTTTACCTTATTAATAATAAGTAAAAACGGATTTAGGGCTTTTGCGAACACCCAATTGCCATTTTGCGAACACCAGAATAATAAACCAGGCAGAATTGGAGTTTGGAACGTTGCAGTACATACGCCCCGTGTTCGCAAAACAAAAAATCAGCAACCTTCGATTACTCGTAAGTTACAGATTTTTAGTGTGGACCAGCCTGGGCTTGAACCAGGGACCTCCAGATTATGAGCCGCAAATAACGATTTTTATGACACTCTATGATATGTAACTATATTGATGCTCAACGATTTAGATTTTTGTGATTTTCACAGAATCTTATAAAAACACCCCTAACTGAAATAAAATGTTTACGCATTGTTTACGCAGACATGATTTTTGCCTATTTGTCCACATTTATAAAACCCACAGACTACTTGTTTTTACTTATTTATTCGTGGAATAATAACCAAATCTTTGTTTTATTTGCTCTGTTTACGCATTGTTTACGCGATGTTTACGCATTGTTTACGCAAAATTCGAGAATAAACGGCTGTATATCAATGTATTTCGATGGTTGTTTACATTTGCATTTACTCTTTTGACGGCACTTTTGTTGAAAAATCGCATTTTTGAGATAAAACCTTCAGACTATTCATTGGTAAGGCCTCGCAAAAGCAACCAGACTACCCTTTGTTTACGCAAGATTTTCCACAAAGTGATTTTTGTGGTATTGGGTGAAGATTTTTCAACTTGACATATACATTCTGGATGCTCGTTTTCGTTGACGTCTTGACTTGATTGAATGTACGAGTTCATAGTATTCGCTCGCACTCAGTTATTCTTCTTCCACCAAAGGTTGAAGCACATTGAGTTTCCTTAATGTCCGCAAAACTCTCAGCAGCGAATTAAACGAGCCAATCTCTCCTTTCTCAATTTTCTTCAGAGAGGAAAGAGAGATGTCTGCCGCATCAGCCAAGCTTTGTTGAGTGATATTCAGCTTCAGTCTAGCTGCTTTCAAGTTACCGCCTATTCTATTAAAGATAATGGTACCGTCAAGCATGTAAATGTTATCCATAATAGTTTATTATTGAACTTTTGTGCTGCAAATATACGAATAATAGTTTGATAATAAACTGTTATGTTGAAACGCCAATGTATAGCTTCAAGAAGTAAAAACTCACGCAATTATTTTTGCGTGAGTAATGTTATTCCTTACTTTTTTCTTGTAAGAATAAACCGATAGATTCATGCTTCTATAATATTGCCTTTGTTTGTTATCAGGAAGGCCCTGCGACAATCCAAGCA
>JAFSKR010000063.1 GCA_017448825.1 Bacteroidaceae bacterium
TAAAATATAGGCATTTTCTATTGGGTGACATATTGCTTGGAGAACTGTAGCACTGTAGCAGTGTAGCATTGCAACGCAGATTCCACCAACGGACACAACGCGAGGCACACGCACGTTTCACCCCACAACCCGCACACCCACAGACGTAATTACGCTGCACCCTTCACCGTAATTACGATAAAGGGCACAACGTAATTTCGATAAAGGATACAACTTAAACACGATAACGGGAACTACACTCATGCAGAGAAAGAAAAAACCATCGCTCTCCACTTTTTACTCAAGAGTCTTCCATTCAGCCTTCACCTCTATAGTGTCACCCAACTGTAGAACGAATTGGTTGTAGGCATCCTCATCCACATCCTTGCCGTTCACCATGTAATCTTCATATTGTGTCTCCTGCTCGTCAGAGAAGATGTCGAACTCCATGTGCTTCTCGGCTGAGAAGACGATACGGCTATCCTTTAGCACAGAGTAGGCTTCATCGACACGACCAGGCGAGATGTAACTATTATAACCCGCGGCATTCTTGTAAAACAGGAGTTCGCTGCACACGTCGGCATCAGCAAGGAGGGTGAGGCTGTTGCCATCGAGGGAGAACACGCCTTGCCAGTCCTGTCCTTCGTCTCCACGCACCCAGAGTTCGGGGCTTCCATCGCCATCGATGTCCACGAGGGCATAATCCTTGAGCCTCACGTCTTCAGCACTCTTGGCAAATCGAGGATATGCATATTCAAGTATGGCATCCTTGTACTTGTTGATGTCAAAACTCTTTTTCTGTGCCTGACAACTGAGTGCCAGCAGAGACAATAGGAATGGTACAATCTTTTTCATATCTGTTTCCGTTTAATCTGTTTCCGTGGGCAAAATTACAATTAAGTGGGTAAAAAAACAAATACAGGAACGATGATTTTAGAAAAAAACATGAATAAAATTGATTTTTGGAATTTTCATAGATTGAAAGCCTAAATTATTTGTACCTTTGCAAACATATAAAATAGGTAATAATGCGAAAACTCTTATACTTTTTCTCATGGATGCTGATAATGGGGCTGTGTGGGGCGTGCAACCAAACGGAGAGTTCAGATGGTGGTGAAGACTCAACAGCACTGAGGTTGGGTGTGTTGCCCACATTGGAGTCCCTTCCTTTCTATTACGCTGACTCTTTGGGACTTTTCGATTCGCTTGGCATCAATATCCAGTTGGTGACGTTTGATGCTGCGATGGATGCTGACACGGCTTTCATGAATGGCAGCATCGACGGTATCGTGAGCGACCTTGTGAAGGCTTGCCTCTGGAACGGGAGGGGCGATTCTGTCTGCATCGTGATGGGTAGTGAGATGCGGATGTGGCTGGTGACGGCTCCCAATGCGCGAGTGCTGAAGGCAGAGAGCATAAAGGAGAAAATTGTGGGCATCACCCGCCACTCGTCGCTCGACTTTTTCACGGACAAGTTGTTGGCGTCGGTGAATCTTGAGAGCATCGACCTAAACAAGCCGCAAATCAACAACATACGCCTGCGCACATTGATGGTTGACCAGAATCAGCTGGATGGTGCCATCTTGCCTGAGCCGTTCGCCAGCGAAGCGGTGGCAAGGGGGGCTAAAAGGTTGACGGGCACGGAGGACGTGGGGGCGGCAAACCTCTTGTGTGTGGTGTTCAACGACTCGGTGGCGAAGGTCTGCAGGGGGGAGATGGACGGCTTGAGGAAGGTGTACGACAGGGCGGTGATGGCTCTGAATGCTGACTCGCTTGCCGATGTGCTCGACTTTCTGCCGAGGGAGCACCGCCTCGACCTGCCCGACTCGCTCTTCACTTACATTCCCCTAAACCCTTCGTTCATCCCTGCCGACTCTACGAAGGATGAGGTGGTGAGGTGGCTGAGGGGACGAGGGCTTATCAATAAATAAAACTAAAAACTAAAAGTGAAAAATTAGAAACTAATTAAGAATTAAGAGTTAAGAAAGAATGTTGAGATAACGAACAAAAGTATTTTCTTAATTCTTAATTAGTTTATAGTTTTTAGCTTTCAACTCAAAAATACGATGAATTATAACGATATTCAACAGGAATTGAAGCGGGGCAATCTTGCAGAGGCATTCCCTGCCGTTCGACAAAAGGCCGCCAACGTGGGCAACTGGGAGGTGAAGGATGAGGTGGAGAGGGAGTGGGAGACTTACCAACAGATGCTGCAGTTCATGCTCAACGGTGTGGATGACCCCGACTCGCCACGGATTCGCGAAAATATCTGCAACAGCCTCCAACTGGCTGTCTGTCGGTTGCGGCGCATGGATCGACTGAATAATAACGCAAGCGAGAAATATGTCAGTTCGCGAAAGGAACTGAAAGCCATCCCGTCGTTTGAGGCTCTGGTGAACCAACTGGAGACGGTGTCTGAGGAGTTGGCAGCACTGCAACATGACGAACTGGTGCGCGACGCTGTGCGCCAGCATCGACTGGAGGGGCTTGAACAGACGCATGAGGCAACGCTGCTGAGCCTGTTCAACTGGACATGGACAAGTGACATCTGGCTGAACAGCGACCTCGAACAAGCTAACCGCATCGTCGCCTCCGACAACATTGGCAGCGAGGACAAGGCGGTGTTCATCAGTGCCGTCACGCTCTCCGTGCTGGAATTTGTCGATGCCAGCAAGGTGTGCTTCCTGCTTGACTCATACCTCATGGATGACGAGCTGGTGTCGCAACGTTCGCTTGTGGGCTTTGTGCTGGTGTTCCATCTCTTCTTCGACCAACTGAAGGACTGTGTGGAACTGCAGAACCGCCTGACCATCTATCGCGACGATGCCACCTTCATCCACGAATTCTATTCCACGATGATGCAGTTGCAATTCAGCTGCACCACCGACCGCATCACGTCGAGGATGCGCAATGACATCATCCCCGCCATCATGCAGGGACGGATGAAGCACACCAACAAGAACAAGCCGATAGACATGGAAGAGCTGACCAAGAACGGCGAGAACCCGGAATGGATGGACGATGCGATGGTTGACAGGAAGATGCACGAAATGGCAGAACTCCAGTTGGACGGTGCCGACATCTACTACTCGTCGTTCTCGATGTTGAAAGGACATCAGTTTTTCAGCCAGATGCCCCATTGGTTCTACCCCTTTTCTTTCAACCGCTTCATCATCCCCGACCTTCAGCAGGTCATCAGCGGCAAAAATGGTCGTCTGATGCGGCTGATACTGAACAGCAGCCCCTTCTGCAACAGCGACAAATACTCGCTCTGCTTCACTTTCCAGCAGATGGGCGCGATGGGAGGCGCAGCAATCGAGGAACAAATCAAGCAGCAGTTGGACGGAGAGAACCTGGATGACCTCATAAAAGAAGCGGGGAGCGAAAAGCCCAAGAAGGCCGACCTCCGCCGCCAATACATCTTCGACCTTTACAGGTTCTTCTACTCATACCCCTACAGGCAGCAATTCCTGAACCCCTTTGCCCTGCTGAAGGAGCATCCCATCACGCCCTACAGCAACGCATGGATGACCAAGTTGTTGGGGGGCAAGCATGAGGACATTGCCCAATATGCCGACTTCCTCATGCGGAAAGAATTCTATGAAGCCGCCCTTCAGGTGTTTGGGCGGTTGGAGATGAATGAGTTCGACGTGCAATACGCAAGCCTGTGGCAAAAGACGGGATTCTGCCATCAGAAACTCAATCATGCCCAAGAAGCCATCCATGCCTACAGCATCGCCAACACGCTGAAACCCAACTCGAAATGGACACTCAGCCACTTGGCATCCCTCTGTCTCGCGGAAGCGACAAAAAGAAACTCTCGCCAACTCATGAAAAAGGCAGCCAACCTCTACCTCAACCTGCTGGAAATAGAGCCCGAAAACCTGCGATACCTGAAAAACGCAGCACAAGCCACCATGCACCTGGCACAAGAAGGAGAGGCACAATACGACGAAGCACAAAGGTTGCTCTACAAAGCCCACTATCTGGACGAAACCTCCACAGAGACGAAACAGGCACTCGCCTGGTGTCTCATCCTCAACAGACAGAACGACAAGGCTGCCAAAATCCTGCAAGAGATGCAGGAAGAAGCAGCCCTCCACCCCGTGGCACAAATCTATCAGGCATTCATCCTACTGATTGACGGACACATCAGAGAAGCCTACAACCAGCTCAGCGCCATCCTCAGCGAAGACAACCGTCAGGACATCACCGACAAACTCAACCTCCTCGCCCATTTGGGCATCATCGACCCGAAAAAAGAAACACTCTTCACCGATGCCTTGACGCTCCATCTCCACTGACCCCCTTCATCTTTCATTGCAGCAGCATTGAAGGAGATGAAATATTGAGCATTTGTCATTTCTCGTTTATCATTTTTCATTTATCATTTAGGCGAAGCCGCCCCATGCAAAACAGTACATCATACTTGCAACGCCTACGCGCCCTGCTCCAGATGGAACATGACGCCGAAGAAGAAGAATACCGCCTCCAGTCAGAGAAAATGAGTATCCAGCGCAAGATACACCGTGGCATCTGCTGGTATCCCGTCGAAGTGGGTCGCAGTTACTACAACTCGCTCAATCAGTTCGTGGTGGAAATCATGCGAACCAAACAGAAAGAAGACGAAGACGACATCGAACACCTGTTTGAACCTGGCAAAACCGTTCAGTTCTTCAAGCCTCACCCCACCACCACCTATTATCCATACCCCTCCACCGTTTCCTACGTGGACGGCAATCGGATGGTGGTCACCCTACCCTCCACACAGGCCCTGACAGAACTGCAAAACACAGAACATCTCGGCATCCAGCTCCACTTTGACGAGACCACCTACAAGACCATGTTTCATGCGCTCGACGAAGTCATCAATGCCAAGAACAACCGCCTGGCAGATCTGAGAGACATCTTCGCAGGACACCGACAACCCCAGAAACGCACCTTTGCACCGATGCCCTTCCCGTGGCTGAACAAGACACAAGAACAAGCCGTGAACGAAGTGCTGTGGGCAAAAGACGTAGAAGTGGTGCATGGCCCTCCCGGCACCGGCAAAACCACCACCCTCGTCGAAGCCATCCATGAGACCCTCCATCGGGAGACACAAGTGATGGTGTGCGCCCAAAGCAACATGGCAGTCGACTGGATTAGTGAAAAGCTGGTCGAACATGGAGTGCCTGTCCTCCGCATCGGCAACCCCACCCGAGTTAACGACAAGATGCTCGCTTTCACCTATGAACACAAGTTTGAGAGCCACCCCGATTACCCCGAACTGTGGAGCATCCGCAAAACCATCCGTCAGATAAAGGAAAACCGCAAGCATGGCGACAGCATCCATCAAAAGATAGCCCGCCTGCGCGACCGTGCCAGCGAGATAGAAATGAGCATCAATGCCCAACTTTTCGACGAGGCACGAGTCATAGCTTGCACCCTGGTTGGCTCTGCCAACAAAGTCCTGTTCCGCCAGAAGTTTTCCACATTATTCATAGATGAGGCAGCACAAGCCCTCGAACCCGCTTGCTGGATTGCCATCCGTCGCGCTTCGCGAGTCATCCTGGCTGGCGACCATCAGCAGTTGCCCCCCACCATCAAATGCTACGAGGCCATGAAGCAAGGACTCGGCAAAACCCTCATGGAGCGCATCGTCGAGAACCAACCCCAAACCGTCACCCTGCTCAAAGTGCAATACCGCATGAACGATGCCATCATGAAGTTCTCCTCCGACTGGTTCTATCACGGCGAAATGGAATCGGACAGCAGCGTGAAGCACCGCTCCGTGCTCGACTGGGAACACCCCATTCAGTGGGTGGACGGGAAAGAAAGCCACCTGCCCCCCGAAGGGGGAGGGCTGACGCCGCCAAACTCCTTAGATTCCCACTGCGAATGCCTTCCCCTTTCGGAAGTCGGGGAGCTTCACTACACCGAAGAATTCATCGGTGAAACTCACGGGCGCATCAACAAGGCCGAAGCCCAGCTGGTGCTCACCACCCTGCACCACTACATCAACAAAATCGGTAAGGAACGCTTCCTTGCCGAACGGCTCGATGTGGGCATCATCTCCCCCTACAAAGTGCAGACGCAATACCTTCGCCAGCAAATCCGCAAACGCGAGGAGTTCCGCCCCTTCCGCCCCCTCATCAGCGTGGGCACAGTCGATGGCTTCCAAGGGCAAGAACGTGACATCATCCTCATCAGCCTCGTGCGTAGCAACGACAGCGGACAAATCGGCTTCCTCTCCGACCTCCGTCGCATGAACGTCGCCATGACCCGTGCCCGCATGAAACTCATCATCTTCGGCGACAAAGAAACCCTCCAGCACCATACATTCTACCGAAAGCTCATCGAATACATCGAAAAAACAACCCAAGAAGCCTTGATTTAGTTAAAAAAAATTAAAAACAGGGAGAAAAAAGGAATAAAACAGAAAAAGTATTTGCCACATAAAAAAAAAGACATACCTTTGCATCGTGTTTTTCATGGTATTAGATTTATTTTAAGGTTAGTAAAGATTGCTTGTCGTGAGATAAGCAATTTTTTTATGAGGGTGCCCCGCCGTTCGAGACGAAGCCCCCTCATATTTTTTAGGTTTGAGTTTTTTCATTTCTCATTTATCACATATTAAAAGTTTATACTAAAAGTTTAGGTGTTTTTTTACGCCTTCAGCGGCTTGAGAAAACAAGAAAAACATAAAAGAACATTCGACACTACGGTTCCTTTTCCCGTATTTCCATTTCTTCTGTGCACTCATACATCACTTGGGCATGGTTGGTACGGATGACTTGACGGTCGAGGGTTTTCCCCGTTTGGCGGTCGATGGTGTCACGATAAACTATTCCATTCCGATAGATTACTCCACCTTCCCTGGTGAAGTGTTCGTTTGCCGCATGGATATGGAAGGTGTGCTGTTGGGGGGCAGTGGCTCGCAATTCGCCACACAGGTGTTGGTCGTCCACCCATAGTCTTAGCTGGTAGGTGTTGTTGGTGTTGTTCTTCACCCGATAATCCAGGTAGTTGTAGGTGATGCTGGTGCCTGTGCCGAATGGTATCTGGCGGCCGTAGTCAGGAAAGAGGTCGAACCCGTCGTGGTGATGGTGTTCGGTAATGGTGAGCTGGCTGTGGAGCACCATCCAATGGATGAGGTTGGATAGTTGGCATAACCCGCCGCCGATGCCTTGGGCAGGTTTACCTCCCGTGATGGTGAGTCCTTCTTTGTAGCCTTTCTTTTCTGTTGTCCTTCCGACAAGTTTCCACAGGGAGAATGTTTCTTGAGGACGAATGAGCACTCCGTTGATGTGAACTACTGCCAATGCCAGGTTGACGGCTTTGTTTTCTTGCAGCTGCATGTTGACATTGCCCAAGCGGCGACGTATGAGGGATTTGTGATGATGGATGACGACGGGCAGAGGGGTCTCAGAGCGTTGCGTTGCAAATCGTTCTCTTTTGCAGAGGTCTGTCAGATGGCGTTTGATGATTTCCTTCTCGGTCGAGAGACGATAGGTAAAGGGGGATATTTCACAAAACAGTTTTCGTTGCATACGTTAAAGGTTTTATCTTTTAGGCGTAGCTGCCTTCACTCTTTCTTGGTGCGCATGAGGTCGAGGAGGTAGGTGAGTTTCACTGATATGGTTTGGTTGGCTGAACGTCCGAAGTCGCCTCGCTTGCTATTGTCGTAGAGGTCTCCTAATCCGTAGTAGTAACGACCTTGCAGGAGGAAGTGCCCTACGGGCGATGAGTACTCAAGGCCGATGCCAGCTGTGATGCCATAGTCGAATTTGTTGTCGGGGTCTTTTCCATACTGGTATACCACTCCGTTGGGGCGGTTGTCGGTATTCCATTGGCCTCCGCCTTTGTGTTCTTTGCCTGAAAGGTATATTCCTACTTGAGGCCCTGCCTCGAAGAGGAACTTGAGTCCTCGGCGTTCTCGTCCCCACCCCATCTGCATGAGCATGGGCACTTCGAGGAAATGCCAGTCGCGCTTATAGGTATTTCCTGAACCGTCTTGGATGTCTTCTTGCCAGCCGAGGTTGTTGTACTGGAGTTCCATCTGGACGGCGCAGATGGTGGAGAAGTATTTTTCGCAGACGAATCTGGCGGCTATTCCCATCATGGGGGAGCTTTTCATGGTCTGTTTGATTTTGGGCATGAAGTCCATTTTATTGATGGTATAGCCTGCCATGATGCCGATGGAGAGGTCGCGCCGTGGTTCTCCCACTTGGGCATGGGCAGGGAGAGCTGCCGCAAGTGTGAGCAGGGCGAGTATGTATTGCTTTGTTCTCATGTGGCTATCTTGCAACTAAAACTAACAGTTAAAAGTTAAAAACACTAAAAACTTACATGTACGGTTCCGTCGTTTCGGTGGGTGACTATGAGTAGTGCTTTGTTCTGGTAGCCTGACCACTGGTTTTTCTTTTCGAAATTGAAGGGGAATTCGAGTGAAAAGTAGGTGTAGCTGTGCAGGTTATCGTGGAAGGTGGAGCCGTAGTCGTTGAGTCCTTTGATGAAGTAGGCTCCTATGTCGTATCCTAATTCTCCGTATCGTGGGATGCTGTTATACTGGTCTTGATGAAACCAGCGACGGAATCGTGAGTTGAAGGTCTGTGTGCGAGCAGCGCCATTGTTGCTGTAAAAGGTGGTGAAGTATTGACAGTTGTATTTGCTCAAGTGCTTGGTGTGTTTGGTGGCGAGTGTCTGCCACTCTGGGTAGCCAAACAGTTGTACGGGTTTTTCGTCGGGGATGTTTAGGCCATCCAGTTTCTTGCACAGGTTTTCGAAGGCTGCCGAGGTGGGGCTGGATGGTATGAGGATGTTGCGAACTCCTGTCTTGAACTTCTCTAACTCTTTGTCTATTTCGGTGATGCTGAGTGTGCTGTAGGGGATGGATTGTTGGTCGAGTGCTTGCTTGAATCCTGTGATGTATGTATGGTTGTCTCCCCTGTCGCCCATATTGACAAAGATGATGTTGGCACTTTTATGGAGGGATGCGAAGCGGTTGTATGCTTGGGTGTGGAGCAGGGAGGAGGATACGTTTACCTGAAATGTTGTAGGGTGTTCGTTCACTAATGTGGGTTCATTGGATAATGGCACGACATGGGTGATGCCATATTGGTGGGCGAATTTGGCGACGGTAGATACATGGTACTGACGGATGGGACCGACGATTAGCTGCATCTCTTTCATTTCTGGTTGGCTCATGATGTCGGTGAAGATGCGGTCACTGACGGCTTCATCGTATGCGAACACTTCGACGGAGCATCCCCGTTGTTTCAACGAATCGACAGCCAGCAGGAAGCCTTGATAGATGTTGGCCATTTTTTGCGATTCGGAACTCATGGTTGCTTCGTTGGCGGAGAATGGCAGGATGACAGCGACCTTGATGGTGGGGTACATTTCCACTTTCGGCTTTTTCGCTTCTTCTTCCAAGCGACGCTGCTCTTCTTGATATTTGTTGTCCTCCTCTATCGTGTAGGGGATGTTCAGGATGGAACCTTTCTTTACTTTGTCTTTTTTGATGGATGGGTTTGCCGCACGGAGTTGGTCTTCCGTGATGCCATATTGACGAGAGATGGAATATAGCGTTTCTTTTTTCAGCACTTCATGTTTTGTCTTGTACTTGGGTCGATAAACTGGCTGCGGGGTGGTTTGTTGCTGTGCTGGTTGGGGTGGATTTGCCTGTTGAACGGGTTGTGTGGATTGTTCTGTTTGTGTCTGTGGCTCTACTACTGGCGTGTCCTCTCCTTGCTGTGTCAATGCAGGAACATTGATTTTCTGTCCTGCCATGATGTGATCTGCTTGCAGACCTGGATTCAGTTCCAGCAGGGTGGAAACTGACACGTTATGCTGACGTGCTATGCTGTAGAGTGTTTCTCCCGATTGGATTTCACGTTTCATTGTTTTCTGCTGTGCGTTGACTGTCACTGCCAGCACGATGGCAACAAGAAATAATGCGATTTTTTTCATCTGTTTGTTTTTTGTTCTTTAGTTTTCGGAGTACAAAATTAGTAAAAAAATGGCTTTCTGAACAAATTAAAGTCAGATGTTAAGTGTTTTTAGGGGAAATAAATGTGTTTTGTAGAAGAGAATGTGTAATTTTGCATCTTAAAAACAACATATTTTATATTAAAAGACATGAAGAAACTCCCTATCATGATAGTTGTCTTTGGGTGTTTGCTGCTGGCTTGGGCATGCAGCAATGATGACGATGACAACAGTGGCTCAACCGATGCAACGGAACAGACAGGCAGCCAAGACTCCAACGATTCGCTGGTTGTGGAAGAGACAGGTGCATCGCCTGTGGTCAGTTTTTATTCGCTGGACGAGGAGGACACCGTGGAGGTGACTCCCGGAGAATCGCAAACGGCTCAGGCGCCTCTGCTCATCACGCTGAAGGCTAATGTGGGCAATCCTGATGGCTACAACTATGTGTGCGAGTGGAGAATCTGGGACACCAGCAACGAAAATGGTGAATATAGCCCATTGGTGAAACGATATGACGAGGAAACTACCTACACGCTCACGAAATCGGGTGGGTATGGCATCAAACTGTATGTCACCTTCACCATGGGAACCGACACCATCGAATATGAAAGTGAACAGATTTCCGTGGCCATCAGTGAATCAAAATTGACTTGCCCTGATGGTTTCTCGCCTAATGGCGACAGTATCAATGACCAGTTCCGCATCACGGCACAGTCAATTGTGGAGCTGGATGCGAAGTTTTTCAACCGTTGGGGGACGAAGCTTCATTCCGTGACCCTTGAAACCATTGAGCGTGTGGAAGGTGAACCCGACAAGTTGATTTTGTGGGATGGAAAGGTGAAAGGAAAGTATGTAAGTGATGGATTGTATTTGCTTTATCTTAAGGCTTTGGGGAGTGATGGGATAAAGTATGACATCAAGAAATCCATCAGTGTCTTGACGGGATTCCATGAGAATGAAGAATCAGAAGGAGGAGGAGGAAGCACGGAATGATAAGGATTGAGGGGGCGAGGGTTCACAACCTGAAGAACGTGGATGTGGAGATTCCTCGCAACAGTTTGACGGTCATCACGGGGTTGAGCGGCAGCGGCAAGTCGTCGCTGGCGTTCGACACGATTTTTGCTGAAGGTCAGCGGCGATACATCGAAACCTTCAGTGCTTATATCCGCAACTTCTTGGGGGGGATGGAACGTCCTGATGTGGATAAGATTAGCGGCCTCTCGCCTGTCATCAGCATTGAGCAGAAGACCACCAACAAGAATCCACGCTCCACGGTGGGCACCGTGACAGAGGTCTATGACTATCTGCGACTGCTTTATGCCCGTGCAGGTGAAGCCTTCAGCTATGAGACGGGCGAGAAGATGGTGAAATATACGGAGGAGGATGTGCTGCAGCTCTTGCTGGAGCAGTACAACGGCAAGCGCATCTTCCTTTTGGCTCCCCTCGTACAGAACCGCAAGGGACACTACCGCGAACTGTTTGAGAGCATCCGCAAGAAAGGGTATCTATATGCCCGTGTGGACGGGGAGATAATGGATGTGACGGAGGGCATGAAGGTGTACAGATACAAGAACCACGACATCGAAGTGGTTATCGACAAACTCGCCATCAGCGACAAGGATGAGGAACGCCTGAAAAAGAGCCTTGAGGTGGCGATGAAGATGGGCGACGGACAAATCATGATAGTGGACAGTGGACAAATTCCCAAGCATTTCTCCAAACGCCTGATGTGCCCCACCACAGGGCTTTGCTACCGTGACCCTGCCCCACACAATTTCTCGTTCAACTCGCCACAAGGAGCTTGTCCTCGCTGCAAGGGGTTGGGCGTGGTTCCAGCTGTGGACATCGACAACGTGGATTATCAAGAAATGGCATCCTATGTGCATAGCCTTGGCATCGAGGAGCAGAAAGAATGGGCACAGAAATGGGAGGAGTCGGTGGATAAACTCGTCGTCTGCCCAGAATGTCAGGGGAAGCGGCTGAACAAGGAGGCGCTGCACTTCCGCATCGATGGCAAGAACATCAGCGAGGTGTCGGACATGGAACTGTCAGTGCTGTATGACTGGGTGACCCACGTGGAAGAGAAGATGGAGCATAAACAACAAGCCATCGCCCACGAGATTATCAAGGAAATCAGCACGCGCTTGAAGTTCCTGCTGGATGTGGGACTTCACTATCTGAGCCTTTCCCGAAGTTCGGTGAGCCTCAGTGGAGGAGAGAGTCAGCGCATCCGCCTCGCCACACAAATAGGCACAAAATTGGTTAACGTGCTCTATATCTTGGACGAACCCAGCATCGGCCTCCATCAGCGCGACAATGTGCGGCTCATCAACTCGCTCAAGGCCCTGCGCGACGAGGGCAACACGGTGATTGTGGTGGAGCACGACAAGGACATGATGCTCAATGCCGACTACATCGTCGATATGGGACCTTTTGCTGGTCGGAAAGGCGGCGAAGTGGTGTTCCAAGGCACGCCCAAGGATATGCTGAAAACCGACACGCTCACCTCCCGCTTTCTCAATGGAAAGGAGATAATCGAAGTGCCTACTACCCGACGGAAAGGCAACGGAAAGACTCTCCGCATCGTAGGAGCCAAAGGCAACAATCTGAAAGATGTGAGTGTCGATGTTCCGCTCGGAATGCTGGTTTGTGTGACAGGTGTGAGCGGCAGTGGCAAGTCAACACTTATCAACGAGACCTTACAGCCCTACTTGAGCCAACAATTCTATCGTTCTCATCAAGAGCCACTTGCCTTCGAAAGAATCGAAGGATTTAAACACATTGACAAAGTGGTCAGCGTTGACCAGTCGCCTCTCGGACGTACCCCTCGCAGCAATCCCGCCACCTATACTGATGTGTTCACCGACATCCGCAAACTATTCGTCGAAATGCCCGAATCGAAGATGCGTTCCTACAAGCCTGGGCGGTTCTCGTTCAATGTGGCAGGTGGACGATGCGAAACTTGTTGCGGAAACGGCTACAAGACCATCCAGATGAATTTCTTGCCCGACGTGCTTGTGCCTTGCGAGGTGTGTCATGGCAAACGCTACAACCGGGAGACACTGGAAGTGCGCTTCAAGGGGAAGAGCATTTCCGACGTGCTCGACATGACCATCAACCAAGCTGTCGAGTTTTTCGAGAACCAACCCAAGATACTGCACAAAATCAAAGTGCTGCAAGACGTGGGACTTGGCTACATCAAGCTTGGTCAACCCTCATCCACCCTCAGCGGCGGTGAGAGCCAACGTGTAAAACTCGCCACCGAACTCTCGAAGAAGGATACAGGTAAGACCCTCTACATCCTCGACGAACCCACCACGGGACTTCACTTCGAGGACATCCGCACTCTCATGGTCGTGCTCAACCGCCTCGTCGATAAGGGAAACACTGTCGTCGTTATCGAACACAATCTCGATGTCATCAAACTCGCTGACCACATCATCGACATGGGGCCTGAAGGTGGACAACAAGGGGGCACCGTCGTCGTGACCGGCACCCCCGAAGTCGTTGCCAAAAGCGGCAAGGGCATCACTGCGGAATTTCTTTTGAAGGAATTGGGAATATGAATTGATGGAATGTCGCTTGACATATACCACCGAAAAGCTTTTCAGTGAAGGTGTAAACGATTCCGGTAAAGTGTCAACTTGTTCAGAAAAACGACTGTCAACCATATCAGCTCCCAAAAACAAAAACTGTCAACCCCCAATTAGGAAAAGACAGTCGCTTTGCTACACCGCTACAGTGCTACAGTTCAAAAATGAATCAATGAACCCAATTAGGAAAAGACAGTCGCTTTGCTACACCGCTACAGTGCTACAGTTCAAAAATGAATCAATGAAGTCAGCGGTAAGTTAAAGTAATAGTTTATATATTTATATATAACTATATATAATATAATAATATATATAA
>JAFSKR010000064.1 GCA_017448825.1 Bacteroidaceae bacterium
ACCAACGAGGAGCCTTACACCGCCCAACTGCTGAGTCCGCAGGGCGTGCTGATTGCCTCCACCGACACCCTCACTCTGAGTGGTCAGCCGATGGAGATGACCTTCAAGACGGTTCAGCCCATGCACACCGTGCAACTGACCGTACAGACACCTGCCGAAGAGGAGGGCGGCAACCCCACCGACGTGACCGACCAGACCACCATCGTCTGGATGGATGCCATGGGCAACCGCCTCGGCACGGGCAGCACCCTCGCCCGACAGGTGGAGGGCACCCGACTGCTCTACGGCATCACCCTGCCTACCGACTTGGCAGCCCGCTACGGTGTGCCGCCACGCACAGAACTGTTGGTGAAGGAAGCGACGGCACAGACCACCGTCACCCTCGCACAGCCCGACACCATCATCCTGAGTGGCAAGGTGACTGACACGGACGGCAAGCCCATCTCCATGGCAACCGTCACCGCCTCGCTGATGATGAACGGCACCGTGGGCAAGGTCTTCACTGCCACCACCAACGCTCTGGGACGCTATGAACTGACCGCCCTGACTGGTGACCTCACCTTGAGTGCCAGTGCCAGCGGCTATGTGGCAGCGAGACGTGCCTTCAGTGTGGTCGGTGGTTCCTCCACCGACATCGCCCCCATCCAACTCGCTCCCCTCTCAGGCCCCACCATCCACTACGACTTCACCTACACTGCCGCCACCACCGCTGATGAGGAAGCCACCACGCTGCCTTACTACAACGACTACCAGAATGTTGTCGTCGCTGCCTACAACGAGACGACGGGTGAGGCGCTGGACAGCCTCATGGTGCAGTACCCCGAGGTGCAACTGTTGGACGGAGCCAAGGCGGGTGACCGCATCCGACTGACGGCATCGAGCCTGAAGGATGCCTTCATGCCGGTGGAGGTGACGGTGACCCTCACTGATGAGGAAGAGAAGGCTGATTCCGTCACCTTCGCCCTGAAGGAGTTGGGCGGCGTGGAGGTGTCGTTCTTGCGGACAAGTAACCAGGCAGTGACGGCGGTCCTCTACGACGCTGACGGACTGCTGTGCCAGCAGGAGACCTTCGCCGAGGCGAGCCTCACCCTCACGGGACTGAAGGATGGCGACTACACCGTGGTGACCATGGGCAGCGACCCGCTGCTGAGCAAGATGCTCTACCTGAGCGACTACACCGCCGTGGGCATGGAAGCCGACAAAGACTACGTGAGCAACAAGGTGAAGGTGGAGAGCGGTATCATCGCCGAGGTGACGAACGACCGCATCCCGACGCTGAATACAGCCCAGTTCTATTACACCGATGATACAAAGACTCTCTTCATGTCGAACAAGACGGAGGTGAGCACCAGTTGCAACGTGACTCTGCGTGCTGAAATCGGTTTCAAGGAGGACATCAAGGAACGTGTGAGCAATGTGCGTCTGCTGGTCACGTATCCGACTAATATGGCTGAGTTTGTGGAAGGCTCTTCGATGACGGGCACGAAGATGGTGAGAGCCACCGCCGAGGAAGGCAAGGTGACCATCCCTGTGGAGAACGACTACTTGGACGAGCCGACCCGCTTCATTCTCACCGCCCTCGACCAAGGCACGCTGATAGCATCGGCACAGGTGCAGTTCGACATCGACGGAAGTACGGTGACACAGCCCATCGGCTTCGCCACTTGCGATGTGAAGTACATGACGATTGTGGCACCAAAGAAGATTCATAAACTTTCATTCCCTGTCCGAGGCATGGCTCCAGCCCTTTCCTCTATCCGTGTGTATGCTGGCAATAACTTGATGGTGGGCGAAACGGAGGCATTGGCAGACGGCAGCTGGCAGTTGCATGTGGAACTGCCTGAGTGTCCCAACTTGACAACCATTCCCGTCTATGCCGTCATCACGACCAAGCAGGGACGGGAGGCGAAGACCGAAAGAGTGGAAGTCAACTACACAAAGGATATGGTTCATCCACTGCATGTCTATATGTTCCCTCCGCTGGCGGATGAATGGCTCCAAGAAGGAAGAGGCACCTCCACTGGAACTGCTTACGTAGACTTCGACTTCGAGCATCCTGAAACGCTCAAAAACCAATGGTATGTTGCATATTTCCATGCAGGCAAGTCCAACTATACCTTTGAAATCGTGTTCAACACCACCGACCAGACCAAAGTAAAGGATGTCATTCTGATATACGAGACAAAGAAGGGTGTGACTGACTATCTGGAAGCAAACTACGACAGCAATACAGGGCATTGGTTCTGCAGTGTCGATTTGCCGTGGGATGCTGTCACCACCGTGGATGTGGACTACTTAGATGAATCAGACTTGCAGATGGATGCTGACCAACAGTTTGCCCAAACTCATTTTGTGGAATACTACAAGGAACTGATGACTGCCTTGAATGAAGAGGTGGAACGCATCATCACCGCACTTGCCAGCGAGACCAACACCGATAAACGCAGGCAATTGATGAACGAACTGGCAGAGTTGATAGGTGTTGATGTGACAGGCATAGACACAAAGACTGCCTCCAGCATCACACCCGAAGAGCTCTTTGTGGACATTGAGGAGACATTGGGGGAAGATGCTTTCGATATGAACGAGTTCATCAATGGGTTTGACCAGTACAACATGGACATGGGCAAGAACATGAGTATTGACCACACCACAGGTCTCAGTCCACAGCAACTGCTGGATGAAGGCTATAACGCCATCCTGATGACCGATGGAAACACGCTCTATGAACTTGTGGAGGATGGTCACTACGTGATGGTCGATTTTCAGAACGACTTCCGCTTGGAGACGACGAATGGAAAGGCAGCAGAGGCACTCGCACGCTACAGCCGGGCACGCAACGAGGAGGACTTCTCTACGAAGGTCAATCGAACTTTGGGGGAAATCATGTCTTGGTATGACCAACTCAACACGGCGTATAATGTTATCAAGAAGGGTGCCGTTGATGCTTGTCTCGCCTTGCAGCCAATGATAAGCAATTTGACCAATAAGATAGAACTCTTCTATCGCGTCTATTATGCACCTGGTTCACCTGCCATATCCCCACAGAATCAGAAGAGTCTGGTCAACATGTGTACGAAGAAAGCGGTATTGGAGAACCTTAATGATGCCATGTCGCAAATGGCGATTGAGGGACTTGACATAGCCAAGGAAACGGAGAAATATCAGCAACTCGCTCCGAAAACATTCTTGGGGAAAGCGATGTCTGGCGCATTGAAAGTATTCAGTGGAATAGGACAGGTCTTCTCCTATGTCGCTATCCTCAGCGACCTCAAGGAAGGCTATGACAGGGTGAATGAGTTGAACAGCATCTGGCGCGAAGTTCCCGACCCTTGCACGGAAGACCAATTCAATGCCACGAGTTTGAGGAAGGATATTGAGGACTTCGCCATGTATCAAGGCTGGTACTTCATTGCCTTGGCAACATCCGACGTGCTTGCCACAGAGGCAATAGACAAGGGTGTTAAGGCCGTCGTAGGCTCTGGGGGACTCTCTATGAGTTCCGTGTTTGGAGGTATTTCTGCCACGCTTATCAAAATGGGCGCAAACTATCTCAACGACAGAACTTTTGAAGATAAAGTAAGCCATTATCAGGGCTCTATTCGTCTTCTTCAATGCGACAAGGAATACAGGAAGAAACAAGATGCATGGTTCAGGGCTCGCCTTATAGTTGATAATCGTGAGCAACGTCCTAAAGTTCAGACTATTATCGACCCCTCTGGCTATGTCTATGAAGCCGTGGCGGACAACCGCGTGGAGGGTGCCACCGCTACTATCTACTTCAAGCAGACGGGTGAGGACGAGTATGGCGACCTGCACGACGAGGTGGTGAAGTGGGATGCCACAGAGTTCCGTCAGGAGAATCCGCTGTTGACCGACGCAGAGGGCAAGTACGCTTGGGACGTGCCGCAGGGCTTGTGGCAGGTGAAGGTTGAGAAGGCGGGCTATGAGACGGCTTACTCCGACTGGCTGCCCGTGCCTCCTCCACAGTTGGACATCAACATCCCGTTGGTAAGGAACACCCTGCCCGACGTGCAGGCAGCCCGTGCCTACGAGGACGGCGTGGAGGTGACCTTCAACGAGTATATGCGTCCAGAGTCACTGACCACTGAACGGCTGATGCTCTCGCAGAACAGACAACCGCTGACCTGCACCATCAGCCAGCAGAACAGGAGCAAGGCGTACAACAGCAAAGACACCTACGTGTCGCGCATCAAGGTGAAGACCAACACACCGCTTGCCAGTGGCAGCAAGGTGCAGTTGACCGTGCGCCGTCAGGTGGAGGCATACAACGGCTTGCAGATGCAGAAGGACTACCAGCAGGAGTTCACCGTGGTGCGTGAGGTCTATGCCATCGGCACCGACTCCATCGTGGAGGTGGCAAAGGGTGAAGAACGCACCATCACCATCCACGCCTTCCCAGCCTCAGCCGCACAGGGCATGAAGGTGACGGCGAAGAGCGTGATTGGCACCATCGCCACCGTGACGGGAGAAGCGACCTTCGATGCGAACGGTGAGGCACACCTGACCGTGACCGGCAAGGTGGGCGGACAGACAGCCCTGTTCCTGAGTTTGGAGAACTCGAAGGTGACGGCACAGTCGGTCATCATGGTGGAAGACCCGTCGCTGCTGCCCGTCTATGCCCCGACTGCATCGCACATCAGCGGCACCTACCTCATGGAGGACGAGAAGGTGACCTTGTCGTGCGAGACGAAGGATGCTGTCATCTGGTACACGACGGATGGCACCTGTCCATGCGACGAGAACGGCACACGCCATCAATACACGGCACCCATCTCCATCACAGAGGCTGTCACCATCCGCGCATACGCCGTGAAGGGTGACGATGTCAGCCGCGTGGTGACCTTCACCTACGGCATCTACGACCCCGTTGGCATCCGTGAAACCACAACCACGGAAGAGGCAGAGACCTGGTACACCGTAGGTGGTGTGAGACTCGCCACGAAGCCAACGGCAAAGGGTGTGTACATCGTGAACGGGAAGAAAGTGGTGGTGAAGTGAACATATAAACAAACTAAAAGTTAAAAACTAAAAACTAAAAGTGAGAGTATGCTCTGTCAACAGGAGGCTGAGGTAACTTTAACTTTTAGTTTTTAGTATTTAATTTTTAGTTTTCAGCATACTTTTTCCATCAGAAAGTCCTCAGTTCTGATGAAAGTTTCACCTTTTAACAACTTTTTTGTTTTGAAACTTTCGTGATTCACTTTTTTTTTCGCATATTTGCAAACAGAAATCAAAAAATCATTTACTCCGTTTGTGAGTTTATGAATGAGCCTTTCGGCTGGACGAAACTTAAAAACCTAAAAACTAAAATATTTACTAACTCTTAAAAATCTAACATTTTATGGCTAAAAAATGGGTATGCCCCGTGTGTGGGTATGTATATGAGGGAGAGAACCCTCCAGAGAAGTGTCCTCAGTGCAAGGTGCCTGGCGAAAAGTTCAAGCTGAAGGAAGAAAGCGAGGGAGGACTGAAATTTGCTTGTGAACATGAAGTGGGTGTGGCTAAGGCCATTCCAGAAGGTGAGGAAGGTGACTTCATCCGCCAGGGCCTGAAGAACGATTTCATGGGTGAGTGTACCGAGGTGGGCATGTATCTGGCAATGGCTCGTCAGGCTGACCGAGAAGGCTATCCCGAAGTGGCTGAGGCGTTCCGTCGCTATGCGTATGAGGAGGCTGACCATGCTTCTCGCTTTGCTGAACTGCTCGGCGAGGTGGTGTGGGACACGAAAACCAACCTGAAGCGCCGCATGGAAGCCGAGGAAGGTGCTTGTGCCGGCAAACTGAAAGTGGCTCAGCTGGCCAAGAAGCTCAACCTCGACGCTATCCACGACACGGTTCATGAGATGGCAAAAGACGAGGCACGTCATGGTGCTGGCTTCCAAGGTTTGTATAACAGATATTTTAAGTAGAAATCGGTTTTACGGTTATGCGGTTCTTTAACACCGTGCAACCGTACAACCACAAAAGCGTACAACCGTATAATTACAAAACCCCAAAACCGTAATAATTATGAAGAAATATGTTTGTGACACCTGCGGTTGGGAGTACGACCCAGAAGTAGGTTATCCAGAAGGTGGCATTGAGCCAGGTACAGCGTTTGAAGACCTGCCCGATGATTTTGAGTGCCCATTGTGTGGCGTAGGGAAAGACGAGTTTTCAGAAGCATAATCGGTGAACATTCGAGACATCCAACTAAGTGAAAAGCCTGTTCTGTTGGCTCCGATGGAGGACGTGACAGATCAGGCTTTTAGGCTTTTGTGCAAGGAGTTCGGAGCGAGCATGGTGTATTCGGAGTTCGTCAGTGCCGATGCCCTCATCCGCAGTGTGAACCGCTCGTTGGAGAAGATACGGGTGGACGACCAAGAGCGACCTGTCGCCATTCAAATCTATGGCCGTGACGTGCCGAGCATGGTGGAGGCTGCCCAAATCGTGGAGAGCGAGGCACACCCCGACATCTTGGACATCAACTTTGGTTGTCCCGTGAAGAAGGTGGCTGGCAAAGGGGCTGGTGCAGGGATGCTGAAGAATGTGCCCTTGATGCTTGATATCACCCGTGAAGTGGTGAAAGCCGTCAAAATTCCAGTGACGGTGAAGACACGTTTGGGATGGGACAACCAAAATAAAATCATTGTCTCGCTGGCAGAACAACTACAGGACTGTGGCATCGAAGCACTCACCATTCATGGACGCACCCGTAGCCAAATGTATCAGGGAGAAGCAGACTGGACGCTTATTGGCGAGGTGAAGGCAAATCCCCGAATGCACATCCCCATCATCGGCAACGGCGACATCTGCACGGCTGAACAGGCTGACGAGGCGTTCAAGCGATATGGAGTAGATGGTGTGATGATAGGCAGGGCTACCTTTGGGCAACCTTGGCTCTTTAAGGATGTGCGCACCTATCTTGACACGGGCAAGCATGACGAGACGATGACATTGGATTGGAAGATGGCTGTACTTAAACGTCAAGTGCAGAAGAGCGTCGAGTATTCTCTTCGTGAGGACAATGCCTTGAAGGAAAGAAAACGTACGGAGTTGGGCGGCATCATGCACGTGCGCCGCCATTTGGCAAACAGCCCCCTCTTCAAGGGCATCCCCGACTTCCGTCAGACACGCATCAAGATACTGCGTGCCGAGACACAAGAGGAACTTTTCGCCTTATTGGACGAGGCAAAAGAAAGAATCACAAGCCTTGGTTGAAAATCAACGGTTTATCTACAAAGAAAAGCAGGAAAAGTTGAAGTATATACCTCAAATTATTTTGTTTTCTCAAAAATTCACCTTATCTTTGCAAGCTGAACACAGAAATCTATTTACCACCTATTCTCTAAACTACTAACAACTCAACTCTATGAAAAGGATATTGACGCTTGTATTGCTGTCGATGCTGCTAATGCCAGCGTACAGCCAAATTAAGTGGAAAAAGGATAAGAAGGATTGGTTTGTGGGCGGTCAACTGGCTGCAAACTATGCGGTGGCTGATAACATCACCGACCACCCCCCCTTCAAGTATTTTGGCAATGCGTTAGGCCTGGGGTTCAACGTCTATGCCGGTAAGTTCTTCACGCCAAAAATCGGCGCAAGACTTAGTCTGGGTTACGCTGATGTGAGGAACCGAGGCGACCATGAGTATGTGAACGCCAAGAACATGAGAGTGTGGTCTAATCCTCAGTATCAGGACTTCAGTGACTATTTCGGGCATCATGGTTATTACCATTTCGGAGCGTTCAACGTGTATGGCGATGCCTTGTTCGATTTTACTGCCATGAGCACCTCGAAAGAACACGCCTTCCATGTGTTAGGCTTGGCTGGTCTGGGGCTTTCCATGACAGGGGAAAAAAGTCTTTATCCAACGTCGATTGCCAATCAGGAAGATATTGACCGCGCGCTGAAAGTCCTTGCCAAGGATAAGGATGGTGGCACGTTCTTCACGTTCCGCCTGGGTTTTATCCTCGACTATCGTGTCAGCTCGAATGTCTCCCTGAACTTTGAAGGTGACTTGAACATCTATGGCGACAAGTTCGACGGCATCGACTATGACGAGCCCCTTGATTTTCTCCTCATCGGCTCTCTGGGTTTGACCTACTATTTTTAATATGAAAGATTCCTGCATATTTTATCGCAGCTAAAACTTTACCCTTTTTTCTCTAAACTAATTAATCTAATTAATAAGTATAATAATAGCAACTATGGCTGATTTATCAAATTTTTCTTTGGAAGGTAAGAACGCATGGATTACAGGTGCTTCTTACGGTATCGGTTTCAACATCGCCAAGGCTTTTGTGAAAGCTGGTGCCAACATGATTGTGTTCAACGACATCAACGAGGCAGCCTTGCAGCGTGGTCTCGACAACTACAAGGAGGCTGGCATCACGAACGTGAAGGGTTATGTGTGTGACGTGACCAACGAGGCTGGCGTGAAAGCACTTGTTGACACCATCCACAAGGAAGTGGGTCAGATTGACATCCTTGTGAACAACGCAGGTATCATCAAGCGTATCCCAATGCATGAGATGGCACGTGCAGAGTTCCAACAGGTCATCGACATCGACCTGGTGGCACCATTCATTTGTGCCAGTGCTGTGCTGCCTGAGATGATGGAGCGCAAGGAGGGCAAGATCATCAACATCTGCTCGATGATGAGCGAGTTGGGTCGTGAGACCGTGAGTGCCTACGCTGCTGCCAAGGGTGGCTTGAAGATGTTGACCCGCAACATCTGCTCAGAGTATGGCGAGTACAACATCCAATGCAACGGTATCGGTCCAGGCTATATCGCCACGCCTCAGACGGCTCCATTGCGCGAACGTCAACCCGACGGCTCTCGTCATCCGTTCGATTCGTTCATCTGTGCCAAGACTCCAGCTGGCCGTTGGCTCGACCCATCCGAATTGGGTGGTCCCGCAGTGTTCTTGGCTTCTCATGCCTCTGATGCTGTGAACGGACACGTGCTCTACGTGGACGGCGGCATTTTGGCTTACATCGGAAAGCAACCGAAATAAAGCCCCCCCAAAGGGGGAGGCTATGCAGATGGGTTCTCGGAAGAAAGCAAATGAACGACAAAGTGGAAGCCCTCCCCCTTCAGGGGCAGGGGGGCTTCTACCTTATTATAAACAAGGTGTCATCGAAGCAGGCTGTGACGAAGCAGGCAGGGGATGCTTGGCGGGCAGCGTGTATGCAGCAGCGGTTATCTTGCCTCCTGACTATCACAACAACCTGCTGAACGACTCAAAACAACTCACCGCCAAGCAACGTTACGCCTTACGTGAGCAGATAGAGCACGACGCGGTGGCATGGGCACTGGGCATCGTGACGGCACAGGAGATTGACGAGATGAATATCCTTCGTGCCAGCATCACTGCCATGCACCGAGCCATTGACGGCTTGCAGGTGAGACCTCAACACATCATCGTGGACGGCAACCGCTTTATGCCATACCGAAACCCCTCTCCCCAACCCTCCCCCATGATGGGGAGGGAGACCGTTCGGATGGCTCTCCACCATCATGGGGAGATGTTCGAAGGACAGAGAGGGTCTGCCATCCCTCACACCACCATCGTTAAAGGGGATGGAAAGTACCTCTCCATTGCGGCAGCATCCATCTTGGCGAAGACCTACCGCGATGACTACATGAAAGAACTGCATAAAGAATTCCCTTTCTACGGATGGGACCACAATGCGGGCTATCCTACCAAAGAACATCGCCAAGGTATTGAAAATCATGGGACTACACCTTATCATCGGATGTCTTTCAACCTTTTGGGGACGATGCAACTCGAACTTCCCTTCACAGAATAGGGAAAAACCCCTTGCAATTAGGAGAACTCCATTTGCAAGGGGCTTCTATTTGTCGTAACTTTGCATCAGAAAAAAATCAAAAGAGGTATTAACCACTAAAAAAATGATACAACTATGAAGGCTTTAAGAACTCTCCTCACAGCAATCGTACTCCTCGGCGGAGCACTGACGATGAACGCTCAGCGCATGAGCATCGTAGCAATGCAGAGCAATGCAAGGTTCTTGACTGACCGCATGGCATACACGCTGGGCATTCGTGACCCTTATCTCATCGACGAGATATATCGTATCAACTATGACTACATCTGGGGTGTGAACGACTACCTCGACGATGTGGCACTGGGCTACTACTACGATGACTACATCGCTGTGTGCGAGGCTCGCGACCTTGCGCTCCGCAACCTTCTCGGCATCAGCATCTGGAATCGTCTGATTGGATACAATTACTTCTATCGTCCCATTGTCTTTGCCAATCGCGGCTGGCACTTCAGCGTTTACGATTTCGACCGCTATGGTCCCCGTCGCTTCTACTTCAACGCTCCACGCCCCTTCCACGGAGGTTATGCAGGCGGACACTTCTTCCATGGCATGGCACCAAGAGGTGGACGTCCAGCAGGACCAGCTCCAGGTATGGCTCCCCGTGGCGGTATGACTCCCCGTGGCGGCATGACTCCTGCTCCAGGTGGCATGAATCGCGGTGGCAACCCTCGCGGAGGAAATGTACAAGGTGGTGCTCCACGGGGAAATACCAATCCACGTGGGAACGTTCAGCCCAATGCCCCTCAAGGCGGTCAGAACTACAACGGACGTTCGGGCAATGCTCAGCCTCAGAACCCTCCACAGGTGCAACCACAGGGTGGTCAGAACTACAACGGACGTGGCACAACAGGCGGCATGAACCGTAGTGGTGCAGGTTCTCGCAGCGACAACAATATGCGTAGCTCTTCTCGCAGCAATGCAACCGCAGGTGCCACTCGCGTCAGCAACGCCAGTATGACTCGCGTCAATGCAGCTCCATCCTCTTCTCGTGGCAATGCAGGTGGTCCCCGTGGTGGTCGCCGATAAGAAGACTCGCACTCTCGTTACATAAGATAGGCTTCGCCTCAGCATAGCTCAAGCAAGCTTGGCTCTGCATTCGGCTCGCACTCTCGTTACATAAGATAGGCTTCGCCTCAGCATAGCTCAAGCAAGCTTGGCTCTGCATTCGGCTCGCACTCTCTTTCTACTATATATTGGACATTCTTTTTATTGGTCCCAAGGTGGCTCTTCGTGAGAAAAGCCGCCTTTTTTTATGGGGCATTACTTCTTTTTGACTCCCTACTTGTCACTTTTCACCTATAATTTTTAACTTTCCACTTATTTTCTCTACCTTTGCATAAAATTTTCAGAAAGATGACAATAGAAGAAAGAATCATAGCAGGCGTACAAGAAGCTGTGAAGACGTTGTACGGACTGGAAGCAACAGCACAACAGGTGCAGTTGCAGAAGACAAGAGAAGAGTTTGAAGGGCACCTCACTGTTGTGGTCTTCCCCTTTGTGAAAGCGGCAAGGAAGTCGCCCGAACAGGTAGGCACCGAAATTGGGCAGTACCTGACGGAGAACCTGAGCGACGTGGTCGCCAAATTCAACGTGGTGAAAGGTTTTCTCAACCTCGTCATCAGCGATGCTCCTTGGATTGCATTATTGAATGACATCAATGCCAACGAGCGTTTTGGCTTCCAACCTGTCACGGAAGCGAGTCCGCTGGTGATGATAGAGTATTCATCACCTAATACCAATAAGCCCCTGCACCTCGGCCATGTGCGCAACAACCTTTTGGGCAGTGCTTTGGCACGCATCGTCGAGGCGAATGGCAACAAGGTGGTGAAGACCAACATCGTGAACGACCGTGGCATCCACATCTGTAAGTCCATGCTTGCATGGCTCAAGTGGGGCAATGGCGAGACACCAGCATCTTCTGGCAAGAAAGGCGACCACCTGATAGGTGACTACTACGTGGCGTTTGATAAGCACTACCGCGAGGAAGTGAAACAACTCGTTGCACAAGGAATGGACGAGGAGAAGGCAAAGCAAGAAGCCCCCCTCATCAAGGAGGCACACGAGATGCTTGTCAAGTGGGAGCAGAACGACCCCGAAGTACGTGGTCTTTGGAAGAAAATGAACGAATGGGTCTATGCAGGTTTCGATGAGACCTATAAGATGATGGGGGTTAGCTTCGACAAAATCTATTATGAGTCCGACACTTACCTCGAAGGCAAGGAGAAAGTGATGGAAGGTCTGGAGAAAGGACTTTTCTACCGCCGTGACGATGGTTCCGTCTGGGCTGACCTGACTGCCGAAGGACTCGATGAAAAACTCCTCCTTCGTAGCGATGGCACTTCTGTCTATATGACGCAAGATATCGGTACAGCAAAACTCCGTTTCCAAGACTTCCCCATCGACAAGATGATATACGTCGTGGGCAACGAACAAAACTACCACTTTCAGGTGCTCTCCATCTTGTTGGACAAACTCGGTTTCAAGTGGGGCAAAGACTTGGTTCACTTCTCCTACGGCATGGTTGAACTTCCTAATGGCAAGATGAAGAGCCGTGAAGGCACTGTGGTAGATGCTGACGACTTAATGGATGCCATGATTGCTGATGCCTACGAAGCCAGCAAGGAGCGTGTGAAGCAGACCGAGATGCCAGAAGAGGAAGCCCGCGAGGTGGCACGCAAGGTGGGACTGGGTGCCCTGAAGTACTTCATCCTCAAAGTTGATGCCCGTAAGAATATGCTCTTCAACCCCGAAGAGTCCATCGACTTCAATGGCAATACGGGCCCCTTCATCCAATACACCTATGCACGAATCGCCAGCATCCTACGCAAGGCAAAGGAGCAAGGCATTGAGATTCCTGCTCAGTTGCCGACCCACATCGCCATCTCCACCAAAGAGACCGAACTGATTCAGAAACTCAACCAGTTTAGTGTGACGGTTCGTCAGGCAGGCATCGACTACAGCCCCTCTGGCATCTGCAACTACTGCTACGAACTTACCAAAGAGTTCAATCAGTTCTACCACGACTTCACCATTCTTGGTGAACAGCAGGAAGACCTCAAGCTCTTCCGTCTCTCCCTCGCCAAAGCGGTGGCAAAGGTCATCAGTCTTGGTATGAGGCTTTTAGGTATCGAGATGCCAGAGCGGATGTAATTTGCTTAGGAGAACAGCGAACGATACGATTCAGCGAGAGAAAAACCAAGTCATGCGAGTTTTTTCCGAACGTGAGTACCCTATTCGGAACGAAATGTAACAAAACAGCAAGCATTTGACCCAATAGCACAAAAAGGTCTTGAGAGAACACGTTACCTTTGTAACGACATTATCTCAAGACCTTTTTGTATGAAAAAAAACCTATGTATGATGGCATTGGCACTGGGTGTCAATGTCTGTATGATGGCACAGATGTTGCCATACCAAGACCCCAATTTGAGTGCGAAGGAACGAGCCAAAGACCTCTGTTCCCGACTGACCTTAGAAGAGAAAGCCCAATTGATGCTTGATGAGAGTCCTGCCATCCCACGGTTGGGCATCAAGAAGTTCTTCTGGTGGAGCGAAGCACTCCACGGAGCAGCCAACATGGGCAACGTGACGGTGTTTCCTGAACCCGTGGGCATGGCGGCATCGTTCAATCCCGACTTGCTCTACAAGGTGTTCGACGCTGCCAGCACCGAGTTCCGTGCACAGTACAACAAGCGTATGTTTCAAGATGGTGGCGAGGATGAGAAGTTCCACAGCCTTTCAGTATGGACACCCAATGTAAACATCTTCCGCGACCCTCGATGGGGGCGTGGACAGGAAACTTATGGTGAAGACCCCTATCTGACGTCTGTGATGGGCACTCAGGTGGTGAAAGGTTTGCAAGGTCCAGAAAGTGCAAAGTACAGGAAGTTGTGGGCATGTGCTAAGCACTATGCCGTACATAGCGGTCCCGAATACACGCGCCACTCCGCCAACCTCATCGACATCACACCCCGCGACCTGTGGGAGACCTATATGCCTGCCTTCAAGACCTTGGTGCAGGATGCCAAGGTGAGGGAGGTGATGTGTGCCTACCAGAGGTTGGACGATGAGCCTTGCTGCGGCAACGCTCGCCTCTTGCAGCAGATTCTGCGCGACGAGTGGGGATTCCAGTACCTCGTCGTGAGCGACTGCGGAGCCATCTCCGACTTCTACGACTCCCACAAGTCATCCTCCGACCCTGTCCACGCATCTGCCAAGGCAACAGTGGCAGGCACCGACGTGGAGTGTGGTTACGGTTATGCCTACAAGAGCATCCCAGAGGCAGTGAAGCGAGGCCTCATCAGTGAAGCAGAGGTGGATAAACACGTCATCCGTCTCTTGGAAGGACGCTTTGACCTTGGTGAAATGGATGACCCCTCACTGGTGGAGTGGTCGAAGATTCCCTATTCAGCCATGTCCTCGAAAGAACATCGCCAGATAGCCCTTGACATGGCACGTCAGACCCTCGTCCTCCTACAGAACAAGAACCAAGTGTTGCCCCTGAAGAAGAATGCCGAGAAGATTGCCGTGATAGGTCCCAACGCCGACGATAAACCCCTGATGTGGGGCAATTACAACGGCACCCCAAACACCACCGTCACCATCCTTGAAGGCATCAAAGGGAAGCAGAAGTCGCTCTTCCACCTTCCTGCTTGCGACCTCACGTATGACAAGGTGATGGACTGTCTCATGAACACGGCTTGTCAGATGGACGGCAAGAAGGGACTCAAAGGCACCTTCTGGAACAACACCAGAATGGAGGGCAAGCCCGTCACCACACAATACTACACCACCCCTTTGGCTGTCACCACAGCAGGTATGCATAACTTCGCCCCCAATGTCAATCTGGAGGACTTTTCTGCTAAGTATGAGACTGTCTTCACGCCTAAAGAGGCGGGCGAATACGTGGTGAACGTAGAAGGTTGCGGTGACTTCCAACTCTATATTGACGGTGAGCAGAAAGTGCGTCAGCACACTTGGCGCACCACACCCACACGCACCGCCATCCAAGCGGAGGCAGGCAAGTCCTACAAAATAGAAGTGCGCTTCAAGTATGTGAAAACATGGGGAGCCAACATGAAAATCAACATTGCCAAGGAACTGCCCATCGACTATGCTGCTATCATCCGCCAGTTGCAGGGCATCGACAAGGTCATCTTCTGTGGAGGCATCTCGGCTGCACTCGAAGGGGAGGAAATGCCTGTAAATATCGATGGGTTCAAGGGAGGCGACCGCACCCACATCGAACTGCCCAAGGTACAACGTGACCTCCTACGAGCACTGAAAGATGCTGGCAAGACCGTCATCTTCGTCTGCTGCTCGGGGTCTGCCATCGCTTTACAGCCCGAAAGCCAGACTTGTGATGCTATCGTGCAAGTATGGTATGCAGGGCAAGAGGGTGGAACAGCCATCGCCGATGTGCTCTTTGGTGACTGCAACCCTTCTGGCAAACTGCCTGTCACCTTCTATAAGTCATCCGACCAGCTGCCCGACTATGAAGATTACTCCATGAAGGGACGCACCTATCGTTACTTCTCCGACCCGCTCTTTGCCTTCGGCTACGGACTAAGCTACACCCAGTTTACACTTGGGGAAGGTAAGGTGGCAAAGCAGGGAGCCAACTACACGCTGACCGTTCCTGTCACCAACACTGGCAAGCGTGACGGCACCGAGGTGGTGCAGGTCTATATCCGTGACCTCTCCGATCCCGATGGCCCGCTGAAGTCGCTCCGCGCCTTCCAGCGTGTCGAAGTCAAGGCAGGACAGACCGTGAATGCCCAACTGGTGTTGACACCCCAATCTTTCGAGTTCTTCGACCCCGAAACCAACACGGTGCACACCAAGCAGGGCAACTTCGAAGTGCTCTACGGAACCAGTTCCCGAGACCAAGACCTCAAGAAATTGGCACTAACAGTAAAATAAGCATTAAACCATCATCTGTTTGGCAAACTCCCAGATGACCATGCCAGCTGCGGTGCTGACATTGAGCGAGTGTTTGGTACCAAACTGAGGAATCTCAATACACCCATCCGAGGCGTTCACCACATCCTGGTGAACGCCCTTTACTTCGTTGCCCAAAATCACGGCGTATGAAGATGCCTTGTCAGCAGAGACGGTCTGCAAAGGCGTTGAACCTTCACATTGTTCGATGGAGAAGACCGTATAACCCTCCTCCTTCAGTGCCTTCACCGCATCCATTGCTGTGGGGAAATGCCGCCATGCCACGGTGTCTTCGGCTCCCAGTGCAGTCTTGTGAATTTCGGGATGGGGCGGCTGGGCAGTGATGCCACACAGATAAATCGCCTCCACCCGGAATGCGTCGGCTGTGCGGAACACGCTACCCACATTGTACATACTCCTCACATCGTCCAACACCACGACCAGCGGCATCTTCTCCGACGCACGAAACTCTTCCGCGTTCATGCGCCCCATCTCTGTGATTTTCAGTTTACGCATTGCTTTCACATTTGTCCGCTTTCAATGAGCAGGATGGCTCGTTCCGTCAGTCGGTCATCCATGTCGGGGTCATACTCCTTCTTCAAACTTGCCCCAAACAGCGAGGCGAACGCATTGTAGAATCCTGCCTTGAAACCACCCATATATTTCTTGATTAACTCATACCCCGTCATGTCACATTGGCGGTCTATGAGCTTGATGAGCAACTTTCCTTGTGCAAACGACAATTTCTTCAATTTCGGATAATACTCTGCCTTCAATTCCTTCTCCGCCTGTTTCAAATAAGCATCCTTCTCTCGTTTCGTGGGCAGCGAGTCCATGTGAGCCACCGTCTTGTCCACGGTGCGGCGAATCTCACACGCAATCGGATACACCTTCTTGATGTTGTTCGCAATCTTATAGTACTTCTTCGCCTGAGCTGGACTCTTGAATACTAATTTCTTGAACACATAGAAATCGCTGTACATGAAACTCGGTATCATCTCCCCGTCATACGCCACCATGCCCGTGTAGTAGAGCTTGTGGGAAAACACAGGCTCACCAGTCATGGCGCGGTCAGTCTCCGTGTCAGCCAGCACTTCCTGCCCACAGCATCCCCCTCTCGCCAGCATCCAGATGGCGATGAGCACAGTCAGCCGTATTTTCAATGCACTTTTCATTCTTGTCTCTATGCAGAATTGGCTGCAAAATTAGCAAGAAATCCCCATATTTCTTCCCTTTTCAACTTTTATAACACTCTTTTTTAGTGTTTTTCACACTTTCATCCTTGCCACTTACCTTCATACCCTACTTCTTGTACGCCATGAAATTCCTGCCCAAAGTCCCCAAATGACGACAAAAGTGATACCGACACACACCTTTGGGGACACAAACATCCATCTCAACTTCAAGTAAAAAGACACTCTCTTCTTTGCAATAAAAATCAAGCTTTCAAAGAACAATGTTTCAAAATTAAAAGGCCCCGTTTCGTACAATCTCGAAAAAATTCTGAAACAGGAACGATGAAATATGAATTTTTATATGTATCTTTGCACTCGCTAACTAAAACTTACCTTTCTATTTGATGAAACGAACAATTACCACCATATTGTGTGCAGCACTGCTTGCACTGGGTGTGAATGCCCAGGTAGTGCGCCTCTACACCAACCAACATGGCCTGAAGACCAACAATTGTTATAGCGTCGATATTGACTCAAAAGGGTTCGTATGGGTTTCAGGCTCGAACACGCTGGGACTCTTCGATGGCACCCATTTCCAATACCTGCCTACCACAGAAGCCGATCCCCTCTCGCCACAAGGGGAACGCCCTCTCTTCCAAATGGCATACGGTGTCAAGGAGGTGACCTCTTCTGATGCCCTAAGAGATGGGAATAATACTACCCAAAGAAACAACACAAAAGATGATGCCGACGGGAAATTCTGGGTATGCACTTCCCATGGACTCTTCCTGCTTGATGCCCGACAGATGAACTATCAGCACATCTTCATGCAAGAAATAGAAGACAGCATCTACGGCTATGCCACCAATGCCATCATCGACTATCCGAAGGAACATTACAAACTGGTGACCACAGACGGATTTAACACCTATGTGCTCAACACCCAGACATTGAAGGTGGATCAGAAACTGACCGACCAACTCAACGGCATCATCCAAGAGTCCTTCGTCACCCTCCCCCTCATCGACAAACAAGGACGCCTGTGGGTTGCCACCAAACAGGCACCCCTCATCTGCATCGACCTCAAGACACTCAAACGGCATGACATTCAATACACTCCCGCTGCTGCAGCCATGATTCGCAACTGCACCGTAAATGCCCTGCTTGAAACCGACAAAGGCTTGATGATAGGCACCAACTACGGCCTGTTCACCTACGATGAGGCACAAAACATGGTTGAGGTGGCACCCATCACCCTGCCAGACGGAGCCAGCAGCGAATCGCTCTGCATCAGTTGCATCATCCGCACACATGATGGGCGCATCCTCATCGGTACTGATGGAAGAGGCATCTGGCAATACAAGAAACAAAAGGGCATACACACCATGACCCCCATGTATGACCAAGTGGCAGACCTCGACCTCTCTTATGGAAAAGTGAAAGACATGAAAGAAGACCACCGAGGCAACGTCATCGCTGTCTTCCTACAAAAAGGTCTCGTTGTCATCCCACCACAGAACGACTGCTTCCACTACCATCCCATCTCTCCGCAAGCCAACGGCAAAAATGCCACCAGCGTCACTTCGATGGCAATTGATGCCAACGAAAACTATTGGGTGGGCACCGACGGATGCGGGGTCTTCACCACCAACGGGATGCACCTCTCCACGGCCCACCCCGTGAACGAAGGACTGCGTTCCATGCTGGTGCAAGACATCAAAATTGACAAGCATGGTACCGTGTGGGTAGCCACCTTCGGAGGAGGTGTACAATATTTCGAAAGCGGCAGATGGGTCACCACATGGCTTGACACACTGAAACATGAACTCGTCATGACCATGTTCTATAACCCCGACACCGACCAGATGCTCATCGGCACCAATGGCAACGGCATCCTGTGCGCCGACATCGCCAGCCGAACAGTCACACGCATGGACATCCCCTTCTCCTATAACCCGTGGCTCAACTCCCTCCTGCAAGACACCAACCAAACCCTATGGATGGGTACCAGCAGCGGACTCTACTACTATAACCCCAAGACCCGCAAGCACAACGAACTGAAACTGGGCGACACACGCATCTGCAATGCCAGCGCCATCCAGCAAGACGGCGACCACATCCTTGTGGCCACCGATGACGGACTCCTCATCTACAACCCAAAGACCCAAGAGAAACAACTCATCGGCAAAGAACAAGGACTCAGCAACCTCATCACCCGCTCCATCACCGTCACCCCCACCCACATCTGGCTTGCCACGCGCACCAACATCGTCTCAATCGACAAGCAGACACACAATCTCTGCAACTACTCCTCTTTCAGCGGCTATCAGATAGGTGAATTCCACCGCAACGCCTCCCTCCTGCCTGGACATGGCTACGTCCTCTTCGGAGGCGACAACGGCATCATCTGCTTCACCCCACGACTCATCAACGATCGCCCTGCCACCCTCAACCACGTCTATTTCACCAACTTCCTCACCTCACGGCACACCGAGACACTCGATGCCAACATCTTATACGCACAAAATATCTACCTCAAACCCAACAACAACACCTTCACCATCGAGTTCTCCTGCGTGGAAATCAGCGACCCTGAACGCATCCACTACGAATACATCCTCGAAGGACACGACGACGGGTGGCATACCGACATCACCTCACCCCACGCACGCTATTCATCCCTCCCCTCTGGACGATACACCTTCCGTGTGCGTGCTTATCTCGAGGACAACCCCAGTTCCTACACCGAAAACACCATCACCATCCATATCGCCGCACCTTGGTACGCCACCTGGTGGGCATTCCTCCTCTACACCCTCATCCTCCTTGCCATCGCATGGTTCATCTACCAGCAACTTCAGGCACGCAAGCAACAAAAGGAGCAACTGCGCCGCTCAGCAGAGCAAGACCGCATGAAAGAAGCCAAACTGCGCCTCTTCACCTCCATCACCCACGAACTGCGCTCGCCCCTCACCATGATAGAGTCCCCTCTGCGCCAACTCATGGCAGAAGACACCAATGAGGCCCACCAGTCACTCTACACCGTCATGCAGCGCAACTGCGACCGACTGCTTGGCATCGTCAAACAAATCACAGACATTCGCAAGATAGACTCTGGACAACTCACCCTCCACCTCCAAGAACAAGACTACGTCACCTATAGCGACCAAGTCTTCCAGCAGTTCAAGGGAGTAGCCACCGTCAAAGACATCCACTTCGGCATCCATCATCAAGCAGAGGAACTCCCCATGATGATAGACACCACACACTTCGAGAAAATCATCACTAACCTCCTTTCCAATGCCTTCAAGTTCACACCAGAAGGAGGCACCATCATCGCCACCAGCGGCATCGTGGGCGGACAAGTAGAACTGCGCTTCTACAACAGCGGTTCCCACTTTGCCGACGAAGACCTTGCCCACCTTTGGGAACGCTTCTACCAAGGCACCGCCTCCAGCGAATCCACAGGCTCAGGCATCGGGCTCAACCTTGTCTATGAACTCGTCCGACTCCACCACGGCACCATCCAGGCACACAACGTCAACCAACCACCTATCACTGTCAGCGACAGCACCACCCCCTCTGAACAGTCGAAAGGTACACCGACAGACACCTCTGGCGTCGAGTTCATTCTACATTTCCCCACCTACAATCTCCCCTCCGCCACCTCATCAGGCAGCAGCCAGGCACGTCCCACCGTCCTGCTCGTCGATGACGACACTGAACTTGCCACCTACATCACCTCGCAACTACAGCGCGACTACACTATCGTCTATGCCACATCAGGCAACAGTGCATGGAAGAAAGTGCTCGCTGGGCGACCCGATGTCGTAGTCACCGACTATCGAATGCCCGACGGCAATGGCATCGAACTGTGCCAACAAATCAAGAATAACCCTGAAACACTCAACACACCCGTCATCATGTTGACAGGCGAAGGCGATGAAACACTCCAACTCCACAGCCTCAACCTTCAAGTCGAGCACTATCTGGAAAAACCTGTCAACCTCCCCATGCTGCGCTCCGCTATCCAGCAAGTCCTCCGTGTGCGCGAAAACCTGCGCAACAAGGCACGCCGCACCGAGATAGTCAGCGAAACACCCAAACCTGTCATCGAAAACGCCGAAGACAAACTCTTCCTCCGTATCAACGACGCCATACGCCACCACCTCGACGACTCCGAGTTCTCCGTACAGCAACTCTCCGAAGAAGTGGGCATCAGCCGAGTGCATCTCAACCGCAAGATGAAAGAACGCTACGGCATCTCCCCCAACCTCTTCATCAAGTCCTTCCGCCTCAAGCAAGCCGCCTACCTCCTCGTCCACAACAGTGTCAACGTCTCCGAAGTAGCCTATACCGTCGGCTTCTCCTCCCATAGCTACTTCACCACATCCTTCCACGACTACTTCGGTATGTCGCCCAAAGAATTTGTCACCTTCTACACTCAACCCGAAAATACAGAAGCCCTCGACAAACTCCTACAGTAAAAAAATCACACCAAAATCGTGCCTGTCATGCTGCGCTTCTTCGCAACGCCTGTGCCCGTCATTTGGTAAGTCATCGAATCAGGGGCAAACTACGGCGCAGGGGCACTGAGGACATGGCTATGGTGAGGTGTGGCCTGCTGATACACACGCACATAATCAATCTCGTACTTTATCGGTAAGGCTGAGTCGTCAATCTCGCCACCGTTGTCGCCTCCGAGGGCAAGATTGAGCAGGAGGTATTGCGGACGTGTGAAGGGGTTAATGTTTTTGCCAATGGAACCATTGACTATTTGGCTCATGGGAATGTCGTTGAGCTGTTCGTCGTCAAGATAAATGCGGATGGCTTCGGGCGACCAATCCATGCGCCACAAGTGAAACTGCTCTGCCCACTGAGGGTCTTTCTCCGTAAAATGGCTGAAAGGTATCTTCTTCGAGTTCCACACGGCGCTGTAGGGCTGGTCGTTGCCCCAAGCTGCATTGGCCAAGATGTGGGGCACACCCTCGATGCGGTAGTACTCCATCACGTCAATCTCCCCACACGAAGGCCAGGGCATCCCCTCCCCCAACAGCCAGATGGCTGGCCATGCACCACCAGCCGTGGGTATCTTGGCACGCACTTCGAGACGACCATAGAGGAAAGAAAAGGATTTTCGTGTTGTCAATGAGGAGGCGGTATATTCGATGAACTCCCGTCCGCTGCGCCAGTCCCTCATCCCTTCCGACCAATAACGTGGATTCTTTTTCTGCTCCTTTCTCGCCTCAATCACCAGACAACCGTCCTTCTGGTAGACATTCTCCCCTTGATACCACTGCGCCTCATGATTCCTCACAAAGCCCTCTTCGGGTTCCCACACCTCATGGTTGTAGTCGCCCTCCGTGTTAAACTCGTCACTCCAAACAAGTGTCCACTCACCCTGTACCTGTGCCGACAAGGGCAGTCCCATTATCAGCACCCCAATGGCTGCCAGCCACAATGCTCTCTTGTTCATAGTCAAATCATTTTTTCAGTCCCAGAATATCCACGATGTTCATGCGGATGTTCTTCTTGTTGCAGGCGGCTTTCAGCCGTCTTTTCGGGTAGAAGCGGAGGCGGCAACGTTTCACACTTTCCTCATTCGCCTCCTCTGCCATCTCCACCACCTTACTGTTCAGATTCACACTGAATGTGCCCAGATAAGGCACCTGCACCGAATGCCCATTAGCACAGAAATAGTCAATCGCGTCGAAAAGCGCTTCTTGAGCCAGTATAATGGAACTTTCTGGCACATGAGACGCCTGTGCAGCATACTGCGTGATATCCTCATCCGTGATGGTCGCTCCCCTTGACCAATGCAGACGGTACTTCTCTGGCTGTCCCTCCATGTAGTAGAGCTTCACCTTCTCGGGGTACATCGTGATAGCCCCCTTCGGTCCTGATGTCGTTGTTTTCATCATATTTAAGTTTAGCAAATTTTCTATTTGAAGTTTACTTATCACTCAATGACTCATACTTTCTCAACTGAGCCTTTCCCAACAGATTCTTAATGTCAGCACTGGGCGTGAAGCACAACGTCGTCCGCTTCACCGTGTCAGCCAGACACTCCTCAGGCGTATCCACACACGTGTTCTCCACCTTCAGGTGAAACTTCCCGAATTTCCCGAACGACACCCTGTGCCCATTGATGACATAGAATTGGATGGCATCCGCAATCGCCATCGTGCAAGCCCTCACCATACTTTGAGGAATTTGCGCCGAGTTCAAAATATATGCCACCAAGTCATCCTCTGTGATGATGCCCTGACTCAGAAACTGCACTTTGTACCCCCGAACCTTTCGTTTGTACAAGTCCAGATTCACCTTCTTCACTCTGTACTGAAGTCCCATAACCTTGTCCTCCTTTCGTTTAATTCAAATTACGACTCGTTTTATCAATCATTCTTTCCATAGAAGCACCTCTTCCATCAAGACGAGCGCACCTCCACATACTATTACGGTACAAAGATAAGCCTTTTATTCCGAATACACAAAACAATTTAGCTTGAATACAACTTTTGATTTAGCTTGATTATACTTTAGTGTATTCAAGCCAAATTGATTTGTGTATTCAAGCTAAATATATTCATCTTAATTGGCTATAACAAACAACTTTATGCCGTATCATTCACAGAAAGTATTCGCAGCAATTTGTAGAGACCATTTTTTTGAATAATTGTAACAAAAAAGGGGACAAATCGCAATAAAGCATCTTTGTTTATTAAATATTGCGGCTTTCTGTGTGCCGTTTTCAGATAAAATGCGTATCTTTGTAACAAACTTTCTCCCCTCAGAAAAAGTGACAATCTTTACTTGTAGAAATGATGTGGAACTTAGAGGATTGGCGTCATGAAAAAAGAAGAGATACATACTTTGTTTAAGAGCTACGAAGATGCCGTTTGTGTAATTGACGAGACCGAGTGTTGGAGTGCAAGAGAACTCCAGAAGCTGCTGGGTTATAGTCTCTGGCAAAACTATATTAACGTCATCCATAAGGCCAAGGACTTTGCAGCAGAGATGACCAGCGTCAATGTACAAGCCAAAGACCTACAAGGTGAGGTGTCTATTACACAAGAGCATATAGATAACAATGCCGCTGTCCGTAAGATGCTCACCGAACGTGACATCATTCCAGAGAACTTACCAGCAGCTGAAGATGTCAAAAAAGTAGAAAGGCGTTTGGCGAGCGAGGAAAAGAAGATGATAGGAAAGAGGAAAAAGTAATAACAAAATAAGGATATTCACAGATATTGATGGTTGTCATTGGCAACCATCATTTTTTTTCAGAAGAATACTTTGTGCTTTACAGAAAAAGGTGTAATTTTGCAACGTTTTACCTAAATAGACGCACTTCCTGAAGTCGTACAATAGGTGAACAAACTACATATTAAAAGGCGTTACTGACGCTTTGTTTTTGGTTCTCGAAACTTCCACTTTCAGATTTGCAATCGAAAACAATGCAGAGGTGATGCTCATGGGAGTGTAGTATATGCACATCCCAAGTGTGCGGAGGGGCATGCACCCTCATGCACACTTTAGGGTGTTCAATATACTTCCTTACGTGGGTGTTTGACTCTGTCCTGTTTATTGCAAAGGTTGTGGAAGACCTCGAGAACGAACAGGCAGATGGCAAGCACCTCGTTTTTTGTATGTGGTTTCATAACACAAAACTATAAACAACTGCTTAGAGGTGCGTGGCAGTTTTTCTTGCAAACGTGCATAAAATGCCACGAAACGAAAAAGCATTGATTTCTAAAGGTTTGTCCATGTTCGATGTGGTCAAACGCACAATTGATAAGGCTGTTAAAGGAGTGTTTGATGAAACCTGCCTTGATGAAGATGGGCATGTTTTATCTTTTAATGAGCAAGTCGCAATTGTCACGCACTATTTGATGCTGAAAGAAAGCGGCATGTTTTGTAGCACTTATGAGGGGAAAGGACGCGACATCTTAAAACTGTGGTACGAATTTGCCACAGGGGAATCTTCAGAATTTGAGTCTGAATACATAGCCAGCGAAGACACTTTCTATGGAAGTTTCTTTCACAACGTAACATTAGCGCCATTCCATGCACAAGAAAAACCCACATTTCGTTTTATAGATCTTTTTGCGGGTATTGGGGGATTCCGAATCGCTATGCAGGATTGCGGAGGTGAATGTGTATATTCATCAGAATGGGACGAAAAGGCTCAAAAAACTTACTATGTCAATTTCGGAGAGTTTCCATTTGGAGATATAACACAAGAGTACAACAAACGTTTGATTCCTGATGGATTTGATGTGTTGTGCGCAGGATTCCCATGTCAAGCCTTTTCAATTGCAGGATATAGAAAAGGATTTGAAGACACCCGTGGGACATTGTTTTTTGATGTTGCAGAAATTATACGTCGCAAAAAGCCTAAAGCGGTATATTTAGAAAATGTAAAGAACCTATATACACACGATAATGGTAAAACTTTTCAAGTAATTAAGAATACGTTGGAAGAATTAGGCTATGTTGTGTATCATAAAGTGATGAACGCAATGGAATATGCAAATGTGCCTCAAAACAGAGAGCGTATCTTCATTGTTTGTTTTGATCCTCAACAAGTACCTAATCATACAGAGTTCACTTTCCCTGAAAAAGAACCATTGGAACGAACAATACATGACTGCATTGATTACACGAATAAAGAAACGAAACTCTTTTATGGCGACAACATGGGGCATATTGAAGAGATTCGTTCTGGCGTAAGATCAAAGGATACTATTTATCAATGGAGGCGTCAATATGTCCGAGAAAATAAGAGTAATGTATGTCCAACACTTACGGCCAACATGGGAACAGGAGGGCATAATGTCCCTTTAATCTTAACAAATGAGGGCATTCGCAAACTATCGCCAAAAGAATGTCTAAATTTTCAAGGATTCCCAGAAGAATATACTTTCCCTAAAGACATAGCTGATTCTGCAAAATACAAACAAGCAGGGAATTCTGTCGTTGTACCTTTAATCAGAAAAGTATGCAAGAACATCATTACAACAATCTCCAAGAGTTCTTAGGAGGATGGCAAGAGAATGAGAAATACTTTGAGATGCTTAAATTGATGGCTCAATTAAGCAAATTGTTCTCTGAAAATGAAGTACCTTATCTTGACTATCGCTTGACTGAGAACCTGTTTTGTCGGTACTACCAAGCGATGAATGATGCAAGGTCTTGTACAGCATACGATGCAAGAATCTCAGCTGTAGGTATTGGTATTAAGACATTTATCCTCAAGAAAGACCAATCCATAGAAAAGATAGCAGAGTTCAATAGATTGAAAAAGAATCTTGAAGGATTAAAGGGGATTGAATTAGCACGGAAAATAGGAGAATTTCGAAATGACAGAATGCACTTTGCTAATAATGTTTTTGATGTTTCGGAAACACAATATCACATTGTTGGACGCAAAGAAGGGTTATTGAGAGTCTTCAATTGCCCTTATGAAGAAGTTGATGTTGAGAACATCATACTCAGGAAGGATGATGCCACGTCTATCACCTTTGAGGATGGGAAAAACGAATTTGTATTCAACAAAAGCAAGAGCGTTTTGATGAAACGTTTTGAAGTTCCATCAAAGGGATATAAAGATGTCGAGGTTGAGATTGTAAAAGAACCCTTGACGTTGCTTGAAGATTTCTTTATAAACTACAATAAAAAAATAGCAAGCACCCCCAAGCGGGTCAAAGGTGTTGATTATGTTATACTGCCATTGTATTCTGTCCGCAATGGAGAAGTACCCATGAAATCCGGTCTTAACCAATGGAATGCTGGTGGACGTGTAAGGCATGAAGATGAAGTGTACATTCCCGTACCCATTGCCATACACAAAAATTACCCTCATTTCTTTCCAAATCGTGAAACACCTTTCGTTTTATATTTACCCGATGGGAATATCCTTTCCGCTAAAATCTGTCAAGAAAATGGTAAGGCGTTAATGTCAAATCCTAATCGTAAGTTAGGCCATTGGCTACTTCGTAAGGTGTTAAAGAAAAAGCCTTGGGAACTCGTAACATGGAATGACCTAAATCGTTATGGCTTTGATAGTATATGTGTGGAAAACTTACATAGCTCAAACGACGTTGGAGAAAGTGAATTCCGATTGTGCTTTGCCTCTTCAAGCGAATCGTATAGTGAATTTATAGAGAAAGAATAACCAGAGATTGCTGAGAAGGTTAGGCTGTATGCTTTCACACATCCCCCAAGGGTTATACTATCAGACAATCATATTTGGCAAACATAAACTCTTTATTAATTTAAGGTTATTTAAAAGAATTAGAGCGAGAAGCAATATGTCGGAAATTCCGACGAACTGCTCAATATGGTGCGATTGAATGTATTATTCTACTTAATAAATGAAAAGCCCCAAGGTCAAAAGAAAGACTTTGGGGCTTTTTCGTGGGGGTGATGTTCAATTCTTTACGCTTGATTCTTCATACTTCGTTTTTTATCACTACCTTTGTACCCAAATTGAAAATCACTAACAAACAATGGAATACAATTTTAGAGAGATTGAGAAGAAATGGCAGCAGAGGTGGGTGGAGGAAAAGACCTACCGTGTTGCTGAAGATAAGAACAAGCCGAAGTTTTATGTGCTGAATATGTTCCCCTACCCGAGTGGGGCAGGTTTGCACGTGGGACACCCTCTGGGGTATATCGCCAGTGACATCTATGCTCGCTTCAAGCGGTTGCAGGGATATAATGTGCTGAACCCGATGGGGTATGATGCGTATGGGTTGCCTGCGGAGCAGTATGCAATTCAGACAGGACAACATCCTGAAAAGACGACGTTTCAAAATATTGACCGTTATCGTGAGCAATTGGACAAGATTGGCTTCTGCTTCGATTGGGACAGAGAGGTGAGGACGTGTGCGCCTGGGTATTACAAGTGGACGCAGTGGGCATTCCAGAAGATGTTCGGTTCTTTCTTTAGTAAGAGCCCCCTAACCCCCGAAGGGGAAAGCTATCCAGGCGGCAGGGCTTATCCTATAGAGGAGCTGGTGGCGTATTTTGAGGAAAAAGGCACGGATGGGTTGGATGAGTATGGTGTGGCTCAGACGGAGAACCTGACGTTCTCTGCTGAGGAATGGAAGGCGATGGATGAGAAGCAGAAGAGCGACACGCTGATGAACTACAGGATTGCCTTCATGGGCGAGACGATGGTGAACTGGTGTGCAGGACTGGGCACGGTGTTGGCGAATGATGAAGTGGTGGATGGTGTGAGTGTGCGTGGTGGTTTCCCTGTGGAGCAGAAAAAGATGAGGCAGTGGTGTTTGCGTGTGAGTGCGTATGCTCAGCGGCTGTTGGACGGACTGGAGACGATTGAGTGGAGCGACTCTATCAAGGAGACTCAGAAGAACTGGATAGGACGAAGTGAAGGTGCTGAGGTGGAATTCAAGATAGCTGATTCTGACGAGAGTTTCACCATCTTCACCACTCGTGCTGACACGATGTTCGGTGTGACGTTCATGGTGCTGGCTCCTGAGAGTGAACTGGTGGAGAAGGTGACAACTGCAGAACAGAAGGCTGCTGTGGAGGACTATATTAAATATGTGAAAGGACGCACGGAGCGTGAACGCATGATTGACCACAAGGTGACGGGCGTGTTCTCGGGTTCGTATGCCATCAATCCTTTCACAGGCGAAAAGAACCCCATCTGGATTTCGGAGTATGTGTTAGCAGGGTATGGTACGGGTGCCATCATGGCTGTGCCTGCTCATGACAGCCGCGACTATGCGTTTGCCAAACACTTCAATCTCCCCATCATCCCACTCATCGAGGGGGCTGACATTTCAGAGGAGAGCTACGATGCTAAGGAGGGTATCGTGACCAACTCACCTCGCAAGGATGTGAAGCCATACATTGATTTCAGCCTCAACGGACTCACGGTGAAGGAAGCCATTGCTGCCACGAAGAAGTATGTGAAGGAAGCAGGGTTGGGTCGTGTGAAGGTGAACTACCGCCTGCGCGATGCCATCTTCTCCCGTCAGCGTTATTGGGGCGAACCTTTCCCTGTCTATTACAAGAACGGCATCCCCACGATGATTCCTGAGGAGTGTCTGCCCATTGAATTGCCAGAAGTGGATAAATTCTTGCCTACTGAGACTGGTGAACCCCCACTTGGCAACGCTACAGTTTGGGCTTGGGACGAGTTGAACAAAAAGATAGTGGAGAACAGCAAGATTGACAACAAGACCGTGTTCCCCATTGAGCTTTACACCATGCCAGGCTTTGCGGGCAGTTCTGCTTATTACCTCCGCTATATGGATCCACACAATGACGAGGCATTGGTGAGCAAGGAGGCTGACGAGTACTGGCAGAATGTGGACTTGTATGTGGGTGGCAGTGAACACGCTACAGGTCACTTGATTTACAGCCGTTTCTGGAACAAGTTCCTTTTCGACCTCGGCGTGTCCTGCAAGGAAGAGCCTTTCCAGAAGCTCATCAATCAAGGCATGATTCAGGGACGAAGCAACTTCGTGTATCGCATCAAGGACACGAACACGTTTGTCTCTTTTGATAAGAAGGACGGCTACGATGTGACTCCGATTCATGTGGATGTGAACATCGTGAGTGCCGATGTGCTTGATGTGGATGCTTTCAAGGCATGGCGACCTGAATACGAGACTGCTGAGTTCATCCTCAACGACGAGGGTAAGTACGTATGTGGATGGGCAGTGGAGAAGATGTCGAAGTCTATGTTCAACGTGGTGAACCCCGACATGATTGTGGAGAAGTTCGGTGCTGACACTTTGCGTCTCTACGAAATGTTCTTGGGTCCTGTGGAACAAAGTAAGCCTTGGGACACCAATGGCATTGACGGTTGCCACCGCTTCCTGAAGAAGCTTTGGAAGTTTATGACACAGACAGACCCCCTCTGTCCTTCGGACATCTCCCCCTCTATGGGGAGACCTTGCGGCGAGGGAGCTATTGAGAACAAGCCGAATGGCAATCTCCCCATAGAGGGGGAGATGTCCGAAGGACAGAGAGGGTCTTCTCCTTCGAAGGAGGAACTGAAGGCACTCCACACGCTCATCAAGAAGGAAACGGCTGACATCGAGGCCTTCTCATATAATACAACCATCGCTGCCTTCATGGTGTGCCTCAACGAACTCACGAAGTTGAAATGTACGAGCCGTGAGGTGAAGGAAACGCTTGTCATCCTGCTCGCTCCGTTCTGTCCACATCTTGCTGAAGAGCTCTGGCACTTGTTGGGTCATGACACCTGTGTGTGTGATGCTCCTTGGCCAGCCTTCAACGAGGAATACCTGAAGGAGGACTCCGTGAAGATGATGGTTGCCTTTAATGGTAAGGCACGTTTCCCATTGGAGTTCCCTGCTGACGTGACCAAAGAAGATGCCGAAAAAGCCGCCCTTGCTGACCCACAATCTGCCAAGTGGATGGAGGGCTTCACGGTTGCCAAAGTCATCGTGGTGCCTGGCAAAATGATTAACGTAGTGCTGAAGAAATAAGAGACCCTCTCTGTCCTTTGGACATCTCCCCCTCTATGGGGAGAATTGCCATGCGGCGAGATTGTATAAACTATGGTTCAAGAACAAAAGACAAACAAACCGAATGGTCTTCCTCCCCATAGAAGGGGAGGATGGAGGTGGGGGTCTGAACTAAAGGATTATGCCCTCATCTCTGTGGGTGTAATCCTATATGCTATGGGAGTGACCGTGTTCATGCTGCCCTACAGTTTGACAACAGGTGGTGTGGCAGGTGTGGCTTCCATCATCTACTACGCCACAGGCATTGAGGTGCAGGTCACTTACGTTGTTATCAACATCATCCTGCTTATCATAGCCATCAAGGAACTTGGCATCCGCTTCTGCATCAAGACCATCTATGCCGTCTTCTTCATGACCTTCGTGCTGTGGCTCTTCCAACGTATCATTGAAGTCCCCGACCCTGTTCATGCAGGAAAGACGATGTTGCCACACTTCATTGGCGACGAATCCTTCATGGCTTGTGTGTTGGGAGCTATCCTGTGTGGTTCTGGTGTGGCACTTTGTTTTGAGAACAACGGCTCCACGGGAGGAACCGACATCATTGCCGCCATTGTGAACAAGCACAAAAACATGTCGTTAGGCAGTGTCATCATGGCTTGCGATGTGGTCATCATCTCTTCCTGCTACTTCATCTTCCACGACTGGTTCCGCGTCATCTATGGCTTCGTGATGCTGTTCATCTGCTCCACCACGATTGACTACTGGATGCGCCGCCGTCACCAATCTGTGCAGTTCATGATATTCTCCCGTAATGCCGATGCCATTGCTGATGCTATTGTCAGCACCCATCATGGAGTGACGGTCTTGAATGGTGAAGGGTGGTTCACCCATACCGACCGCAAAGTCATCATCAGTGTCATCCGTCGTCGCGAACAGGCTATGATACAACGTATGGTCAAGCAGATAGACCCCTACGCCTTTGTCTCTATGACGGATGCCAGCGGTGTGTGGGGCGAAGGATTCGACCAGATGAAAGTGAGCGATGGCACGTCCAAGAATTTCCTTTCCAAGAAGAAGAAAGAAGAGAGACGGAAGAGAAAGAACACCGTGTTAGTGTGTGTAACAAACAACACCACCAAGATTGACACCGCTCAACAGGCACTTGGCGACTGCTACGACATTCGTTCCCTCCTGCAAGTGGGGTGTGACACACGCAAAGAGTTCTATTCCGTCGTGCTTGGTCAGGAACCTCGCAAACGTGTTGCCTTCATCAAGAAGTTTTTCGGCTTCGATGCCTTCTACATGGCGAAGGACGGTACCGTCACCCTTGTACAAGGCAACTATGACCAGGCCGAGTATGACATCACGGAACACACCAACCTTGAAAACCTAAAGACCTATCTGGAAGGAAAGAAGAAATAGTAGGAAAAAGTTGTGTGAAAGACGCATTGAGCAAAAAACAATGGCATTTTGGAAGAGAAGAACAAAAAAACTTTCAAAGTGCCATTGTTGTTTATTTATTTTCTGTAACTTTGCAAAAAGATTAGCAACAGAAAAACAAACTAAACTAACCTAACTATGGCTGAACAAAAATTACCAACCATCGAAGAAGTTTTCTCATGGATGAGGAAACTCTACGATGAGAGCTATTCGGGCTTGACCCAAACCGAAAAGAATGAGCAACACATGTATGGCACGATGGTGACCACACCGAACGACAAGAAGTTCATCGTGCGTATGTTGGACGAGACTTCACAGGTGCGCGACACTCAGAAACTCGCCATCCGTGTGAAGGACTTGATGGATCAGTACGGCATCCCGAAATTTCTCGGGGCTGGCGACCACTTCCTCTTCTGGATGTATCAGAAGTTTGCCTATCAACCCCTGTTCAACTGGGCTGCTGTGCCCATCATCAAGTGGCGATTGCGCCGCGACACGGGTCGTGTGATTATCGATGCCGCACGTCCTAATTTGACTAAGCACTTGGCAACCCGTTTTGACCAAAACATTGGTCAGAATGTGAACCTGCTGGGCGAAGTGGTGTTGGGTGATGGTGAGGCTGACAAACGTTACTACTCTTACTTGGAGGCACTGAAAGAGCCCGACATCAACTATATCTCAGTAAAGATTTCAGGCATCTATGCACAGACCCACGCACTCAACTACAAAGAGTCGTTCCCCGAACTTATCAAGCGTATGTCAGCACTCTATCAAGCAGCCATCGAAAACCCCTATACTGACCCGAACGGAGTGACCAAGCCCAAGTTCATCAACCTCGATATGGAGGAATACAAAGACGCACACTTAACGATGAAACTTTTCAAGGATGTGCTCTCACTGCCACAATTCAAGAACTACGAAGCAGGTATCGTGGTACAAGCTTATCTGCCCGATGCATGGGGTTTCCAAAGTGAGTTGCTGGAGTTTGCCAAGGCACGTGTAGAGGCTGGTGGCTCTCCCATCAAGATGCGTATCGTGAAAGGTTGCAACCTTGACATGGAAAACATCGTCAGCGATATGCGTGGATGGCCGAACCCCGTCAGAAGCAACAAGACCGAGGTGGATGCTAACTACCTGCACATTATCGAACGTGGCTTGAAGCCCGAAAATGCAAAAGTGCTGCACATCGGCATGGCATCTCACAACCTCTTCACCATCTCCTATGCCTACTTGCTCACCGAGATGTATCAGACCCCCAAGGACTGCTTCTGTTTCGAGATGCTGGAGGGCATGGCCAACCACGTATGGAGGGCACAAAAGAAGTTGGGCAATCACGTGATTCTCTACACCCCTGTGGTGAAGAAGGAGCATTTTCTCAATGCCATCAGTTATCTGGTGCGCCGCATGGACGAAAACACAGCTCCCGACAACTTCCTCACTCACTCCTTCTCTTTGAAACCCAACACAAAGGAGTGGAAGGACTTGGAGCAGCAGTTCATCAATGCTTACAACATGAAGGACAACATCACCCACACTCCTACCCGCACTCAAGACCGCAACAAGCCTTATGAAGGTCAGGAACCACAGGATGAGATGCTCAACGAACCTGACACCGACTTCGACCGCTTCTGCAATCAAGAATGGGTGGAATCCATCTTCTCGAAATGGCAGTCGAAAGGCATCATGTCGGGCGAGAAATCAACATGGGGTGATTGGAAACCAGGAGACCTGCTTCCCACCCAAATTGGCGAAAAACTCTTCTATAATGATGACCATGCCAAGTACTACGACAGAAGTCAAGAAGGTGATGTCATCGTCTGCGAAATGTCGCGTGCCAACAAGGTGCAGACTGCCCAAATACTGGATATTGCCGAGAAAGACCCCGCAGGATGGAGAAAAACCAGCATCGAGGAGCGTCACCGCATCATGTACAAGGCAGCCAACATCATGGGACAGATGCGTGGCGACCTCAATGGTTCCATGTGTGCCATCACTGGCAAGACCATCGAAGAGGCCGATGTGGAAGTGTCGGAAGGTATCGACTATTGCCGTTTCTACACCACCACGATGAAGAAATATGCCCAACTCGCTGATATCGACATGAAGGCAAAAGGCACCGTGTTAGTGCTCTCACCGTGGAACTTCCCCTGCGCCATCCCATGTGGTGGTGTGGTGGCAGCCTTGGCATCGGGCAATACCTGTATTCTGAAACCAGCCACTGTAGCCGCTCCTGTAGCATGGCTTTTTGCCAAAGCGTTCTGGGAGGCTGGTGTGCCGAAAGAAGCCCTGCAAGTCATCATCACCGACAAGGAAGCCACCCCATTGCTCACCTCTTCTCCTGTGGTGAAGCACATCATCCTGACAGGTGGCACCGAGACCGCACAGAGCATTGCTCATGCCAACCCAAGGAAACCGCTCAGTGCCGAGACGGGTGGCAAGAACGTAATGATTCTCTCTGCCAAAGGCGACCGAGACCATGCCATCATGAACGCTTGCCGCAGTGCCTTCGGCAATGCAGGTCAGAAGTGTTCGGCTTGCTCCATCCTGCTGGTGGAACGCTCTGTGTATAATAGTCCTGAGTTCTTCGAGAAACTCAAGGATTGTGCCTCTTCGCTGAAAGTGGGTGGTGTATGGAACGCAGGCAACATCGTCGGCCCCATGATTACCAACCACAACGAGAAATTAGAGCAAGCATTCAAACTTGAACCTGGCGAGAAGTGGCTCATTGCGCCCGAATTTGTGGATGAGAAGAAGTACATACTCAAGCCCACCGTGAAGTACAACGTGAAGCCCACCTCGTTCACTTTCCGCACTGAGTTGTTTGCACCACTCTTGGCTGTTACACCTTACGACACACTGGAAGAAGCGGTTGACCTCGTCAATAGCCTTGATTATGGCCTTACATCAGGTCTCCAATCACTTGATGAACAGGAACAACGCTACTGGAAGAACCACATCATGGCGGGCAACCTCTACATCAATCGTGGCATCACGGGAGCCATCGTCAACCGTCAACCTTTTGGTGGAATGAAACTCTCTGCCTTCGGCCCTGGACTGAAAGCAGGTGGTCCTAACTATTGTGCCCAGTTCATGGTCATCACCGACAAGGTAGGCTCCACTACCAACTACCAGAAGTCATACGCTGAGTGGTGGGAAAAGGAATTCCGCCATGCTCGCAACATCCAGCCCAAGATACGTGGCGAACAAAATGTGTTCCGCTACCTGCCACTAAAGGGAGGCATGGTGTTGCGACTCTTTGGCGATGAAACCTTAGAACAAATTCAGATGGTGCAGTTGGCTGCTCAGACTGTGGGGACACCCCTCATCATTTCGGTGGATGACAACAACCCGATGGCCACCCAACTCACAGGCATGGTGAAGAAGGAGAACCTTGCCGCCTTCTGCGAAAACATCAAACGCTACGAACGTGTGCGCACTATCTCCAGTCAAGTGCCTGACATCGTGTTCGAGTCAGCTGCCAACCATGACAAATACATTGCCCAATCAGTCCCCGTCAAGAATGGCCGCATCGAACTGGCACTCTATATCAAGGAACAATCTATCGCCAACGAGTACCATCGCTATGGTTCGCAGATAGAAGTGCCTGTTATCGAATAAACCAAGCATCATCAACTTACACAGAGCGTCACTTGCCATCCGAATAGCAGGTGACGCTCACTTTTTGTTCTCAGTTTTTTTACGAGTTTCATTTACCCACTCTTTCATCCCTTCATCGATGAATTTGTTAAAAGTTTGCGTGGAGGAATAGGGCAAAAGTGGTTCCGTAGATGTAAAAAACATTAAAAAAGAGCGATTTTTGACTGGATAGACAGAAAATCAGCAGAATAAAGGCTAACTTTGCATGATTTTGTGCGTAGAAAGAAACGACCTTTCGATAGAAATCAAATTTAGAAAACTAAAAATAACTGAAACAATGAAAAAAATTTCGATGATGGCAGCCGCTGTAGCAATGACTGCCATGACTATGGTTTCTTGTGATGGTGGCAGCAATGCCAGTCTCAAGGATGGTGTGGACTCACTCGCCTACAACCTCGGCGTTGCTCAGGCAGAGGGTTTGAAGCAGTACATGACTTACCAACTGGGTGTTGACACCGCCTACATGGACGAGTTTATCAAGGGTATGCAAAAAGGTGCCGTGAGTGAATCCGACCCCAAGAAGGATGCTTACATGAAGGGTACAGAGATTGGTCATCAGGTTCAGCAGATGGCAAAGGGATTGGGTCAGCAGGTGTATGGTGACGACTCCACCAAGACCGTGAACGTGAAGAACATCGTGGCTGGTCTTGTTGATGGTCTCACCCATAAGGCTGCCATGACCTCCGAAGAGGCCAGCAAAGAGTTCCAGCGCATGATGGAGCCTATTCAGCAGGCAGAACTGGAGAAGCAGTATGGAGACAACAAGGCTGCTGGCGAGAAGTATCTGGCAGAGAACAAGAAAAAGGACGGTGTGAAAGTGACAGCCAGCGGTCTTCAGTACAAGGTGCTGGTAGAAGGCACGGGTGCACTGCCCACAGACACAACAAAGGTACAGGTGAACTACGAAGGCAAGCTCATTGACGGTACCGTGTTCGACAGCAGCTATGAGCGTAATCAGCCCTTCACAGTAGATATGGCTCGCCCCAGTGTCATCGACGGTTGGGTGGAAGTGCTCAAGATGATGCCTGCCGGCTCAAAGTGGGAGGTTACCATTCCACAGGAACTGGCTTATGGTGCCAAGAACATGGGACAAATCAAACCCTTCTCTACGCTGATTTTCACGATTGAAGTACTGAAGTAATAAGTTAAAAACTAAAAACTAAAAACTAAAAGTTTAAGTCACATTTTACAAATTACGTGTTCGCCGTGTATGGCAGATAACTTAGACTTTTAGTTTTTAGTTTTTAACTTTTAGTCATTTATGAGAAAGTCATTCATACTGATGATAGCAGCGTTTGCCGTGGCAAGCGCTGCTATCGCACAGACGGAGACAAAGGATTCTGTCTGGGCAGCCAAGGCTGCGGCGAAAGCCAAGAAGGCACAGGACGCAGCCGACTTGAAGGCATTTAAGGAGAAGCAAAAGGCTGACCTCGCCGCGTTCATTTTAGCTCAGAAGGAGGGCAAGAAGGCTGTGACCATAGAGGTGGAGAAACCTACTCTTGCCAACGAGGGCGACTCGCTCGGCTATCTGTATGGCATCGCTATGTCGCAGGGCTTGAAGCAGCACGCCACCACTAACATGGGGGTGGACGAGGCTTTCTTCGACACCTTTGCGCAAGGCATTCTCGACCGTTCAAAAGCCGACCCCAACGATAAGGAACTGGTGGCACGCAGCGCAGGCGAAACCATTGGTGGACAGATTCTGCAGAACGCCCAGCGTTTCTCCAACGACTACTATGCAGCCGATGAGGGAATGAGCATTGACCCTGCTATCATCATCAGTGGACTGATGGCAGCCCTCTACGAGAAGAACGACGTGCCTGTCAACGAAGCAGGTCAGCAGTTGCAGACCAAGATGAAGGAACGTGAGGCTGCCAACAAAGAGAAGCAATATGCCGCCAATCGCGAGGCTGGCGTGAAGTTCCTCGCAGAGAATAAGACCAAGCCTGGTGTGGTGAGCACAGCCAGTGGCTTGCAATATAAGATCATCACACAGGGTGATGGTGAGAAACCTACTGCCTCGCAGAAGGTGAGTGTTGACTACGAAGGCCGCCTCATCAACGGCACCGTGTTCGACAGTAGCTATAAGCGTGGCAAACCTTCCACCTTCGGCGTGACACAGGTCATCAAAGGCTGGACAGAAGCCTTGCAGCTGATGCCTGTCGGCTCGAAGTGGGAATTGTATATCCCCTACGAACTGGCTTATGGCGACCGCGAGACAGGCAAGGATATCAAGCCCTACTCTGCCCTCATCTTCACTGTGGAACTGAAAGGAATCGAAAAGTAAGACATGAAACAGTATCGCATTATCAACAATGTGGTTGGTTGGGTGGTGTTTGCCATCGCTGCATTCACCTATTGTGCCACCATCGAACCTACGGCCAGTTTTTGGGACTGTCCTGAGTTCATCACCACCGCTGCCAAACTGGAAGTGGGTCACCCACCTGGTGCACCTTTCTTTATGCTGTTTGGCAACTTCTTCTCTCTCTTCGCCAGCGACGCTTCGCAGATTGCCAAAATGATCAACATGATGAACGCACTGCTTAGTGCGGGGTGCATCCTGTTCCTCTTCTGGAGCGTCACCCACTTGGCCAAAAAACTCTTGGTGAAGGACGAAGAAGCCCCCTCGTTAGGTCAACTTATTGCCGTGATGGGCAGTGGCATCGCTGGTGCCCTCATCTACACATGGAGCGACACCTTCTGGTTCTCGGCTGTGGAGGGCGAAGTGTATGCCTTCTCCAGCTTTTTCACGGCATTGGTGTTTTGGCTGATTCTCAAGTGGGAAGACAATGCCAACAAACCTCACTCCGACCGCTGGCTCGTGTTCATCGCCTACTTGGTGGGTCTCTCCATTGGTGTACACCTCTTGAACTTGCTGTGTATTCCTGCCATCGTGCTGGTTTACTATTATAAGATGAGCAAGAACCCCACAGGGAAAGGCTCTCTGTTGGTGTTGGGCGTGGCAATTGTCATTATCGCTGCAGTGCTTTATGGCATTGTACCAGGCATCGTGAAGATAGGCGGATGGTTTGAACTGCTGTTTGTCAATACACTTGGAATGCCTTACAACACAGGTCTCTACATCTATCTGCTGCTCTTGGCAGCCAGCCTCGTCTGGGCACTGTGGGAAACGACGAAAGCCAAGAACGAAAATCGTATGTACATCTCCTTCTTGGTGAGCACAGCCTTCCTTGGCATCCCCTTCTATGGCTTTGGTGTCGCATCGGTAGTGGTGGGTGTCATTGTGTTGGCAGTTATCGCTGGTGTGCTCTTCTTTACGAAGAAAGCCACACCGCGCATTCTTAACACCGCCATCCTCTGCATGACGCTGATGACGGTGGGTTACAGCTCATACGCTGTCATCGTCATCCGTTCGGAAGCCAACCCGCCAATGGATCAGAACTCACCAGAAGACGTGTTCACATTGGGTGAGTATCTGGGGCGTGAACAATATGGAGATCGTCCATTGTTCTTTGGTCAGACCTACAAATCGCAACCAGAGGTAAAAGAGGATGGCGAGGGTCGTCTGGTGTATGCCACCGAGAAGGGGGCACCTGTTTATCAGCGAAAGGCGAAGAAAGACGAGAGCGAACAGGACGAGTATATCTTGGTACGCACGAAGGATAAACTCAAATATCCCACGAACCAGTGTCTGCTCTTCCCCCGCATCTACAGTGATGACAATCGTCACCCACAGGACTATGAATCTTGGTTGGGCGGCGTGACCACCCATTCCGTGGAGTATAAGATACCAGGACATGAGTCGCGCACGGTGGAGATACCAGGGCAGATAGACAACATACGCTTCTTCCTCTCTTACCAGATGAACTTCATGTACTGGCGCTACTTCATGTGGAATTTCGCTGGCCGTCAGAACGACATACAAGGCAACGGCGAACTGGAGCATGGCAATTGGCTTTCAGGTTTCTCGCTCATTGATGATGCACGCTTGGGCAATCAAGATATGCTGCCCTCTGACTTGAAAGAGAACAAGGGACACAATGTCTTCTATTGTCTGCCCCTCCTGCTCGGCTTGCTGGGTTTCTTCTGGCAAGCATTCCGCGACCGCAAGGGCATCCAGCAGTTCTGGGTGGTGTTCTTCCTCTTTTTCATGACAGGCATCGCCATCGTTATCTATTTGAACCAGACACCTTCACAGCCCCGTGAACGTGACTATGCCTATGCAGGTTCGTTCTATGCATTTGCCATCTGGTGCGGTTTGGGCATCGCTGCCATCTATGAGCTGCTGGGCAAGTGGCTGGGTGGCAAGATGAATCCACGCGTGGCAGCCATTGTGGCAGCTTGTGTGGGACTGGTGCCAGCCATTGCCGTGCCATTGCAGATGGTGAGTCAAACATGGGATGACCATGACCGCTCTGACCGTTATGCTTGTCGCGACTTCGGCCTGAACTATCTGGAGACCATTCCCCACGATGGTGTCATCTATACGAACGGAGATAACGACACCTTCCCCTTGTGGTATAACGAAGATACAGAGGGCAACCGCACGGATGTACGTGTGTGCAACCTCTCCTACCTGCAAACCGACTGGTACATCGACCAGATGAAGCGTCCTGCCTACGAGGGTGAAGGACAGTCAAGTCCGCTGCCCATCAGCTGGAGCCGCTACCAATACACAGCGGGCAAGAACGAGATGATTGACGTAAATCCCGAACTGGGGGAAGGCTTGACCATCAAAGACGTGATTCGTCAAGTGGCAGAACAAGATTCGGCGATGGCAAAGCGTCTGTGGGGCGAGAACCCCTTTGAATTGAAGAATGCCATCCAGAAGTTCATACTCCAAAAGTATGAAGGTTTGTCAGACACAGAACTTGACCTCGTGAAGAGCATTCCTGCTTGTTTCCCAAGCGACACACTCTACGTGACAGTAGATAAGGAAGCCGTGAAGCGTTCAGGTATGCTCATTCCTAATGACTCCATCCCCGACCAAATGGTTATCAGCTTGAAGGGACAGGGACGCGTGACGAAGAGCTTCGCCATGATGCTGGAGATGATTGCACAATCGAACTTCTCGCGGCCACTCTATATGTCCACCACCGTGGGTGCCAGCAACTTCGGCAACCTTTGGCGTCACTTCATCCAGGAAGGTATGGCATGGCGCATCAGTCCGTTCGTCTTCCCCGAAAACGAAATCACCTCTTACGGCATCGTGCGTTCGGTGATTGACACAGACAAGATGTACGACAACATGATGAACAAGTACCGCTACGGCAACTTGAAGCAACCAGGACTCTACCTCGACGAGACAACCCTGCGTATGTGCTTCACACACCGTCGCTGGTTCGCCACCCTCATCACACGCCTTGTGAAGGAAGGCAAGCTGGACAAAGCCTTGAAGGCACTGGAGAAATGCGAGACAGAAATACCCTCCTACAATGTGCCTCACTCCATGAGCAGTTCATCGCTTGACCTCGTGAATGCCTACATCGATTGTGGCAAACCCGAGCAAGCAGAAGCCATCCTCAGCACCTTGGCAAAGAAGTCTAAAGAATATGTGGCATGGTATCTGTCACTCAACGACACCTACTTCCGCAACGACTTCCGCGACTGCTACAGCGAGATTTACTCGCTGATGAACATACAGGAGGTGTATGTCAAACTGGGCGAGTCGAAATCAAAGAACGCCGCTGACTATCAGAAGCAAGCCAAGAAGATGGAAGATGACCTTCAGGCACTCTATGCAGCCTTCGTGTCCAAGTGTGACAACACTGGCGTGCAGCTAAACTAAAAACTAAAAGTGAAAGTGAAAGTTACTTTTGACTCTCGTTGACAGAACATCCTTTCACTTTTAGTTTTTAGTTTTTAACTCTTAATTAAATTTTATGATTATTGAACAACCCATCAAGTGGCTACGCTGGCTCTATCCCAGCGCGATTTGGAGAATGAATCCGACGGAGAAGGCTGTGTATCTGACCTTCGACGACGGACCCATTCCCGAATCGACTCCCTGGCTGATAGAGACATTAGATCACTATGGGGTGAAAGCAACCTTCTTCATGGTAGGCGACAACGTGAGGAAGTATCCTGAACTCTTCGAACTGATACGTTCGCATGGCCACCGTTTGGGCAACAACACCTTCAACCATCTGGGGGGGCTGACAGTGTCGAGCCGCCACTATCTGCGCAACGCCAACGAAGCAGATATGTTGATACACACCAACCTGTTCCGCCCTCCACGCGGATGGATGACCAACTCACAGTACATCCACCTGCGACGGCACTACACCATCATCATGTGGGACTTGCTCACACGCGACTACTCCAAGCGGCTCACAGCCAACGATGTGTTCAACAACGTGAAGAACTATGCCCAAAACGGTTCCATCATCACCTTCCACGACTCACTCCGCAGCATAGACAAACTAAAAATAGCCCTCCCACGCTGCATCGAATGGTTGCAACAAGAGGGCTATGCGTTCAAGGTGTTTGACGAGAAACAACAGCACTCGCGACACCTTAAGTGATGGCGGTTTCGCACTTCTATTCGTCCTCATCCAAGATAATCTTGGCCTTTCCACCTTTCTGAATCTTCTCTTCAAGGTTATCCGTCACACAGATGGGCACCTCTTTCTTGATGCTTTGGTCGAGCGAGATGAGCGTTTCGGTGGAATCGACACCCGTGATGCCCTGAATCTTGCGGTTCAGCAAATCCATCAACTGCTCGTTGTCGCGAGCATACAACTTCACCAGCATCGTGTAAGGACCCGTGGTGTAGTGACACTCCACAATCTCGGGAATCTTCTTCAGTTCGCCCACCACGCGTGAGTACATCGAACCCTTCTCCAAACGGATGCCCACATACGTGCAAGTGTTGTAACCAAGGCTCTTAGGGTTGATGACATAGCCAGAACCCACAATGACATTCGTGTCGATGAGACGCTGCACACGTTGGTGTATCGCTGCACGAGAAACGCCACACACGGCTGCCACATCCTTGAATGGGATACGGGCGTTAGAAGAGATAATCTCCATGATCTGCTTGTCAAGCTTATCAATTTTTTCCATTCTTTTCAGCTTTTTTTATCAGTCTTTTCAAGTTTTCTTCAGCAAATTGTAAACAAAAGTATGCCTTTTTTTTCTCTTTGTCAAACAAAAACTTCAAAAAGTGACAAAAAACACAAAAAATAGTGGAAAAATGCTAACAAGTGTAAAAGAAAAGTGCTAAATTCGCAGCGGCTTCGCCTAAATGATAAATGATAGATAAAAAATTAAAACTAAAAACTAAAAGTGAGAGAATGTTCTGTCAACAGGAGGCAGAGCGAACTTTAACTTGAACTTTAACTTCTAACTTTTAGCTTATAGTTTTTAGTTTTTTTGTTTTTAACTTAAATAACAAAATTTATGAATACCTTAGTTTTTGCCAGCAACAACGCACATAAGCTGGAGGAAATACATGCCATCTTAGCCGACAAGTTTGAAATCAAGAGCCTAAAAGAAATAGGCTGCAACGTCGATATTCCCGAAACGGGTGCCACCTTCCGCGAGAACGCCATGCAGAAAGCCCACTACGTGAAGGAACACTTCGGACTCAACTGCTTTGCCGACGACTCAGGACTGCAAGTGGAAGCATTAGGCGGCCAGCCTGGCGTTTATTCAGCCCGCTATGCGGCCATGCATGGACATCGTGATGAACCCACCAAAGATGAGGCAAACATGGATGTCCTGCTCGAAAAGCTGGCGGCATTCCCATCCGATGACATAGGTTGGAAAGCCTCCTTTCGTACTTGCATCGCCCTACTTTACGAAGGAGAAGCCCACTATTTCGATGGCATCGTCGAGGGTCATATCATCCCCGAGAAGCGAGGCACTGGCGGTTTTGGCTACGATCCCATCTTCGTTCCCGAAGGTTACACCCAGACATTCGCAGAACTTGGCAACGACATCAAAAACAACATCAGCCACCGCGCCCGTGCCGTCGCACAACTCGCAGCATTCCTAAGAAATGTTTCGATAAATGAGAAATGAAACCATAGCCTCTGCAACAGCAGCCACGGCAGCCTCCACGGTGGCTCGGGCACTATTGGGGCACAAAGGTACAACATTTTTCACACCCCTGCAATAGTTAAGTTCCCCCAACATTTAACACTTTTAACCTTCGCTCTTCTCCAAACCCTCATTGACGACACCTGCGAAGGGGTTAGCTCACTGTGTGGCGGCAGGATAGCCAAGTGATGGAGTGATGGACACCCAAGGGACAGACAAGAGGATAGCCAAGTAATCGACACGTGGCAAGCAGGGTGGCATGTGGCAAGAAAAAGCCCATGAAGACGTTCACCCTCGCGGCCACCCTCATCATCGGCATCCAGCCACCCCACCGTGGGAAACACTCAACATCTGCTTCTGATGTAGCCAATTAAGAACCTTTAGTAGCCAATCAAGAACCTTTGGCTCAGTGTAGCCATTTAAGAGTTAAGAAAGAATGTGAGCTAACGAGCAGAGTACTTTTCTAAATTCTTACCTCCTAATTCTTATTTTTTAGCCTCTTTTCAGGAAGTTAGCGGTTTTTTGTTGGGGTGTTCGGTGAAAAAGTCGTATCTTTGCAGCATCAATTTTCTTACGTAAGTTATGATTTATTTTTTCAGAACACCAGCGCAGAGCGTGATAGCCACTCAGGTGGGTGGCGAACTGTCGGCTGATGAAACCCGAGAACTATGCTGGCTTTATGGTGAAGCCCAACTTGAGAGTGAAGATAATTTGAAGGGCTATTTTGTCGGTCCCCGTCGTGAGATGATTACGCCTTGGAGCACGAATGCCGTGGAAATCACACAGAACATGGCCATCCAGGGCGTGCAACGTATTGAGGAGTATTTCCCTGTGGAGGGGGAGGATGCGGAGCATGACCCGATGTTGCAACGTATGTATAAAGGCCTTGATCAGGACATTTTTACGGTGAACATCGAACCTGCTCCCATCTTGTACATCGAGAATCTGGAGGAGTATAACGAGCAGGAGGGTCTTGCCCTTTCACCTGAGGAAATAGAGTATCTGCACAAGGTGGAGGGTCAGTTGGGCAGAAAGTTGACGGACTCTGAGGTGTTTGGCTTTGCTCAAATTAACTCTGAACACTGCCGCCACAAGATTTTTGGTGGCACGTTCATCATCGATGGCAAAGAAAAAGAGAGTTCGCTTTTCCAAATGATTAAGAAGACTACGCAGGAGAATCCCAACAAGATACTTTCGGCGTATAAGGATAACGTGGCGTTCAGTCAAGGTCCTGTGGTGGAGCAGTTTGCTCCTGCTGACCACTCGACAAGCGACTATTTTGAGGTGAAGGATATTGAGTCGGTCATTTCGCTGAAAGCTGAGACACACAACTTCCCAACGACGGTGGAGCCATTCAATGGTGCTGCCACGGGCACGGGTGGTGAAATTCGCGACCGTATGGGTGGTGGTGTCGGCTCATGGCCTATTGCTGGAACGGCGGTGTATATGACCAGTTATCCACGCAATGGTGTGGCACCCAGCCAGCCACACAGTTATCCGAAGTGGACTAAATCGGACAAAGAGGGAGATATTCGTCCTTGGGAAGAGATTCTTCCTATCCGTCAGTGGCTATATCAGACTCCCGAACAAATCTTGATTAAGGCATCTAATGGTGCTTCTGACTTTGGCAATAAGTTTGGTCAGCCGCTTATCTGTGGTTCCGTGTTGACGTTTGAGCATGCGGAGCAGCAGGGGGATGTGAAGGAGGAGTATGGCTATGATAAGGTGATTATGTTGGCTGGTGGCGTTGGCTACGGCACGAAGCGTGACTGTCTGAAGGGTACTCCTGTGAAGGGCAATAAGATTGTTGTGGTGGGTGGCGACAACTACCGCATCGGCTTGGGTGGAGGTAGTGTGTCTTCTGTGGATACGGGGCGCTATTCATCGGGCATCGAGTTGAATGCTGTTCAGCGCGCCAATCCTGAGATGCAGAAGCGGGCGAACAACCTTGTCCGCGCGCTGTGTGAGGAGGAGGTGAATCCTGTGGTGAGCATCCACGACCACGGTTCGGCTGGTCACGTGAATTGCCTCTCTGAGCTGGTGGAAGAGTGTGGCGGCCTTATCGACATGACGAAATTGCCCATTGGCGATCAGACGCTCAGCTCTAAGGAAATTATTGCCAACGAGAGTCAGGAACGTATGGGCTTGCTGATAGATGAGAAGCACATTGACCATGTAAGGAAGATTGCGGAGCGCGAAAGGGCACCGCTGTATGTGGTGGGCGAAACGACGGGCGATGCCCACTTTGCCTTCCAGCAGGGTGATGGGGTGCGTCCGTTCGACTTGGACGTGGCACAGATGTTCGGCCACTCGCCCAAGACGGTGATGACGGATGAATCTGTGGAGAGGAAGTATGAGGATGTGGCGTATTCGTATAAGGAGATAGAGACATATCTGGAGAATGTACTGCAGCTGGAGGCTGTGGCTTGTAAGGACTGGCTGACGAACAAGGTGGACCGCTCGGTGACGGGCAAGATTGCCCGTCAGCAATGTCAGGGCGAGATTCAGTTGCCGCTTTCCGACTGCGGTGTAGTGGCACTCGACTATCGTGGTGAGAAGGGTATTGCCACGGCGATTGGTCATGCACCACAGGCTGGTTTGGCTGACCCGAAAGCTGGTTCTGTACTTTCTGTGGCAGAGTCGTTGACGAATCTTGTTTGGGCACCCATGGCAGAGGGTCTTGACTCTGTAAGCCTGTCGGCCAACTGGATGTGGCCTTGCCGTTCGCAGAAGGGTGAGGATGCACGTTTGTATGAGGGTGTGCAGGCTCTGAGCGACTTTTGTTGTGCCTTGCAGGTGAACGTGCCGACGGGTAAGGATTCTCTGTCGATGACACAGAAATATCCTGACGGCAGCAAGATTATCTCGCCGGGAACCGTCATTGTTTCCTCTGGCGGTGAGGTGAGCGACGTGAAGAAGGTGGTGAGTCCTGTGCTGATGAACGATACCGACACGACTCTCTATCATATCGATTTCTCGTTCGACACGCTGAAGTTGGGTGGCTCTGCATTTGCCCAGAGTCTCGGCAAAGTGGGCAGCGATGTGCCTACGGTGAAGAACCCCGAGTACTTCCGCGATGCTTTTCTGGCTGTGCAGGAGTTGGTGAAAGAAGAACTTCTGCTGGCTGGTCACGACATCAGTGCTGGTGGTCTCATCACCACTTTGTTGGAGATGACCTTTGCCAACCAGAAGGGAGGTATTAAAGTGAACCTCAACGGCATCATGGAGAACGACCCTGTGAAGTTGCTCTTCGCTGAGAATCCCGGTGTGGTGATTCAGGTGAAGAACGCTGACAAGAAGGCTGTGGAGAATCTGCTGAACAAGGTAGGTGTTGGCTTTGTGGAAATCGGACAGCCAATAGCCGAACGTGAGATTGTGGTGAAGAAAGGTGGACGTAATCGTTATTTCGATATTGACAAACTGCGTGACATTTGGTACAGCACTTCTTACCGCCTCGACACGAAACAGTCGTTCAACGGTATGGCGAAGGAGCGTTTCGAGAATTACAAGAAACAGCCTATCGAGCATCTATTCCCAGCCTCGTTCACAGGTAAGTTGGCACAGTACGGCATCAGTGCTGACCGTCGTGAACGCACGGGCATCAAAGCAGCCATCATCCGTGAGAAGGGAACCAATGGTGAACGCGAAATGGCTTATTCACTCTATTTGGCAGGCTTCGACGTGAAAGATGTGATGATGACCGACCTTGTGAGCGGCCGCGAGACGTTGGAAGACATCAACATGATAGTGTTCTGCGGTGGTTTCTCCAACTCTGACGTATTAGGCAGCGCGAAGGGATGGGCTGGTGCTTTCCTCTTTAACCCTAAAGCGAAGGCTGCCCTTGATGCTTTCTATGCTCGTAAGGATACGCTGTCACTGGGCATCTGTAACGGGTGCCAATTGATGGTGGAATTAGGTCTGCTCAATCACAACCATGCCGTAACCGATGCAAAGGACTATGCACAGATGCTGCATAACGTGAGCCATAAGTTCGAGAGCGAGTTTGTGACGCTGCAGATTCCTGAGAACCAATCCGTGATGTTTGGCTCGCTGAGTGGCAGCAAACTGGGTTTGTGGGTTGCTCATGGCGAGGGTAACTTCCGTTTGCCAAAGGCTGAAAGCGAGTACAATATCGTGGCAAAATACAATTATTCTGGCTACCCTGGCAACCCGAACGGTTCTACTTACGACGTGGCAGGTATCGCTTCGGCTGATGGGCGTCACCTCGCCATGATGCCTCACTTGGAGCGTGCCATCTTCCCTTGGCAGGAAGCAAACTATCCTGCTGACAGGAAGAGTGACGAGGTGACTCCTTGGATTGAAGCCTTTGTGAACGCACGGAAGTGGGTGGAAGAGAGAGTGAAATAGGATGGAAGAGCTATAGCAACTCCATTTCTATATATAGAAAGCATAGAATATCTGGAACCAAGCGAGCATGGGAATCTGTACAGAGATGTTCCTCACCTTTGCCAAGATAGGCAGTTTCACCCTCGGAGGAGGTTATGCCATGGTACAAATCATGGAGAAGGAGGTGGTGGACAAGAAACACTGGCTGGACAAGGAGGAATTCATGGACACGCTGGTGGTGGCGCAGAGCACGCCTGGACTCTTTGCCATTGATATGGCATCGCACATTGGCTTTAAGTTGAGGGGTGTGAAGGGTGGCATCGTAGGTGCCTTGGCCGTTGCCCTTCCCTCTATCATCTCTATCTTGCTGATAGCCATGTTTTTCCAGAGTTTCAAGAACAATATCTATGTGGAAAAAATCTTCATGGGTGTACGTCCCTGCGTGGTGGCGCTCATTTTGGCTCCATGCTTCAGCATGGCGAAAAAGGCGAAGCTGAACAAATATAATTGGTGGATTCCATTGGTTTGTGCACTGCTGATTGTGGCTTTGGGTGTATCTCCCATTTGGTGTATTCTTGCCGCTGGTGTGGGTGGCTTTATTTATGGTCAACTAACAAAATGATTTTTTTACAACTTTTCTACGTCTTTTCCAAGATAGGCATCTTCAATTTTGGAGGTGGCTATGCGATGCTGTCGCTCATACAAGACGAGGTGGTGAACAAATACCATTGGTTGACGGTGAAGGAGTTTACGGACATCGTGGCTGTGAGCCAATCGACTCCTGGCCCCATTGGCATCAATTGTGCCACTTATACGGGTTATACGGCAGTCATCCATGCTGGTTTCCCTGTTTGGGCTGCGGTGCTGGGTGCGGTCTTGGCTTCGTTGAGCGTGATATGGTTGCCGTTCATCTTGATGGTGAGCATCAGCAGATTCCTCATCAAGCATGGTAGGTCGAAGGTGTCCAATGACATTTTTGGCTCTTTACGACCGACGATTGTGGGACTTCTGTTGGCAGCAGCTTTGATGCTGATGTCGAAGGAGAACTTTGGTTCGCCTACTGAATCTCCTTTTGTGTTCACCTTGAGTGTTGTGATTTTCCTGTTCGCCTTTGTGGGAACAAGATTGTATAAGATTCATCCGATTCTGATGATTCTGTTGTGTGGATTGGTGGGATTGATGGTCTATTGAATAGAAGGTAATGGGAAGACAGGTATATCTGAGGGAGAAGGAAAAGATGAGAGGAGGGAAGGAAACGGCTCGGATGCATGAGTTTGAGAATGGGTTGCGACTTATCCATGTTGCGTCACCGACAAATGTGGCGTATTGTGGCATCAGCATTGATGCTGGGACAAGGGATGAAGAAGGTGGAGAGGAGGGCATGGCGCACTTCTGCGAGCACATGATGTTCAAAGGGACGGAGAAGAGGAAGGCATGGCACATCATCAATCGAATGGAGGCTGTGGGTGGCGACCTCAATGCCTACACCAACAAGGAGGAGACCGTGGTGTATGCCGCTTTCATGAAGGAGCATTTCGAGCGGGCAGCAGAACTGATTTTCGACATCGTGTTCCACAGCACTTTCCCACAACATGAGATGGACAAGGAGTGTGAGGTGATCGTGGATGAGATTGAGAGTTACAACGATACGCCTGCCGACCTTATCTTTGACCGTTTTGAAGACCTCATCTACAAAGGAAATAGCCTTGGGCACGACATTTTAGGAACAGCGGAGAACGTACGGAAGTTTAGGAGGGAGGATGCGCTTCGCTTCACAAAAAGGTTGTATCAACCCAACAAGATGGTGTTCTTTGTTTTTGGCGATATGACGTTCGAACAGGTGACGCGAGTGGTGGGGAAGAACATCGTGAAAGCTGGTGCATCAGAAAGTCAGGAGGATTTCGGAAGACAGGAACTTTCAGAAGTGGCAACAAGTTCGGATTGCTTGGATTCTATGGAGGATTCGGAGAGCGTGGAGAGCCTGCCAGGCATTTACACGGAAGAGAGGGGTACCCATCAAGCCCATGTGATGGTGGGGCGTGCAGCATACGGAGCGAAGGATGACAGACGGATTGCTCTCTACTTCCTCAACAATATCTTGGGAGGACCTGGGATGAACTCGCGGCTGAATGTTGCGCTGAGAGAACACAGTGGATTGGTTTATATGGCAGAGAGCACGCTGACCAACTATACTGATACCTCTACGTGGGCCATCTATTTCGGTTGCGATGCAGAAGATGTGGAGAAGTGTCTGCGCATCGTGCGTCGAGAATTGGACAAGTTGATGAACAGCCCCTTGACCGAACGGCAGTTCAAGGCAGCGTTGAAGCAAATCAAGGGGCAGATAGGTGTAGCTTGCGACAACTTCGAAAACTATGCGCTTGACACAGCAAAGTCATTCCTGCACTACAACAAGTTTGAGGGGATGGAAGACACCTTTGCTCATCTGAAAGAACTCACACCACAACTGTTACAGGAAGTGGCACAAGAGATATTTGACGAAGCCAAATTGACAACATTGATTTTCAAGTAGTGGCACCATCATGACACATCAAAACGTGTGGTAACCGCTATCATATAGATTAGAAAGAAGAATATATGCGAAAAGTAATCGGCATCGGGGAAACCATCCTCGACATCATCTTCAAAAATGAACAGCCAACGGCAGCTGTGCCTGGTGGTTCAACCTTCAACGGCATCATCTCGTTGGGACGATTGGGTGTGCCAGTTACCATGATTACCGAAACGGGGAATGATAAGGTTGGCAGCATCATAAAACAATTTATGAATGATAACGGGGTGGATGACTCCTGCGTGTGTGTGTACGAGGATGGTCGCACCGCCATTTCGCTTGCTTATTTGAACGAGCGTAACGATGCCGAGTACACGTTCTATAAGGATTACCCCAAGGCGCGGCTCGATGTGGAATGGCCAGAAGTGCACAAGGACGATATCGTCATGATGGGTTCCTATTTTGTACTCAATCCTGTGTTGAGAAACAAGGTGAAGGAGTTTCTCGAATATGCCACCCAGCGTGAAGCTCTGATTTATTATGACATCAACTTCCGTTCCTCCCATGCATCAGAAGCCATTAAGTTGTACTCCACCATTTTGGAGAACTTTGAGTATGCCAGCATCGTGCGTGGCTCGACAGAAGATTTCCAAAATATGTTCAAACTGTCCGACCCCGAAAAGGCCTATCGGCAGGAGGTGCGCTACCACTGCCGCCAGATGCTCTGCACCGATGCCGATGGTGAAATCAGCCTCTTCTCGCCCAGCGTGACGAAAAAATATCAAGTCAACAAGATAGAAACGGTCTCCACCATTGGAGCAGGCGACAACTTCAACGCAGGCATCGTCTTCGGTCTCATGAAGGAAGGCATTGGCCGCAACGACATCGCTTCCACCACAGAAGAACAATGGAATCGCATCATCGCCCACGGCCAGGCATTGGCTGCCGAAGTTTGTCAAAGTTTTAACAACTCGATAAGTAAAGAATTTGCAACATATTATGGAAGAAAATAAAAACTTACAAGAAACTATGGACAACGAATTGTCTAACATGGAACAAGAGCTGCCACAGACAGATGTGGAACAAACAGCCGAAGCAGAATCGACAGTAGAAAACGCCTTCTTGAAGACAGGTTCCACCTTCGAAGAACTGGGTGTCTCAGGAGAGATTCTGAAAGCGATTCAAGAGATGGGCTATGTGAACCCCATGCCAGTGCAGGAGAAAGTGATACCTTATCTTCTGGGTCACAACAACGATGTGGTGGCACTCGCCCAAACGGGCACAGGCAAAACAGCGGCATACGGTTTACCTGTATTGCAGAAAATAGACACCGAACGTACCGAAGTGCAAGCCATCATCATGGCACCCACACGCGAGCTGTGCTTGCAGATTACCGATGACCTGAAAGACTATTCCAAGTACATCAAAGGACTGCACGTCCTGGCTGTATATGGCGGTGCAAGCATCGAGCCACAGATTCGTGCCTTGAAGAAAGGAGTGCAAGTGATTGTCGCTACGCCAGGTCGTTTGGTGGATTTGATGGAACGAGGCGTGGCGAAACTGGGAACAGTAGAGAACGTCGTGCTGGATGAAGCCGACGAAATGCTCAACATGGGCTTCTCGGAGAGCATTGACACCATCTTGGCAGGTGTGCCAGCCGAGCGAAACACGTTGCTCTTCTCTGCCACCATGAGCAAGGAGATAGAACGCATTTCGAAAAACTACCTCCACGATGCCAAGGAAATTGTGGTAGGCAGCCGCAACGAAGGAGCCGAGCACGTCAACCACATATATTATATGGTATCCGCGCGCGACAAGTACAACGCGCTCAAACGTGTGGCCGACTACTACCCCGAAATCTATGCCATCATCTTCTGCCGCACACGCATGGAGACACAAGAGATAGCCGACAAACTCATCAAGGACGGCTATAACGCAGAGTCTCTGCATGGCGAACTCTCTCAAGCACAACGCGACCTCACCATGCAGAAGTTCCGCCAACATCGCGTACAGCTACTGGTTGCCACCGATGTGGCTGCCCGTGGTTTGGATGTGGACGAACTGACCCACGTCATCAATTACGGCTTGCCCGACGATATCGAGAGTTACACCCACCGTTCGGGTCGAACAGGTCGAGCAGGACGTTCCGGCACCTCCATCTCCATCATCCATGTGAAAGAGAAACGGAAAGTGCGTGACATCGAAAACCAAATCAAGAAAAAGTTTGTGCCAGGCATCCTGCCCACAGGTCAAGAAATTTGCGCCAAGCAGCTCTATAAGGTGATTGACGATATAGAGAAGGTAGAGGTGGATGAAGAAGAGATAGCCCCCTTCCTCCCCGAAGTGTATCGCAAGTTCGACATGATGGAAAAGGAAGACCTCATCAAACGCATGGTGTCGATGGAGTTCAACACCTTCCTCAACTATTACAAGAACGCCCCCGAAATCATCCAGCCCTCAGAAAAGTCAGAACGTGGCAAGAAAGAAAAAAACTTCGACGGCGAAAAGCATGGACGCAGAGAGCGCAGTCGCGACCGTGGAGGCAGCCGCAACCGCACAGCAGAAGCTGGCTACACCCGTCTCTTCATCAACCTCGGCAAGAAAGACGGCATCAACCCCAAAGTCTTCATGGGATTCATCAACCGTGTGGCACAAGGACAGCACATCGACCTTGGCCGCATCGACCTCATGCAAAACTACTCCTTCTTCGAAGTGCCAGAACCACAGACCCAAGCCGTGCTTGATGTACTCAACGGCACCGACTTCGATGGCAGGCGCGTGAACGTGGAAGTGACAGATCAGGCAGAAGGTCAGAGAGACCACGGCAAGGGAGATGGCGGACGAGACAAGGAACGCTTCCGCTCCGTCAGAGGCGAACGCACCAGCCGCGTTGACCGTCGTGGGGAGCGCGGTGCCCGTCGAGACCGCTCCTTCGAAGAAAAGAAAGGAAAGAAAGGAAACGGAATGGTGCGTGGGGCAGCAGCCAAGCCCTCGCGTGAAGAACGAGGTTACACTGCAGCCAGAGGCCCGAAAGGAGCAGCCGAATGGGCAAAATTCTTCGAAGGTCAAGTAGAGTCACAACCCTTCTACGAAACATTCTCCAAGAAGAAAAAGAAAAAGTAAAAATACGAAGCCGCCACCTAAAAAACAAGACACCATGAACAGTTTCGACTGGATGGGCACATACCATCAACTGAACAGCAAATTCCATACACAGGAAACACGCCCCGTCATCGGCATCACAGGCAACTACGACAAAGAGACCTGCACACTGGCTGAAGGTTACTACCAGTCAGTGCTAAAGGCTGGCGGCATCCCCCTCATCATTCCCCCCTTCGAGGAAGTCCAACAGCTGGGCGAACTGTTAGACCGTCTTGACGGCATCCTCTTCAGTGGCGGAGGCGACATCAACCCCCTGTTGTTAGGAGAAGAACCCATCAAAGAACTGCACGCCATCACCCCCGAGCGCGACCGTCAGGAACTGCTCTTGGCACGTCTGGCCTACGACCGCCAAATCCCCATGCTGGGCATCTGCAAAGGCATCCAGACCATCAACGCAGCCCTTGGAGGCACCAACTATCAAGACATCTACACCCAAAAAGAAGGCACTCGCATCAAACACAGCCAAGATGAAGACCGCCGTTATCCCTCCCATCGGGTGACACTCACCCCAGGCACCATCCTCGCAAGGTTATTTGGCGAAACATTAGCCGTCAACTCCTTCCATCACCAAGCCTGCAAAGAGCCAGCCCCCAACCTCCGAGTCGCCGCCCTCAGCCCCGACGGCATCATCGAAGCCATCGAAAGCAACGAGTTCAAGTCCATCCTTGCCGTACAATGGCATCCCGAAACCTATGTCCTCAGAGGCTCCCATGAAATGCTCCCTATCTTCCAATGGCTCATCCGGGAAAGCACCGAGTTCAAGCAAGCCAAGCAGCTGCACGCCAAGATGCTCACCCTCGACAGCCATTGCGACACCCCCATGTTCTTCCCCCAAGGCATCAACTTCGCATCGCGCGACCCCAAGATACTCGTCGACCTCCACAAGATGACAGAAGGACACCTTGATGCTACCATCATGGTGGCATACCTCGAGCAAAAAGAACGCGACCAAGCATCCTTAGAGAACGCCACCGCCAAAACCCATCAGATACTCACCCAAATCGAAGAGATGGCTGCCCAAAACTGCACAGCCCTCGACATTGCCTACACACCCGATGACCTGTGGCAACTGAAGGCACGAGGGAAAAAAGCCATCATGCTGGGCATTGAGAACGGCTATGCCATCGGCAAAGACCTCCGCAACGTCGAAGCCTTCCGCAAGCGTGGGGTGGTGTACATGACCCTCTGTCACAACGGCGACAACGACCTCTGCGACTCCGCCCGAGGCAACCACGAACACGGAGGCGTGAGCAACTTCGGCACACAAGTCATCGCCGAGATGAACCGCGTAGGCATGATGGTCGACCTCAGCCACGCCTCCGAAGACAGTTTCTACGACGCCCTCCGCCTGAGCAAGACCCCCATCGTGTGCAGCCACTCGTCAGCACGTGCCCTGTGTGACCATCCACGCAATCTCACCGACGCTCAGCTTCGTGCCCTTGCCCATGCAGGCGGTGTGGCGCAGGTGACAATCTATCATGGTTTCTTAGTGAAAAATTCCGTCGATTACAATCCACAAAATGTGCTTCGTTCTTTTGACTCACCCACCCAGGGCGTGACCGAAGCCACCATCCTCGACGCCATCGAACACCTCAACCACATGGTCAACATCATGGGCATCGAGCACGTAGGCATCGGCACCGACTTCGACGGCGACGGAGGCATCCGAGGTTGCGCCTCAGCCAGCGAACTCATCAACTTCACCCGACACCTCCTCCGTCAACGCTACACCGAAGAACAGATACAGATGATTTGGGGAGGAAACTTCCTACGAGTCATGCGAGAGGTACAAGCATACCAAGCATAGGCTATACTTTTGTCCCCAAAAGCGGTCTGACTCAGACCACCTCGATGGTGTGACTCAGACCGCCAAGGCGGTGTGACTCACACCGTTTTTATGATACAGAGAAAGCCTCATTTAGACATTGCCTCATGTCGTCTCGGAGGAAAAAAGGATGAAACTTTTTTGATAATTTTCGTTCATTTGTGCAATGTTTGTGGCATGACCATCGTATATAGAAGTAGAAGACCTCAGAAAAATGGCGACTGAAACAGAACTGAATATGATACAGGGGCTGCGGAAACAAAGCCCCCAAGCGCAGCAACTCATGCTGGAGCGTTATGGCAATGATGTCTTCGCTCTGGTGTCGAGGATGGTGCCACAGATGGAAGATGCAGAGGAGGTGTATCAAGATGTTATGCTCAAGGTCTTCAGCAATATCGAGATGTACGATGAAGGAAAGTCGTCGCTCAAGACTTGGATTTCGAGAATCGCCTACAACGAGTCCATCACCTTCCTGAGGCACAAGCGACCGTTGAAAATCTATATCGACGATTATGAGGAAGAGGTGGAGGCGCTATCCGAGACAGAAGTGGAAGAGGCATTCGGACATCCCAACCCCGAAACCGTGCAACTGATCAGAGCGGCTCTGAAGCATCTGCCACCAGACGAGAAAGCCATCATCACCATGTTTTACTACGAAGAGATGAGTCTGAAAGAGATTGCTTTTGTCACCGAATCCATCCCCACCACCATCGCCTCGAAACTGAGCCGAACGAGAAAGAAGCTTTGTGGAATCATCAAAAAATTACAATCATGAAAGAGGACAATATCGACACATTACGGCAGAAGGACGTGAACCTTCGTGAAGCCATCAGCATGGAGGAGATGGAGCGTCCTCAGATGCCCTCCGACCTCAATGCTCGCCTGATGCAAAGGGTGGCAAAGGAGGTCAACAAAAAGAAGGCGCACAGCCGCATCATTTGGCCTTGGTTGGCTGCTGCTTGTGTGGCTGGTGTAGTGGCCATTTTCTTGACTCCGCCCAAAACCAATGAACAATGCCAACTGATTGCCTCCTACCGCCATTATAAGATGACACAAAAGCCATACGTCTGCAATATGGATGAGGCTTATCATCGAAAGAGCTTTGAGGATGAAGAGCGAGTGATGAGAGGCAGATACAACAAATTGTTAAACGAATTAGAAACCAATGAAGAATAGAAACTTATGAAAAAGATAGTATTGAGTGCATCACTGATTCTCACACTTGGGGCATGCACCCCCAGCACGACACCGCTCGTTAAAACTCCCGAGAACTTCATGGAGCTGATGGAAGGAGTGCAAGCATTGGGAAACGACGTGAGTTACACCATAACAAGCGACTCTGCTGGCTATTCAGAGTACTACGACACCCATTTCTTCCATAAGGATCCTGAGGATATAAGAAAGATGCATGACTTCACGGTGACCATCGATTCTGTCAAAGGAACCAAAAAGGATTATCGTGAAGTGGGTGACAGCATCATCGAACATGAAGAAACTATCAACAACTACATCAAAGATAATGTCAAAGCATTGATAGAGAAGTACGCCCCTACTGCGGTCAAATGCTATCAATACGACACCCACATCGATGGCAAGGACACCACCCAATACATCATTGCCTTGCAGGAGGTGGAGGACACCATCCCCGAATGGGCAGAGAAAGAGGGATTTAGTGAAAGTTTCCGCTGGTATCCCGAGTTCTTCAGGTACGATTGCCACAGTACCGACAACTCCGAAACCTTCACTTGGATGACCTATCACAAAGAAGCGACAGTGGTTGGTAAGGCGGAAACCACCCCTGAGGAAACCGAACGGCTGGTACACGATTTCATTGCCAAGCAGAAGAATGTGAAGCAGAAAGCGAGGAAATACGCCATCGATGAAGGCTTCGCCATGGGAGAAGAGGATTACAATTGTGTCTCCTTCTCCAGAGCCATGCAGAAGACGGACAGCATGCTCATCAATGCCACCCACTACATCATCCCCGTGTTGGGTGAGGAACGCAGAAAGGTGGCCGACGACCTGTGGAGCCTCTTCTCCAACCATGTGAAGAACCACTACTCAAAGGTGCATGGACACTGGGGCTTCGAGTGTGTCAAACACAACGAAATCAGCGATGACATTCACCAAATCGACCCTCAACTCCTGCAAATGTCCATCGCTAAGGATGAAGACGGCAAGATGCTCCACTTCCAGGTTGGCATCGACTCACGAGGTCTCCACATCCTCGTCATGCACATCGAGACCCGCCGCTTCTACATCCCTGGCAACTGGCTTTACATTGACAGCATCCACAACAAGGATGTGGTTGATGACATGGATTTTGGGAAAAGTGAAAAAAGTGATATGTGAAAAATAAAAAGTGAAAAATTTGCTACCGCGATTGTAGGCCAGTTGTTGGAAAACTCTCGCGGTAGCAAATTTTTCACTTTTCACTTTTACCTTTCAAAGCACCTTGATCAATTCTACATCGAAAATAAGTGTGGCGAACGGAGGAATCGATGCACCAGCACCACCTTCGCCGTAAGCCAGCCTATAAGGAATGTAGAAACGATACTTGGCACCTTCGCTCATCAGTTGTACACCTTCTGTCCAGCCTGCAATGACTTGTTGCAAGCCGAAGTCGGCTGGGGCGTTGCGCTTGTAGCTGCTGTCGAACACGGTGCCGTCGAGCAGGCGACCTTCGTAGTGGCAGCGCACGGTGTCGGTGGCTTTGGGCTTCCGTCCCGTGCCTTCGGTGAGCACTTCGTATTGCAAGCCGCTCTTGGTCACGATGATGCCGTCTTTCTTGGCGTTCTCTGCTAAGAAGGTTGCGCCTTCTGCCTTGGCGGCCTTGCCTGCTTCTGCCTTGGCGGCATTTTGCTCTGCCTCCAGTTTCTGGAAGAAGGTGTTGACGATGTGCTGTGCTTCCTGATGTGGCACTTTCAAGGGGTTGTCTGCGAGCACGTCAGCGATGGATGCTGCAAAATCTTCGATCACGAGGTGGCCTTTGAGCCCCATCTGCTTGAGTTGCTGACCGATGCCCAAACCTAATGCATAACTTAGTTTATCCATAAAAATTGGTTATTTTTTCAAATTCTGTGCAAAGGTAAGGCTTTTTTTCCGTATCTTTGCAAAAAAGTTTATATTAAATAATTCAAGTTTCGCAAGTTGTATGTTTTTGAAGTTAACGAAGTTAGCGAAGTGAGCGCTTCGCTCGAAGTTAACGACAATAGTTACGGACAGTGAAACAGCATTGAAAACTATCGCCGATTACTTTGATTACTTCGAGCGAAGCGATAACTTCAGAAAGTTAAGTAAATAAATAACGATGATGGCTAATTATATCTTTGAATTGAAGGACAAGGTGCGCGACTATGAGTGTGACTTGCAAGGTATTGTGAACAATGCGAACTATCAGCATTATCTAGAGCACTGTCGCCATGAGTTTCTGCTGGCGCATGACATCAGTTTTGCCCGTCTGCACGAACAGGGTACGGATGCTGTGGTGGCTCGTCTGACGATGCAGTTCAAGGTTCCGTTGAGGAGTGGTGACGAGTATGTGACGAAGCTTTGGATCAAAAAAGATGGGTTGAAATATGTGTTCATGCAAGACATCTTCCGTCTGACTGACATGAAATTGTGCATCAGGGCTCAGGTGGATTCGGTGTGCCTGGTGGACGGAAGACTGTCCGAGAGTGAAGAGTTGAATGAAAAGTTTGCCCCCTTCCTGCAACCATGAATGCCCAAGAATCTATCTACGCGATTGCCTTGACAAGGTTGAGGGGCTTGAGTTTGCTGAATGCTCGCAAGCTTTATGAGGCGATGGGGTCGGCTGGTGAAGTTTATGTGCATCGGAAGGAAATTCTTGATTGCATTCCAGATGCCAGTGAACGGTTGGTAGAGGCTCTGAATGGCATGGATGATGCTGTGCGGTTGGCTGAGCAGGAGATGGTTTTTGTGGAACAGAAGGGGGTGCAAGTTCTCACACTGAATGACCCTGACTATCCAAAGAGGTTGAAAGAGTGCGAGGATGCTCCTTTGGTGCTTTATTACTATGGCACAGCTCATCTGAACGCCTCACATATTGTTAGTGTGATAGGGACGCGCAGGTGTTCGGAGTATGGAAGGGGTATTTGCAATAATTTCATCGCAAGCCTGAAGCAGTGCTGCCCTGATGTGTTGGTGGTGAGTGGCTTGGCATACGGCATTGATATCTGTGCACATAGGGCCGCGCTTGCCAACAAGATGACGACGATTGGTGTGTTGGCTCATGGGCTGGACACCATCTATCCGTCGATGCACCGCCAGACGGCTATCGAAATGGTGCGTGAAGGGGGCGGACTGCTGACTGAGTACATGACGCATACGACTCCCGAAAAGATGAATTTTGTAAGTCGGAACCGCATCGTGGCGGGGTTGTGCGATGCTTGTGTCGTGGTGGAAAGTCCTGCGAAAGGGGGGTCGCTGATTACTGCAGATTTGGCTAACGATTACAATCGTGATGTGTTTGCTTTTCCTGGGCGAGTGTATGATGAATCCTGTGCTGGATGCCTCAGGCTGATTCAGCAGAATGGAGCTAAGCTGCTGATGAGTGGGGAGGATTTGGTGGATGCGATGGGGTGGCCTAACGCGCTGCGTGACAAGCCTCAACAAAAAGCCACCCAACAGGAACTCTTTCCCGTCCTTACTGAGGAAGAGCGTACGCTTGTGAATGTGCTGAGGAATGTGGATAACAAGCATATCAATCAGATTGCCATTGATGCCAATATCCCCTGTGCACGCGCCAGCATGATTCTTCTCGACCTTGAAATAAAGGGCATCGTCAAAGAACTTGGCGGCGCAAGGTATAGGATTGTGAGGTGAGGGGGTTATAAGGCTTGCATATCATTGAGCTTCTTGTAGTAGCCGTTGGCGGTGATGAGTTGCTCATGGGTGCCACACTCCACGATGTGACCATCATGAAGAACGTAGATTTCGTCTGCGTTCTTTATTGTTGACAGACGGTGGGCTATGGCGATGGTGGTGCGCGACTTCATCAGTTTCTCCAAAGCATCCTGCACCAAACGTTCGCTTTCGGTGTCAAGGGCTGAAGTGGCCTCGTCGAGAATCAGGATGGGAGGATTCTTGAGGATGGCGCGGGCGATGGAAATACGTTGGCGTTGCCCTCCTGAGAGTCGGCATCCACGATCACCCACGTTGGTTTGATAACCTTGTTCCATCTCTATGATGAAATCGTGTGCATTAGCGATGCGAGCCGCTGCCTCCACTTGCTCTTGTGTGGCGTTTTCCATGCCAAAGGCTATGTTGTTGAACACGGTATCGTTGAAAAGTATCGCTTCTTGGTTCACGTTACCAATAAGGCTGCGGAGCGAGTGCAGGGAGAGGTTGCGAACATCTTCGCCATCAATGCGAATCGTTCCAGAGGAGACATCATGATAACGTGGAATGAGATCTACCAGCGTGCTCTTGCCGGAACCCGACTGCCCCACCAGGGCAATGGTTTTTCCCTTCGGAATCGTGATATTGATGTCGTGGAGGATGGTTCGTCCTTCTGTGTATGCAAAACTGATGTGGTCTATCTGGATGGCTTCGTTCAGTGTCTGTATCTTCTTGGGATGGGCACATTCCTTGATGTTGTTCTCGGCACCTAAAATCTTGTTGATGCGTTCCAAGGAGGCAAGTCCCTTCTGGATGCTGTAGCCTGCTTTGGAGAGGTCTTTGATGGGCTGCAAGGTGGTGTAGAGGATGACCAGGTAGTAGATGAAGCCGCTGGCATCAATGGGACTCTTGCCCGAGAATATCAAGTAGCCGCCAAACCACAGCACTATGACAATCATGCAGGTGCCCAGAAATTCGCTCACGGGATGGGCTGCCGACTGGCGGATGGCCACACGCATGGAAGCTTCGCGGTATTCGTTGTTCACCTTTGTGAAGCGGTCTTCCATCTTTCGTTCGGCAATGAAGGCCTTGATGATGCGAAGCCCTCCGAGGGTTTCCTCTATCTGGCTGATGCCGTCACTCCACTTTGACTGTGCGTAAAGTGACCTCTGTTTCAGTTTCTTGCCAATGCGTCCTATTCCTCCTGCCAACAGTGGTACGACCAGCAGCGTGAACAATGTGAGCTGCCAACTCATCGCGAACATGGTGCCCACATAGACAAGGATGAAAATGGGATTCTTGATAATCATGTCCAGCGACGAGGTGATGCTGCTGTCTATTTCGTTCACATCGGTGCTGACACGTGCCAAGATGTCGCCTTTGCGTTCCTCTGAGAAGAACGAAAGCGGCAATGAGAGAATCTTCTTGTAGATGTCTGTGCGGATATCACGCACAATGCCTGTACGCAGAGGCATCAAGAACGCTGAACCTGCAAAATAGGTGGCTGTTTTCAGCAAGGTGAGGACAGCGAGAATGACACCCAGCATCAACAAGGTGGTGGAGGGACCATAGCTGTCCACCATCAACTGGGAATAGTAGTAGCCGTTGTTTTTCAGCACTTCCACCAAATTGTCCCAACCGCCTGTTCCCCACTCCACAAATGCATACCGCTCGGTGTTCACCTTGAAGAGAATCTGCAAGATGGGCAACAAGACAGAGAAAGAGAACACATTGAACAGTGCTGCCAAGATGTTCATGGCAAACGTTCCGCCGATATATCCCTTGTAGCGGGCAAAGTACTTGCCCATTTGATTGAAAAACTCCTTCATCTATCCCTGTTTTGCTTTGAACGCCATCGCATACAGTTTCATCTGCTTCATCATCGCCAACAAGCCATTGCTGCGTGTGGGCGAAAGATGCTCCTTCAAGCCGATGTCCTCAATGAAATGAAGGTCGGCTGCCAGTATTTCGTCGGGAGTGTGGTCGCTAAGCACTCGGATGAGCAACGTCACAATGCCCTTCACGATGAGGGCATCACTTTCAGCCTGAAAGTGTATCTTTCCTTCAGGAGTAAGGTCTGCCTGTAACCACACACGGCTTTGGCAACCATCAATCAAGTTGCTTTCCACCTTATACTGCTCTGACAGCGGCTCTTGCTCGCTGCCCAAGTCAATGAGCATCTGATACTTATCCATCCAGTCATCGAAACCTTCAAACTCCTCGATGACTTCTTGCTGTATTTCTTCTATTGTCATGGTTCTGTCCATATCACCTCCAGCATGGTTTGCCCCACGGCCTTCAGTGTCTCCTTGTTGATGTTTTCGATGTTGTCGTCAATGGTGTGCCATGTGGCAGGGAATCCACCACCTCTGGTGTCGGTGCCTATCACGTCAATGCAGGGGATGCCCCCACGATTCACTTGCAGGTGGTCGTCTATCATCTGACCTCCTTCATCCTCGTAACTGAAGAACTTTCCATACCCGATGCGATGAGCTGCTGCCCACACCTTGTCCACCACAGAAGGAGCGTATGCCATCGACAGACCCTCGCGGTAGAACACCGTATTGCCATTGCCCACCATGTCGAGGTTGATGCCATAGCGGGCTGTGTAGCCTTCCAGATGACGTTTACCCGCCCAATACTGACTGCCCAGACACCATGTGCTTTCGTGTCTGCCCTCATCGTCAGCAAACGACGGTGTGCCACAATCTTCCGCATCCCAGCAGATGAAGTCGATACCAAACGCTGGATGCTGTGCCAGGAAAGAAGAATCCCCTTTCTCCATTGCGTCCTTCTGCAACACACGTGCCAACTCCAGCATCACTCCCACGCTGCTACCTCCGTCGTTAGCCCCATCAATAGGTGTATGGTGATTGGCTTCATCCCGGTCATGGTCTGCCCACGGACGACTATCCCAATGCCCCGAAATGATGATGCGTGCGGGAGCCTCTGGATGGAATGCCGCCACGATGTTGCGCATCCTGACTGGTGTGCCATCATACAATTTCGAGTCAGCCCACTGATTATACACCACAGCACCGTAGCCCTCGAACTTCCGTGCAATGTAGTCACCACATACGTCATGTGCTGCTGTGTTCATCACACGGGGCCCAAACGCACATTGTTCAGCCACAAACAGATAGGCAGAGTCAGCATCGAAAACGGGTGCTGGCGACACATAACTGGTCTCCACCTGTCGGTTCCCCCCACAACTGGCCATCAGCAGCGGAAGAAGCATCCCATATAATAAACTCTTCATGTCCTATTTTTTAGAGATATAATAACGCGTGCAAAGGTACGAAAAATCGGGTGAAGAGCCAAAGAAAAGAAATCATTTTTTCCTTGACCCTTCGAGTGCCCGTCATTTCAGCGCAACCTACAGCCCCATATCCATCACCACGTTGAGTACTATTATTAACTCAAGTTTCGCAAGTTGTATATCTTTGAAGTTAACGAAGTTAGCGAAGTTATCGCTTCGCTCGAAGTTAACGACAATAGTGAAGGACATCGGAACAACATCGAAAACAACCGCAAAAAGTATCGTCGATAACTTCGTTAACTTCGATAACTTCGAGCGAAGCGATAACTTCAGAAGTAATTATGACTAAGCCAACGGCAAGGCGACTACGACGTGGTCGATTTCCGTTCTTCACGCTTCCATGCTTCCCACCACTTTCATGATGTCATCCATAGCGAAGCCCCTTCCTAAGGCAAAACGAATGAGTTTGGCACGTATTTCGTAGTCGCTCTTCCCCTTCACCGAGGGACGCTTCTTCGCTATCATCTCTTGAAGTGCTGCCTGATTGTCTTCTGTGCTTATCTCGCAAAGAGCCTTGTCAATATGCTGTCGGGCTATTTTTCTGAGTCGCAACTCTTGCTCGATTCTCACGCTGCCCCAGTGGTTGTAGCGGAACTTGTCACGGACAAAGGCATGGGCAAAACGCTCTTCATCAATAAAACGCTCCTTCACCAGCCGACGAGTCACTCTCTCGATGACTTCTGAGGACAGTTCCCATCTCCGCATCTTCCGTTCAGCATCGTGGCAACACAGTTCACTCATGGCACACAACGCGCTCAGTTTCTCATAAGCCTCATCTTCTGTATAGGTATGTCGTTTACTTTCCATCATAGAAACGGGGGAATGATTGTTTGGGCATACAAATATACGGCTTTTCATGAAAAGTGACCGTCTCGTTTCAGCACTTTTTGTGAAAAGAGGACAAAAAGGAGAGCGGTGAGACCGAAAATCGGAATCACCGCTCATTATAATTGTTAATTACTTTTGTTTTCTCTCCTTCCCGACAGTACTCAAGTGCCGTATTGCACTGAGTGTTTCGGAAATGTTTTGCAGAGATTCAACCGTTTTATTTTACGATTGACACGTTGCTGATAATTACTGCAATTGCAACGATAGTTACTGCGATAATTGTCATAGTTTCCATAAAACAATCTCCTTTCTTTAATTAATTAATAATTAATAACTTGAATGTTTAACTAAACCTTTAACTTTTTACTAACTTATCTCTTTATATCTCACCTGATGTGTCTGTGCTCCTAAAACAACCTTTTACCTGTCTATTGAGAAACCTGTCATCTTTTTACCTTATGTGTGGCAATCTTTTTACCTTGCATGAAGTAAATCTCTTTACCTTAATTATATGTTGAGTTTTAACGAACTTTCTTAAAAATGGAGGAGGGCTTCTCACGAAGACCTAACTCCTAAATAACAATCTTTTACTAACCTAAATCTAATACCTTTACCAAAACCTATATGATAGAATACTAACCTGTAGTCTTTTTAGGTGTTGTGGAAACTTATTGTATCACTCGCTTGTGACCTCCTTGTTTCCTTTTGACGATGCAAAGGTACGGGGTTTTCACGGTGTGACAAACTTTTTTGAAAAAAAATGATGAAAAAGGCTTATTTTATTGACTAATATCAAGATTTGTGTCCGCACACAACCAAAAATCGGTCAAAATCTGTGTGCGCACACAGATTTCGGAAGGGGCTGAAAAACTCCTCATGTAAGGGGAGGGGACAGAACGGCACTTTACACATTATTATAATATGAGCTCGGCATCAGACAACTTCTTCGTGGAGCATCAGGCACGGATGGCGATTCACCTCTTCCTTTCTTTCTTACAGGACACCATCGAAGCCTCTGATGAAAACTTTCCCAAAGGATGAACGGAAACGTTTCCGAAAGATGTTTGAAGACACTTCAGGGCAAGGAACGAAGAACCTCCCCACACAAAGGGAAAAGAGCAAGGAGGGCTTGATGAACATACGACGAACTCACATTATTATATATAAAGGGCTTTCATTATCAAATACATTTGGCTTTTGAGCCAAGAAAAGGGGATGAGCAGAAAAAAATACATCTTCGAATGAAACATTTTTCCGAAAAGGCTTTGGAGTTTCGGAAAATAAAGGTATTTTTGCATTTATCTTTTTGCGAAAAACAAAAAATCAACTCAAATTAATAACTTAAATTCTTTAACATTTTATGTGGTTATGTAACTCTTCAATCGGAAGAAAGGTAGTGATGTCTGTCACAGGCATCGCGCTTGTGCTCTTCCTGACGTTTCATGGTTGCATGAACGTCGTGGCACTCTTCAGTGCAGAGGCGTACAACCAAATTTGTGAATTGCTGGGCAGCAACTGGTATGCCATCGCGGCTACCTGCGCGCTGGCAGCCTTGGTGGTGATTCACGTCATCTACGCCTTCATCCTCACCTTCCAGAATCGGAAGGCTCGTGGCAACAACAAGTATGCCATCACCGACAAGCCAGGGAAGGTGGAATGGGCAAGTCAGAACATGCTGGTGCTGGGCATCATCATCTGTCTGGGTCTGCTGCTTCACTTAAAGGACTTCTGGTGCAACATGATGTGGGCAGAAATCATTGGTGCAGAGGGCCAGTTCTCTCCAACAGATGGTTTCGAGTGGATTAAGTACACCTTCTCCAACCCCATCTTCGCTGTGCTCTATCTGATTTGGATTGTAGCCATCTGGTTCCACCTCACTCATGGTATCTGGTCGGGAGTTCAGACGCTGGGCTGGAGCGGCCATACTTGGTTCTGCCGTTGGAAGCTGATTAGTCAGATTTGGGCCACTATCGTCATGGGTATGTTCGCTCTCGTAGCAATCGCTTTCGCCCTCTGCCCCGACTGCCTCGGTGGCTGCGATGGCAAGGTTGTTCCTTTCTGGATGTAAAATTCATGTACAATTTACCATTTACAATGTACAATTTGCCAAGCGGCGAGGAATGCATTGTTAATAAAAATTGTAATTTGTAAATTATAAAATTGTAAATAAAACTATGGCAATCAATATAGATTCTAAAATTCCTGAGGGACCAGTGGCTGAGAAATGGTCGAACTATAAGGCACATCAGCGTCTGGTCAACCCAAAGAATAAGCTCAAGCTGGACGTTATCGTAGTGGGTACAGGTCTGGCTGGAGCATCAGCAGCCGCATCTCTCGGCGAGATGGGCTTCAACGTCCTTAACTTCTGTATTCAGGACTCTCCACGCCGTGCACACTCCATCGCTGCACAAGGTGGTATCAATGCTGCCAAGAACTATCAGAACGACGGCGACTCCATTTACCGTCTGTTCTACGACACCGTGAAGGGTGGTGACTATCGCGCTCGTGAGGCGAACGTGTATCGTTTGGCTGAGGTCAGCAACTCCATCATCGACCAGTGTGTGGCTCAGGGCGTTCCTTTCGCCCGTGAGTATGGTGGCACCCTTGCCAACCGCTCGTTCGGTGGTGCTCAGGTGAGCCGTACTTTTTATGCTAAAGGTCAGACAGGTCAGCAGCTCCTCCTCGGTGCTTACTCTGCGCTCTCTGCACAGGTGAACGCTGGCAAGGTGAAGCTTTACACCCGTTACGAGATGCTCGACGTAGTCATCATCGACGGTAAAGCTCGCGGCATCATCGCCAAGAACCTCGTCACTGGTAAGCTGGAGCGTTTCTCTGCCAATGCAGTCGTTATTGCAACAGGCGGTTATGGCAACACTTACTTCCTCTCTACTAATGCAATGGGCTGCAACGTATCAGCAGCGATGGCTTGCTACCGCAAGGGTGCTTACTTCGCCAATCCTTGCTACGTGCAGATTCACCCCACTTGTATTCCTGTTCACGGTGACAAGCAGTCGAAGCTGACGCTGATGTCGGAGTCTCTGCGTAACGATGGTCGTATCTGGGTGCCCAAGAAACTGGAAGATGCTAAAGCTCTTCAAGCTGGCACCAAGGAAGGTTGGGAGATTCCAGAGGAAGACCGCGACTACTATTTGGAGCGTCGCTATCCAGCATTCGGAAACCTCGTTCCTCGTGACGTAGCTTCTCGTGCTGCCAAAGAGCGTTGCGACAAGGGCTTCGGTGTCAACAACACTGGCCTGGCCGTTTACCTCGACTTCTCTGAGTCTATCAACCGTCTGGGTATCGATGTTATCATGCAGCGCTATGGCAACCTGTTCGAGATGTACGAGGAGATCACCGACGTATACCCTGGCGAGCTGGCCA
>JAFSKR010000065.1 GCA_017448825.1 Bacteroidaceae bacterium
ACTTTGCAGTACAAAACTTTTGAGACAATGAGAAAGCAATACTTATCGGCACCGCTTCCATTTCAGGGACAGAAGCGGATGTTTGCCAAGGAGTACATAAAGGTGCTCCTGCTGTTCCCTGACGGCACGACCTTCGTGGACCTGTTCGACGGTTCAGGCTTGCTGTCACACATCGCCAAGTGCCAGAAGGCGCATTCCACTGTAGTATATAACGACTTTGACGGCTATCGTCAGCGTCTGGAAGCCTCGCCCGTGACCAATGCGCTGCTGGCGGAACTTGGCAACCCGTTTGAGAACTGCCAGCGTCGTGAGTTCAATGCCCACATGAATTACAGCGCATCCTACACGGACATCATGCTATATACGAAAGCCGCCTGAACAACATTCTAATGCCATTCAAACTATGAACAAATACTATCAGATACTGGGCAAGAAAGGGAATATACGCTACCTGCCCAATGAGCAGTTGTCTTTGACACCGGCTGACCTGCTCGACATATTCGAGAGCCACGGAATAGCCAGAAAGAAGCTGAAGAATGAACTGCAACTGTTCATGCAGGGTGAGCGGAGCGTGGAACGCTACCGCGACATAGGCATCAACTGGTGGGATTATTGCGGAAGCGTGTTGGTGAACAGTTACCCCACCTACTTTGAGAAGCTGCCACCACTCATTGCAAAGATAAACCGCGAGAAACGTAACAGCAAGAACTATGTGCTGTTCCTGGGCGAGACGGGGGCGGAGAGTAATCAGGCACCCTGTCTCAGCCTGGTACAGTTCCAAATAGACGACAGCGAACTGGTGCTGTCAGCATACCAGCGAAGCAGCGATGCCAACCTTGGGTTACCGGCTGACATATACCACCTGTACCTCATGGCGAGACAGATAGACCTGCCCCTAAAGTCGATAACACTGAACCTCGGCAACGTACACATATACGAGAACAATTTGGAACGTACACGCCAGTTGCTCGATGGTGACGAGAACGTGAAGTTTGATTTGAACACTTGAAATAGATTGTATTGTGAAAACAGAAACGCCCAGAGAAATCTGAGGCGTTTTTGGGGTGTGGGGGGAGGGAACCCCGAAAAATAACTTTTCGTTTTGCGAAACGGAACGCTTCGTTTAATTTTTCATGAACATTTCGTTTTGCGGATTATACTTTCTCTTTTATTTGCTTACTTTGTGCCTAAGAACTTGCTTGATGAGGCCTTAAAAAGTTGCTGATGGCGAGATGTAGCCTTTGGCTGCAAGACATATTTAGGAAGCGCGTACGCTTTATTTCCTGCTTGAGAAACTGGACACTTCTCATTTGGAAGGGGATTTTATGCACGTCGCATAGACGACCGTGTATAAAGGGAAAAGACGTCACCGCTCTCCTTCGATGGTATCATGTAAATGACTTTTGAGTCATACTGCATATACATCGAAGGTGTGAGCTGTCATCTATTCTTCTTTATACAGGTCAGTCCAGTACCTTCAAGCAGAGAATGGGCACATCAGGCTCACACCTTTCTTTTTATGTTCATTCTACGAATTCAAAAAAACTTTTCCTAACAGGTATCGTAGAGCCTCCGATGCCACAAATAGATGGCATGACCATGAAGAAAACCGTATTTTTATTCATGCTTGGCATCGCTCTTTCTGTTGGCGATGTGCAGGCGCAAGGCATTTTAGGCAAATTGAAGAATGCCGCCGACAAAGTCACTAAAACCATAGACAAAGGAAAGAATGCCGCTTCTGGAGAAGAGACTTCCTCATCGGGAGCACAGACCTTGTCAGAGAAAGACTTTCCCAAGCCTAAAGGTCAGAAGAGCAATCTCTATGAACTGATGCGAAGCGTAAACCGTTCAGATTTGGTGAGCACCATCAACAGCAAATTTGCTAACTTCAAGAAAACACCTACCACCAAAGTGGTAACGTTGGATGGATTAAACTATACAAAGTTAGGATTCTATTACGACAATCGTGCCATAGTTGCGACAGCGAAAAATGGTACTTATTGTTTTGATGAGCAAGGAAATGTGATGAAACACTGGAGCAAAAATGAAAATCCAATGAGAAGAATTCTAATTGGCAATTCGTATATTAAATTCTCCTCCAATCGTCTCATTGATATGTCAAATGCATCTGGCGATGCCGTCATTTATGATCAGAATTTCAATGTGGTCAAGAAAATCCCCAATGTGGCATCTGCAAGTGATTACGAGGACGGTGTGGCTATTATCGTTACCAAAACAGTTCATTCAAACACTTCCGCTGTGTCAAACTACAATCACTATGTAGATATAAATGGCAATTTTGTTTTTTCAGAGTTGACAGCTCCTATTGATGCCTCAAGAATGACGTTGAATACACATCATATTCGTCCTATGCATGATGGTCTGGCTGCCTTTTGTGTTCCGATGGGCGGTTATAAAGTGTCGCCTTGGGGATTCCGTGATTCAAAAGGTAAAGCCGTCATTTTGGCTCAATACAATGAGGTTCAGGATTTCAGCAATGGATTGGCTGCTGTTTGCACAGATGGGAAGTGGGGATTCATTGATACAAAAGGCAACATGGTAATTCCGCAACGTTATTCTGTTGAACCTTCAAAGTTTGACGATTGTGGCATGGCACTGGTTGTGAATCGGGAAGGGAAATATATGTTTATTGACAAGACGGGAAATGTTGTCAGCAAGGAATATAAACGAATTACACCCTTCTGCAACGGCAAAGCACTCTGTGTGATGGACAATGGTACACCAGACTATGAGCACGATGACTACACGGTCATGTTGGATAGTCTATTCAATCTTGTTTCCATCATTTCTGAAGGCATATTAGTGTATCCCAATAAGACGACCTGTATGCAATTCTATGGAAAGAGCGCTCTTACTACCGATAACGAGAAAATTTCCCGATTTGTGGATGGTGATGAGCGGATGGGCAGTCTGTTTATCCATGATGGTCACTTCTACCTACATGTAGATGGCTGTGGCTATTGTCTTCTTTCCGATACAGGCGATGTGATGATAGCAGGATTGGCAGGTCCATTCATTAACGGCATTGCCCCAGTCTATGATAGTGGGTTGCATCCCAAGAACTTAGGCTACGTGAACACGAAAGGTGAGTGGATTGTCAAGTTTGAATTGAGCGAATTTTAATCAACTTATAGTTACACATTATTAATTATTAAAAAATCAAGAACATGAAAAAGATTCTTCTTGTGCTGGCTGCTACAAGCATGACAATGGCAGCCCAAGCGAAAATCCTGAGAGTAAGTAACGTGGCAGGCAGTTCGGCTCCCTACACAACATTTGAGGCAGCGCATGATGCTGCAAGTTCTGGCGACACCATCATGCTGGACGCATCGGCAAAAGCATACGGCGATGAGTTTGGTCGTGCCACCATCACCAAGAGTCTTGTGATTTTAGGTCCTGGCTATTGGTTGGTGGAAAATGGTATAGTGGAGGAAGGTGCGGGTGCGGCACAGTTCTCCGGTTTGACCATCAAGGCAGATGGAACCGTGGTGAAAGGAATGTGGCTTTCTCAGTGTAACATTGAGGCTTCAAAAGTTGTCATCAACAGATGCCGACTGAGTAATAGCACTTCTGGTATTATTTTTAAGAGTGGCTTTAGCAATTGTATCATCAGTCAGAACATCATATCTGGTGGTATTGGTACGTCTGGTGGTACAGGTTCATTTTCTACCAATCATCAGATTACCAACAATATCTTCACTGTTTCAATGATGGGGAATGGTTTTAGCCAGATGAAGGACTGTTATATAGCCTACAACACTTTCCGAACAAATGAGTTCCATCTGAACAACGTGTTGAACTCCACAGTTGAATACAATCTTTGGAAAGAATACAAGGAATCTGCCATTGCAAGTTCGGAAGGATGCAGCGTGGCCAACAACTATGAGACTGCTGTGGTCAACACACAGGCAACCAATGCTTTCATTGATAAGGATTATTATGATGCGATAGAATATCCTGCTGATGTAAGAGCCACCTATGGTGCTTTTGCCGGTGATAGTCCTTATATCCTTTCGGGCATTCCTTCTGGTCCAATCATTCAAGACCTGATTGTTCCAACCACCGTTGAGAAGGGCAGTACAATGAGTGTAACCGTTAAAGTGGGAGTGGTGAAATGAAAGCGTTAAGAATCTTCACACTTGGTGTGGCGGCTGTCTGTGTCACGATGGCAAGGGCGCAGTCGCCAGAGCGGGTGGAGTATTTCTTGGACACTGACCCCGGCTATGGTCTGGGCAAGGTCATCAGCAACATCCAGGTGGGCGACAATCAGTTGACCTTCGATGTGAGCGACGTGCCCGATGGTGCGCATGTGCTCTATGTGCGCAGCCAAGATGACCAAGGCGTGTGGTCTGCCACGGTGAGCCGACCGCTCTTCATCGACCGCTTGCAGGACATCGTGTACATGGAATACTTCTTCGATGGCAATGACCCCGGTGTAGGCTTGGCCACCAGCATTGCCCTGCCCGAACAGGACTACAAGGCGCATCTCGACTTCTCCTTTTCGCCCGACATCTCTGCGTTGGAGTTGGGTGAGCATGAGTTGACCGTCCGTGCAAGAGACGCTTTCGACGTGTGGACAGACGTGATGAGCCGTAAGTTTACAATTGTGGAAAGTGGCGATGTGCCCGAACCACCCACTCCTGTTGTGGGCGATTTGGCGCGACTGGAATACTTCTTCGACACAGACCCGGGCTATGGACAGGGGCATCCACTGCTCAATCCCGCAACGGGAAAGAATGTCTATCAGATGTCCTTCAGCGAGGTGGAGGCTGGTGCCCACGTGCTCTATCTGCGGGCGCAGGAGAAGAGTGGTGTGTGGTCTTCTACGATGAATCGCCCGCTCTATGTGGTGAATCCGTCAGACCTTGACATTGTGGCATTGGAGTATTTCTTCGACGATGCAGACCCTGGCGAAGGTAAGGCTGTGGCTGTCACTCTGCTGAAAGACTTGGCCGAGCCGTTCACATTCGATGTAGTCACAGAAGGTTTGTCTGCCGGAAAGCATCACTTCAACCTTCGTGTGCAGGATGGCACCGGCAAATGGTCGGTGCTGAACCGCGAACCATTTGAGGTGACCGAAACGAATGGCATTGTCGAAGTGGCATGGACTTTCCCCCTCAGCATCGAGATGTCGGAAGGTGCCTGCCGACTTGTCTGCCACAACAATGCCAACCGTGGCGATTGTCAGGTGGAACTTTTCTCGGCATCGGGCATACGACTTGCTTCCTCGGAGTGGCATGCTGACCATTCGCAATTGTCTATTCCACTGTCGATGCCATCGGGTCATGTCATCATCGTGAAAGTGACCGACACGACGAATGGCAGGCAAGTGGTGAAACGTTTCGCAACCCGCTGACGATGCATCCTCAACTCCTTCAGATGAAAGATATGGACAGGAACACTGCTGCAACCTCAAAACCGATGTCCCTGATGTCGGCAAGTCGAAGTTCTCGACATCGATTTTGAGGTTCTGTAGTGACCTCGGAAGGACTTGTAGAAGGGAGTTAGAAGTGAAAAAATATTTTTCTTAACTCTAAATACTTTATATGATGGAAAAAAATCCTCAACAAAACAGTAAGATGATTGCTCTTCTTACGTTTGTGGCGCTGACAGTTGTTTATATAGCTGTCGCATTGATTTCGTCATTCGGCAATGCTTCCAATGGGGCGACCGCCAATGACAGCATCCCTGTGAGTGTTGACACGATTAGTAATTCATTAAATCCTACGTTGCCATGATTTTCACGATTATTTTAGCGATTCTCATAGTAGGTGGCACAGTCCTCCTCTATAAGTATTATGACATGGCGGAAGCCAAAGTCTTGGGAGAACAAACAAACGAAGCAGACGATGCTCAGTGGTGGATGTCTGGTCGAAAAGGCATGATAGCCAGTGCTGTAGTGGGTGCACTGATGGCTGCATGCTTCATTATTCCGCAATTCTTCGGTGTGCGCGAAGGATGGGGATTCCACGGATGGTGGAGTAGCATCGTCACATTGTTCCCGTTGGCTGTGTTTGCCCTCTTGTCTGTCAATGTTTATCAGATGTTAGAGCGTGGCGATTCCATCATGGCTGTTACGTGGAAGTTTCTCTTTCTGCTGGTTGCCGATGCACTGGCATTTGCTGCTGGTGTCATCGTTGTGGCAGTCACTATTTTCCTGCTTATTCTCATCGCCGTTTTGTGGTTTGCACTTAAACTGCTGGCAACTAGTGGCTCTGGCTCGTCAAGGTCATCATACACAGGTCGTAGTTCGTCTGGGTCGCAAGAAGAATCTTCCCAACCTTTCAGTACGGCTCAAGGTTACGATGTGACGATAGAAGGTGGTGGGATAGGTGGCGGTGACGTTCGTGCTCGCAGAAATATTGGTGGTTCTTTGACAGATGAACATGGTAGGACATGGACAGAAGATGCGTATGGTAATGCCACAAGAGATTAGATGGAAGAGAAGGGAAAAAGATGAATTATCAACATTTATCAAAAACAGTTATCATGGAAACAAATTCTTTTATGCGAAAAGTGCTTTTTGTTTTATTGCTGCTGATGACGTGTGCATCGACCACATGGGCACAACAAGAGAAGACTCTTCATGGGGAGATTGTCGTCAAGTATTTCACCTTTCTGAAGAACGGCAAGTATGACGAAGCCGCCAGTATGGTCTCCATCAGAAATCAAGAGGGAGTTGCAGAACTTATGCGAGATTATTGGGGCGAGGAGGTAAAAAAGAGGGGCAATATCGTATCTATCAAGATTGATAAGGTGGAACATTCAGAAGGAAGTAAAAGAGCAAAGGTGCATTATACCGTTGTCTTCAAGAATGGCTCGAAAGACAGCGACGTCGTCAATTTGCTTAAGACGCAGGGAAAATGGATGATTAGTCCTGTATAAGGCAGCTATGGGTATGAAACAGGCAGAATGCTTCTATATTCATTTGTTTATGCTGGCAGTCCTTGTGACTGCCGGCATGGGTTTCGTCTCCTGTAGAAAGTCGATACAAGGGATAGCTGATATACATGAGGTAAAGGAGGACACGGTCGCTCAAGATGAAACAGAAGATTTCCCCACTTGTTCGGAAGAGGAGGTAAGGGACTCGTTGTTGCAGATTTATGATGAGGTGGAAGATGCTCCTTTCCGTTATTGGTACGAAGTGAGAAAAGGGAAGTATTGGGGAGTTTTGAGCCGTGAGGGTGAGGTGTTGGTGCCGTGCAGATACGACACGCTTGAGTGCTGGCAAGAGTTGTACTTGTAATAACATCAAAAAAAACTTGTTGAATATGAAAACAAATTTTATTAGGACATGGGGACTTGCGACGCTGATGATGTTCGCTTGTACCCCTACAGTTTTGGCAGGAACTGTGGAGATATTGGGTATGACCATCGATAACCTTGGCATGAACAAACGTATGATTCGTATGGGGGATGATGGTTTCGTCCTTGATAATGCGGGTTTGAACTTGGAAAGTACGGTCAAACTGAGGATTACAGGTTTTGTCGGTCAGCGGTTGCTGTGTGCTGTGGCACCTCTGAATGCACAGGGCGAGGAGCTGGAGGATAGAATGGGTGTCTGTGCAAATCTGACAGGCATCAATGTAAGCTCTGACCAACAGACTGTGAGTTTGAAAGTTCCTCTTCCATACGGATGGATGGATTTGCAGCAAGAACGCCTCAATCTTTCTTTCAAAGTCCTCATCTTTAATTCGGATATACAAAGGGTTGCTGGTAAGGTTGTCAATGTGCCAACCACTTCCATTAACATTGATCGTGAAAATCTTCCTGCTAAGATGATGGGTGACCTCTTGGGAGGTGGTGATGGCGGAGGTTTGGACATGGGTGGTCTGCTTGGCGGTTTGTTGGGTGGTCCTTCGATCAGCAGCGAAGAGATTTGTGGTGCTTGCGATGGTACAGGTCTTTGTTCCGAATGTTATGGAGATGCGTTCTTCGACCCTTCCATGTGTCGCAGATGTAGTCGTGCCCCAGGTATTTGTCGGCGTTGCAAGGGTGAGAAGACCGAAACCGTCAATTATGATGTGTATGGATATTAGTTACTTACATATAACTATAGAAAGATAAGAAAGACCTTGCAGCATGATGGCTGCAAGGTCTTTCTTATTCTTCCATCAGTTTCCTGTAGCGGATGCGCTTTGGCTCTTCGAGTCCGAGGCGCATTGCTTTGTTGGCTTCGTAGTCGGTGTAGGAACCTTCGAAGTAGAAGACATTGCCGTTACCTTCAAAGGCGAGGATGTGGGTGCAGATGCGGTCGAGGAACCAGCGGTCATGGCTGATAACGACGGCACAGCCTGCAAACGATTCGAGACCTTCTTCCAAGGCACGGAGCGTGTTCACGTCGATGTCGTTGGTCGGCTCGTCGAGCAGCAGCACATTTCCTTCCTGCTTCAGGGCGAGTGCCAGTTGCAGACGGTTTCTCTCACCGCCAGACAGTACTCCGCACATCTTCTCTTGGTCGGCTCCGCTGAAGTTGAACTTGCTCAGGTAGGCGCGCACGTTCACGTCTTTGCCTCCCATGCGGATGGTTTCGTTGCCTCGACTCACCACTTGATAAACGGTCTTATCGGGGTCGATGTCCTTGTGCTGCTGGTCCACATAGGCGAGTTTGACGGTCTCGCCCACTTCAAACGTGCCGGAATCGGCTGTGTCAAGCCCCATGATGAGGCGGAAGAGGGTGGTCTTGCCTGCACCGTTGGGACCGATGACTCCAACGATGCCGTTGGGCGGCAGGTTGAAGTTGAGGTCGGTGTAGAGCTTTTTTTCACTGAAAGACTTGGCGACGTGTTGGGCTTCAATGACTTTGTTGCCGAGGCGTGGACCGTTGGGGATGAAGATTTCGAGTTTCTCTTCTTTTTCTTTCTGCTCTTCGTTCAGCATGCGGTCGTAGGAGTTCAGACGTGCTTTTCCTTTTGCCTGACGTGCCTTGGGTGCCATGCGCACCCATTCGAGTTCGCGTTCCAGTGCCTTCCTGCGTTTCGAGGCGGTCTTCTCTTCTTGCGCCATACGTTTGGCTTTCTGGTCGAGCCAGCTGGAGTAGTTGCCTTTCCAGGGGATTCCTTCGCCTCGGTCGAGTTCAAGAATCCATTCGGATACATCGTCGAGGAAATAGCGGTCGTGGGTGACGGCAATAACTGTACCTGCATATTGTTGCAGGTGCTGTTCGAGCCAATCGATGCTCTCGGCATCGAGGTGGTTGGTCGGTTCGTCGAGCAGGAGCACATCGGGCTGTTGCAGGAGAAGGCGGCAAAGGGCGACACGGCGACGTTCACCTCCCGAAAGGTTCTTCACGCTCCAGTCGGCAGGAGGACAGCGGAGGGCATCCATCGCTCGTTCGAGTTTCGAATCCATGTTCCATGCGTCGGTGGCATCGATGATGTCTTGCAGTTCGGCTTGTCGGTTCATCAACGTCTCCATCTTGTCGGGATCTTCATAATATTCGGGTAAACCGAATTTAGCGTTGATGTCGTCGTATTCTTTCAGTGTATCGTAAATGTGTTGCACCCCTTCCATTACGTTCTCCTTCACGGTTTTCTCCTCATTCAATGGTGGGTCTTGTGGCAGGTAACCGACTGTGTAGCCTGGTGCCCATACCACTTGTCCTTGATATTGCTGGTCGATGCCAGCAATAATCTTCATCAGGGTTGATTTACCAGCACCATTTAAGCCCACGATGCCGATTTTGGCTCCGTAGAAGAAGGAGAGGTAGATGTTTTTGAGCACTTGCTTTTGGTTCTGCTGGATGGTCTTGCTCACTCCGACCATCGAGAATATCACTTTCTTGTCGTCAACTGTAGCCATAAAACTTGTTTATTTCAGATTTGTGGCACAAAGATACAAATTATTTTTGCATGGCAAAAGGAAAAAGGGAAAAATATGGAAATATATGTTGAAAAGTACGACCTTCAAAGTTTTCCGAGGTCGCTTGCCAAAGTATTCTTAACTCTGTTGCCAATGTCTTCCTCGTCCTCATGCCCGTCATCTCGGAAGACTGTGCCCCGTGTCTTCCGAGTTCTCTTGCCCGTATCTTGCTCCGCCTCATGCCCGTGTCTTCCGAGTC
>JAFSKR010000066.1 GCA_017448825.1 Bacteroidaceae bacterium
CCACAATAGTATTTGGCTCAACGTCCTTCGTCACTACGGCACCTGCTGCAACAACTGCTCCATCGCCGATGGTTACTCCAGCAAGAACAGTGGCATTGGCTCCTATCCATACGTTCTTACCAATGTGGATGGGAGCATAGCTCATACTCTGACGTTTGGCTGGGTCAAGGTCGTGGTTGAGCGTTGCCAGCACGACGTTGTGACCGATGAGTGCGCCCTCGTCGATGGTGATGCCGCCCTGGTCCTGAAACTTGCAGCCCATATTGATGAAAACTCGTTCACCAACGACGGTGTTCTTGCCGCAATCGGTATGAAACGGAGGAAACATGCCTACCGTCTTGGGGACTTTCCTACCCCAGAGTTGCTCCAACAAATCGTGCAATTCTTCGGGAGTATGATACTTGCCGTTAATCTCTGCCGTTATCTTCAGTGCCTCCTGCGACAGCTGATGAAACATCATGTGGACTTCACCACCTCCAACGACAGGTTTCCCCGATGCCATGTAGTCTCGAAATTCTTGTATGGTCATAGTCTTAATCTGTTACAACTTCATCAAAATGCTCTTTTCCCCATTCAATGAGGGCTAAGAGGACTGGCATCAACGAGCGGCCCGTTTCCGTCAGCGAATACTCCACCCGTGGCGGAACCTCTGGGAAAACCTCCCGGTGCACCAGATGGCTCTGCTCCAGGTTCTTCAGCGTCTGCGAGAGCATCTTCTGCGAACAGTCCGTCATGAAACGGCGCATCTCGTTGAAACGCAATACGCCCGTATCACTCCTGTTCAGGAGGAATAACACGAGCAAAGACCACTTGTCGCCGAAACGACTAATGACTTGCCGAATGGGACAAGCCAAATACTCCGCTTTAATATCTGCCATAACTATAGATTTTTCGGCAAGGACAGTGCAAACCGAATGCAATCGAGTTCGCTCGAATTGCTGAGGTGCAGCCTGTTCTCGCCGTGTTTACACGGCAAAGGTAGTAAAAAGTTACCAAGTAACATGATTACACTATGTTAATTTGAGTTAAAGGTGATTTCACGAAAGTGCGATGACATCACAATTCCTACTTTTTGGTAACTATGTCACTTTTTGGTGCCTTCTTGTGGAAACGAAAAAGTCATCGTACCTTTGCATTCGAAATCAAGAAACAAGTAACAATTTAAACGAATAAGAACAATGAAAAAGATTGAAACAATTAAGAGTGGTAAGAACTACAGCGCAGTAAGCGTGGGTAAGATGAACGAGATTATCGAGCACGTGCTGCCGATGGGGCCCGACGTGACGATTCAGGGCAAGGTGTTTGCCGGTCAGGCCGTAGGTGCTACAGGTAGTGAACTGAGTTTCCAGACACTCGTTCCCGGACAGGACAGCGGTTTCCTGCACACGCACAAGACCCACGAGGAACTCTACATCATCCTGAAGGGCGAGGGACAGTATCAGGTGGACGGTGAGATTTTCCCCGTCAGCGAAGGTACCATTGTACGTGTGGCTCCCGATGGCAAGCGTGCGCTGAAGAACACTGGTAAGGAGAATCTGACCATGCTCTGCATCCAGTATAAGGCCAATGCCTTCACCGAGGCTGACAGCCCCATGACGGACGGAGTGATTCTTCAGGACGAACTGAAATGGTAAGCCCCGATCATGGAGAGAGCTTTGCAATTTCTGCGCAGTCATAAGGATGTTGCCCTGGCCACGAGCGAGGGCAACATCCCTAAGTTGCGCATTTTCCGAGTGATGAAGCAAGATGGCAACGTGCTCTACTTTGCCACCTCGGAGGCCAAAGCCGTTTGGCGAGAGTTGCGCAAGAACCCCAATGTAGAGCTCATCGCCTACGAGGGGAATATCTCCGTGCGTTGTTCGGGTATGGTGAACTTCAACGTGGAGGACGCTACGAAACGTTGGATCTACGAGCACAACGAGGTCCTGCAGCGCCTCTATACCAGCTACGACCAGATGGTGTATTTCTGTCTGCCGATAGCCGAAATGGATTACAACGACCTTCAGCCCACCCCGCCAGTGCTCCTGCATTTTGATCTGATGGCAGGTGAGGTAACCTCAAATCTTACTTGAGTTTGATGATGTCACTCCAACGGGTGGTTGGATTCTTACTCTTGAAATCATGCTTGATGGCATTGGCAAAGACATTCGCCTTTCCCTTGCCGTCTTTTTGAGTGTATTGCCGACTGTCAATCCATCCGAAGCATAGTGCCTCCTCCACGGCATCAAGATACCAAAAATGCTGGTCATCTACAGGTCGTCCCCGTTTCACGTCAACCCAGCATTCTCTTTCGCTGGCGTGGTGGGCTTCGTGCCATGCCCGAAACTCGCTTCTATTGGCTATAATGAGGATGTTATGCTCTTCCATAAATTCCGATTTATCTTAATGCACTTCCATCTTTGAGAACAGGTTGATTACGATAACGCCTGCCATAATCAGCGCAATACCGATATAGGCTGGTAAATCGGGTACTTGCTTAAACACAAAGGATGTCTCTAAGACAATGGCACCTATCAGAAACAGCCATTCTTTCATTTGCTCTCAGATGATATGTCTTTCTTATAGATATATGTGGTGTAGCCAGGAGCATAGGAGTCATAGACCTCGCTGAGAAACTGACCTGCCAGTGTGAAACCATGCTGAGGGTAGTATTCGTGGGTGCAACTGGTGTCAGTCCAAAGGTAAAGATGTCTTAGGCTTCTGCACCGGAACTCCTCCATCATTGCCTGTAGTAACAGTTTTCCACAGCCTTTCTGATTGCTGATGAAAAGCGATAGTTTCACATCACCATCACTCATGCACTGCACCGTTTTCCCGTCAACCTCCAACATATAGTCGGCCAATAGACGGAAACGTTCACGCTCATGGTCGGTCATCTGTGCCTCAATGTTCTCGCGCCACTGACTGACATCTGCTTTGTCATCATGGAAGTTGGCAAACAACACC
>JAFSKR010000067.1 GCA_017448825.1 Bacteroidaceae bacterium
AATCGGAAGTATCATTATACATGTTTGTCTTAGATTGTTCAAAGAAGGTCTGTGATTCACATCTTGCACAGCAACATCTCCCTTTGTAGAATCAGCCTTCGAAGATAAAACGTACTGCTGGTTAAGAAAGTATTATTATTCAGTTTCGGACAGTAAGGACTTAATGACTGTAACAACAGACAACGGAACGGAATTCTGCAACCGCAAGGCAATAGCAATGGGGCTGAACACCACCGTCTACTTCACAGGCCCGTATTCATCATAGCAGAAAGGATCCATAGAGAATGTAAACGGACTCATCAGACAATATATACCCAAGTCAACACCAATAAAACATCTAAAAGACAACAATATCAATGTAATCGCAACGAAAATCAATATTAGACCAAGAAAAAAACTCTATTTCTCAACACCAATTGAGGAGTTTTTAATTACTTGTTGTAAATTTGCACTTGCTTGTTGAATTCGCTTTAGTTTACAAAAGTTAAAAACGTTAAATCTTCATCTTCTACTACATCAGCAGAACCTGCGTCATCACTTTTCTACCGTTTAACATACAAGTTGTTGATATAAAGCAAGTTGCAAATACGCTAGATGTGTCGGTTTACTCTCTGTGAGTCTTCCCAGCAGCGTAGTTAATGTGCCAAGTAAAGCCTTTGCTGATTGTTCGAATCTAAAAGATGTATTTTGCCATATAGAAGAAGTGCCTTCAACAGCGGCAGATGCTTTTGCAAACTTGACACTATCCCAGATGACATTACATGTTCCAGAAGAGGCTGTCGATGAATATGGGATGATTGCCCCATGGAGCCAATTCGGAAGAATTGTGTCAATCCCCAAACACACGCTGACATATATGGTAGATGGAGAAGTGTATAAAACCGTAGAGGTGGAAGAAGGTGAAGAAATCATACAAGAAGCAGAACCGACGAAGGAGGGCTATACGTTCTCTGGATGGGATATGGTACCAGCAAACATGCCAGCCCATGATGTGACGGCGACGGGTTCGTTTACCATCAACAGTTACACGTTGACATATATGGTGGATGATGAAGTGTATAAGACCTATACGGTGGAGTATGGTGCGACGGTGGAAGAAGAGGTTGCCCCTGAAAAGGAGGGCTACATCTTCTCTGGCTGGAGCGAGATGCTTACCACCATGCCAGCCCATGATGTGACGGTGACGGGTTCGTTTACCATCAACAGTTACACGTTGACATATATGGTGGATGATGAAGTGTATAAGACCTACACGGTGGAGTATGGTGCAACGGTGGAAGAAGAGGCTGCCCCTGAAAAGGAGGGCTACATCTTCTCTGGCTGGAGCGAGATGCTTGCCACCATGCCAGCCCATGATGTGACGGTGACTGCTTCGTTTACCATCAACAGTTACACATTGACATATATGGTGGATGATGAAGTGTATAAGACCTACACGGTGGAGTATGGTGCAACGGTGGAGGAAGAGGGTGCTCCTGAAAAGGAGGGCTATATCTTCTCTGGTTGGAGCGAGATGCTTGAAACGATGCCTGCTCATGATGTGACGATTACAGGAAATTTCACGTTTGTGGACGGAATCGCAGGTGTCAGCATGGATGGCAAAACAGATGGCATCTATACGCTTGATGGCAGAAAGATTGAAAAGTTGCAGAAGGGTGTGAACATCGTTAAAATGCCTGACGGTCATGTAAAGAAGGTCTTTGTGAAGTAACCTTGTTCGCATGAAAACACAAAAAGCCCGCTTGCTGTCGTTGGAAGGCAGCAAGCGGGCTTGTGTTGTGGGTGGGGGGGAAGTGATGACACTCGTGTGTGTTGACCCATGTTGCGAATATGGGCGAACCACTTTGGCGGGTCAAGTCGCTGTCGAAGGTTGATGTGATTCCGCCGAGGGACGGCTGATAGGGTGTGTCGTGATGCCCATGACCTGCATGAACAAACTGATAAGTGTAAACAGGAAATGGCAGCCGAGTGTGTTGGCTGCCATTTCCTGTTATATAATATAAGATGTGTGTTGTCGTGCAACAGGGTGGGGTTAGTAGGTGCGGTAGAGAATCCAGGCGTCGGGATAGGTGCCCCGGAGCTGGTCGCGGGAGCTGATGGCTGAGGCACGGTCGTCAAATGAGGTGGCGATGACGCGGTACATGCCTGTTTCGGGGTTCTGTGCCACTTGTGCAGAGTAGCCTTTGGCAACGAGGGTGTTGCGCAGGTTGTTGGCATTGTCCACCTTGCTGAACGAACCGCATACGACGTTGAATGCCTTGAGGGTGCCGCCGTTCATGACTTCGAGGCGTTCCTGACGGTCATTCTCTGTGTTGGGCTGAACGGTCGTGGTGGGTGTGGTGACTACGGGAGTGACTGCCACAGGAGCAGCGTCCACCTGGTCGGTTGCGACGGTGCGGGACATTTCCTGAGCCTTTGCCTTCTCGTATGCCTTTTTGTAACTGCTTTCAGATGATTTACATGCTGTGAAAGCGAGAGCGGAGATGAGCGCGATGCCCATCAAAAGAGTCTTTTTCATACGCTTATGTTTTGTCGTTTGTAATGTTGTTGTTTTTTACTTTTTCAAAAAGAGGCAGTACAAAGTTAGGCCTTATTTGTCAGTATTCAAAGGAGAAGTGTGCAAAAAAAAGTTAAACACGCGAAAATGTGTTGTTTTTAGTATGGAAAGTCGTATCTTTGGCACTGAAAACTTAAATTGTTTAACTCTTAAAAATGTAAAAACTATGACAAGAGGTGACGGTATTGCTTTGGCTGCTGCTTTTTTGGGCGGTGCCATTGCAGGTGCAGCGGTAGGTTTGCTGTTTGCGCCAGAAAAGGGTGAGGATCAGCGTGCGAAAATCAAGGAAGCGCTTGAGAAGCGTGGCATCAAGCTGGACAAGTCGAGTTTCGACAAGCTGGTGGAAGAGATTAAGAACATCGGCAAGAAGAAGGAGGCTGTGCCTGCTGAAGATTTTGACGCTGAATAATGATGAGTGAAGACCTCAGAAGGCTTCTGTATGGGCTGGAGCGGTATCTGCGCCTTGAGGCGACAGAGCGGCTGACGGTGGTGACCACTTGTGTGGTGCTGGCAGCTGTGACGTTTGCGCTGGCTACGAGTGCCGTCTTCTTTCTGAGCACTGGCTTGGTGAAGTCGCTCACGTTGTTGACTGGCAGTGAAATGGTCAGCTACTATATTGTGGGCGGTGCGTTGGTGCTCATCATCGTGATGGCTTTCTTGTTGCGGAAGTGGCTGATAGAGACCCCCATGCTGAGGATGTTCAGCGAGCAGTTGCTGGAGGGCTCCACGTTCACTGAGCAGATGATGGCGGAGGAACGGAAACAGGATACGGAGTTGCGTGACCTTGCCAAGAGTCTGGCACGTGAGCTGGATGACTACGACGAGGAAGGAGGTGTGGGATGACACGAAACCGATACGCTTCCCTTGACGAAGTGCGTGCCGAGAAGCTGAAGATGAAGCAGCAGGTGGAACGTGATGCCGTCAGGCTGCGGAATGGCTTGACGGACAGTTTCATGCCGACCAATTCGCTGATGAGTGCTCCGAGTGGGTATCTCAGGGGGGTGGGGTATATCATTGCCACTTATAAGACCTTCATGAATTTCAAGGGCCTTTTCAAGTTCCTCTCTAAATGGCTCTAATTGGTTAAAATGGACAACAAAAGCACTCGTAAGTCACTTTACGGGTGCTTTTCTTTGTCATGCCGTTGATTTTTTGTACCTTTGCACCCGTTTAGTGAATTCTGACAAGAGACATGAATCAGCAGTATTCGTCGGCATTGCTTGAGCGCGCCGTGGATGAGTTTGCCAAACTTCCTGGCGTGGGGCGCAAGACAGCGATGCGGCTTGTCTTGCACATGTTGCGCCTGGATGTCGGAAAGGTGGACAGCTTCACCGACGCTGTGTCAACCTTGTGCCATGAGGTGAACTATTGCAGGGTGTGCCACAACATCAGCGACGAGGATGTGTGCCAAATCTGTGCGAATCCCCATCGCGATGCTGCCACCATCTGTGTGGTGGAGAATGTGCAGGATGTGATGGCGATAGAGCAGACGCAGCAGTACCGGGGGCTTTATCATGTGTTGGGTGGTGTCATCTCGCCGATGGATGGTGTGGGCCCTGGCCAACTGGAGATAGAGAGCCTGGTGGAGCGTGTGGAGAAGGGGGGCGTGGATGAGGTTATTTTCGCCCTCAGCTCTACGATGGAGGGAGATGCGACAAACTTCTACATTTACCGGAAGTTGATGCAGTATCCCGATGTCAAGTTGACGGTGCTGGCACGTGGCATGAGCATCAATGACGAACTGCAGTACACGGACGAGGTGACGTTGGGACGCTCCATTGTCAACCGTGTGCCTTTCACAGGGAAATAACAATAGAAATGGAAAAATATATAGAAAAACTTCAGGGCGTTTTGAAGATAGAGGCGGTGGCTGTGTTGCTGATGGCGGCGGTGGCTGTTGTGCTGGGCGAAGTTGGGGTGATTCCTAATGGCGTTGTGATGCCGCATTCTCAGGAAGAGTTTGTGCTCAATACGATTGCTATCATCTTGACGGTTGTCGGCATTCCTGGTGCCATACGGCTTTTCACGCTGAACACCACCCGGGGCCTGCGTCGCATGAACTACGATGAGGCATTGAACTCTTATCATATATGGAGTGCGGTGCGAATGGTTATCTTGTGTGTGACGACTGTGTTTGATGTGGCCGTTTACTATGTTGCCACGAGTGTCAGCGGTGCCTTTTGTGCGTTGATTACGTTGTGTGCTGTGGTGTATTGCTGGCCATCCAAGGGGAAGATAGACTCCTATCTCAAAACTGTAAATAATGAATAAGGAGCATCCGTGAAACTCTCGATTATCATAGTAAATTACAATGTGCGCTACTACTTGGAGCAGTGTCTGCTTTCGGTGGAGAAAGCGTTGACTGGTGTGTGTGGCGAGGTGTTTGTGGTGGACAACAACAGCACGGATGACTCTATACCTTATTTGAAGGGAAAGTTTCCCTGGGTGCGCTACATCGAAAATCCTTCCAATGTGGGTTTCTCGCGTGCCAATAATCAGGCGATACGTGAAGCGAGGGGCGAATACGTGCTGTTGCTCAATCCCGACACCTTCATTGGTGAAAGTGTGCTGAGAGAGTGCATTGATTTCATGGACAACAATGCGCAGGCAGGAATGTGTGGTGTGGGCATGTTGAAGGTGGATGGCTCGTTTGCTCCCGAATCCCGCCGCGGCATTCCGACTCCGTTTGTGGCATTCTGCAAGATGTCGGGACTGGGAGCCTTGTTTCCCCGAAGCCGTGTGTTCGGAAAATACTATATGCAATACCTTAACAAGCAGTCTATCAATCCGATAGAGATTGTGAGCGGAGCATTCATGTTCATCCGCAAGGCGGCACTTGACAAGGTGGGGCTTTTGGATGAGACTTTCTTCATGTATGGCGAGGATGTCGATTTGAGTTATCGGGTGTTGATGGCTGGTTATAAGAACTATTACTTGCCCACCTATATCTTGCACTACAAGGGGGAGAGCACGAAGAAGGATTCTTTGAAATATATCAATGCGTTCCACAAGGCAATGGTCATCTTTTTCAAGAAGCACTTTGCCCACTACAGCTATATTTACTCGGTGTTTATCACGGCGACGATTGTCTTGAAGGGGGTGATGTCCTATTTGGTGCAGAAGACACGTTCGCTGTCAAGCCACGCACCCGAAATCGAACAATTCAAGTTTCTGATTGTCAGTGATGGGCAGAACCTTGACGACATGAAGCGAATTGCCGAAAAGCATCTTTTCAAGTATGACGTGTTCCATTCCCGCTTGGGCGATATGCCCAGTACGGACGTGCTGTACCGCGATTACGACTATATCGTCTTTGATACGAGTCGTTATCCTTACAGTTCCATTTTGGAGTTTTTCCGACACGACGACCCCCATCGTCGACGTCCATACATTGCTACTTTCATTCCCTCCAGCAGGTCTATCATGACATTTCATGGAGCACTGAATTAGTTTCATTCATGTTTTACAAACCACCATTTATTATTGAAAAAAACGATTAAATATATGTTACGCATAGCAGTACAATCAAAGGGCCGTCTCTTTGAAGACACCATGAATCTTTTGAAAGAGACGGGCATCAAGGTTAGTTCAAGTAAGCGCACTTTGCTTGTCCAATCTTCTAATTTTCCGCTCGAAGTGCTTTTCCTCCGCGATGATGACATTCCTCAAACCGTTGCCGATGGTGTGGCCGATGTGGGCATCGTGGGTGAGAACGAATTTGTGGAGCGCAACGAGAATGCCGACGTTGTGAAGCGTCTTGGCTTCAGCAAGTGCCGCATCTCGCTTGCCATTCCTAAAGCGATTGACTATCCTGGTGTGGAGTGGTTCAATGGGAAGAAAATAGCCACCTCCTATCCTGTGATTCTTCGTAAGTTCCTGGAAGAGAAGGGTGTGAAGACGGACATCCACGTCATTCAGGGTTCGGTGGAGATTGCACCGGGCATCGGTTTGGCTGATGGTATCTTTGACATCGTCAGTTCAGGCTCTACGCTGGTGAGCAATAATCTGAAGGAAGTCGAGGTGGTGATGAAGAGTGAAGCGCTGCTTATTGGCAACAAGGACTTGAGTGAAGAGAAAAAAGCCATTCTTGATGACCTCTTGTTTCGTATAGAGTCAGTGCTTATTGCTGAGGATAAGAAATATGTGCGCATGAATGCCCCGAAGGCACGATTGGCGGAAATCGTGAAAGTGTTGCCAGGCCTGAAGAGTCCGACCATCATTCCTTTGGCGGATGAGGACTGGTGCTCTGTTCATGCCGTGTTGGACGAGAAGCACTTTTGGGAGATTGTGGGGCAGTTGAAGTCTTTGGGTGCAGAAGGAATTTTGGTTACACCGATTGAAAAGATGATACTCTGATGAACATTCTGAAATATCCGAATAGAGCAGAGTGGGGCGCACTGTTGGAACGCCCACATCGTGATGCTTCCGAACTGCGTGAAACGGTCAAGACTGTGCTTGACAAGATTCAGCAGGAAGGTGATGCCGCGGTGAAGGAGTTTGAACAGAAGTTCGATAAGGTTACGCTTGAATCCTTGGCTGTTTCTGAAGAAGAGATGATTGAGGCTGAGGAGCTTGTGTCTGAAGACTTGAAGCAGGCCTTGATGTTGGCACACGATAATATCTACAAGTTCCATACTGCCCAGAAGTTTGTGGGTGAGAAGGTGAAAACTGCTCCAGGTGTGGTGTGCTGGCAGAAGTCTGTGCCCATCGAAAAAGTGGGGCTTTACATACCTGGTGGAACAGCACCCCTCTTCTCCACCGTATTGATGCTCGCCACTCCTGCCAAGATTGCTGGTTGTCGTGAAATCGTGCTTTGTACTCCTCCGAATCGTGAGGGTAAAGTGAATCCCGCCATTCTGATGGCGGCCAAACTGGCAGGTGTCAGCCGCATCTTCAAGGCTGGCGGTGTTCAGGCGATTGGTGCGATGGCGTATGGCACAGAGTCTGTGCCCAAGGTCAGCAAGATATTTGGTCCTGGCAATCAGTTTGTCATGGCCGCCAAACAGCAGGTGAGTCTCCATGAAGTTGCCATTGATATGCCAGCAGGCCCTTCGGAGGTGGCGATTGTGGCAGATGAGACGGCAAATCCAGTGTTTGTGGCTGCAGACCTCCTTTCGCAAGCGGAACATGGTGTAGATTCCCAAGTCATCCTCATCACGACCTCTGAATCGATGGCAATAAAGGTGGATGTCGAGGTGGCTCGTCAGTTAGCACTCCTGCCGAGACAGGAGATTGCCGAAAAGTCTTTGCAATACTCTAAACTCATCATTGTCAAGGATGTGGAGGAAGCTGTGGATATGATGAATGAGTATGCGCCAGAACACCTCATCCTTGCCGTGAAAGATTATACGGGTATGGCTGAACGGGTGGTGAACGCAGGCAGTGTCTTCTTGGGCAGCTATTCCTGTGAGTCGGCTGGCGATTATGCCTCTGGTACCAACCATACGCTGCCCACATCAGGCTATGCGAAAGCTTACAGCGGTGTCAATCTTGACTCTTTCTGTCGTAAAATCACGTTTCAGGAACTGACTGCTGAAGGCATCCGTTCTATTGGTCATGCCGTGGAACTGATGGCGGAAGCAGAACAACTTGATGCTCACAAAAATGCAATGACCGTAAGACTCCAATCATTATGAAGAATCTTCAAGACTTAGTACGCCCAAACATTTGGGCACTCAAACCCTATAGTTGTGCTCGCGACGAGTTCAAGGGGATGAAGGCGGATGTGTACATCGATGCCAACGAAAACCCATATCCGAATGGGGTGAATCGTTATCCTGACCCTTTGCAAGAGCAGTTGAAACTGGCCATTTCTCCGATGAAGGGTGTGCCTGTGGAGAACATCTTTTTGGGCAATGGCAGCGATGAGGCGATTGACCTGCCTTTCCGTATCTTTTGTCGTCCTGGCAAGGATAATGTGGTGGCTATCGCCCCCACCTACGGGATGTATGAGGTATGTGCCCATGTGAATGATGTGGAGTATCGCACGGTGTCGCTCACTCCCGACTATGAGCTCGACCCCGATGCATTGCTTGGTGCTTGCGATGAGAACACAAAAATTATATTTATTTGTTCTCCCAATAATCCGACGGGCAATTCGTTGGGTCGTGAAAAGATTGAACGGGTGATTACAGCGTTTCAGGGTATTGTGATTGTTGATGAGGCTTATAGTGATTTCTCAGCCCAGCGTCCATTCCGTTTAGACCTTCAGAAGTATCCCAATCTGGTAGTCCTTGCCACATTTTCAAAAGCATGGTCAGCGGCAGGAATCCGTCTGGGTATGGCATTTGCCAGCACCGACATCATCAGCCTTTTTAACAAGGTCAAGTACCCCTATAATGTCAATGTGCTTACCCAGAAAAAAGCGATGGAGATTCTCGGTAACGCCACCTTGTTGCAACGTCATATTTCCATGGTGCTTGAAGAGCGTGATACTTTACTCAAATCGTTGGCATTCCTGCCCATCTGTAAGAAAGTCTATCCGACCGATGCCAATTTTATCTTGGTGAAAGTGACAGACGCAGATGGTATTTACAAATATCTGGTCAGCAAGGGTATCGTTGTTCGCAACCGTACCCACGTACATCTCTGTGGTGATTGCCTTCGCATCACCGTTGGAACTAAGGATGAGAATACCAAACTTTTAGCAGCCTTACGCCAATATGTCTAAGCAAGCACTTTTTATCGACCGCGATGGCACCATCCTTGTGGAGCCTGCCGACGAACAGATTGATTCTTTCGATAAGTTTCAGTTCTTGCCAGGTGTCATCCGCAACCTCCACTTCATCCGCACTAAACTCGATTTCGAGTTTGTCATGGTGAGCAATCAAGATGGTCTTGGCACCGATGCCTATCCAGAGGCTGACTTTTGGCCGACTCATAACCTGATGCTCAACACATTGAAGGGGGAGGGCATCACATTTGATGACATCTTGATTGACCGTTCCTTCCCTGCCGATAACCTGCCTACTCGCAAGCCTGGCACGGGAATGATGGGTAAATATATGACAGGTGAGTATGACTTGGCTCATTCTTATGTGATAGGCGACCGTCAGACAGACAAGCAGTTGGCAATCAACCTCGGATGCAAATATCTGATATTGGGTGACAATGTGCAGTCGTGGGATGAAATTGCAGAAATTCTCTTTGCTGGCGAGCGTACTGCCTCCGTCCGTCGTACGACAAAGGAAACGGATATTGATATCTTCTTGAATCTTGATGGAACGGGTCAATGTGATATCCATACGGGTTTAGGATTCTTCGACCATATGCTCGAACAAATAGCCAAACATGGTTCCATTGACTTGACAATCCGTGTGAAAGGCGACCTCGAAGTGGACGAACACCACACTATTGAAGATACGGGCATTGCCTTGGGCGAATGCATATGCAAAGCCTTGGGTGATAAGCGAGGCATCGAACGTTATGGTTACGACCTCAACGGCACAGCCGACACTTATGGCTACACTCTGCCTATGGACGATTGCCTTTGTCAGGTGGCACTCGACTTCGGGGGGCGTTCATGGCTCGTATGGAATGCAGCGTTCCATCGTGAGTATGTGGGTGATATGCCTACTGAGATGTTCCAGCACTTTTTCAAGTCTTTCAGTGATGCAGCTCGCATGAATCTCTATATCCGTGCCGAAGGTGAAAACGAGCATCACAAAATTGAAGGTATCTTTAAGGCTTTGGCCCGTAGCATAAAGATGGCTGTCAAACGAGATATCTATAAGTTCCAACTGCCGAGCAGTAAAGGCACACTATGAGGTTCATCAAGAATTGGATGTTGCCCATAGCCATGCTGACAGGTGTGGCGGCCTACTTTCTCTATGTCAATATCCCCATACTGAATGGCACGTATGCTGCGGCAATGACTCTCATCAGTTACGTTCAGCCACTTCTGCTATTCTGTATGCTTTTTGTCAGTTTCTGCCGTGTGAGTATAAGACAACTCAAACCGTTGTCATGGATGCTCAAACTGCTTGCCATTCAGGCTCTCAGTTATGTGGTGATGGGAGGTATTCTCTTTCTCTTTCCCACGATGCCTGGCAAAGCCATCATCGAGAGTGCCATGCTCTGTATGATATGTCCCACAGCCACTGCAGCGGCCGTGGTTACCACCAAGTTGCGTGGTAATTCCAGTGTTGTCATTAGTTATACTTGTCTTATCAATCTGACGGTTTCTCTGTTAGTGCCTGCTATGGTGTCGTTCTTGCATGAAGGGGCCGTACCTGGTATGAACTTTGAGACCTCCTTTTTATTGATTCTTGGTAAGGTGTTCCCTCTACTGATACTGCCTCTTGTTGCTGCATGGTTGGTGCGTCATGTTCTGCCTCGATTTCATGCAGCCATCTTGCGACATCCCAATCTTGCTTTCAACTTATGGGCCGTTTCTCTCTCCCTTGCTATTGCTGTCACGACAAAAGCTTTTGTCCACAGCCAGGCAAGTCTATGGACGCTTTTGGGTATAGCCATTGTATCTCTGATTTGTTGCTTAGTGCAGTTTGTCATGGGGCGCATCATTGGTCGCCATCATGGTGAACCTGTGGCAGGTGCCCAATGTCTTGGACAGAAAAACACCGTCTTTGCTATCTGGATGGGATATACTTTCCTTGATCCGGTTACAGCCTTGGCTGGCGGCTTTTATTCTCTTTGGCATAACTTGGTAAATTCTTGGCAATTATACAAAAATCGGAAGGATGCTTCTGCGTAAATGTATAAGAGAGAATTTCGACCATTTTGTTCGAGATCTAAGAACTGGAATATCCAATCAGTTGTGGTGAAACCGAATCGGCTTCAACCGAAAAGTTTGTTGATGAGGTCCTGACGTCGTATTTTACGGAGGGAACGAATGATATTCTGACGCTCGGTTTGCTTGTACCAGAAGAAGAATTGACGTTGGGCGAGTTTGGCTTGAGGCGTTTGGGCAGAATAGATAGGTTCGAGCGTATAAGGATGGAACCCCGTGTACCATGTTTCGGTAGCAACGGTCATGGGGGTGGGGGTGAAATCCTGTATTTGCTCAAGTTGGAAATTGAGGTTTTTGGTGATGACGGCAAGTTCTGCCATATCTTCAGCGGTGCAGCCAGGGTGGGAACTGATGAAATAGGGAATAATTTGCTGACGAAGATGGTGGCGACGGTTGATGTCGTCAAAGATGCGTTTGAAATCGTAAAAGAGTTGGAATGGGGGTTTGCGCATAAGGTTGAGCACTCGTTCGGATGTGTGTTCGGGTGCTACCTTTAGACGGCCGCTGACGTGTTTGGTGATGAGTTCCTCTGTGTATCTTCTGTTTGCTTGATTGGTGTGTTCGTCACCTGTATCGTGTAGCAAAAGGTCGTAGCGAACACCTGACCCGATGAAACTCTTTTTGATGCCAGGAAGGGCATCGACGGCATGGTAAATGTCAAGCAGAGCTGTGTGATCAGTGTTTAGGTTCGGACAGATTTTAGGATGAATGCATGATGGGCGTTTGCATCGGTGGCAAAGGTCAAGGTTCTTGCCATGCATCGCATACATATTGGCTGAAGGTCCTCCGAGGTCACTTAGATAGCCTTTGAAGTCAGGTAGTTGTGTGATGGCTTTAACTTCGCGAAGGATGCTCTCTTTGCTGCGTGATGTAATGAATTTTCCTTGATGGGCAGAAATGGTGCAAAAGGCGCAACCACCGAAACAACCACGATGAAGGCAGACCGAGTGCTTAATCATGTCGTATGCAGGGATACGCTTTCCTTTGTATTTGGGATGAGGAAGTCGAGTGTAAGGAAGGTCGAAAGAGTGGTCAAGTTCATCTTGGGTGAGAGGTTGATAAGGGGGATTGACCACTGCAAATTTGCCATCTACTTCTTGGAGGATGCGCTGGGCGGCATATTTGTTTGACTCCTCCTCGATGTGACGGAAGTTCTCGGCTTGAGCCTTTTTGTTGCGGAGACATTCTTCATGGCTGTGCAGGAGAATGTCGTCGGGGCGAATGCCACCAGGGATATCTTCTCGTGAGAGTAGCGAAACGGTCTGTTTCTGAGGGAAGCGTGCCATCAGGTTGCGGAACATTTCTACATCAATTTCGCAATCTTGCTGCACCAAGAGTTGTGCTAATGAAACCATAGGTTTCTCCCCCATCCCATAGATGAGGAGGTCAGCTCCCGATGGGCAAAGTATGCACTTTTGCAAAGAGTCTTGCCAATAGTCGTAGTGGGTGAGTCGGCGAAGGCTTGCCTCAATGCCTCCAAGCACCACGGGTACATCGGGATAAAGTTCTTTGAGAATGCGCGAATAGACGATAGTGGGGTATTCGGGTCTGAGGTCATGGCGGCCATTGGGCGAATAGGCATCTTCGGAACGGAGACGTTTGTTGGCAGTATATTTGTTCACCATCGAATCCATTGCTCCAGGGGAAATGCCGAAGAAGAGGCGTGGACGACCGAGTTTTCTGAAGTCACGATAATCCCCATGCCAGTCAGGCTGTGGTACAATGGCCACGTGTAAACCTTCTGCCTCCAAGACACGACCGATGACGGCCATCCCAAACGAGGGGTGATCCACGTACGCATCGCCAGAAAAAATGATGACATCGAGGGAATCCCAGCCGAGGCGTTCAATTTCTTTCTTTGTGGTCGGAAGCCAAGTCATTTGTTGTCGTGCCAACCGATGTATAGCATGATGAGTTCTTTTAGTCCGAAGACTTTCATGTTGTCATGGTAAAGAACGTTGAAACAGAGATTGCAGAGGTCTTTGTTGTCCTCGACAGCATCGTTAAGGATGATGGACTTAACATTATGCTTGAGGGTTTCGAGGGTGGTCTCGTCCACTATTCCATTGGAGGGAACAAGTCCTTTGAACAATGAGTACTCCTCGATGGTTTTGAGGTGCTCCTCGGTCACTTCGATGTAACGAGTGCCAGAAGCGTTGGTTTGAATCTTATACATGACGAGTGAATAGAAAGAGGGTTATTCAAGGAATGTGAGGAAAGCTTTGGTGAGGGCATAGAGTTTCCTATGGTCGGTGATGCTCTCCAAAGGAAAGCCCAGATGGATGAAACGCCCCTGCTGGGCAATGGCAGCATAACTGCCATCGGCGTAGGTGAGGATGGCGAAGGCCTTTCCAGATGGGGAAAGTACGGATGGGGAGGGCACACAGTAACTATTGGGATTCATTTCACGGTAGATGTCGAAGGTGAGACCACACCCCGTGAGGGTTTTCATGGATGGAGACAGAACGGAAGATTTTCGTTGCCCACCGATGGATGGACATCCAGCATTGGCGGCACTGAGCAGCACCTTCCCCCCCCTGTCATAGTATTGTTCCACCAGTGTGTTGGTTCGGTTGTTGAATTGCTTCTGGGTACCATATATCATATCGACAATGGGGTAGTCGGTCAGTCTGACTTTGTCGGTGAGCAGCGCTTTCTCGCTGCATGATGTGAAAGAATGGTTGCCGCTCAACAGGATTGCATGACCGTGGATGGAAGGGTAGTCGAAGGTATTGCCCATCATCAGCAATCCTTCCAGTTCATCGCCACTGGCACCCAGTCCGTCGCTTGCTTCGCTGCCCGCCTTCGAACGGCTGAAAGCGCGTTGCCTGCCACAAAAACCAGTATAGGCTCCATAGGGCACACCTGGGTCAGCATCCAGGTCGAAGCCTGCTTGGGTGGGGGTGTCAATCACTTGTGGTCCCTCCAGTCGGGTGAATGCATTGACAACCAGCACGGTACCTTTGTCGTGTGAGGAGATGCCACACGCCAGCACTTCGGAAGGAAAACTCTCGCCGCCATCATTCAAAGCCGTAATTTTGAAGGAGTAGACTTCATCGGGAGTGAGTTCGACAGTGTGGCTTGTGCCTCGGACGATGGTGCCGTTGTCAAAATCTTGATATCCCCGTCGAGTATAGACAATGTAGGAGTGAGGTTTGGCTGTGGGTTCCAGTGGGTCGTTCACAGCATCCCAACTGAGTGTGGCTGTTTGCTTCTTCTCATTGAGGACAATGGCGAAGTTTTCCACAGGCAATGGCTGAATCACATAGTCACGTTTGTATTCGGTGGCGATGAATTTGACAATGGTTTTGTAGATGGAACGGCTGAGGTCGAACTTGAAGTGTGGGTCGTAGGCACGCCGCATATCGGCAAAGTTTTGGTGGGAAAGCATTTCCAGAATGCAGGCAGGTGGCATAGGGGCACGAGCCTCTCCGTAATTTCGGTTCCATAACTGGCGTACTTGCCAACCATATTTCTTCAGGTCGATGCTGAAGTTGGTGAGAAACATACTGGCGAGGTCGCGAGACACGAAGCGGTCTAATCCTGCTCCCGTCTTGCCGTCGTTATGGTCTGTCATATATATGCTGAGTGGTCCCACGTAGGCATCGTCAGTTTTCACACCTGCGTCAGTATGGAATGCCACGGAGATGTCGAGCGGAACGCCCAATCCTTCTATACGTTTCGGGTTGTAGATAGACCGCCCTGAAAGATAGTTGACGGCCGCCGAACGAGCATTGATGTCGTTGTTATAATCGTTGGAGCCGAAGGGCTCTGTGTGAATCTTATAGGGGAAACCCATCCACTGGATGCTGTACTTGGCAGCTTCTGCCCATCGTGGCAAACCAGATGGACGGATGGTGTTGCCGTAGTTGGCTGGAACGATATTTCCCATGCCTCCGCCAAACCGAACGGCATCAGCGGTGATGATGCCTTTTTCCTTGCTGTGGTTGCTGAGTGCTACCATGCCGTAGTCGTGTTCACCGGCATCGAATTCGAAAGTGCCGAGATACACCCAAATGCCTCCACCTATTTGTTGGTTCACCTTAAATTCGGTCATGCCTCCCTTGTGATAGACAGTATAGGTGGCATCGGTCACAGAGTTTTCGTAGGATTGATAAGTCACATACACGGCATAGCGCCCTTCTTTGGGAATGTTGGGTACCCATTGTGCGATGCCTTCATCCTTGGCAGACTGAACAGTGGGCACATAACGGGCAGTGCCATCGACAAAAGGTGAATCGCATGATTCGTAGATATCTTTGTTGTGGGCAAAACCATATTTGGGGGTGGTTTGCCATTTGATTTTCTTCTGTTTGCGACGGAACGATTCGATGTAGGTGCCGTCGCGGTTGGGATGGTCGTTATCTACAATTACCTCATGAGTTTGGTAATCACGTTCTCTGGGTGTGAAGACCACAGCGCCTGCGTTTTGCAACATGGGAATGATGAACGGTACCACGAATGTTTGTGAGAATAGGTCTTCGGTTGTGCAGAACAGACGTGGTCTCTGCCAGTACCAGTCGCTCCTGTCTGTTCGGTAGTATCTGCCATGACTCTGCCATAAGGCGATGTGGTTGCCTTCCAAACCTTGTGAAGCGGTGTAGGGGCGAGAGATGTTTTTCACCCACGGCACGCCTTTATAGATGTCTTTGAGCAGACGGGACGTGTCTTTCTTGCCCTTGCGATAGAAATTGGGCACAAGGTCTTCGATGGCACGCCCATCGGTCTCGATAATGAGGTTGTAGTGTCGCTGATTATGAGGAAGAAAGGCCCGCACTTGCTTGTAAATATCCTCCACTACGGAGGGAGTGAAGAATTGTTCCTGGAAACCACCATCCAATACGATGCGGATAAATTCTTCCTCATTGTTTACTGTACAGGACGTGACCGTTGAAGGTTTGATGTTGCAATCCGTGCGTTCGTAGTTGGTTGCCCATTCTTTCAGTTGGGTCTCCAAATTTTGGGCTGAAATAGTGAACGACAGGGTGAAAAGTATGAAGGTCAGAAAGTTTCTCATTCTTTGTATGTCAGTTTTTGAAATCCTACCAATTTGTCATACCGCAATCCGAAGGGACGGTGATAGACATAGACATAATACTCATTTTCCGTCTGATGGAAATCGCCTTCGCAGGGGTGTGTCTTTCCCACGCTGTCGCCATCGTACCGAAAGATGTACATGTAATTGTATGATCCTTGCTTCAGAGGGGTGACCAGTTCGTACTGGTGGTCGATGAGGTTATATTCCATCTTGTATTCTTCTGTCATCTGATTGTTGGTCAAGTCACCAAATAGATAGACATTGCCTCCTGCCACAGGGGGCATTTGGAGGGTGAAGTGCGTGTAGAAGTAGTCGCTCTCGGTGTCGTTCCCCACATTATCATTGTTGCGTATCCAGTAACGTCCGTCTTGATCTTGGTCGTAGAGATAGTTGATGCGTTGCTCATCAGCGAAGAGCCATGCGTGGTAGTAATCGCCCTCACGTGTCATTTCATCGACGTGCATGGTCGGTACATATTCATCCAGAATCTCGAAACGGCGGTATTCGTTACCGGCGTCGAAAATGAGGGAACGATTGTGGTTGAAGATGAGTCGGTTGACCTGCATCAGGGTGGGGCGAAGGTCGGTCGCGTGGTTGTCCCAACGGTGGTTCTGCTGAACGATGTACTTGAACTCGCTCACAGGATTGCTGACAGAGTAACCGCTGTAGTTGACGGCAAAGTTTACCTGCTGATGGGTGTCATAGGTGTCGATGTCAGTGTTAGATGTGACGTCGATTTCTACGCCGACCCGTGGTTCGATGATGGAGAAGCATGCTTGGGCAATGGGCTCATCCTCTCCGTCTTCGAAAATCTCCACTTTGTAATTGCCTGACACCAGCAGTTGATTTTCTTCGTTGGGCAATGTCAGCGTGTAGTGGCAATAGTCTATTTCCGTGCCGATGGCAGGCTCATAGTCATCGATGCGTTGGTCGTTGAAGCCTGTCATGTATTCGCTGGTCAAAAGGTCGCTCTGTGTCCAGTCGGCATCGCAGTGTGTGATGCTGTAGGTATATCGCTGATAGCTGGCTTGCAAATCGTCGAAACTGATTTCCATCCAGTTGTTGCCGCCCAGCAGCATTACAGGCGGCTCTCCCCATTCGCCGTTCACCTTCACTTGCAGCGTCTTGAGGCGTGACGAGTAGCAGATGTTCTCTTGTGCCCCGATGTTGAGCGCACCTATCGCTGTCAGAACCCCTGTCAGTATGGCTTTTTTCATGTGCTCGTTCTTTTGATGTTCAAAGTTACAACCTTTTGTTGGAAAACCACCTATAATCCTCTAAAAACTTGCAGCCGATGAAGAAAAATGTGTGTTTGTTGCCTCATAGGGCGCAAAAAAATGTATCAGAAATCTCACGACCTCTGATACACGAATGCTATGAAAAAACGAATGTCTAAATGTGTTGAGCGGAAAACGAGACTCGAACTCGCGACCCCAACCTTGGCAAGGTTGTGCTCTACCAACTGAGCTATTTCCGCACAACGTGATTCCGATTTTCGCAAACGGGAATCACTAAAATCCCTTATTTATTATGAACCATTATTTTTTAGAGCGGAAAACGAGACTCGAACTCGCGACCCCAACCTTGGCAAGGTTGTGCTCTACCAACTGAGCTATTTCCGCAATGTCATCTTTTTCAGAGAAATCTCTCCCGAGTTCCCAAGAATGTTGGCTTGTTGAGTGAAGAGGAGGAGACTCGAACTCCCACGGGCTGAGCCCACTACCCCCTCAAAGTAGCGCGTCTACCATTCCGCCACCTCTCCATTCTTTTTTGTGATGGTGCCCACGACAAGAATCGAACTTGCACGTCTCTCAACACTCGCACCTGAAACGAGCGCGTCTACCATTCCGCCACGTGGGCCTTTTCTGATTTGCCTGTGAGCGGAAAACGAGACTCGAACTCGCGACCCCAACCTTGGCAAGGTTGTGCTCTACCAACTGAGCTATTTCCGCATGAATTTACGCTATAAATTCTTAGGCTTTTTGTGTCTGCTTTCGTTCAAAAATAGTGTTCTTTCCCGATTGCGAGTGCAAAGGTAATGCATTTTCTTGAACTGACAAAACTTTTTCGAGAAAAAATGTCTTGAAAAAGTAATTTCTTGTGCCTCGTCCTGCCTACACATTATTTATATAGAAGGGACGGAGGGTGGGGGGCTATCTGATTCTGTCCAGCGACCTGACCAATGCTTCATCTTTTCTGATGCCTTGGATGGCGAGACAGTTGAAGATGATGCTCAACACAGGGAAAATGGCGACAAACTTGATATGGAAAGTCGGTGTCAGACGTACAGTGGCTTCTGGCACCAGCTGTTCCAGATTCAGTTGATAGTAGTAGGTGAACACGGCGTATGCTGCTACATATCCCACTAACAGTATTGTGCTGAAGATGGTGAGTCGCAGTTGGCGCAGACGCTTTCTGAAGAGCAGGATGCTTAACGTGGTGAGAAGCATGACCAAGATGAGCAGCACCCCCAGGCACCACGGGCCACTGGTTGTGTCGAGCTGCTTGTAGGCTCCTTCTGCCCCAAAGGTGAAGTTGCTGAAATGTGCCACCACAGCATCTGCCACTGTCCATTCTCCGATGGTGGAAATGAGTCCCACGAACGAGAGAATGAGCACCAACATCAGATAGACCGTCTGTATTCGCTGAATCATGTCTTAGAGTTTTCGGTCGGTTTCTTTGGCAGGGTTGCGGTAGTACACCTTGTCTTCAAGGAACTCCTGTGTGGCAATGAGTGTCGGTTTGGGCAGACGTTCGTAATAACGGGAAATCTGAATCTGCTCTTCGTTCTCGAACACCTCTTCGAGTGTGTCTGTGTGGGAACCGAATTCCAGGAGTTTCTTGTTCAGTTCATCTTTCATCTCGGCGGCAATCTGGTTGGAGCGCTTGGAGATGATGGCAACACTTTCATACACGTTGTTGGTGTCGCGGCAGAAATCCATCAGATTGCGTGTCACCGTTGTTGTGGGTGCATTGCTTTTCTTGAAATCCATAGTCTTTTTCTCTATTTTATTGTGTTGATTTTTCGTTAATTTTCTTCTGGCTTCACTTTGGCATTGGAGTGTCTGAAAATCTGGTCAGCCTCTTTGATGTATTTGCTGTCAGGAAACTCGTTCTTGAAGCCATAGTACTCGTCGATGGTTTGTCTGAAACGCTCGTTGCTCTTTTCTTCCACACTTCGTTGTGCCAACTGATAGCGACTACGCAGAATCAGCATGTAAAGGTCTTCGCGCATACGGGTGTAGGGATAAGATTTCAAGGCGTTTTCGGCCGTGATGATGCAGGCCTCGTAGTTGCTGCCTCCATTGGTGCAATTGCCTATGTAGCTGCCCAAATCGTAATACAGTTTGGCACTGGCATACTCCTTCTGTACCAAGCGGTTCTGTAATTCGTAAATCATGTCGTTCACGTCTTCACGCTTGTCGGAGTAAGGGTAGAAGTCAAGAAACTCCTGCAACTGATTGAGGGCAGTGTAGGTGGGCGATTGGTCCAGGCGTGGGTCGGGACTCTCCATGTAGGAGGCTTTCCCGCTGTAGAAACGTGCCAGTTCTGTGTATTCTCCTTTCGAGTATGTCTTGGTGTATCGGTCCAGATACATGGAGGCCGTTTCGTAGTCATGCTGGTTGTAGTAGCACATGCCCAACATGAACAACGACTCCTCGCCTCGGTCAGAGCCTTTCATGACCATGACCAATTCTTCGAGAATCTGATACGCTCTGGTGTAGTGCCCCGATGTGTAGAACGCTTTGGCGGCTTCGTATTTATAATCATAATCAGTCGATTTCAGCACTTGATTGTAGGAGTTGCACGAACTAAGAACCAGTGCTAAAATCAACCCAATCGACAATAATTTCTTCATCTTTGTGATAATTACGGCTGCAAAGTTACGCTTTTTTGGCGAAGAAAGGATAACAAGCGTCGAGAAATTCACGTAAGTTAAGAAAAAAAGTGCCTATTTAGAGATTATTTACAGATGGAAATCGTAATTTTGCATCTTGAAGCAGCAAGACCAATGGATTTTCAACTCATATCAAAGTTTCAGCCGACGGGCGACCAGCCGCAAGCCATAGAGCAATTGACGCAAGGCGTAAGGGAAGGATTGCCTGCCCAGGTGCTGTTGGGCGTAACGGGGTCGGGCAAGACCTTCACGATGGCGAACGTCATTCGGAATGTGGGAAAGCCCACACTCATCTTCAGCCACAACAAGACGCTTGCCCACCAGCTCTACACCGAGATGAAGGCATTCTTCCCCAACAATGCGGTGGAGTACTACGTCAGCTACTATGACTACTACCAGCCGGAAGCCTACATCCCCTCCACAGGCACCTACATCGAGAAAGACCTCGCCATCAATGAAGACCTCGACCGCCGCCGTTTGGCAGCCACCTCAGCCTTGTTGTCGGGGCGGCAGGATGTCATCATCGTCTCATCCGTCTCATGCATTTACGGCATGGGGGCACCGACCAGCTATGCCGAGAACATCCTTGGCATCAAGGTGGACCAAGACTTGCCGCCAGAGACGTTGCGCCGCAAGTTGGTGGATATGCTCTACGTCAACAACGACATGGCTGCTGCCGACGAACTGGAACGCGGACAGTTCAGAGTGAAAGGTGAAACCGTTGACGTGTATCTTGCTTACGATGAGAAGATTCTGAGGATTTGCTACTTCGATGATTCAATTGAGGAAATACAAGAATTGGACATCCACACACTCCATCCCATCACCTCCTACGAAGAGTATAAAATCTATCCGGCCAACCTCTTCATGACCACCAAGGAGCAGACCCTGAAAGCCATCCATGACATCGAGGACGACCTGCACAAGCGCATAGAATACTACACCGAGTTGGGCGATATGGAGAAAGCCAAGCAGATAGAATTGCGGGTGACCAACGACCTCGAATGGATTCGCGAGACGGGTCATTGCTCGGGCATCGAAAACTACTCGCGTTACTTCGACGGGCGTGCCGCAGGCGAACGTCCCTACTGCCTGCTCGATTTCTTCCCCGACGATTATCTGCTGATAGTCGACGAGAGCCACCAGTCCATCCCGCAGGTGAAAGCCATGTGGGGCGGCGACCGCCGTCGCAAGGAAAATCTGGTGGAATATGCCTTTCGTCTGCCCGCAGCACTTGACAACCGCCCCCTCCGCTTGGAAGAGTTCGAGGAACTGACGCCACAAACCATCTACGTCTCAGCCACCCCCGCCGACTATGAACTGGAACGCTCAGAAGGAGTCATCGTAGAACAGCTCATCCGTCCCACAGGCTTGCTCGACCCTCCCATCGAAGTGCGTCCGAAACTGAATTTCATGGACGACCTGATGGAGGAAATCCACCGTCGCAACGAGGCTGGCGAGCGCACGTTGGTCATCACCTCCACCAAGCGGCAGGCAGAAGAAGTGTCTGCCTTCTTCAACGGTGTGGGCATCAACGCCAACTACATTCACTCCGATGTCGACACCTTCGACCGTGTGGACATCATCAACGACTTCCGTGCAGGCACCTACGACGTGCTCATTGGCATCAACCTTCTGCGCGAAGGGCTTGACATCCCCGAAGTATCCCTCGTAGCCATTCTCGATGCCGATTACCAAGGCTTTCTGCGCGACCATCGCTCCCTCGTGCAAATCATCGGACGAGCAGCCCGCAACGTGCATGGACTCGCCATCATGTATGCCGAAACCATCACGGAAACCATGCAGAAGACCATTGACGAGACCAATCGCCGCCGAGCCAAACAGATGGCATACAACGAAGAGCATGGCATCACGCCAACCCAAATCCAGAAGGCACAAATCGCCATCATCCACCACAAGCCAGTCGATTATCTCGGCACTGCCTACATCGAGGAAAACGCCTCGCTTGCGGCAGAGTCGGAGGCAGACACCATCTACAATGCCATGACACCCGACGAACTCCGTCGTGCCATCGACCGCAACCGCAAACTGATGAAAGATGCCGCCAAGAAACTGGACTTCCTGCAAGCCGAGGAGTACAAGCAGGAAGTCATTCGCTTGGAAGACCTCTTGAAAGAAAAGCAGTAGCCGCCCAGCATCCCCACTCGTGTGTCTCCGTACCCCAAAACCGACGTGCCCCACACCGATAAACCGACGTGCCCCACGTCGGCAAAGCGGTGTGGGGCACGTCGGTTTCGGGGAGTGGGGCACACCCCTCATTGGCACAAACGCCAGAAGAAATGCCAAGTGCGGAAAACCGGCTCGCACAAGGCCTCGGCAGGATATTCACGCACAAACCGCATGTTGCGCCGTATCTTCAGAAAATACTTCACCCCCATGCTGTGTCGTGTCAAGCCCGAATACTTCCCAAAGTTGCCCCCCCTCAAAATCTCTTCCATCAGCGTCTTCCCCCTCTTCACGTCAACAGGCACAATCAACATCTCCTCTTCCAACCCAAACACCTCCCGCATCACATACATCACCGCACCGGCAAACTGATAGAGCCCCAGATGCCTTAACGTACCTCTCAATGCCTCCAAGTCTTGTTGGCCGCGTTCGGCCTGTTGCAAAACATAATAGTAGTCCATCATCTGCCTCAATCCGATGCCCTCGTCAAAAAAATGGTGCATCAAGTGCGACAACTGATAGATGATGTTGAAATCGTTGGTGGGCACAGATATTCTGCCCATGCCATCTGGCAACTCAACGACATTGGCGCATTGCCGGGGCATCTGCTTCTCCACCCACCGCTGAATCCGGAAATTGTGCACGGGGTTGTTCTTCGCTGTCGGAATGAAGTGCATCTCCACCTCCACTCCCTTAAAAACGGGGAAATCAATGTGCTGATAGCGAATCCTCGTATGGGGGAACTTTTTCCTCACGTAGTTCAAGACCTCCCTCCGCCGTTCCAGGATGCTCATCCGCTCATCTTTCATGACGAAGATGTCTATGTCGCCAGGTGAACGCACATAAGCACTGGGATAGAAAAGCGTGTTGCCCTGTCCTTTCAGGATGCAACTCCTGAAACCGTCCTCATCCAATCGTTTTGTCAGTTCCGCACAGCATCTGTCCATGTGGATGTTGCGTGCCTTGATTTTCTCACTCAGGGCATACCATTTCAACAACACATTTCTGGGCACGTCCACCCCGCATTCCTTCATCCTCTCAATGCCCCTGAAGCCCATGCCTGCTATCGCCTGCTGCTTCATGAACAGAAACAGCCCCTCCCAATCCACCTTCTCGATGGATGCAGGAATAGGATGTTGCACATCAATGCAGCAGCGAATGAAATCAAAATAGAGCTTTTCCTCTGTCATCAGTGTCGTCATTGCAGATACAATCTGTCGTTGTCCCCAAACCAGTCCTCGATGGCCTCCTCAAACGTCCATCTGAACTGATAGCCACTCTCCTTCATTTTCTTGCCACAGATATTCGTCGAAATCTGCAATTTCTTCACACGTGCGGGGCATATCCCCATCGGAGAACCCACCATCTTCGCCCCTGCAGCCAAGGGCATGATGACGGCATTGGGAATGAAAGGAACTGACTGGTGCAAGCCCGTCACCTTCTTCATCGTCAGCACAATCTGCTCAATGGTGTAGGCGGGTTCAAAAGTGCAGTTGTACACCTCGAAGGGGGTCTTCCTTTCCTCCACATTCCAGAGGATGAAACGGACAAGTTCCTTCACATAGATGCATGCCTTGATGGTGTCCTTCCTGCCGGGATATGCGAATGTATGCTTGCGGATGCCCCAATACAGACGGGTGAAGTTGCCGTTCTCGCCCTTTCCGAACACCACACCAGGACGCACAATCGTCAGTTTCCTTCCGTCGCCACTCGACTGCCATATCTGATGTATCTTCTCCGCCACCAGTTTCGAGATGCCGTAAGGGGTGTTCGGGGTGGGAAGCGTAGTCTCCTCCTTCAGTTCCTCCGCCGCACCGTATGGAGCGATGCTTGATGTGAACACGATGTTCTTGATGCCATGCTTTTCCGCAAAAGCACACACATTCTCCGCCCCACGTATATTCGTCTCAAAATACTCATGGTCAGGGTGCCCTGGTGTACGATGCACCGCTGCAAAGTTGAAGATGACATCCTCTGAAGTGGGAGTGAATGGAAGCTCACCGATAGGCTGTCGAACATCACAATGTACAAAAGTCGAACTCAACACCTCCCCCTCCTTCACTGCTGGTTTATAATTCTTCACAACAGGGTTCGGTGTCCCTGGCGTGACAATGTCCAGATTCCATATTTGGGCATCAGGATGCACTTCCTTGATAAGATTCGTCAAGTGGGTGCCGATAAAGCCTGTACCACCTGTAATGATGTAATTCATATTTTTCTATTGTTATTCTATTTATCCTTCAAAAGAAACAAAACCCCATCATTTTTTCTTTTCAAGGATTCTTTGTATATTTACACTCGATAATATCAGAATCATAAAATCAAACGAAAAAGATGCCCAACCACAAAAAAAATGAACCATCTCTTTGTTTTATGCTTGAAAAAATGTATCTTTGCCGCAAATTAAATATTTTGTAATTTACAAATTTGTAAAAAATGAAGTTCTACGATAGGGAGAAAGAGATATCGGAGTTACAAAGACTCGATGATTTAGCCTTTTCAACGGCTCAATTCACTGTTCTTATGGGGCGGCGGCGCACAGGAAAGACCACGCTGATGACCCATGCGCTACAAGACAGGAAATATCTCTATTTCTTCATCGGGAAGAAAGCAGAGCAGATCCAGTGCACAGAGTTCCAAAGGCAAACAACGGAAGTGCTCGGCTTAAAGATTCATGGTCAAGTTTCCTCTTTCTCCCTATTGCTAGAAGAGATATTGGTGTATAGCAAGCAAGAGAAGGTCACCGTGATTATTGATGAATTCCAACGTTTGGAAGAGATGGGCGAAGGCATTATCAGCGACATCCAGAAAGTATGGGACAAACATCAGACGGAAGCCCGTATCCATCTCATCGCTTGCGGCAGCATTTACAACATGATGAAGAAAATCTTTGAGGACAGGAAAGAGCCTCTGTTCGGACGGAAGACAGCCCGCATTGACCTCAAGCCCTTCTCAACATCTGTCTTGAAACAGATTCTACACGATTATAATGCTGAATATACCCCCGACGACCTCTTGATGCTATATGCCGTCACTGGCGGAGTGGCAAAATACGTTGCCCAGTTGATGGACGACGGCTGCAAGACATGGCACGACATTCTTCATCATGTTTGCCGCCCTTCCAGCATTTTCATCGAGGAGGGCACCGAGTTGCTTGTTGGTGAGTTTGGTCGGAAATTCCAGATTTATTACAGCATCCTTCAACTCATTGCCTCAGGCATGACAAGCCAAGCAGAAATAGACAGCATCATTGAGAAGAACTGCGGTCGATATCTTGAGACGTTGGAATCAGAATACTCGCTCATCAAGAAACGCCGTCCCATGTGGGCGAAGCCCAACAGCCAGGGGGTCAGGTTCTACATCGACGATTGCTTCCTGATGTTCTGGTTCCGCTTCATTGAGAAAAACCGAACGCTTGTTGAACTGGGGAAATTCGATTTGCTGGAAGAAAGCATCCTAAGCGAATACACCCAATTTAGCGGTTTTGTTCTGGAGAAATACTTCCGTCAATTTTATGGGGAGAAAGACCGTGTCACCGAAGTCTCTCATTGGTGGGACAACCAGGGAGAGAATGAAATTGATCTGATTGCATTGGAGCGACTTGACCATCAAGCAACCATTGCCGAGGTAAAGCGTAATCCCGACAAAATCAACATTCAAGTGCTTGAAGCCAAATATGAGCACATCAAGAAAAATCTTCGTGGCTATAAGGTGAATCTCATCGGGCTATCCATGCAAGATATGTAGAGTCAAGAAGCACCTCCTTTATAAGATTCGTCAGATGGGTACCGATGAATCCTGTACCATTTGTATCATAAGAACTTTCACAAAATGCTTAATAATGCATCTCTATATGCGTTAATCGATTGCTGTTTTGTCAGATACTTCATAAGATAATCCCTGCCAGTAGAATGTTTTTTTACAAAACTATCTCTATTGGTAATCATATCAGCGAGGCTTTCACTCATCTTCTTGTAATCACCAGCCTCAACAAGAGTGCCACAATTTGAATCTTCCACAATCCTCCAAGCCTCACTCCCTTTTTCAAGGATTCCCCAAATAGGCTTATTAACAGCCAATATTCCATAGATTTTACTTGGAACAGACACACCCTTGATACCTTTGGCATTAGTTACGATATGAATATCTGCTGCGTTTAGACTATATATCAAATCCTCTTTTTTCTGGAATGGAACAAACACCACATTGTCCATCTGGTGTTCTTTGGTGTAGCCTTGAAGTTTGGGCTTAACAAGTCCATCGCCAACAAACACAAATGCCACATCTGGATTATCCTTATGTCCTTCTATAATTTTAACGATATTCTCGAAGTCATAATAAAGCCCGATATTTCCAGATGTCATGATGACAAATTTGTTCGTCAACCCATATTCTTCTTTGAAAGCCATCACCTTCTCGTCATCCTTTGGTAGAGGGAATATCTTCTCTTCATCAATCCAGTTGTTGATAACCACATTGTTGGGGACTTTCTCACCCTCAAATCGTTTGACAAGTGTCTCTTGCATATCTCGTCCCAGTGTAACAACAACATCTGAATTCCTGCAGGAACGTTTGTCCCACCACATCATGGCTTTCAATACCGCTTTATTCCCTGCATAATTTACTGCAATTGTTTGTTCTGGGTTGAAATCCATAATCTGATACATCAATCTGCCTCCTGTCAACCGTTTTCCAATTGTACCGAGAATTCCGCCTAAAACTGGCGGTTGTGTGACAGTGAACACCAAATCAAATTTTCCTAACTTCCGAGTAGCACCGATACTATTGAAAAAGTAAGACAAAATATATTTCACCCTACTCTTTTTACTTTGTTTATTCACCTCTGGCACCCTCACCCGTACCACCTTGATTCCCTTATGTCTTTCAAAGTAGTATTTTTTTGTTTTGTACCTTTCTTCCAGCAGCATTGCGTAGCTTGGTACTTCACATATCACCGTCACATCAAAGGTTTCAGATAGCCCTTCTGCCAGTTCTGTCAATATTTGACCTGTTGTCGCTACTTCCGGATAGAAATAGTTTGTAAACATCAATAAAGTCTTCTTCATGCCTTTTAATGATTTCTATTATCTTTGTTATCACTTAAGCGATACATCTTTATGTCCGCCTTATCTCACATTATCTGTCTTTGTTTCGAACTGGTGGAGAATCCACCCATTCTCATTCTGATGATATAGCGAATATACATACAATATGTCGTCTGATGGACAAAACCAAAGATGTTGCCAATGACCAACTTTATACTTTTATTAATCGTTTTTATACATAGCCTCATTGATTGATGCATGATTATAACAAGAAATAATGATAGAAACTTTCATGCCCATTTATTGGAGGATTAGGAGAAAAATGTGTAACTTTACACCGTTTTCGTATCAAAAACGTGATTTATCACACACTTCTGACACATGAATTACATCCTATGAAGATTCACGAACTGATTATGTCCTGAAATAGCGAATAATAATTAAACGCAACTGTCTCAACATCGTAACATTGATAGTCTTCCCTCTCTTGCTTAACAGAATCAGAATTCATAACAAGTTGAGCCCACTCCTCCGCATCATAAGGATTATCTACATATGTCAATTTATTCATTGTCACTTCTGGTATCGACGCACACTTTGTAGTAACGACCTTTGTGCCCAACCTTTTTGCCTCAATAGGAGGCATTCCAAAACCCTCAAAGACACTGGGGTACAAGAACAACCGACAATGCTTCATAAGGGTATTTCTTTCTTCATCTGAAACAAAGCCTGTAAAAATACACAAATGTTCCAACCCATTATGACATATGTAATCTGGTAATTCCCCTGTTCCTCCAGAACTAATTCCCGAGATTACCAATTTAGGAGGGTTATTCATCTTATCCCGTAACACCGACATCATCTTTAAAAGAGTAAGCAAATTCTTATGCCGATGAAGAGACGATACTGTATATAAGTAGTTGCCATTCCCTATTCCAAATTTCTTCCCCAATAATTCGAAATCAACAAGTGGCAGATTCCTTGAAATTGGGTTATAAATCACTTTCAACTTTTGGGAATCTACCCCATATTTATCAATAATGTCATTTCTCACAAAATCAGAAATTGCAACAATCCTGTATGCTCTATTTAAACTATATTTCCAATAATACTTCAACCAATAATATTTCCCCTTTGAAAAGTATTTAGGAAAGTGTAAAGCATTCAAATCATGAAGTACGATAAGATAGCGGTTTTTAATCGGAAGTATTGGACATCTATAATATGGGATAAAACAAAAATCGACAGAAAGGCTTGTTATCAAACCATCCAATCTAAAATTCTCCCATAAAACAGTAGGCAACAAATTCGTTGATATTACAGGGCACTCTACAACTTTTATTCTTTTATCCTCAGAATATCCTATAAAACTATCCCGATTATCACGGCTTACTAAAAGAATGAAAAAAAAATCACTGGGTAGATTCACGAACCCATCCAACAAATTCCTCACATAAGACTCTATTCCCCCAACCTGCTTATGTTTAACCCACAACAAATCTACAGCAATTCTCATAAATCAAATGTTCTGTTTCTGAATCGAATCCTTCCAGTAGCAGTTTGCATGGTGAGGCACCTGCTTTTCTTTCGGAGGCAATTGCATGTAATTGCCATATAGCCCTCTTAAATATGCATCATAATTGGCTGGGGCATCATATTCTTTACCCTCAAATGTGACTTTCTGAGGCGGATAATAATCTGCTCTAATATTTACTTCCCGTTCTCCATAATTGTTGGTGGCTGTCACGCCACACATATGACTCATTTCACCCTTGTATTTTTGCACTAATGCATCATATTTTTTCATGATTCCATCTATGGAAATCAAGCCCAATAGTTCCAAACATCGATAGCCAAATATCCCCAAAAACTTCTTTATTGTAAATCCGACAGATTTATTGGGCACATAGGAATAAGTTACACAATACACTTTTTGTGCCATTTTAGCGAGTTCTTGATAATAATTATGAATATCCTGTTTATTATTGGGTAACGTGTCAATTGGGAAGACATCAATATTCACTCCAAGTATATGTCTACACTTTTCACGTACATTAAGTTCGGGCTTTTCTGTACGGGTATCATTAATAGTGCCAAATACGGTGGGATAATTATGCTTGTTCCCATGATACAAAAATTTGTAATATTCATGTTCAGGAAAGACCTTGATGAGTTTCTCATAATCTTCTCTTGGCATCATCACATCAATATCATCATCCCATGGGATAAAGCCATTGTGCCTAATTGCTCCTAATAAGGTTCCACCAGACAAAAAATAGATCAATCCATTCCGTTCACAAACACCAACAAAAAAATCCAGAATATCCAATTCCAATCTTTTCAGATCTTCTATTTCTATCTTTCGCATATCAATTCTATAGAATGTTTCAATCCTTTCAACACAATCGTTTGAACTTGCCATCCCAAGCGTTCAAGTTTTTCTGTTGCAAACACCGACTTCTTCACCACATTATATCCCTTCCTCTCATCTGCATCAGGCACGTCTATCACCACTTTTCTACCTCCAATCTCTGCTATCATTTCTGCCAATTCCCTGATGCTGATGTTTGAATTTGCATCTGCTATGTTATACGCCTCTCCACTCTCTCCCTTCAACAAAATGTATAACAATGCTGACACACAATCCACCACATAGCACCATGAACGGAACTGTTCGCCTGTGCTCTTCATCACGATATCCTCACCTCTCAATACATTACGGATAAACTGAGCATACACCCGATTGTCTTGCTCCGTGAAGTGCGGGCCATACACATGACAAGGCCTTGCAATCACTACATCAGCCCCATATTCTGCTGCGTATGACACACACAGTGTCTCCGCCGCCCTCTTCGACGATGGATAACAGGCTCTTGGAGTAGCACAGTTCACATAGCCACTATAGTCTTCTGTAAAGACCCTGCCATCCCCTTCTCCATATACCTCGCCAGAAGAAACATACAGAAAACGTTTCATTCCGTGTTGCAAGCCATACTCCATCAAGTTTGCCACACCGTCAATGTTGGACTTGATGACCTCCACTGAATTCTTTGCAAAGAAGTTCGGGCTGGCATTGCTCGCTGCATGAATGATATAGTCAAACGACACATCACTCACCAATGGTTTCAACACATCATATCTGATGAAATGAAAATCTCCATCCTCTACAAACTCCTTAAACCGTTCTTTCGCCCTCTCCTCATTACGACCGGAAGCATAAACCTGATAATCTTTTCTCGGATTCATCATCAGCGTTTCCACCAGGCAGCCTCCAATCAGTCCCGTAGCCCCCGTCACAAGGATATTGCGCCCAGACAATTTTTCCCACGGCAAATCCTCCTTGAAAATTTGCAGGATATCATTCTTGTATGCACTCACTTCAGCCATGACTCCTTCGATGTGTGCATCAATGCCTTGATCATCTCAAGGTCTTCCACCGTTGTAATCTTGATGTTCTTCTCTGAACCCGGCACAATGTGCATGACCCTGTCCGTGCCAAGTTCTGCTATCAATGTGCAAGAGGCAACCGAATTGGTGATGCCTTTTTCTTTTGCCTCCTCATGTGCCTTGATGATGTTGCCCAAACGAAAAGTCTGCGGGGTCTGCGTACGAATCAGCGTATCACGTGGAATGCTGGTCGTGGTGGTAAATCCATCCTCACTTTCAAGAATGGCTTCCCTGCACTGGATGCCCGTAATGGCATAACCGTATGCCTTGCAGATGGCGATGTTAGACGAGATGATCTCTTGGGAGAGCAGGGGGCGCACCGAATCGTGAATCAGCACCAAGTCCTCATCGTCACACCCCGCTTCTTTCAATCCGTAGATGCCGTTGTGGATGGATTCCATACCAGAGTCACCTCCAGGGAAAATCCATTTCAGTTTTTTGATGCTGAACTGATTGGCATAACTCTGTAAGACTGTTTCCCAACCTTTCAGACACACCACGGCAATGCCGTCAATGTCGGGATGCTTCTCAAATGCCTGCATCGTCATAATGATGATGGGGGCACCATCCACATGCATAAACTGCTTCGGAATGTCCTGCCCCATACGGTTGCCAGAACCTCCAGCAATGATTAATCCTATATTCATAATCTTTTATTTTTATTCTGTCAGTCTTTCCAATAATATCGATAGATATCATGTGACGTTCTTTTGTTTTCTGGCGGAAGAACCATGTAATTTCCAAATACCCTCTTCAAATAATTGTCATATTGCTTTGTAATAAAAAAAACGGTATTCTCAAATTTATGAAGTTCAAACTCTTCTAAAATGCATTTAGGCAGCCATTCACCTATACCGTAAACATAACCTGCACAAAAAAATGATGACGATTGATAATCATATTGTTTTTGGATATCTATGAATTTCATCACACAGTTCCTATCTATAAAATAGCCACGTACTTTCCTAATAACAAATTTCAATTTCGCAATAGGTGTTTTATATCGATTGATACAACTAAATGATGCATATTTAGTACGATACCGATCTACAATACCTGCGTATTTTGCTAAACTTGCAATATGTTTCTGTGCCTCATCAAGTGTCATAGGAGCACCATCTGCAGGGATTATATCAATGCCAATCCCTGTATCCTCATTTGTCCATACATAAGCCCCCTTATCCATTATGGTCTTTTGCATATCACAGACTTTAGTGAGGCGAATTCTAACATTCTTTCCCCCTTTAATTTCATGAGAGAAAAGTTTATATCCTTTCTGTGACTGATAAGTGTGAATAAATCTGTCGTATTCTGGTCTTGGCATAACAATATCCACATCATCATCCCATGGGATAAAACCATTATGCCGTATAGCACCAATCAATGTACCACCACATAGCGAATACTTAATATCATTCTTCAAACAAAAATCATGAACATCTTTGAGAATCTCCAGACAAACCATCTGAACCTCTCGTATCGTCATTTCTTTCATATATAATATAAATTTATCTCCCCTATCTCGTTTTTATCTCAAAAACACCGCCTTCTTGCCCACAAAACACAAGCCCCTTCTTCCTGTAAAAGTCGAAGCCCTCTGGCTCATTTGTTGTAATATACGATAAATCAATCTCTTTTTTGAGCCTTTCTTTTTTCAAATCTATGATTTTTAAGGATCGTTTACTACGAATATTGTGCTCTTATGATTGCTGGAACCCCGTCACGATATACATATAATGTTTACGGATAGAAGCCCCTTGGAGACAATTGGGAAAATCTAACTCAAACCGTCCTAACACTTCTTTTTCTGTCATCCGCACATAACCACCTTCTTGTAGCCGAGGAAGGCGGTATTTCCTAAATATGACAGGCCAATTCCCTAATGAGTCCGCTTTTTGTCTTCCAGATACGGTATATATACAATTTTGTTTGGAATCTACAAGCCAGCATTGAATCAAATAATTCTTTCCATTTTCTGTTGCCTCTATTGTTTGTACCAATATAGATGAGTCGTTAACCAGATTCTCAACGAAACATCTTGACTTCCCCGAAAATTCAGCAACATACAATACAGGCTTTCCGCCGTTCTCTATCACCTCTTTACCAAAACTTGCCGTTGCCGAATGCATATCTTTTCCAGCCGAAGCCAATTCAAACTCATACAGCACTTCGCCCCTTTTCAAATCCAGCACCCGACAGTGCCCTCCGTCATTGAAAAGATATGCCTTGTCCTCCCATATCGCCATACCCTGTGCGGACTTGCCTTTATAAGTCCCGACAACGGGGTAGCGCAACTGGGCAAAACTGAATAACTGGAAAAGCAAACCAACGAAGAGGAACAATACTCGACTCTCTGACATTTTTACTTTCTACGAAGGTTATCTGGCATATGCAAATTTCGATAAGGTTTTCCAAACATCAAATGCATCTTAAACTTCAGTTGCCGAAGTTTCAAATACAAGGTGTTAGTATATCCTGCCTCACGCCAAATACAGATACTACTCTTTCCTCCAAACTGATTCTTTCCTACCCCCATAAGTTGATAGACAGAAGGTGTATTTCTCTGAAGAAACGTATCGAATTCTTGCAACATATGATTCCCTTGTTCCGTATAGTTCTTCGTTAGATAGAAATTATAGATGACAGAGAGCCTTCTCTGAATTTTCTCTGCCATGTAGAAACCCGCTGCATCATTTAATGATTCACGGACTCGCTCGTAATAACAAGCCATAGACTTACCCACCATGATTCTCTTGTCAAAAGAGGCTTTCATTACCTTGGGGTCAAATGTCTGCCCCTCACGTCCCACTAAATAATGATATAGATTAAAAGGGAAATAAGAGACCGTTTGAACAACAGACATAGGCATGAATATCCATTCGTCATCTGTGTAGGAAATACCCTCGGTTTGATGATAATCAATAGAAAGAAGAATGGCTGTCTTATAGGTGATTCCATGATGCCAAACCCATTCAATCATCCTTTTAGGGAAATCCCCTAAATTGAAATCCCTATCTATCGGTAAATCAAATGTATATGTTTCTGCAACAATATCTTTTTCATCTACTATACAATAATCATTGATAACTAAATCAACATCCTTAGTTCGCAAATAGTCCAAAAATCTATCAAACGCATCATTCACAAAAGAGTCGTCAGCATCCAACACCTTCACATACTTGCCCGTTGCCTCCTTCAGCCCACGATTGATGCCGGAACCGTAGTTCCCGTTCTCCTTGTCAATCACACGGAAGGTCTGAGGATATCTTGCCTCATACTCATGCGCAATCTGCGATGAGGAGTCTTTCGACCCATCATTCACGACCAGCACCTCTAATTGCTTCATGTTCTCATCCGACACAATCAGCGAATCCAGGCACTTGCGGAGATATTTCTCCATATTGTAGGTCGGGATGATGATGGTAAGTATTTTATTCATTAAATCTTTAAGTTTGAGATTGGAGATACTTGATTATGGTAATTGAAGGAACTTGCTTTTTTCTGTTTACTCATAGCAATGTTCCTCTTGCGTCCCTGTAAAAAGATGATTAAAATCCACCAGACAATAAGTTGCTTGATCGTTCCTGATATTGTAAACCCCTCAAAAAACTTGTTTGCAAAAAAAGACAGAAAGCATGCTGCTGGCATATAAAAACCAAAATAGACTATCCACAAATCTAATCGCCCTGTTTGCCAGAATCTTGAAATTACAGACTTCCTGTAAAAGAAAGAGGCAATCAATGACATGACCCCTGTACATATCAGTGCTCCCAAGAATCCAAAATCCAAGATGAAATTGTAATATGTCGTATAAACATTGCCCAAAGGATAATCCCCATAGTCATTAAAACGCAAGTCCGGTTGATTTAATCGCCCTTCATTTTTCCCTTCTCGTATCGCAATCATATCGTACATACCGCACAGTGTGTATTGTGCAAACTGTCCAGACTCGTTACCTTGCCTGAACGGATGTTGGATATAATCATCAAGATTCTTTATTTCGGCACCACAATATACGGCAAAAAGGAGTGACGCATTCTCGGACGTTTCTGATTCCTTCCGCCCTATCGCATAGCCAAGTTCCGCAAAGAAAACAATAAAAAGTGCAGAAACAACGGCAATGACAGCCATTACCTTACGGGGGAAAAGTCCTCCCCTCCATCCTTTCTTATATTGAAATCCCATATATAGGAACACCAAAAAAGATATTATTATATATAGAATACTTGTCCTTCCACCAGACAATAGCGTGCCAACCATTGTCGCCATGAAATTTAGAAATAAAAAAAATTTCTGAGAATTATATCTTCTGGGCTTAAATAGATAATAAGGAAATAAGATGCACCATAAAGGACGGGATGTCATGCTAATGAAATATGGAAATCGGACATAAAATGGGTATTGGATAAGTGCATTCTCAAATTTTTTTTCTTTATTTATCTCCCCAATAGCCTCCCCTAAATCCGTACTTACTGCATACGCCATCTGTGCTTTCGCCATTAATATGAATGTCACTATTTGAAAAAGGAGAAAAAGTATCAGTCGAAAGTTGTTTATAGGCTTAAAACTCATGTCCTCTCTGCGGGTATCAATTTGTTTCTTGTGTTTTCTGAAGTCCCACAACTCCACGAGATAAAAGATAAAAGCACCAAGAATAATGATGGAGGCGGTGATAGGAGACATCTTGCGCAACCCCCATTCTTCTTTCCAGCAATATGCAACAACAGAACAGACCAGGAAGCCACTCACATATAATATGGTAGGGCGTGAAAAATTTCGCCCTAATGTGTAATATGCCAACAGCAAAATCGCCAATAAAAGAACAACCGTAAGTTCAATCATGCAATGCTACTAAAAATAGACTGTAAACTCTTCAGGCGGAGAACACGAACAACTCCAATAACAATCATCGCAAAAACCATGGTACCCACGACACGGATACAAAACATTAACAAAGTCAACTTGCTATTCGTCAATAAATTCTCATCCATTATGGAATAGCCGAGAAAAATCAAAAGATAATTGAAAGGGTCAGAATATAAATACATTTCAAAAGTATTATTCTTCATAAAAGACAGCACCTTACGCTTCTTTTTGATGGAAGGCAGAAGTTTTGCCATAGTGCATAGAGAATAGATGCCACAGAGGGCAAAGAATGTAAACAGCACTGGTTCTAAAATCCTCAAAAAAAGCACATCATGGCATTGCCAAGAGATATACACCCTTTGCAAGAGGAACATGCCTGCCAACAAGAGAACAGGAACAATTTTTCTTGACACACCTGCATTTATCCATGACAACATGTTGTAACCACACGCAAAAAAGAACAAATGCTTCATTGCCGCAGGTAATCCAATGAAATTGCAATTGGGCTCGATATAAAATCCCACCCATGATATAATCAGTAAAGTCACCCATAATGAACATCCCTTCCAACCACTTTTCTCAATCATGTAATAGGCAATAAATATCCAAAAAAGACTCGCGAGAAACCAAAGATGGCTATTCCCCATCAGCAACAGTTGCCCATAAATAATGTCTTTGGGGATTGTCTCTGAACCATCCCAATATCCTGTAGCAAACTTAATGGGGATGCTAAGAAACAAAGAAACAGAAAGGAATGGAAGCAACAGTCGCAATATCTTATTATGTATTAAATCCTTAATATTCATATTCTTTTTCATGGATATTGAAAAACACATCCCAGAGAGTGACATGAATAAAGGCATATGAAATGAATAAATAAATACGACAATACATCTAAGACATTTGTATGCCGTTGAGATGTTGCATGATTCTGTTAAATAATGAATTCCACCATAAGGTGTTTCAATCGTATAATAGTTACAATGCCCAATCACCACAAGAAGCATCGTCAATGTCTTAACAGTATCAATCCATTCTATTCGTTGTGACATATCCCTCTATTATTCCGATTTTAATTTGCTTCTCAAACTATTCACAATAAGTTTTTGAGATGAATTCTTTAATAACTGCTGTGATGTCATGTAAAAACACAAGCAAGTCAAGAATGCCAATATGACAAATATCCATCCTTTGACAGCATTCTGTAGAATATATGTGATTGCAAAGAACATGGAGGAAACAACCAAGTCTAAAATCATTTCTCTAAATCCCATACTGCCAAAACGAATTGGTGTATGTCTATGCACAAAATACAGCATCACAGAAAGTATGAGAACTTCCGCAATGACAGAGGCGGCAGCCGCTCCTGATGCCCCGTATCGGGGAATGAGCACGAGGTTCAGCACAAAGTTTGTACATGCTCCCGACAAGATGGAGTATAGAAAGAGTTTGTCAAAGCCAAAGCCTAACAGTATCTGGATGCCTGTCAAATTGTTAAAGCCTATCGCCACAACCGTCAAGATAATGATTTGTAGAGGAACGATGGTGCCATCATACTGCTCTCCAAAAAACAAGGGAGTGAAGACTGGAGCGATGGCAATGACTCCAAAGGCGATGGGGAAACTCAGAAAAGAAACGATAGAAAAGGATTTGTTCATCAGCACATTGATTTCATTCCAATTCCCAGACTCCTTCAATTGCGCAACTCTTGGTAAAGCGACAGCGGCAAGGCTGGTGACAACAGGCAGCAATGCCTTGGATATGTGTGTGGCACAGTTGTAATAGCCGACCTCCTCATAATTGGTCATGAAACCCAGCATAAGTGTGTCCAGAATCGTGTAGATGGAGATGGCGATGGAAGAGGAGAACAGAATCAGCAGGGGCTTCACATGCCTTTTGCCGGAAAGTGTGAAACGGGGATGTATGCCCAACTTGTACAGTTTGACGAAATTCCACAACTCATTGAGCACTTGGCAACCTGCATTCAAGGTGACATACAGCAGCAGGTCGTTTTTGTCATGCACCAGCAGAAACAGCAAGACAACGCTTAATGTCTTGATGACCAGAGAACGGAAGGTAATGTATCCAAACTCCTCCTTGCCAGAGAAGAACCAGTCGATTCGGAAAGGGGTGATATAGAGGACGGTGCTTGCCACCAAGAAAATCAGGTAGTTCTCATTCAGCATGGGAATGAAGAGCAACGATAGAAGCATCAATACAGTACATAGGATGGTAGCTATCGTCGAGATGGAGATGATTTCTGAGACAAAACGCGTCTGTTCCTGCTGGTTGTCCTTTATCTTGGCTATCTCACGTATTCCATAGTAAGGGATGCCCAACGCGGCAAACAAAGAGAAGTAGTGTGCATACGTGTTGGCAAAATTGAACAAACCGACTCCGTCTGGCTCCAGCACCCTGGATACGTATGGGGCTGTTATCAAAGGGAAGATGACCTTTGATATGTTGAGCAAGATATTGTAAAGGAAGTTGCGTTTAATGGACTTTGCCATCAGATGCCTATTCTGTTATAAAAAGCCGCAGACTTACACCTTGAAAGGAATAGTTGCAAAAGAAAAGATGCAGTATCGTTTGGCTATATTTAAATAGAAGTGAAAGACTCTTCATCTTCTAAGAAATACTTTCTTTTAGTGTTTGGGGAAGAAGCGGGATTGGTGGTCACCATATTGAACCGAGTTATATGAGAGATGTGACCACCGCTCCCTAAGTTATGTTTTTTCAGTATGAGGATGTTGGATTGCCTCATGTGTGATGGCAATTAGTAGGTGGTTTCGATGGTTTTGTAGAGTTCTTGGAGGTAGTGGTCTTCCTCGGTCATGTTGGTGTCGTCCCACGTGGACATGAGGGTGTCTATTTCTTCGGCCAGGTCTTCGTCTTCGGTCTCTTGGTAGAGATATACAAGAAGATGGGTACGAAGTTTAGAGTCGCTGATGTGGGGGAGGACTTCGTACGTGCGGTTGAGGGTGGCAGTGAGGGGTTCGTAATTGCGGATGCCGACCTGCAGGAGGACGAGAAGGGTGAGACAAATCTCGGCTTCTTCGTCAGGGGTGGAACCGTGGCGATTCAACAGGGCGTTGATGTGCTGCTCGGTGTTGCTCCAGCGTTGGGTGCGTGCCTGAATGCTATCATCTTCGATGGGGTCGAGGAAGAGCATTTGGCGGTAGGCTTGGAGACGAAGACCCTCTCCTTCGTCCCTTCTCCCGTGGAGGGTGAGGGGAGACCGTTCGGGTTGTTTATGAGAATGGTTGTTCATTTTTGGGGGTATGCGACAATGTCGCATCATACGGGACCTTTGGGCTATTTTTTATTCGAGGAACTTGAGGTGGGCTGGGGGAACGAAGGCGAGGACTGCGGCAATGATGCCTTCGAGTTGGACAACGACGTGGCGGTTGTGGTTGATGCGCTTGATGACTCCTTCGATACCAGTGAAGTCGCCATCGACAATGATGACACGTCGCCCCACTTTATGGGCAACAGAGGCATAATCAAGGAACTGCACTCGCTCGTCGTCTATCTTAGCCACACGCATGAAGTTCTCCATTTCGTGGTCGGGCACCCGGATAATTTGAGGACGTGCTTCGGGGGTGAGTGGGTGTGTCATCATGTAGCGCATCGGACTGAATTCTTCGCTGGTCATTTTGAGATTGGTCAGCTGTTCACGTGAGGAGTGTACGAAGAGCAGGTTGTGGATGGCTGGCACAATCTCATAATGCCGGTGGCCGTTGCGTTCCACTATTTTGTTTTTGAGGGGTAGAAAGTTCTCGATGCTGAGGCGGTCGAGGCTTTCTTTAACTTTCAGCTCACGATTGTAGGTGACGCGCATGGGGAACCAGTTGAGTTCTTGTTGTCCGCTGCTTGTGGTGGATGCCATGTTTCAATGAAGACAATAGGAGAGGGACACCCCCTGATGGAGTAGGGAGGTCTGACTGTGTGACCACAGATGTATGGGAATCAAAGGTCTTACTGACATCCAATAACGCCAATGACTATTTATGTCTGAGCCGAAATAGTCGCTATTGCGAACCACGTCAGTAAGTACAGTATCGAACAAAAAAGACGTGATGTCTCTTCTTGCCTGTCTGCCATTTAGGTCGTAGGAAACCTTACCTCAAAACAGACTGAATTGACGCTCACGCCGCAGGTATATATACACTCCCGTAAAGTGTGCGCAGAGGACGCAATGTCCTCGGCACACTAACGGGATAGTTTTGATATACCAACCCGTAACATCCACTCAGCATTGTTTTTGCAAGGTTGTTTGAATTTCCTACGTTCAAATGACCAAAAACAAAGCGTTGCGAGACGCTATTCCAATAAGCTGGCCCACACCTCCACCCTCGTCGGTTAGAGGGTTACGGCGTAAGTCGTGTGCAAAGGTAGCGTGTTTTTCCGAACTGACCAAAAAAAACAGCGGATTTCTTGTGGTTGAAGGTTAAAAGAAGAAATCCGCAAACTGAGATGCTTAATAATATTATATGTGATAGAGGAATTTATGAAATGGAAGGGTTTTCTGAAGGGAATGGGGCAATTTGACAAGTCGGGTTGTCAGTTGATGGACGTATGCTAAATTCGCATCCGCAGTATTGTTGGTTGTAGAAAGCATATTCTTTGAGTAGTTGGTTCCGACGGTCTTGTAGTCCACCTTTTCGCCAGTTCTGTGCCCAGAAAGTGGTGTGGGGCACAGCGGCTTGGGCGGCAAGTCCGGCACGGGTGATTTGTTCAAGGCTTTTCCATCGGGATGAGGCGAGGGTGGTGGCGAAGTGTTCCATTCCGAGTTGTTGAGCTTGTAAGGCTGTGGCAGTGAGGCGCATACGGAAGCAGCGTTCACATCGGCTGCCTCTCTCGGGTTCGTTTTCCAAACCGTGCATCTGCTCCAGCCATGCCCGATGGTCGTAGTCACCGTCTATCCAACGGATGCCGAGGCTGTCGGCATGGCGTTTGCTTTCGGTCTTGCGGATTTCATACTCTTCGCGGGGGTAGATGTTGGGGTTGAAGTAGAAGATGGTGGGGCGGATGTCATGTTGGAGCATCCACTCGACAATGGCCGAGGAACAGGGGGCACAGCAGGCGTGCAGCAGCACGTCGTGGAGTCCTTGGGGTATCTCTATCTCGCTTTTCTTCATGTGTTCTTGGTTTTGTGAGGCAAAGTTACGGCAATTTCTTTTATTTTCCAACGTTGTGGGTGGTTTGTTCGGAATTTTTGCCGTAACTTTGTGCGCCGAAATGGAAGAACTGATATACTTGATAGATGCAAAAGATTATTGAAATAACTGGTGGAGAGGTGCGTCATCCGTTGTACAAGATGGCGGCTCCGATTGACTTTGAGTTGTTGGCTGGTGAGCAACTGGCTATCGTGGGCGACAATGGAAGCGGCAAGACGCGACTGGTGGATGTCCTGACAGGAAAGTGCGCGCTGATGCCGCTGAATGGGGTGAAGTATGACTTTGCGCCGAGCAAGGCGAAGATGGTGAGTGACAATATCAAGTATCTGACGTTCAGGGATTCATACGGAACGACGGAGGGTGTCTATTACTATCAGCAGCGATGGAATCAGAATGACATCGATGAGTCACCGCTTGTGAAGGACTTGTTGGCTGACTCGTTCCGCATTGCCGAGGAGGGGTTGACCCGCAAGACGGTGTTTGACAAGTTCATGGTGCGTGACGAATCGCCAGAAGAGGAGGTGGCACGGTTGGCTAAGGAAGAGGCCGAGAAGAGGGCGATGCACGTGGAGTTGGAAAAGGTGCGCAAGCATTTGTATGAGATATTTCATCTGGAGCAGTTGCTGGAGAAGCATGTCATTCTGTTGAGCAGTGGCGAGTTGAGGAAGTTTCAGCTGACCAAGACTTTGCTGACGAATCCGAGGGTGCTCATCATGGACAACCCTTTCATTGGCTTGGACGTGAATGCCCGCAAGCAGTTGGCTGATTTTCTGACGTTGCTGACTCGTGAAACCAACGTGGCAGTGGTGCTGGTGCTTTCGAAGACGGACGATATGCCTGATTTCATCACCCATGTGGTGCCTGTGGCTGGCTTGAAAGTGGGCAAGAAGATGACCCGTCGGGAGTATCAGGAAAGTATGGCTCCTGTGCCTCCCCGTTTGTTGTCGGAAGAAAAGGAGCGCGCTATCCTGTCTTTGCCTTATGCCGCAGATGCCCGGACAGAGGTGGAGCCAGGCACGGAAGTGGTGATAGATTTCCGAAAGGTGAACATCCGTTATGGCGAACGCACCATCTTGAAGGACTTGAGTTTCAAGGTGATGAATGGTGAACATTGGGCGTTGAGTGGTGAGAACGGAGCTGGGAAATCGACGTTGCTGAGCATCGTGTGTGCCGACAACCCCCAGAGTTACGCTAACGACATTGTCCTCTTTGGGCATCAGCGTGGCAAAGGTGAAAGCATCTGGGACATCAAGAAGCATATTGGCTATATCTCTCCTGAGATGCACCGTGCCTATATGAAGGACATCCCTGCGGTGGATATTGTGGCGAGCGGACTCAGCGATGTGTCGGGGCTTTACAAGAAGCCCAAGCCTGAGCAGCGGGCGATTTGTGAGTTTTGGATGGACATCTTCGGCATTCGCTCCTGCGCCGACACGACTTTCCTGAAACTCAGCAGCGGCGAACAGCGTCTGGTGTTGCTGGCACGCGCGTTTGTCAAAGACCCTTCGCTCCTCATCCTTGATGAGCCTCTGCACGGACTTGACCTGAAGAACCGCCGATTGGTGAAGGACATTATCGAGGTGTTCTGCCAGCGCAAGAATAAGACAATGATTATGGTGACGCACTACAAGGAGGAGTTGCCGCGTAACATCGACCATGAGATTTACTTGAAGAAGAACCTTTAGTTGCAGACGAAGGGTTCGACGTAAGCTAATGAGGCATTGAAAAATTGTATTTGAATATGAAGATTGTTTATTTTCACGGATTTGGTTCGTCGCATGCCAGTGGCACGGTGCAGATTCTGCAACGAGAGCTGGCGGAAGACCAAGTGATAGCTCCCGACATTCCTGTTGACCCCGTTGAGGCTTTGCCGTACCTGCAAGAACTCTGCAAGACGGAACAGCCTGACCTTATCATCGGAACCAGTATGGGAGGGATGTATGCCCAGCAGATGCGTGACTTCCGCCGTATCTTAGTGAACCCAGCCTTCACCATGTCCACTTCATCGAAGGTGCTTCGCACGGGTGAGCATCCTTTCTTCAATGGAAGATATGATGGTGCCAAGACATTCCGCATCACAAAGGACATCATCCAGCATCACAATCAGATGGAGCGTCAGCAGTTCAAGAACATCACGCCTGAACAGAAAGAGACTTGTTGGTGTTTGGTGGGGCTTCACGACACTTCTGTCACGAATGCCGAAGCCCTTTTCAAGAAGAACTACCTTGCCAACCATGTCATCCGTTTTGACGGTGAGCATCAGTTGAACGACAAAGTGATTCGAAAGGTGCTGATACCCCTCATCGATCAGTTACGATAGAGGGGACTTCACTTCGTGAAACTCGAGTAGATGACTTCCATGCTGATGCGGTCGGTGTCGCCACCCACCAGCTTGGTGCTGCTCATGCTGAAGTCGTGATTGAGTTTCACGATATTGTTGCTGGAGTCGTAAGTAGCTGACACTGGGATGAGGAGCACCTTGTTCCAGTTCTCTGTGGCTGTGCCATTCTGCTTCTCGGAGGCCATGGTTGTGATGAGGCGCGACACATTTCTGAACACGTAAGAGTTGGTCGTGCTGTTGAAGGTGGTGATGTAGGACGTCTTGCTGTCAGCCAGTTGGTAGTTCTCGAAGAAACCATTGAGATAGTCGTCCAGCCGGACGAGCAGGATGGTTTTGGGGATGGCAAGCTTGAAGTCGCTCTCCACGGTGTCGTTGTAGCGTGTGAAGGTGAGTTTTGCCGAGTTGATAGTGTCCTTCACATTGATTTGGTCGGCAGGAATGGTTGCGAGGGTGAAGATGCCCGCGGGGCTTTTCAGGTAGGTTGCTTGTGTGTCGTCCAGCAGTTTCTGTAGGTTGGAGTTTTCGAATCGTGTGGCTTCCACCACTTCTTCGGTGGCAGCCAGTTCGCTGAGTCCGAGGGTGTCTGTCTGGAGTTCTTCGTCGTAGTAGTTAAAGTACATATTCAACTGTACCACATAGATGTATGCCATCGCACCGTCGCCATTCTCCAGCTTGAAGTAGAGCCCTTTGCTGCAGGGGTTGCCGCTCTGTGTCCATGCTGAGGTGTTGGCAAAGTGTTCGGGGTGCTGGCGGTAGTCGCGGATGATTTGTGTGCCCAGTTCGTTGGGCAGGGTGACACGAATGTTGCTGTAGTAGCCTTTTGCCCATCGTGCGGAGTCGGTGATGGTGCGGTCGCTGAGGGTGAACCACTTGGTGGCAAGAGGGGCTTCCGTCTTGTCGTAGTAGTTTTCGGGGTCGATGTTTGTGTAGTAGTCGGCATTGGGGTCGAGTTGCTTGTTCAGTTCATAGACGCTGAGTTTGAAGGATGCGAGCGAGTCGCCCACAAAGTCGTCGATGAAAAGTTTCGCCTCGAAACTGATGCAGGAATCATTCTCGACGGAGTCGGGAATGGTGAAACCCTCGTCGCAGTGGAACTGGGCGAGGAAGTCGCTCTTGATGGTTGTGCCCGTCTCGGGGTCTGTGAAGCGTCCGAAGTAGGACATACTGGTGCGTGCCAACACGGAGTCGCCTACAGCGTAGGACTGTGTGGTGACATCATAAGTCTCGTAGTTCTTCTGGATGATGTCGCTGGTGGGCATCATATCGACACCGAGCGTGGCTGTGTCGTCGTCGCAAGATGCGAACATCAACAATGCTACGACCAATGCAAGTGGGTATCTGAAGTTCATGTGTGTACGTTTGTACGGTTGTGCCGTGGCACAACATTATTCGAATAGGGTTTCGTAGAATTGGCTATAGGCCTCCTTGAAGTCTTTGCCCTTCACGGGGGCAAGAACAGGGATGCCTAAGGATTTGGCATATTTGGCGATGGATGGATCCACGTCTTGATTCTCGATGATGACACCGTCGGAGAACTTGGCACCTATCTTTTCGAGTTCGGTGTGTCCGTATGCCGTTGCGCAGATGTCTTTGATGTCTTCGTAGCGGGCATCTTTGTACTCGACGAGCTTGGCGTTCTCTGCACCGAGGTCTTGCTGGAACTCTTTTGGTGAAGCCTCCATCACCACCTTCACGTTGCGGAAGGAGGGTTCGTCGCAGTAGGCCTTCTTGATGTAGAAGGGTGCGAGTGCGGCTGCCCATCCGTAGCAGTGGATGACATCAGGCACCCAGCGCAGTTTCTTCACCGTTTCGAGCACACCTCTTGCGTAGAAGATGGCGCGTTCGCCGTTATCGGGATATTCCTGGCCTTCTTTGTCGGTCAGGATGCCGCGCTTCATGAAATAGTCGTCATTGTCGATGAAGTAGATTTGCATTCGTGCCGATGCCAGCGAGGCAACCTTGATGATGAGCGGGTGGTCGGTGTCGTCGATGATGAGGTTCATGCCCGACAGCCGGATGACCTCGTGCAGCTGATTACGTCGCTCGTTGATGATGCCCCACTTGGGGGTGAAAGTTCTGATTTCATGTCCGCACTCCTGGATGGATTGTGGCAGGAGACGCCCCATGAGAGAATGCTCATTCTCGGTGACGAATGGCTCGATTTCGGTGGTGATGAATAGTATTTTATTGGCTTTCATGCGTTGTGGCTTCTCGATAGAGTACGAAAAGTTATGCAAAGGTACGAATTTTTATCGGAAAACACGCCGAATTTTGTTTTTATTAAGAAAAAATAGGCGAAAAGTGAAGGGTGAAAAGTGAAAAATTTATTTTACTTGCCATCTGAACGGGGTGACGTGGATTTTCCGCTTCTCGCTCTTCACTTCCTATTTGTCATTTGTCATTTAACACATACGGTCCTGTAGGTATTTTGCGTCGTAAGACTTCAAGATTGAAATCGACGCCAGCGATGATGCCGTAACTGCGTAGGACGGTCTCAATGGTCTTACGTGCCAGTTCGGGGTGGTTGTTCTCTTCACTCAGGTGACAGAGCCACACGTCCTTCAGGTTTTCGTGGAAGTTGTCGGCTAACGCATGGGCGGCTTTCTTGTTGGAGAGGTGTCCGTGCCCGCTGGCGATGCGCACTTTCAGGATGTCGGGATAGCGTCCCTGCTGCAACATCTCCTCGTCGTAGTTGGCTTCGAGGATGAGGTGGGTGCTCTCTCCGATGTAGTGCTTCACGTTGTCGGTCACGTCGCCCACATCGGTCATCACGGTGAATCGGTGGTCGCCCACCTCGATGTGGTAACCCACATTCTCCGACGCGTCGTGGGGCAGGGAGAAGGCCGTGATGCGGAAATCGCCCAGTTGGAACGGCTCGTCGGGCTGGATGTTGTGGCGGTTCTCCATCGGAATCTTGACCGTGGTTTGCCAGTTCTTGTCCATCCCCTCATGTACGAGTGGGGTGGCATAGACGGGCATCGCAAACTCTTGGCTGAACTTGCCGGCCGCTTTGATGTGGTCGGCATGGTCATGAGTGATGAGCAGGGCGCGCACCTTGCTGATTTTCATGCCGTATTCCGCCATGAGTTTCTTGAAACGACGAATCCCGACGCCAAAATCGATGATGATGGCGTCAGATTCTGTCGCTAAATAGTAACAATTGCCGCAACTTCCGCTTCCAAGGCTGAAAAATGTAAGTTGCATTTTCTATTCTTTCGGCAGGTTTAAGGCAATGAAATCTTCGTCCAGTTGTTTTTGATCCACGAATGATGGAGCATCGAGCATCACGTCGCGTCCGCTGTTGTTCTTCGGGAAGGCGATGCAGTCGCGGATGGAGTCGAGGCCAGCAAAGATGCTCACCCAGCGGTCGAGGCCGTATGCCAAGCCGCCATGAGGAGGTGCGCCATACTTGAAGGCGTTCATCAGGAAGCCGAACTGCTCCTCGGCCTTCTCCTTCGTGAAGCCCAGAATCTCGAACATCTTGGCTTGCAGTTTCGGGTCGTGGATACGGATGGAGCCGCCACCCACCTCGATGCCGTTGCACACCATGTCGTAGGCATCGGCACGCACGGCGGCAGGGTCGGTGTCCAGCAGGTGGATGTCCTCGTCCATCGGGTGTGTGAACGGATGGTGCATCGCCATCAGGCGCCGCTCCTCGTCGCTCCACTCAAACATCGGGAACTCCGTCACCCACAGCAGGGCGAACTTGTTCTTGTCTCTCAAGCCGAGGCGTTCGCCCATCTCCAGGCGCAGTTCGCACAACTGCTTGCGGGTCTTCATGGCGTCGGCACCGCTCAAGATGAGGATGAGGTCGCCCGGTTGTGCCTGCATCTTCTCCTTCAGGGCTTGCAGGTCTTCCTGTGTGTAGAACTTATCGACCGATGACTTCACGCTGCCGTCTTCCTGCACACGGGCATACACCAGGCCCTTCGCGCCAATCTGCGGACGCTTCACCCACTCGGTCAGTTTGTCGATGTCCTTTCTCGTGTAGGACGCACATCCCGTTGCGCAGATGCCGCCGATGTAGGCAGCGTCGTCAAACACGGCAAAGGTGCCCTTCTTCAGCACATCGTCCAGCTCCACAAACTCCATGCCGAAACGCATATCGGGCTTGTCGGAGCCGAAACGCTTCATGCACTCAATCCAAGGCAGACGCAGGAACGGCTCGTTGAGCTCCACGCCTCTCAGTTCCTTGAACAGGTGTTTCGCCATGCCCTCGAATGTCTGGATGATGTCTTCCTGCGTGACAAACGACATTTCGCAGTCAATCTGTGTGAACTCTGGCTGACGGTCGGCACGCAAGTCCTCGTCGCGGAAGCACTTCACAATCTGGAAATAGCGGTCAAAGCCAGCCACCATCAGCAGCTGCTTCAAGGTCTGGGGACTCTGTGGCAAAGCATAGAACTGGCCGGGATTCATGCGCGAAGGCACGATGAAGTCACGTGCGCCCTCGGGGGTGGAGCCAATCAGCATAGGGGTCTCCACCTCGAGGAAGCCGAGGTTGCTCAGATAGTTGCGTACAGCGATGCAGAACTTGTGGCGCAGTTCGAGGTTCTTGCGTACAGCATTGCGGCGCAAGTCCAGATAGCGGTACTTCATGCGCAGGTCATCGCCACCGTCCGACAAGTCCTCAATCGTGAAGGGAGGTGTCACCGACTCGTTCAGCACCCTCAGTTCGCTCACCTCAATCTCGATGTCGCCCGTCGGCAGGTTCTTGTTCTCGCTGTAACGCTCAGCCACCGTGCCCGTCACCTGAATCACGAACTCTCGCCCCAGTTTGTTGGCACGTTCGCACAGCTCCGCGTTCGTCTCCTCATTAAACACCAGCTGCGTGATGCCGTAGCGGTCACGCAAGTCAACAAAAGTCAGCGCGCCCATCTTTCTCGTGCGCTGCACCCATCCGGCAAGCGTCACCTGCTTGCCCGCGTCGGAGAGTCTCAACTCCCCATTCGTATGTGTCCTGTACATATTATATATATGTGTTATTGAATATCTTCTATCATCCGTTCAATGACGGGCAACATGTGGGGTATGTCTTCCTCTATCGTCCTAAACACAACATCTGTGTCGATCTCAAAGTAGTGGTGGGCTATCTTGTCACGCATACGCATCACGCCACCCCAATACACTTCTGGATATTGAGAAAGAAGTTCGCCATGAGTTATTTTGTCCACCCCTTTCACTGCTTCGCCCAAGGCAATCAAGTTCATACAGATAGCATCCAAGCGCATCATCCCTAGTGGGGAACATAGGAAGTCTTGGGGCGTTTCCACCGCGGACATACGTTCCAGAATCGTCTTGATAGATGTGTGAATCTGCCTCAAACTGTCCACCACAATCTCACGGTCATACATAGATGCCCTCCTTCTGTATTCTGCTGCGCAGCAACTGATTCATACCATCACGTATACGCACCATGTCAACCCTGCATCCCAGCAATTTCTCCAAGTCCGTCTGCAACATGTCCAATGTGAGCAAGGATGGAACTTTCCCCTCGTAGCATACATCCACATCGCTTGCATCAGTCTGCTCTCCACGAGCTACCGAGCCAAAGATGCCAAGGCGTGTAAGGCCGAACCGATTCATCGCAGTTGGTTTGTATTGCCTCAAAAGGAAGAGTATCTCACTGGTTGATTTCATTTTGGTGATTATTTTTTGCAAAGGTAGCACATTTTTTTGAATTAAGTGGCAAGAGGGCGGAAGAAACTGCAAAAAAATGGGGTGGTGTGTGGAAAGGATGCTGAAACGCTTGAGAAAAACGGAATTTTCTCGTAACTTTGTATCGGCACAGATGCGGCGGTGTACCTTCATGCCTGCCGCGTGACTCCTATTGGTGAGTGCACATTCCTTGGAGGGAAACATACGGGCAAGTACTTACATATCCTAGTTGAAAATGTACATATCGTAGAAGGAAATGTATATATCCTTGTATGATATGTACATTTTCAACTAGGATATGTAACTCTTTAGCCGCATGAGGTGGAAGTGGAACTGGGCATGAGGTTGAAGTGGAATAGGGCAAGCGTGAAAAGTGGAATAGGGCAAGAAGGGGAGGTGGCTGCTGGGCTTCTTAATTCAGTGAGTGTCAGAATCTGGCATTTGCCGAAATGATGCAAGTCTGTGAGGTCTTTGTCGTCTCTGATAAGGATGTCGGCATCGGAGACACGTACAAGGTGCGAGTTCTTTTATGAGAATTGGCTTGGAATGTACGCCCATTTCCTCATAAAGTTCAAAAAAAGGGAGGGAAAAGTGTGGGAATGTGGGGGATTTGGCAGATTTTGTGATAAGTTTTTGGACTTTTGGGGTGGAGGAAGTGATTTTTTGTCTATATTTGCAAACAGAATGTGGAATCATCATACTTATCGCATCAAAATACTGACTAACCTATGAAGAAAAAACTGATTCTTTTATCTGTGTTGGCTGTGAGTCCGCTGCTGACATGGGCGCAGAAGACACCTGTGTGGTGCGACCCTGCCGTGAACGAAATCAACCGCAAGACGGATGTGGCGAGCTATTTCGCCTACGAGAGCGAGGCTTTGGCTAAGCAATCGCAGTTTCCGAAAGACAACCCGAAGGCGAAGTCTGCCCGTTATCTCTCTATCGAGGGTGTCTGGAAGTTCAACTGGGCGGAGAACGCCAACGAGCGTCCTGCCGACTTCTACACCTTGAAGTACGACGACTCGAAGTGGGGCACGATGCCGGTGCCGGGCAACTGGGAGTTGAACGGCTACGGTGATGCCATCTACGTGAACAACCACTACGCGTGGCGCAGCGACTGGGTGGGGGAGCCTCCTGCCGTGCAGGACAAGGGCAATCATGTGGGCAGTTACCGCCGCACGTTCGCCATCCCTGCCGACTGGAAGGGTGACAATATCTATATCCACATCGGTTCTGCCACCTCCAACTTGACGGTGTATGTGAACGGCAAGTATGTGGGTTACTCGGAGGACTCGAAGGTGGCGGCTGAGTTCGACGTCACGAAGTTCGTTACGCCTGGCAAGGATAATCTGATTGCCCTGCAAGTGATGCGCTGGTGCGACGGTTCTTGGAACGAGGACCAGGACTTCTGGCGACTGGGTGGCATCGCTCGCGAGTGCTATCTGTATGCACGTCCGGCAAGCCACATCGATGACCTCTTCATCACGCCCGACCTTGTGAACAACTACGTGGACGGCACGCTGAACGTGAAGGTCTCCACGGTGAATGCCAAGGGGCAGCGTGTGGAGATGAAGTTGGTGGATAAGGAGGGGAAGGCCATCGCCACTTATGCCGAGACTTTGAAGGGCGGCACTTCGGTGGAGGCTACGCTTGAAGCCAAGAATCCGCTCAAGTGGACTGCTGAAACGCCGAATCTCTACAACCTCTACGTGTCGCTCTACGATGGCGACCGCCTCATTGAGTGCATCCCGCAGCGTGTGGGCTTCCGCAAGGTGGAAATCAAGAACCAGCAGCTGTTGGTGAATGGGCAACCCGTGCTCATCAAGGGTGCTGACCGTCATGAGCTTGACCCCGACGGCGGCTATGTGCTGACGGTGGACAGAATGATTCAGGACATTCAGGTGATGAAGCGGCTGAACATGAATGCTGTGCGCACTTGCCACTATCCCGACGACCCACGTTGGTATGAGTTGTGCGACATCTACGGCATCTACGTGACTGCTGAGTCGAACATCGAGAGCCACGGTATGGGCTATGGCGACAAGTCGCTCTCGAAGGATGCCCGTTTCCATGATATGCACATCGAGCGTCAGCGTCACAACATCTATGTGCTGAAGAACCATCCTTCCATCATCGTGTGGAGTCTTGGCAACGAGTCGGGCTATGGCAAGAACTTCGAGGATGCCTACGACTTCGTGAAGGCTTACGACCCATCCCGTCCTTGCCAGTATGAGCAGGCGCACAAGAACGGCAAGAGTGACATCTATTGTCCGATGTATGCCGATTATAATCATTGTGAGAACTATTGCAAGGAGGGCAATCCGCGTCCCCTCATCCAGTGCGAGTATGCCCACACGATGGGTAACTCTGGCGGTGGCTTCAAGGAGTATTGGGACATGATTCGCCGTCTGCCCAACTATCAGGGTGGCTACATCTGGGACTTCATCGACCAAGGTTTCCGCGGCAAGAGCAAGGTGACGGGCAAGGAGATTTGGACGTATGGTGGCGACTATGGTCGTTTCCCTGCCAGCGACAACAACTTCAACTGCAACGGAGTCATCAATCCCGACCGTGTGCCCAATCCTCATGCCTACGAGATTCAGTACTATTATCAGAACATCTGGGCAACCTTGGTGGATGCCAAGGCTGGCAAGGTGGAGGTGCTGAACGAGAACTTCTTCCGTCCGCTCGACTATGTGATGTTCGAATATGAGGTGCTGGTGGATGGCAAGTCGGTGGCAAAGGCTTCCGAACACATCCCTGCCGCCATTCCTCCGCAGGGCAAGGCTGTCTTCACGATAGATGCCATCGCTGAAGCGGTTGCCAACGAGGCTTACAAGGGGAAGGAAATCCTTGTGAATGTGGATGCAAGACTCTTGAAGGACGAACCGTTGCAGAAGAAGGGCGAGGTGGTTGCTCACAATCAGTTCGAGGTGGCTCCATACATCTTCCCGACCGTTGAGGCCATCACCGCACAGCCTGTTGCAGACAAGAAAGCCAAGACTGCTCCTGCATCGGTGGAACTGGACGACCGCGCCGTCTTTGCCGTGCTTTCAGCCAATGGCGTGAAGGTGACCTTCGACAAGCAAACTGGCTATGTGGCTTACATCGATGTGGATGGCACACCGATGATGACCGACGATGCCGAACTGACCCCGGACTTCTGGCGTGCCGCTACCGATAACGACTTCGGCGCAGGGTTCCAGAACCGCTTTGCCGCATGGCAGCATCCTCATCTCGACAAGAAGAGCTTCGACATCAAGCAGGAAGGTGTGAACTATGTGGTGACTGCTGAGTATGACATCAAGGCGCTGGAGGCAAGCGTGAAACTCACCTACACCATGACTCCAGCAGGTCAGCTGGTGGTGAAGCAAGACCTCACCGTCAGTCCTGAAGCTCAGAATCGGAAGGATGACAGAGGCCGTTTGACGATGCCGCAACTGATGCGCTACGGTATGCAGATGCAGATGCCAAAGGAGTTCTCGCAGATTGAGTACTACGGCAAGGGGCCTCACGAGAACTACATCGACCGCGCCTACGGACAGAATCTCGGCATCTGGAAGCAGACCGTCGCCGAGCAGTTCTGGGGATATGTGCGTCCGCAGGAGAACGGCACCAAGACGGGTGTGCGCCATTGGAGCATCACCAACAAGGCTGGCAAGGGCTTGAAGTTTGAAGGCATCGAACCACTCGAAATGCAAGCCCTCAACTTCACCGAAGACGACCTCCAGCCCTCTCGCGACAAGGCTCAGTGGCACAGCGGTGACTTGATTGAACGTCCATTCACCGACCTTCACATCGCTGCTCGTTCGATGGGTGTCGGCTGTGTGAACTCGTGGGGTGCATGGCCACGTCCCGAGTACCAGATGCCTTACAAGGACTACACCTATACATATATTATATCGCCCGTGCGATAAGAAGAGTGGGATGGGCATCCCATAAGCTATTCCCACAAACAAAAAAGAGAGGACGCACCCCCACACATGGGAGTACGTCCTCTCTTTTGCTGTGACGCTTGATGTCTATTATTTCAGACCTATTTTCTTTGCGATGTCCTTCGGGATGGCATTCTTGTGGATGAGGATGTTCATGGTCTTGTAGGCGACGAAAGCCTTGGAGGCGTACCACACACCCTTGTACTTGTAGTCGGTGCCCCATGAGTTCTTCACCATGAAGTACTCCTTGCCGTTCTGGTCGGTGGCGATGCCATAGATGATCATGCCGTGGTCGTCGGTGGTCTCCCAGTTGTCGTAAGCCTCTTGGCGCATCTCCTGGGTGACTGTGATTTCGGGGAAAGGACGTGCTGTGTATGCCTTGCGCAGGTCGGTTGTGGCACTCTTGCCAAACCAGTGCTCATAGTCGCTGCCGCTGGTCTCTTTCACCTTCTGAACGTCAGGGCATACGGCAATGCCTTCGCGAGAGAAGCCGTTTTCCGACACGTCGGCACCCCATGCAAAGGTATAGCCATTCTTGACAGCCGATTCCATCACCTGCATGAACTCGTCGAGGGGCAGGTTGTAGGAGAGCCCCCAGCGCCAGTTGTCCTGCACTTCGATGATGAACTGCTCGTAGAAAGGATGGTGTGTGAAAGAGGTGAGGCTCACGTAGTCGTCCATGTTGAGACCTGTTGAAGCCATGTAGGACTGTGGTGTGTAGGTCTTGCCGTTGTAAGTGAACTCAGTGGGCACTTCCCCCAAATAGGCATCAAGTGTCGCGTTGATGGGCTTGAACCATACGGGAGAGAGTTTCTTCTGGCTGCCCTTGGCTACAGCGTTCACCATGGGTTCGAGAATGCTGAAGAACTCACCGAAGTTGGGCAGTGTGTCACCATAGAGTGTGCCCGGTGCGGGCATGGCAGATTCGGGAATCATGCCGTAGTTCTTCATGCAATACACACAGTCGTAGAACGAACCGCCTTGACTGAAGTCCATGTCACCATGCAGGCGGACGGTTGCCTTGGCGCGGTCTTCGTAAGTCTTGTGGGCGAGGTACATCTCGGAAAAGTTCCATTCTCCTTTCCCCATGCGAAGCAGTTCTGCCTCGAAAAAGCCAAGTGAAGAGTATGCCCAGCAGGTGCCTGAACGGTTTTGGTTCTTGGTAGATGTGATGGGGTTCTCCTTTACCACTGTAAACTGGAAACCCTCATCTTTGTTCTCTTCCTGTGCGAAGAGGGTTGTGCCAAACGCAAGGAGCGCGGCAATCATCAAAGTTCTTTTCATGTCAGTATTTATTTTTGGATAAATTCTTCTACATCGTCAATATGGTATGGAATAATCTTGTCGCCAATTATTTGGCAACCGTCTTTAGTGATGAGGATGTCATTTTCGAGACGGACACCTCCAAAGTTGCGCCAAGGCTCTAATGCATCATAGTTGATGAAGTCCATGTGCTTCTTTTCAGAACGCCAGAGGTCAATGAGGTGAGGAATGAAGTAGAGGCCGGGCTCGTCGGTCATGACGAAACCTTCTTGCAAGCGACGGCCACAACGTAGGTTACATAGGCCAAACTGAGTGGATGGTTGTACCTCGTCGTCGAAGCCGAGGTAATTCTGGCCAAGCCCCTCCATGTCGTGAACGTCCATGCCCATCATGTGACCGAGACCACATGGGGAGAACATGGCATGAGCACCTGCCCGAACAGCTTCTTCGGTGTCGCCTTTCATGAGTCCGAGTGCCTTCAGATGCTCTGTCATCACACGAGCAGAACCCAAATGGATGTCTAACCACTTCACACCAGGCTTGGAGTTGGCAATCACCCAATCGTGGGCGGCTTCCACACCAGCATAAATATCGCGTTGTTGCTGTGTGAACTTTCCCGATACGGGAGTCACGCGAGTGTGGTCGGAACAATAGTTTTCGCTGCTTTCGGCACCTGCATCGCAGAGCATCAGGCGACCAGCCTCCATTGGGGTGTGACTGGGGAATCCATGCTGAATCTCACCATGAGTGGACAGGATGGCTTGGAAAGAAATATCATCGCCATAACTCATGGCAATGCCTTCAATCACTCCTGCAATGTACTTCTCTGTGACACCTGGCGCACAGAGCTTCATGGCGGTGGTGTGCATCATGTAGCCTATTTCAGAGGCTTTCTTCAGTTCCTCGATTTCTTCAGGCTTCTTGATGGAACGCATCGCCACAATAGCCATGATGAGCTTGACGGAAGCCTTCTCCTTGGATTGCAGCGGATGGATGCCTACAAGGTCGGCTAACTGTATCATCAGGTCATGGCGATACTGGGGAAGGAAATGAATGGTTTGTCCTTTTGCCTTGGCTGCATCGACAATGGTTTTTAGTTGTGCCATCGGGGCAGTGTTGCTTACACCGACACTGGCGGCAAGGTCAGCCACGGAAGGAACGAAGCCTGTCCAAATGATGTCGTTGATGTCGATGTCATTGCCCAACACATATTCCTTGTCGTTGTCGATGTCTATGACGGCGGCAAGCCCTTCGCGTTTCAGACCAAAATAGTAGAGGAAGCAGCTATCCTGACGAAAACGATAGGTGTTGGCAGGATAGTTATTGGGAGAGTCGTTGTTGCCGAACAAGAGTATCAGTCCTTCGCCAACTCGCGCCTTCAGTTCTGTGCGACGCTGCACATAAATGTCTTTTGCAAACATGGAGCTAATAATTTTAGGTTAATAATTTGTCGCAAAGGTACGAAGAAAATGGAATACCGCCAAATAATTAGGAAGAAAAAGAGATTGTGTGCTCAATGGTCCGGAATGAAGGGGTAAAAAGAAGGGACATATCCGTGCACGGATATGTCCCTTGATGTATTACGAAATAAAATCGTCGAATTTATTCAGCCTTTGGCTCTTCTTCCTTTTTCTTGGCTTTAGCCTTTTTTGTTTCAGCTTTGGGTTCCTCTGCCTTTACTTCTGCTGGAGCCTCTGCTGGAGCTTCTGCTGGAGCCTCTGCTGGAGTCTCTGCTGGAGCTTCTACTGGAGCCTCTACTGGAGCTTCTGCTGGAGCCTCTACTGGAGCTTCTGCTGGAGCCTCTACTTTGGCTTCTGCCTTAGCAGTAGCTTTCTTGGCTTTTGGCTCAGCCTTGGCTTCTGTCATCTGGGCTTTGAGAGCTGCAAGGGCATCAATGTCACCGAGAGAAGTGGAAGCTGCTACGTTCTTGATGACTGGAGCCTGCTCCTTCTGTGGACGAGTTGCCTTCTTGGCTGCCACCTCTGCCTTCTTGGCTGCCTTAGCCTCTGCACGTGCAACATCTTCGAAGATGCGAGAGTGGGACAGGATAATGCGCTTAGCGTCCTTATTGAATTCGATGACCTTGAAATCAAGTGTCTCGCCGAGTTGTGCCTGGCTACCATCTTCCTTCACAAGGTGCTTTGGAGTAGCGAAGCCTTCTACGTTGCCTTCGAGCGCAATAACTGCACCCTTGTCGAGCACTTCTGTCACCTTACCCTGATGGATGGAGTCTTGAGTGAAGATCTCTTCGAACTTGTCCCAAGGATTTTCCTCCAACTGCTTGTGGCCGAGAGAAAGACGACGGTTCTCCTTGTCGATGTCAAGCACTTGAACCTCGATAGGCTCACCAATCTTGGTGAATTCTGATGGATGCTTTACTTTCTTCGTCCATGAGAGGTCGGAGATGTGGATGAGACCGTCAACGCCTTCTTCTACCTCTACAAATACGCCGAAGTTAGTGAAGTTGCGAACCTTTGCGGTATGTTGACTGCCAACAGGATACTTTTCTTCAATCTTCTCCCATGGGTCTTCCTTCAACTGCTTAATGCCAAGAGACATCTTGCGCTCTTCGCGGTCGAGGGTGAGGATGATAGCGTCAACCTCGTCGCCTACCTTCATGAACTCCTGTGCAGAGTGGAGGTGTGCACTCCAAGACATCTCGGATACGTGGATAAGACCTTCTACACCTGGTGCAATCTCGATGAATGCACCGTAATCGGCCATCACAACCACCTTACCATGTACTTTGTCACCTACTTTGAGGTCAGCAGAGAGAGCATCCCATGGATGTGGAGTCAACTGCTTCAGACCAAGAGCTATGCGCTTCTTCTCATCGTCGAAATCGAGAATAACCACATTGAGCTTCTGGTCGAGCTCAACAATCTCCTTTGGATCGCTAACGCGACCCCATGAAAGGTCTGTGATATGGATGAGACCGTCAACTCCACCGAGGTCGATGAATACACCGTAGTTAGTGATGTTCTTGACAGTACCTTCGAGAATCTGACCTTTCTCCAGCTTCGAGATAATCTCCTTCTTCTGCTGTTCAAGCTCAGCCTCGATGAGAGCCTTGTGGCTAACAACCACGTTGCGGAACTCCTGATTGATTTTTACAATCTTGAATTCCATGGTCTTGCCCACAAATGTATCGTAATCGCGGATAGGTTTAACGTCAATCTGTGAACCTGGGAGAAATGCCTCAGTACCGAGAACGTCAACAATCATACCACCCTTAGTGCGGCACTTCACGAAACCTGTTACGATTTCGTCGTTTTCGAGGGCTGCGTTCACACGGTCCCAAGAACGACTCTGGCGTGCCTTCTTGTGAGAGAGCACAAGCTGGCCCTTCTTGTCTTCCTGATTCTCAATGTAAACCTCAACCTTGTCGCCAACCTTGAGGTCTGGAGCATAGCGGAACTCGCTGCGTGGGATGATACCCTCGCTTTTGTAACCGATGTTCACAACAACTTCGCGGTCGTTGAGGGCAGCTACGGTGCCGTCCACAACCTCGTTGTCGTTCACGTTGTTGAGAGTGCCTTCATAGGCAGCTGTCTGAGCGGCTTTGTCAGCAGCGCTCACGCCGTCGTTTTCGAAGGCTTCCCAATCGAAATCTACCAGCGGATTAATTTCTTTAATTGCCATAAATAATAAAAGTTTGTTTTTTGTAATTAATAAAGTTAGACATTATGTTGATAAAATCTAATTTCTTGCTATGGGTGAAAACCCAAAACGGCTGCAAAGTTAGTGATTTTCTGACAACTACACAAGAAAATGAACGATGAAATTTACTTTATTAGTGAAAAAACATTGGCTAATGGAGGTGATGTTAGTTTGTTGTTTCCAAAACGGGCCAGCCTTTCTCGTCGAAGTGCATCTTGCGAAGGAATATCTTGGCTTGTCCGTTATGGGCTTTTTCATAAGCATGAGAGAGGAAATACCATTGGCCGTCGAATTGGTAGGCTGAGCAATGACCTACACCGAAAAACTCTTCGTTAGGACCAATGAGGGTGTCGCCACCGCCTTTTTCCATCGGCTGCCCTTTGCTATCCACGTAGGGACCATTGACTTTCTTGCTTCTACCCACGACGGTGCGGTAGGTGCTGCGTTCGCCTCGACAACAGTAGTCGAAGCTGACGAAGAGGTAGTAATATTTGCCGTTTTTGATGATGAAAGGAGCCTCCACCGCATTGTCACCTGCCTCGATGGTGTCGTTGCCTTCGATAGTGTAGTGTTCGATATTGTCTATTTCAGCTAAGGTTACCTTTCTACCGACACGACGTGAAATAGTCTTGGGCTTGCTGGCAAGGGTCTTGAAATCTTTTTTCAATTTCACAATTTGGATGCCGTCCCAGAAAGAGCCGAAAGTGAGCCAAGGGGTTCCTTTTTCATCAACAATGAGATTGGGGTCTATGCAGTTGTAATGGTCAACGTGCTGATGGGAAACAATGACGGAGCCTTGGTCAATCCACAGGTGGTTCGGAGAAGTTGGGTCAAGTGTTTTGTTGATGGCAAGTCCGATGGCTGAGCCGTTCTTTCCAAAGGTGGAACAAGAGTAGTATAATAACCATTGTCCGTTGTGGTAGCTGATGTCGGGTGCCCAAGTGTGTCCACGATAACCACGTACTGAATCGGTTGCCCATTGTGGAATGGGGTTGAGTGCCGATTTCTCTGGTTCCCAAGTCTTCAAATCGGTAGAAGAGATGCATCCAACTCCCATGCCTGTGGAAAAGATGTAGTAGCGACCGTTCTCACCACGTGCCATCACGGGGTCGTGGACATTGGGGTGTTGGGTGTCGAATTGAAAGCGTGGACGGCGGTGCTCCTGCTGTGTGTCCTGTGCTGATGCGGCAAGCGTGAATGCCGCAAAAAGGAGCGTCAGATTTTTTTTCATATTTAGGTGTTTTTTAGTTAGTTAATTTCATGACTGCCCAGTTGTTTTGTTGGACAACTTTTTCCACCAAAAGTTTATTCTTAGTCGCCACTTTTTCCATTTCGGGCACATCGTCTGTGAAAAAGCCGGAAATGATAAGGGTGCCGTGGGGGGATAGGTGTCTTACGTAAGTGGCGATGTCTGTCTTGATGATGTTTTTGTGGATGTTTGCTACGATAGTGTCAAACTGACCGTCGATGGTAGTGGCATCGCCTAATAGTACTGACACTTGAGTGATGTGATTGAGGGCGAAATTTTCCTTGGCGTTCTCCACACTGAACTCATCGATGTCAATGGCAACAATTTCTTTGGCACCTCGCATGGCCATTGCTATGCCGAGAACACCTGTGCCAGTGCCCATGTCAAGCACTCGCTGGCCAGTGAAGTCCTCTTGCAGCAAGAGCGAAGTGATTTGATAGGTGGTGTCGTGTGAACCCGAACCGAATGCCATGCGTGGATTAAGCCGAATGCCGAATTCTCGTTCCAAAATGGGGTCAAAACTATTCTGTTCCCATTCGGCATTCCAGTCCTTATTCTCCAATTTGTGAAGGGTGTAGGAGAAGTGGGTGTCAGGTATATAGATTTCTTCTAACGTGGTGTTGAAGATGCCTTCGTTGAAATTTTCTTGAGGAATGTAGGCTTTGATGCCTGTATCGGTCATTTCGAAGGAATCAAACCCGATGTTGCTCAAAAGGGCGGCGAGAATCTCGGATGCTTCTTCTGTGTAGGGGGTGATGGTGATGTCGGTGTAGAGGTATTGCATCAGTCTTCAGCTTTGATGGTCATATCCATGAGGTCTTGGTAGTCGCCGTGGAAGATGTTGATATCGACGTAACCTCGGATGCCATCCACTTTACCAGCATCAGTGTGTTGCCAAAAAGCCCATTTCCCTTGGTATTCAAGTGAATCTACATAATAGTGGGCAATCCAATAAGGATATTTGTCGAAATCGGGCGTGTTGAGATAGGAGGTCTTGAATTTGTAGTTGGTATACAGAATGGGAGTGACTCCATAGTGTAATTCGACCGTTTTCATCCAGTTCAGCACTTCGCGTTGCAGTTGTTCTGTGGTGTGATTGCCCATTTCTTCCACATCGAGTACTGGTGGTAGGTCTTTCTCTTCCAATTGTACCATTTTACAATAATATCGTGCTTGTTCTTTGCCCGATGTGAAGGGACTAAAGTAATGATAGGCACCACGAATAATATCGTTCTTCTTGGCGTTGTGGAAGTTTTGGTTGAAGTTTTCATCCCAGATGTTAGTGCCTTGTGTAGCTTTGACGAAGATGAAAGAAACGGGAGCACCTTGAATTTGTGCGTTACGCAGTTTGTCCCAGTTGATGTCACCTTGGTAGTGGGAGATGTCCAATCCCCTTACAAGTCCTTTCGGATAGGTGACATTGCCGTAGAGGGCTTTCCAACGGAAAGAGTAGGGACCGACGAAGGTCTTGTAGAAGAAAACAATATATACCACCACCATGAAAGTGAGCGCAGTCCATAGAATATAGGAAGGCACACGACGAAACGGATTTCGTCGCATGCCTTTCTTTTTGAGGGATGAGGTTCTTGATGTTTTGTTCCTCACCCTTGTGGATTTACGCTTTGTTGGCATTTATTATTTAGCCTGTTCCAATTGCAGAGTCTTCGTTGTTTGGTCACAAACTTCTGATGGTCCCCAATACTGAATTGGACCAGGATAAACGTATGCAGTCTCTTTGGCCCACTCTGCACGATGAGCAGAGAAGTACTTGAATGGAGCACCATCCAGTTCGACGAGAGCCTTGCGAATCACAGGCTTCATCTTGCCGTTGCGCTTCTCGAGGTTCATCATCATCGTGATAGGCACACCGCCGGCAATCCACTCGGCAGCAGGTGCAGTCGTGTTCTTGATGACAGACATGTAACCAGTCTTGCCGTTTGCGATGAGGCGAGAGGCATTGTAGCCCAGTGAGTAGCAGTAGTCAGCATCATAATTGGATGGAGCTGCACAACGACCTTCATAACCAAAGAAGTGATGCTGAGTGCCGAACTTGCCTTTGAATTTGCCTTGATGCTTCCAGATAGCGAGTTTGTCTGCCACCATACGAGACAGCAACTTCTCTGTTTCGATAAGCGATACCTGTACGTTTCCGTGTGGGTCGCGGTCGAGAGCCAACTGAGCAGCAACGTCTGCTGGGAGTGACTTGAAAACAGACAAGTTGTCCTTGGACAGATGACCTCGAACGAATGCCAACTGTTCATTAGCACTGGTGATGTTCTGTGCCTCTGGCAGAGCAAGAATGTCATTCAGTTCAGCAATGAGTTTTTTGATAGCGGGGATGAATTCGATAATGCCCTCTGGAATGAGGACTGTACCAAAGTTGTTGCCTTCTGCAGCACGTGCGGAAACTGCTTCTGCAATGTAGGTCACCACATCGTCAAGCGACATCGCCTTGGCTTCCACTTCCTCAGAAACAAGGCAGATGTTTGGCTGGCACTGGAGTGCACACTCTAAGGCAATATGAGAAGCTGAGCGACCCATCAGTTTGATGAAGTGCCAGTACTTGCGGGCAGAGTTGCAGTCACGTTGGATGTTGCCGATAAGTTCGGAGTATGTCTTACAAGCTGTGTCAAAACCGAAAGAGGTCTCAATCTGTTCGTTCTTCAAGTCGCCGTCGATGGTCTTAGGACAACCGATGACTTGTACACCATATTTCTTGGCTGCATAGTATTCAGCAAGTACACAAGCGTTGGTGTTGGAGTCGTCACCACCGATGATGACGAGTGCCTTGATGCCAAGTTCGCGGAGAATCTGGATGCCCTTCTCGAATTGGTCTTCCTCTTCCAATTTTGTGCGGCCAGAACCGATGATATCGAAACCGCCCGTGTTGCGATATTGATCCATCAGCTCAGGAGTGATTTCCATGTAGTTGTGGTCAACGAGACCCCCAGGACCAAGGATAAATCCATAGAGTTTGTTGGCAGGATTAAGTGATTTCACACCGTCGAAAAGACCAGAGATGACGTTGTGCCCACCAGGAGCCTGACCACCCGACAGGATGATACCGACATTGAATGGAGGAAGTTCTACAGGTTCGCCAGCCTCGAAAGTGATGACGGGCATACCGTAAGTGTTCGGGAAAAGTTCCTTGATTTCAGCCTGATTACCGACAGACTGAGTAGCGGCACCTTCAACAGCTTTTACTGGACCCTGAAGTGCCTTGGGAAGCTTGGGCTGATAAGCAGCACGAGCTTTCTGTAAATTAGAGATTGCCATTAGTTTATATTGTTTTTAAGAGTTTGTAAATGAGTTACTTGTTCTTGATTGCTTCACGTGCAGCTTTTACATATCCAAGAGCCTCCTTGCATTTGTCTGTTACGTATTTCCAGTCACCTTCCTTCACCTTATCGCTTGGGAAGAGTTTGGAACCCATGCCGACACAATAAACACCTGCCTTGAACCATGTAGTCAGGTTTTCTTCTGTAGGAGCCACGCCGCCTTTCACCATGATTTTAGACCACGGCATCGGTGCCTTCAGATTCTTCACCATCGCTGGGCCATATACGTCGCCTGGGAACAGCTTCGTCAGGTCGCAGCCCATTTCTTGTGCCTTGCCCACCTCGCTGACCGAACCGCAACCTGGGCAGTAGGGGATGAGACGACGATTGCAGACAGGGGCTATGTCGGGATTGAAGAGTGGCCCTACGATGAAGCAGGCACCCAACTGGATGTATAGGGCTGCCGTAGGAGCATCCACTACAGAACCGACGCCAAGTGCCAACTCGGGACATTCGATAGCAGCGAATTTCACACATTCTGCAAATACTTCATGGGCGAAATCACCACGATTTGTAAATTCAAATGCACGGACACCGCCATCATAGCATGCCTTGATGACCTTCTTTGCCACTTCTGCATCCTTGTGGTAGAATACAGGCACCATGCCTGTTTCTCCAATTTTTGCCATAACGGCCAGTTTGTCGAATTTAGCCATATTTGATAAGACGATTATATAATGGATGTTAGCGTTGTACACGACCGTTGGCATTGCCACCAGCTAGTGCTTCCACTTCTTCTACTGATACGTGATTGAAATCGCCAGGAATGGTGTGTTTCAAAGCTGATGCTGCCACGGCAAACTCCAGAGCTTCACCCTGTGTGGATTTGGTCAACAGGCCGTGGATGAGACCACCAGAGAACGAATCGCCACCACCCACGCGGTCGATGATAGGATTGATATCGTAGCGCTTGCTCTGATAAAATTCCTTGCCGTCATAGATGAGCGCTTTCCAACCATTGTGTGTGGCAGAGAAACTCTCACGCAGGGTTGATACCACATATTTGAAACCAAACTCTGTAGCCATCGCCTTGAAGATGCCCTCATAGCCAGCAGCGTCAGTTACGCCAGCCTCCACATCTGCATCAGGCTTGAACCCAAGACAAAGTTCCGCGTCCTCTTCGTTACCGATGCAAACATCAACGTACTGCATCAGTGGGCGCATAATGGAAATGGCTTTTTCGCTGGTCCACAGCTTCTTGCGGAAGTTGAGGTCGCATGACACTGTCACACCATGTTTCTTGGCGGCAATGCATGCCTGTTTCAGGCATTCTGCCGATGCATCACTGATGGCAGGTGTGATGCCCGACCAATGGAACCAGTCGGCACCTTCGAAAATTTTATCAAAATCGAAGTCCTCTGGTTTCGCTTCTGCGATGGCAGAATGGGCACGGTCATAAATCACCTTGGATGGACGCATACTTGCACCAGTCTCGGCGTAATAGAGGCCTACACGGTCGCCCCCACGAGCGATGAAGTCTGTATTTACCCCAAACTTGCGTAGTGCATTCACTGCAATCTGACCAATTTCATGCTTGGGAAGTTTGCTGACAAACACACTTTCGTGTCCGTAGTTTGCCAAGCTGATGCCCACATTTGCCTCACCGCCACCTGGAATAATGTTGAATTTCTCTGCCTGAACAAAACGGTAGTTCCCTTCAGGTGAAAGGCGAAGCATGATTTCGCCCATAGTAACAATTTTCGCCATATTATATATGATATCTGTGGTTATAATTTAGTGCAAAGGTACGAAAAAAACTAAAACTAAAAACTAAAAACGAAAACTAATAGTATGTTTTTGCTAAATAAGGGTGTTGTAACTTAAACTTTTCACTTTTAGTTTTTGGTTTTTGGTTTTTTTCACTACCTTTGCACCGCTTTTCAAGCAGTTGTTTTTTCCAACAAAAGATTTTAGGATTCATAAAGTATTGTTAAGGTAAATTATGGAAAATACTTCCAAGATTCGCATCAAGGATATTGCGGAGAGGGCTGGTGTGTCAGTGGGTACAGTTGACCGTATTATTCATGGTCGTGGTAATGTGTCGCCTATCAGTTTGGAACGTGTGCAGAAAGTGCTGGACGAAATCAATTTCACTCCCAATCATTATGCTTCGGCATTAGCATCTCATAGTGTACATCAGTTTGCTGCCATCTTGCCCATGCATGAAGTGGATAGTTACTGGGCACGCGTGGAGAACGGATTGGTAGATGGTGTCCGCCGTTTCAACGACTTCAAGATTTCCTTCAAGATATTTCGTTACGATCCCTTCAATACTGAATCCTTCAAGTTGGAGTGTCAGAGTCTGCTTGATTCCAATCCCGATACTGTTATCGTTGGTCCCATTTTCAACTATAACATTATGGCAAATTTCACTGCTCAACTCGATGAACGAGAAATTCCATACGCTTTGCTTGATTCCAACTGGCCAGAGTTCAATCACCGTATCTTCTACGGACAGGACTCTTTGCAGAGTGGGGCTTTCTCGGGACGTATCATGTCGCTGGCCGTTGATGCTGACACTCGACAAATCGCTCTCTTCAAAGTCTTGGGTGAAGGGCGTGTGGCAAGCCGTCAGCAGATGAATCGAGAAGTGGGTTTCCGTAAGTTCATGGAGGAACATTGTCCCCAAATAGAAATTATTGATGTGAACCTCTATGTGTACGATAAGCAAGGCATGAAGGAGATTATGCGTGATTTCTTTACAAAGAATCCAGATATTCGCCATGCTCTCTGCTTCAACTCATCCATCCACATCATCGCTGATTTTTTGCGGATCGAGATGCCCAAACATCCTCATGTCACGCTTTTGGGTTACGATGCGGTCGATGCTAATGTGGAGTGCATCAAGAATGGGTCGGCAGATTTTCTTATCGCCCAACATCCACAGACGCAGGGATTAGATTGTTTTCGTGCCATGTTCAACTCTTGTGTGCTGAAGATGAAGATTCCCCGTGACCACTACATCTCCATCGAACTTCTCACCAAAGAAAACATTGATTACTACAAAGATTGATTTCATATAATACGTGTCTATCTTTATTGATTCATTTTGTGATGAAAAGATTATACTTTCAGTTCATATCATTGCTTTTGGCTGTCACTTTGGGTGTAGTGCAGCAAAGTCAGGCACAGAAGAAAGAGGTGCCACTGGTATATCAAGTGGAAAATACAGGACAGAAATACCAAGCCCCTCGGTTTCTGGCTCCTTCTCAACAGTCCCGTGTTCAAACTTTGACCAACCCCTTTTTGTGGTCGAAGGGTGTAGGGGAGGCCAAGAATTTGAAGCAATGGACACGACGTCGTGCAGAGATAGCTCATGAAATTCAGCATTATGAGATAGGGGAGAAGCCTGTCGTTCCGATGGACAGCATTGATGCTCGAATGGATGGCGATACCCTGATTGTGGATGTTCATGTAAATGGACAGGTGTTAACGCTCCGAACGCCTATCTATTACCCTACGGAAGGCAATGCACCTTACCCTCTGATGATAGGGGCAAACCATAACTCCATCCCTGCCAAGATTTTCAAGGAGCGCAACATAGCCATGATGGTTTTTTATGAACGGCAGGTGAACAACTATTCTCAGTTTGGCAAACCATTGGGACGTGGCAATTACGAATTTGACCGTCTATACCCAGACCTTGTTGACAATGGTGCTTATAGTGAATGGGCATGGGGCTTTAGCCGACTGCTGGATGGGTTGCAGAAGTTGGGACCTGATGTGACTAAGATAGACATGGCACATATTGGTGTGACGGGTTGTTCTTACGCTGGTAAGATGGCGCTTTTCTGTGGGGCATTTGACGAGCGTGTGGCACTCACCATCGCCCAAGAACCAGGTGGGGGTGGTGCGGCAGCATGGCGCGTTTCACGTATGCTTGGTAAAGTGGAAACTCTCGATAGGACTGATTATAACTGGTTCAAAGAGAGCTTGAAAGAGACTTTTGGAGAAGAAAAGGTTGCATTTCTTCCTTATGACCACCACGAACTTGTCGCTATGTGTTGTCCCCGTGCCTTACTCTTGTTGGGCAATCCCGACTATGAGTGGTTGGCCGACCCTTCTATGTATGTGTCGGCAAATGCTGCTCTTCGGGTGTGGGAACGATTTGGCATAGAAGACCGTATGGGCTATTCCATTGTGGCGGGGCATGGACATTGTCAACTGCCCGAATCGCAATACCCCGAAGTGGAGGCTTTCGTTGATAAGTTCCTGTTGGGCAAAACGGAGGTGGATACAAAAGTGCGCATCGCTCCCGATACTTATTCTACACAGTATGATTATCGCAGATGGGTATCGTGGTGATTGAGTCTTGCCATCACCTTATTTATTATTTAGTATAGCGACGAAAAATAGGAGAGCCTTCCTGTATGATGAGGAGGGCTCTCCTTTTTTTGTTGAGTATTCTGTTAGGGCTTTTTATTTCCCTACGGTTTTTCTTGCTTCTACGAGGCGGGTCATGGCCTTTTCGATGAGGTCGTGCGTTCCCGAACCGTCGTTGACGTATTGAACCACCATGTCAGCATAGTTGATGGCCTCGCGCAACTCCGTGGTTTTGTTGGGGATGTTCTCTTTCGAGTCAGTGAGCAGCGGGAGCAGTTCATTGAGGTCTTCCGGCTCGGCAAGATTGCCAGGGCGCATCGTGTTGATGGCCATGTTGAGGGAAGAGGTGGCTGCATTGATGTCTTCCTGTGTCAGTTCCTTGTTCTGTTTGTTGGCAATCTGCTCGGCTGCTTCCATCTGGGTGAGCAGACGGGCGTAACCATTAGGTGCCCAAGGCGAGAAGGCCGGTACTTTCACAGTGAGGGCGTTCCATGCGTTTTGACTCTCCACACGTTCCTTTGCCACTTGCAAGGCTTGTTCGAGATTGGTCTTGTCGATGCCCTTCTTGGCCTTCTGTTTGCTTCCTGTCAACACGTTCAGACGGAGGTAGTGGGTAGAGTGGCCTGTCTGGTAGTAGTCTGGTTGGAACTGCTTGCCAGCCAGCGAGAGGGTGAAGAGATTGTCGCCATACTTGTTGTCAGGGGTGCTGCCGTTCAGCTGGATGTCGCTCAGATTGGACTGAAGTGTGAAATCAGCATCTTTCCATTCCTTCACGTCAGGTGTTGCCATGACGAGTGGTCCATACATGATGGCACCCACCCATTGTGGGTCGAAGGGAGTACGTGTTTCATTCTTGCCGGTGGCAGCAAGATCCATCTTGTCAGGTCCCCAGTTGATGTGCTTGGTGAAGGGCATGGTCACTTCTATTTTGTCGCCATCCTGCCACTCGCGGCTGGGAATCTCTACGTAGGAACAGGGCTGATAGGCCTTGGCGATGGACTTTCCGTTCAGTTTCACATCGAAACCTTTAGTTGCCCAATAGGGTACACGCAGTTTCATGGCAAAGGTGGCGTTCAGGCTCTTGTCCGTTCGGGTTACAACCATTGTGCTGTTTTCGGCGGGCCACTGACACATTTGCTCGATGGCCACACCTTTGGCTTCCCACCATGCTACCGTGGGCAGATAGAGTGCCACCCACATTGTCTGGTCGTTGACAAAGTAGGCTGCCTCTTGATACTTCACGTGGTTCTCCACGCCGGTGCCACCGCAGCAGGTGGCTTGGGGAGTCTCGTTGCCGTAGGGTTTGATGGCGTTCATGCCGACAGCATACTGATAGGTCACGCCCCAGTAATCGGGATGGAGGGAGCCGACAATCTGGTTGTAGAGGATGCGCTCGTAATAGTCCATGTAGGCTGCATTGTCGGGGTTGAAGCAGTTGAGGTCTTTAGTCAGCTTCGCGAGGTTGTAGGCACAGCACGTCTCGTTGATGTCGGGGTTGGGGTACATATTGCGGTGACGGTCGCTCATCATGCTGGTGTTCATCGACAGCATCTGGGAGTAGGGCTGTCGGAACATCTCACCGTTGCCCACACCGCCCATGGCGTATGCGTAGCGTCCTTGTACGAGGTTCCAGAAGTTGTAGGCAAGATTATAGTAATAGGGGTTGCCATTGGTGATGTAGGAGCGCAAGGCACCAACAATCATAGGGATGTGCTGGTTGGCATGGCGTGTGCGGATGTCGTCCACATTCTTTGCCACAGGGTCGAAGAAGGCTGGAGAGTCGAAACAGTTGGCAGCTTCGATGAGGTGTGCTTTCTCTGTGGGGTCGCTCACCATTTCGGCGAGCCGTGCCAACGATTCAGCCATGCCACCCACTTCGCCAGCGATGTACATGTTCCACATCTCGTAGCGGTTGCCTGGTTTGGCTTGACGCTCAGCTTTGTCACCGTCGGTTTTCACGTAGGTGCGATAGTGCATGCGGTTCCACACCCAAAGCCCCATGTCCTTGGCTATGAGCAGGGCTTTGGCGGCGATGGCTTTGTCGTCGATGTTGTTGGCGATGTCGATGAGGCCTGCCAGTTGCTTGTGGATGGTGTAATAGGGTGCCCACACCCAATCTTCATTATTGTACGCGCGATAGCACTCAATCAGTGCAGGGTGGGCTGCTGGGATGGCATTGAGGTAACCGTAGCCATAGTGACGGAAATCCTGCTTGTATTCGTCGAAAGCTTTCCAGTTGCCCTTCATTTGCTTCAGTTCCTCCTCGGGAGCATAGTCACGTGCCTCCCAGTAACGGTTCAAAGTGCTGTCCCATACGAAAGTGCGCTCTTGGCATTCACGCAGTTCATCGACCATGCGGCGGATGCGTTTGCGCAGTTCATTCTTCTCGGTGTCGCGATTGTTGCCACGTTCTGAACAGGATGCAAAGGCAAAGGCGAGCGCGCTCATATAGTGTCCACTGCCGTGACCCTTCAGTTTGGTGGTGGGAGAGTCCCAACCGTCTGAACGTGTATATCCTTCGGTAGGCATACCGTATGTGTCGCGGTAATTGTAGAGTTGTTGGGTGATATCAAGTGCAAGGAGGGTCTTGATGTCAAGCTCTTGATTATGCGATAACCTATTGTTTCTCTGTATGTAAACGTCTCCGAGTGGAAGTGGTTGTGCAAGAGGCTTGGGGCTTGGAACGTCCCACTGTTTGTCAGTCACGGTCACTTGGGCTGTGATGGGGTAGCCGTTGTCGGTGGTGTTGTCGCCGATGATAAAGCCATTGACAGAATAGGTCTTTCCCACAGGATAGAGTTCGGGGTTCGCCTCCTGCTGTTCAGTCGATAGCAGCGAGTTTGACCACTTGGTTTGTCGCCACTCGTGACTGCCGTCGCTGTAAGTTACCCATACTTGCCAGGGCAGACGCGGGGCTGTGCCGATAGGGGTTTCTACGTTCACCGCTTCCACCTTGACGATGGTGCGCTGCTTCGCTTTTGCTGCTGAAAGTGGAGCGTTGGGAGTATTCATCTCATTGGCTTGCACGGGCTGGGCAAGTGACAAGCCGATGACTCCACATAGGATAAGGTTTAAGTTTTTCTTCATAGTTGATCTAACTGGATTTGAATTTTTTTCCAAAATTAAGTATTTCCCCCGACATATCCCATACGTACAAGTTAAAAAAGCGCGATTTTGGTGTTTTGTGTCATCTTTTTGGATGATTTTGTTTAACTTTGCAAGGGATAATTTCGTTTTTTAGGGATTTTCCCCTTCGGTGTAGGGATTTCTATGAAGACGACGCTAAAGGTTTTTCCGATATTTGCAACGAGAAAGACTATTGTTTCATGTAAATACAAAAAATAAGTAGATATGAAAAGATTATTGATGTTTGTTTTAATGGTTGTCCCTCTGCTTTGTATGGCACAGGATGACCTGTATTTCTCCTCTTCCAGGAAGGCAAAGCAAGCCGCTCAGCAGGAGAAAACAGCCATGAAGGCAAAGGTTTCGACGGTCGTTGCTCCAACCATTGTGGACTACAACAGCAGCACACGTAGCGATGACGAGTACAATCGCCGTTATGTGTATGGTGGAGACTATCAGAACGCAGGTGGTGCATACATGGACGACTCGTTGGCAGCACGTATTGATACTGTCGGTGGGTATTATGCAGAGGAGGATTCCGGCTATGACTTGGAAGACCCTGAACTGGATTATCGCTACTCTCGTCGTTTGGTGCGTTTCCACAACCCCCGTCTCTATGCGTTGGCAAGTCCCTATTATTGGGATTTGTACTATGGTTATGGGGCATGGGATTACCTGTATGACTTCTATGACCCTTGGTACTATCATTATGGCTGGGGTTACGGCTGGAGTTGGGGACCTTGGGACTGCTGGTATGGCGGCATCTGGGGATGGCATCACCCGTATGCTTGGACCTATTGGGGATGGGGACCGAGTTGGGGACATCCTGTTTACTATACCAGTTATCGCCGCAACATCGTTCCACGTGAGTTTAACTCTTCTCGTGGACACATGGCTGCAGGTAACCGCATTCGCACCAATGCGCTGGGTCGTGCAACCACGAATACCCGTACAACCGCTTTGGGACGTTCTGGCATAGCAACGGCTCGTACCAGCGCAACGGGGAGAAGTGGCATCGACACCGGCCGTCGTTCGACCGTGCAAGGTGTACGTGGAGGCAACACTCGGGGTTCATACACCGATTACACAAATGCCCGCACAGGACGTTCTTCTGTTTCCACGAATGAGGGGGCACGTTCTTCGTTCAACAATCGCACACGTACTTCCGCTGCACAGCGTAGCACCATCAACCGTGGCAACAGCAACTCCTATCAGCCATCGCGTTCTTATAGCAACCAAAACAGCAGCAGCCGTACAACGACCACTTACTCTCAACCCTCATATAATAGCGGTTCGTCCACTCGTAGTTCCTCTTCATCCAGCTTTGGTGGTGGAGGTAGCCGAGGCGGTGGCAGCTTTGGTGGCGGAGGTAGTTTCGGCGGCGGTGGCCGTGGCGGCGGCGGTGGCGGCGGTGGTCGTCGTTAATCGTCCGTAACCGATTCTTTTCCTTAACTCAAATGGCGTTACACATTATTAATATATAATATAGCAATGAAAGTTTTCAGCAAATATCTTCTTCTTGGTGCACTTGCCAGTGCGACAGGAACCCTATACGCACAAGACAGTTACGATGCACAGACCTTCACGAACAGCGACCTCAATGGTACGGCACGTTTCGTGGCGATGGGTGGAGCGTTGGGTGCATTGGGTGGCGACATCAGCGTGATGGGCACCAATCCCGCAGGAACTGCCATGTATCGAAAGAGCGATGCGGCCGTGTCGGTGAGCGAACTCTTTGGCGGTAAGGGAGCGATGGATCATGATGGGCATCGTTTCTCTTTCGACCAAGGTGGTATTCTTGTCGCTTTCGACATGGACAACCCCACCAGCAAGGGCTTACAGTTTGTCAACTTTGGTGTCAACTATCAGAAACGGCGCAACTATCTTTTCAATCAGATTACTGACGTGCAGCATCTGAACAACACGTTCAGCCAGACGTTCCAGATTGCCGACCTCTGCAATCAAGCCTATGAAAACGACTATTGGGCGGGAATGCTGGTCGATATGAGTGCCTCTGATGAGGGTTTCCATGCAGGCATCCTCGACGAGTCGGGTGAATATGGCTATGAAGGCATTCCTGCCCAGAAAGCCTACTACGAACGTTCCACCTATGGTGCCAATGTGCAAGCTGATGTCAACCTCTCCTTCAACGTGAACGACCAGTTTTTCATTGGAGCCTCCATCGGTGTCTATGACATCAACTACGAACGTGAATCCTTCTATCAGGAATTGGGTATCGACGGCAATGCCTACGACTTTACCAACTGGTACAAGACGACTGGCGATGGCTTCGATGTCAAGTTGGGCTTCATCTGTCGCCCTATAGAGGACAGCCCCTTCCGTATTGGTGTATATGCTCATACCCCCATCTGGTATCGCATGACAGATTCCAATGGTGCCTCTCTCTATCTGAACGACGAACCCCTTGTCAGCAGTCGCAACGATGAGTATGACTACAAGTTTCGCACCCCTTGGAAGTTTGGCGTGAGCCTTGGCCATACCGTGGGAAACAACTTTGCCATTGGTGCAGAGTATGAGTTCCAAGACCTGTCTGCTGCCCACTACAGCGAGCGTGATAATTACAGCTTACCCTACTTCCGCAACATCAACAGAATCACCAAGCAGACGCTCAAGGGACAGCACACCATCAAGGTGGGAGTTGAATATAAGCCCATCGAATCGCTTTCACTCCGTGTTGGTTACAACCATGTCACCTCCCCATTCAAGGATGGAGCATACCGAACGATTGGTTACGATGGTCCATATACTGAGACCGATTGGACGAACTGGGGTGCCATCAACCGCTTCACAGCAGGTGTGGGCTATCGTTACAAAGGAGGGTATTTCGACCTGGCTTATCAGTATCAGGCGCAGAAAGGTGACTTCTATGCTTTCGACAACGACGTGGACTTCAAGTCCACCAAGATTGACAACAATCGGTCGCAAATCATGGCAACGCTCGGTTTCCGCTTCTGAGAGTGATACAGGTTTCCTTGAGACACACGTAGAACCACCAAAAAACGAGGCACCTTTCGGGGTGTCTCGTTTTTTAGTGACTTTCTGTTTGGGGAGTATAGTCTTCCTGAACGATTGTTCTTGAAAGCATTCCCCAAGTATTCTCTTTACTTTTTCTTCTTCATGACAGCGTAGCGGTTCATGAACTTATCGACGCGACCTGCGGTATCGACAAGCTTAGCCTTACCTGTGTAGAAGGGGTGAGAAGTAGAAGAAATTTCCATCTTGATAAGTGGATACTCCTGGCCTTCAAATACTTCAGTGTCATTTGACTTGGCTGTGGAGCGAGACAGGAACATATCGCCGTTTGACATATCCTTGAATATGACGGGACGATAGTTGTCTGGGTGAATACCTTGTTTCATTGTTTTGTTTTTGTTTTATACAGTCAATATACTACTGCTGGTGTAACAAATTGTTTGAATCTCTATGCTTTTGGAAAAAGCGGTGCAAAGGTAGTGCAAATTTTGGACAATACAAAATAAGAAAATCCTTTTTTTTCTTTTTATCGTTAAAATGCAGCCTACTTTATCTAAAGTGGCTGCTTTTTATCAAACAGACAAAACAAAGTGGGCGATTTTTCTTGTGATTTGACAAATAATCTCCGCTTTTCGTGATTTTTTATCTTTTTCTATGGTGTCTTTTCGATTTTTTCGTTTACCTTTGTAGAAGTTTTAGGGTGGGAGAGTGCCCTAAGCGCGACATATACGTTAACTCTATTTTTTTAACTTATAATTATTCAAATTATGATTAGTTACAAAGACCTTGGTCTCGTGAATACACGCGAGATGTTCAAGAGAGCAGTTGCTGGCGGTTATGCTATCCCAGCTTTCAACTTCAACACTATGGAGCAGATGCAGGCTATCGTGATGGCTGCAGTGGAAACAAAGTCTCCTGTCATCATGCAGGTGTCTAAGGGCGCACGCAACTATGCCAACGGCACCATCCTCCGCAACCTTGCCAAGGGTGCTGTGGAGTATGCTAAGGAACTGGGCTGTGAGCATCCCGAAATCGTGCTCCACCTCGACCACGGTGACAGCTTCGAGCTGTGCAAGGACTGCATCGACAATGGCTTCTCTTCTGTGATGATTGATGGTTCTCACCTCCCATATGAGGAGAACGTTGCTCTTGCTAAGAAGGTGGTTGACTATGCTCACCAGTTTGATGTAACAGTGGAGGCTGAGCTGGGTGTCCTCGCTGGTGTTGAGGATGAGGTGTCTGCTGCTGAGTCTCACTACACGAAGCCAGAAGAGGTGATTGACTTCGCCACTCGTACAGGTTGCGACTCTCTCGCCATCTCTATCGGTACTTCTCATGGTGCCCACAAGTTCACTCCCGAGCAGTGCACACTTGTGAACGGTGTGTTGGTTCCACCACCACTCGCATTCGACATCCTCGCTGAAATTGAGAAGAAGCTTCCTGGCTTCCCAATCGTGCTCCATGGTTCTTCTTCTGTTCCTATGGACGAAGTGAACACCATCAACCAGTACGGTGGCAAGCTCGAAGCAGCTATCGGTATTCCAGAAGAGCAGCTCCGCAAGGCTGCCAAGTCAGCAGTTTGCAAGATTAACATCGACAGCGACTCTCGTCTTGCCATGACTGCTGCAATCCGCAAGCACCTCGCAGAGCATCCTGGTGACTTCGACCCACGTCAGTACCTGAAGCCCGCTCGCGAGAACATGAAGAAGATGTACATCCACAAGATTGTGAATGTGCTTGGCTCTGATGGAAAACTCGCTCAGTAATGATTCAGTAATATCGTGAAGTGAATAGTGGAAAAGTCATCATGCCCCCACATGGGGTGCAAGTTTGATTTTTTCACTATTCACTTTTTTTTATTTCTCCCACGTTTGTCATAAAGCTTCTACGGATGATGCGTCGTTTTTGTCTGTTCTTGACTTTCTATATAGGTACGCTGTGTGCCCATGCCCAAGTGGAACCTATCGACTCCACCTACTTGGCACAGATGGACTCCATCATCGTGGAGTATGAGCGCATGCAGCAAGTGCAGAAAGTCATCAAGCAGTACGAAGAGATGCAACTGAAGAGAGAGATGTCTTTCCGTACCGACGGAACACTGGCGGTGGTGCGTGGTTTGCTCCTTTCGTGGACTGACCACCATTTCATGAAGCATTCAGCCCAGTTCGAGCCGAAAGGTGATGTCTGCAATTGGAGAGACTACGCCGTGGGTGGCATGCCCTTGTTGGCAAACTGGACCTTGAAGGCGGCAGGGGTGAAAAGCCGCTCAAAGTTGGAACGTATGCTCACCGCCAATGCAATGGCATTTGGCATCTCCTTTGGTGTGTCTGAAGCATTGAAGCACTCCGTCAGCGAAACACGCCCCGACCTTTCCAACAACCATTCCTTCCCTTCTGGTCATGCCAGTTTTGCCTTTGTCTCTGCCACCATCTTGAGCCGTGAATATGGCTACATCTCACCGTGGATTACGATGGGCAGTTATGTTACTGCAGCAGGAACGGAACTCTTGCGGGTCAAGCACAACAAACATTGGATGAGTGACCTCTACATGGGTGCAGGCATCGGTGTGATGAGCACCAACCTTGCCTATTTCCTGACAGACAAAATTTTTGGTGCCGATGCCATCAACAAGCCCGAAGTACGTCGTCGCGACATCATGCGTCTGCTCAACTTCAACGCCAAGCCATCTGGAGTTTCCTTGGTGACAGGCACGGAGATAGGCAACCGAAAGATACATTTCGACGATGCCACCGTGAAGTCTGGTGCAGCCATCTCGGCAGGTGCCGATGTGACATGGCATCTATCCTCTCAATTTGCGCTGGAACTGATGACCCGTGTCGTCGATGCACAAGTGAAGGTTTTTCCCACGGGGCAGAATGCTGACGACCTTTATACCGGGGGGCAGCTTGACATCTACCATATTGATGTGGCAGCGAAGTATGCGTACCCGATGGGGCTGAGTCGTCGCATGGGTGCTCGGGCATTTGTCGGTACACGCATTCTGAATGGTACGACCTTGTCACAAGTACTGACCACCAACAGCACCTCCACGCTCCCCAAGACTTATACCATTCCCAACGAAGCCAAATTCGAGATGGGCTTTGGCATCACATACGACTGCCTCGATGCCGACAACTATGCATGGGGCTTTACTGCCGACTACTATCACACCTTCTCCCATTACATGAAAAATCGTTACAGCATCAGTTCCGTTGTGAAGATACTTTTCTGACCCTTCTTTTATTCCTTTTTCCCCACCTTCATACCCACCCTCCACGTTAGCCGCAACTTAATCCAATCCGTAGCGGCTTCTTTTTATATTGCCTTCCCGCTATTGTATCTAATGACTTCGGGGACTCTTCCAAAAGTGGTATGAGACCCCTTCTCCCTTCCCTTGGGAAACTCATCCTCGGAAGACACGGGCAAGAGCCTTGGGTGAACATTGCGGATCATCAGATGCTTTTTCATGCTATCTCTTGATTAAAAAAGGGAATGGGGGCTCCCCATTCCCTTTTCGTGAATCATGTTATTTATTTTCACTTCACCATGACCTTAGATACGTTCATGGCACTCACTTAATCCGAACCTTCTCGCCATGATGGATATAGATGCCGGGCAGCGTGGGCTTGCGGCCAATCTTGAAGCCTTGCAGCGACCACCAGTCGGTATCGTCCTCGGTGGCAGAACCGTCAAGCACCGTGATTCCGTTTGGCAGGTTCTGCAGGTCGATGACGTGGGGCTCCCATGAGGTGCCTATGTTGGCGTCGCTGACATACATCTGCGTGTCGTCGATGTCGATGATTTCGCCATCGATGCAGGTGCGCAGCACCATGGACTGTCCTGCCCCGTCGCCATTGATGACAAGGTAGTAGAGGCCGTTGTCGTTGGCGCGGGTGGCACCGCGGCACTCGTCGCCCACGAAGGCGGCCACCTCAGCCGTGTCCACCTGGGCTGTGCCGTCCATGAGTCGGATGGCCATCGTCATGTTGCTCGGATAGATACCCAGGGCAATCGGCTTGAAGATGCGCAGGTCTTCAGGAGCACGCCGTGGTGCTGCCATGCGTGCCTTTGCCGCAGCAGCCGATGTCGCAGTTTCCGTTGGATAGATGAACGACTTCTCCTCACTGGTGTTGTTGAAATACAGATAGCCGTGTCCGCTCTCTAATGCCTTCAAGCTGCCTTCCCAGCCGTAGTTGCCATAGATGGTCACGCCCGTCTGCGACTTCACGATGTCGCCCTTCTGCGGGTTGGCAGCTGCCAGAGCTTCATCGACGGTCATCGTTGTCAGTGGTGTGTAGGCTATCCAGTTCCAGCCCGTCGTGAGCATGACGGCCTTTTCCTCCTTCTCCTTCAACTGTCGGCCCGAGACGGCGAGCTGGCTGTTAGGCTCATCCTGCTTCGTGGTCGGCAGACGGTCTATCTTCAGCTTGTACATCTCGTTGGCCTTCACGCTCTCGAGCGTGCCGTCGCCCCACTCAACACCGTTGTAGTCGTTATAGGCTGAGAGGCCGTCAGATGTTGAGCGGCTCTTGATGAGCATGCTCCACTCGGCGTATGTGCCGAACACATCCTTGAGGTCGGTGGACTGCGGAACCACACCGAAGGCTATCCAGTTCCAGTTCTGATGGATGGGTATCAACTGCTCCACATTGTCCGTCTTCGTCCAGATGGCGGGATAGTCGAAGTTGCCTATCATCTGGTCTTGCTGGAAGATGACGCTGACGGGCTTCCCGTTGACCGCGAGTTGGGCTTCGGTATAGGCCACCCCCTTCGAGGCATCCCAGATGCGGAAGTTGACCGCCTTGCCTGCGTCTTCCTCCTGGGTATCGTTGCCGTAGATATTCATGGTGACGTAGGCTGCTCCGCGCACCATCTCGGGCGAGGCCACGCCTCGGCACTCATTGCCGATGAAGGCAGCCACCATGCTCTCGGCGTTCTCCATGAGGATGCCGTTGATATAGACCTGTCCGATGATGACCGTCTGGTGGTCGTACTTCATCGGGTCTACGGTCCACAAAGGCTTCTCGCCACTCACCTTCATCACCACGCGCAGCGGCTCCTGTATCTGGTTGTTGCCCTGCACACCGATGGTCACCTCATAGTTGCCCACGGGCACCAGCGGGTTCACCTGGAAGCGAAGCACCTTCGTGGAGAGCGGGTTGATTTCGTCGGAAGCGGTACTGCCCACCAGCGAGAGCCACTGCGGCATATTATATAGGGTATAGTACTCGGTATTGCCGCTCTTGTTCTCGATGGTGACGTCGAAGGTATGGTTGTCGCCGTACTTCTTGATAATGTTCACCGAGTCCTTCGTCCACTTCAGCGTGTTCTGCTGCACATAGGCTGTCCAGCGGATGGGCAGCGACGTGTTGCCGTGCAGGTCGTGGACGCGGTCGACGGTGACGTTCAGCGTCGTGCCCTCGATGTCGCGCGGCGAGATGCCGGCACCCGTCAGGTTGATGACCACCTTGCGTTCCGAGGCCACCGGCGAGGCAATGAGGCGCGTCTCGTCGGGAGCGTTCTTCAGCGGCGGCGTGTGGTCCATCAGATTGTCCTTGTCGAAGACGATCTCCTTGGCCGACCCTGCCGACAGGTTGGGAGCCATGTTCTCCATGGTCGCCACCTTCGTCGTCACTCCGTTCTCCTCACCCGTCTTCTCGAACGGATAGTAGGCCACCAGTCCGCGCGAATAGACGTCGGCGGTATCGATGGTGTTGTAGATATTGCCTAAGAGGCGGCTCTCGCTGAGTGCGGCATGCCAGATGCGCAACTCGTCGGCGAAGGCCATCGCCTCGTTGTTCCGTCCCACGTTGAGCGTGGTGCCCTCGATGGGCGGCACGTCGGTCTCGGCAATGACTGCCGTGCGCTGTCCGTCCAGGTAGAACGAGGCGGCCTGTCCGCGCACCACGTTCAGTGCCACATGGTGCCAGCGGCGCAGGTCGGGGAAGTCCTCATGGCTGGCCACCACCATCGACTTCTTGCCATAGTCAAGCACTATGCTCTGCACACTGTCGTAACGCAGGCGCAGTTTCGACTCCTCTGCAGATGCGTTGGTTTCAAACACCACCTCGTCCTTGGCACCGCTCTTGTTGTACCACAGTTCTATGGCATAACTGTCGCCCCGTCCCGTTCCGATGCGCGTGATGTCGGCCTGTGCGCCTTCCGGCTTGTTGATGCGCAGCGAGTAGTTACGGTTGTTGAGCGTCCAGGAGTCATACACGGCAAAGTCGTGCGTGTGGCGGGCATCGGCGGCCACGGAGCCGTGGCCCTCGTCCATGGGCCAGTAGTTGGCCAGCCCGTAGATGTAGTTGTCCTTGGCCTGATACTTGGTGGCGGCGGCCTCGTGCACGTCGTGGCAGATGTTGTAGAGGCTCAGCCCGTGTATGTCAGCCCAGATGTATCCTAAGTAAAGGTGGTTGTCCGTAGCGTAGTTCACCACTTGCACGTTCTGTGTGGTCACGGGCTCGTTCTCAAACAGGTCGACGGTGGTCT
>JAFSKR010000068.1 GCA_017448825.1 Bacteroidaceae bacterium
ATCAAAAAGTCAACGCTTCCTTATGTCGTTCTATGTCTGCCGTTCTATCCGTTCATTGTCATTTTAATAGGTTTCTATTCTCGTCGTTCTCCAACACGCGCATTTGGTTGATGGCAATCAGATTGAGGCGCACAAGGCGGTCACCTTGTGGCACTCCCTCGTCAATGAGAACGGCATTGATGTTCTCCATGTTTGCCAGGCAAATGAGTTCGTTGATGGAAGCATAGTCGCGGATGTTGCCTTTCAGTTCTGAATGGGCTTCACGCCATTGCTTGGCTGTCTGTCCGAACATGGCAACGTTGAGTACGTCCGCTTCCTCTGCATAGATGATGCTGGCTTGTGCCGCCGTCACCTCTTCAGGAATCAAGTTCTGCTTGATGGCATCCGTGTGGATGCGATAGTTAATCTTCGACAATTCACGCTTGGCCGTCCATCCAAGTTGCTTCTGCTCATCGTCTTTCAGTCGTTGGAATTCTCGAATCAGATAGACCTTGAACTCAGGGCTAATCCACATGGCAAACTCAAAGGCAATGTCCTTGTGGGCGTAGGTGCCACCATAACGTCCTGCCTTCGAGATAATGCCGATGGCATTAGTCTTCTCTGTCCACTCTTTGGCGCTGAGACGGAAACGATTCAGCCCAGCCTGACTTTTAATTATGTCGAATTCGGCACAATTAAAATTCGGGTTCATCAACCGTTCCCAGATTCCAAGGAACTCTATGGTATTGCGGTTGCGCAGCCAGTTAGAGAAGAAGAATTCACCATCCTTAGCCTTCAGCATGTCTGTAAGGCAGATGTAATCGTTTTCATTCTGCTTAATGACCGTTATCTGCGTGTTCTGTACTGTTATCTTTGCCATATTGTCTGCCGCATTACACAGCTTTGCGCTGCAAAGTTAATCATTTTCACCAATTATAGGCAACTTGCCATGTTAAATAAGGTGAAGAAACCGATTTCTGCATCGTTTTTGCGTCAAAATATCACCTTCACCTTTCCTTTCCCTTACTTTTTGAATCAATTCGTGTCCATACTTACCAGCGACACATAAACCTTGGTACTATTGACACTCCACTTTCCTTGTTTTTCGTTGACCTTGAATTATTAACTGCCGTTGAATCCTACGTACTATAAAGCAAAAATACCTTTTTTGTTTTGTATTGTGCTCATTTAATCGTACCTTTGCACCCGATTTCAGAGCCGCAACAGTTCTATCCGAAGGATGGGAAAGCCATCTGGGGCGGTGAGTAGTAACCCGAAAAAGGTGATTATGGCTATCAGTTCGAAAGAATTACTGAAAAGATTATGGCAAATTTAGTAGCGATTGTGGGGCGTCCCAATGTGGGAAAATCGACCCTTTTCAACAGATTGACAAAGACTCGTCACGCCATTGTGAGTGATGAGGCTGGCACGACTCGCGACCGTCAGTACGGCAAGTGCGAGTGGGGTAACAAGGAATTTTCGGTGGTCGATACCGGCGGTTGGGTGGTCAACTCGGACGATGTGTTCGAGGAGGAAATCCGACGTCAGGTGCGCATCGCCATTGAGGAGTGCGACGTGATTCTCTTCATGGTGGATGTGCGTGTGGGGGTGACTGACCTTGACCAGCAGGTGGCTGACATCTTGCGCAGGAGCAAGTTGCCAGTGTTTGTGGTGGCGAACAAGGTGGACAGCAACGAGCACCGCTATGGTGCTGCTGAGTTCTACGGTCTTGGATTGGGCGACCCCTATTGTGTCAGTTCGCTGACGGGCAGCGGAACGGGCGATTTGCTCGATGCCGTGGTGGGTAGTTTCACGAAGGAGATGGGCGAGGTGATGGAAGAGGACATTCCGAGAATTGCCGTGGTGGGTCGTCCCAATGCGGGCAAGTCGTCGCTCATCAACGCATTCTTGGACGACAACCGCAACGTGGTGACCGACATCGCTGGCACTACGCGCGACTCCATCTACACGAAGTACGAGAAGTTCGGCTTCAACTTCTATTTGGTGGATACTGCTGGCATCCGCAAGAAGAACAAGGTGACGGAAGATTTGGAGTACTATTCGGTGATGCGCAGCATCCGTGCCATCGAGAATTCCGACGTGTGTGTGCTCATGGTGGATGCCACCCGAGGCATCGAGGGGCAGGACATCAACATCTTCCAACTGGTGCAGAAGAACCAGAAAGGTCTGGTGGTGGTGGTGAACAAGTGGGACTTGGTGGAAAACAAGACGAACGAGGCGATTCGCCACTTTGAGCATGCCATCCGTGAGCGTTTCGCACCTTTCACCGACTTCACCATCATCTTTGCATCGACAGTGACCAAGCAGCGCATTTTCAAGGTGCTGGAGGAAGCACAGAAAGCCTATCAGGCACGCACGAACAAGGTCTCCACGGCGAAACTGAACGAGGTGATGCTGCCCATCATCGAGGCCACGCCGCCGCCATCGCTGAAGGGCAAGTACATCAAGATTAAGTATGTGATGCAGATACCTGGCACGAGGGTTCCCTCGTTTGTGTTCTACGCCAACTTGCCGCAGTATGTGAAGGAGCCATACAAACGTTTTTTGGAGAACCAGATACGTGAGCATTGGAACTTCAAGGGCACGCCTATCAATGTGTATATCAGGCAGAAGTAAAGTCATGTACCATTCACCATTAGCCATGCGGTGTGCTCGATACTTGTTAGTGATTGGATTGTCGTGTCTCGTTTCTTGTCAGGAAAAGACTTTCGAAGAGGCTGCTAAGGAGACACTGAAGGGTGCGTTGGAGGCTCTCAACCGAGATGACTACGACGCCTACTTGCAGTATGTGGACTTCGGCACGGAAATGGATTCGGCACAGGAGGTCTTCATGCGCAACGTGCTCAAGCAGCATCTTGGCTGGCAGCGTGCAGAGCGTGCTGCTGTGGTGTCGATTGACATGATTGATGCCCAGATGCAGAGCGACAGCGTTTACACGGTCTATTATCAATACACCTTTGCCGATAGCACGAAGGAAGTGGCATCGCAGAAGATGGTGCGGCATGGCGAGAAATGGAAAATACGACTGAGGAACTGAAGTATGAGTAGCGACAAAAACATCTTTGTATCCAAAGTGGGTGCCATCCTTGCCGCAGCAGGCAGTGCTGTGGGTTTGGGCAACGTGTGGCGATTCCCCACCGAGACAGGTACCAACGGTGGTGCCGCTTTCCTGCTTATCTATGTGTTTTTCATGCTCTTGCTTGCCATGCCCATCATGGTGACGGAGTTCGTCATTGGCCGTCATGGAGGCAGCGATGTGACCGACTCGTTCCTGAAGATGAGCGGTGGCCGCAAAGGCTGGAAGTGGATGGGCTTGCTGCCTGTGGTCAGTGGTTTCTTGGTGCTTAGCTACTATTCGGTGGTGGCAGGATGGACGCTTCACTATGCTTTCGAAGCCTTGATGAATGGCTTTGCCGGCAAGACCTCAGACGAGTTCACCGCCGATTTCGCGGCCTTCTCATCTGATTCCCTTATGCCCGTCTGTTGGACAGCACTGATTATTGCGATGACCTGCGGCATTGTTGCTCTCGGAGTGCAACGCGGCATAGAGCGGGGTTCCAAAATCATGATGCCCCTGCTGTTTGTCTTCATCTTGGTGTTGGTCGTCTGTTCCCTTTCTCTGCCGAACGCAAGTTTGGGTTTGCAGTTCCTCTTCCAACCCGACTTCTCCAAAGTCACGGGTTCGGTGATTCTCAGTGCGATGGGGCAAGCCTTCTTTTCGCTCAGCGTCGGGTTGGGATGCCTCTGCACCTACGCTTGCTATTTTCGCAAGGATGTTGACCTGATGAAAGATGGCATCAATGTCGCCAGCATCGACACCCTCGTTGCCCTGCTCAGCGGACTCATCATCTTCCCAGCCGTCTATTCCATCCAGGGTTTGCAGCCCGACGCAGGCCCCTCTTTGGTGTTTGTCACCCTGCCTAACGTCTTCCAGCAGGTGTTTGGCGGCATCCCGGTGTTGGCATACCTTTTCTCCTTGATATTCTACCTGTTACTCGTCATGGCAGCCCTCACCAGCAGTATCTCCATGCTTGAGATGTCGGTCGCTTACTTCCACAAGAACCTCCATCTCTCTCGTCCCTTGGCAGCCGTGCTGGTCAGCGTGGTGTGCATGTTTTTAGCCACTTTCTGTTCATGGTCTTTTGGCGATTGGAAAGACGTGACCCTCTTCGGCATGGGCTTCTTCGACCTCTTCGACTTCCTCGTCGCCAAGCTCATCATGCCAGTGGGGGGCATGCTCATGTGCATCTTCTTGGGTTGGGTGGTCGATGAAAAGGTGTTCCGTGCTGAGATGACCAACAACGGTACCCTCCGCTCCCCCCTCTATCCCACCTTCCGTTTCATCATCCGCTATCTCGCCCCCCTCTGTATCTTCCTCATATTTGCCAACGAGTTGGGCCTCTTCAACTTTTTCACCGAAGCATAAGTGATGCTTTCGACACCTCTAAACCGACGTGCCCCACGTCGGTCGACCGATGTGCCCCACGTCGCCTCACCGACGTGGGGCACGTCGTTTTACCCTTCTGCCGATGTCCTAAAAAGGCTGCATGAAAACTCTATATGAAACCCTCAGAAAACACCTCCCCAGAAGACACGAGCATGAGAGCGGAGTGATGACGAGCGTGAGGGCAAAGTGATGACGAGCATCAGAGCCGAGTGATAACGGGCAAGAGGACTCGGAAGACACGGGCAAGAGGCGGAGCAAGATACGGGCAAGAGAACTCGGAAGACACGGGGCACAGTCTTCCGAGACGACGGGCATGAGGACGAGGAAGACATTGGCAACAGAGTTAGGAAGACCTTGGCAACAGACTTGAGTGAACATTGAGGGTCACCCTTTTTCATGCGAGATTCCCGCTTTGCGCCTTTTTTGTGCTCGATTCAAAAAAAGTTGAGGAAAAGTTTGGTGTTTTCACTTATATTTGTTTACTTTGCCATCGAGATTCCGCTGAATGTGGCTTTTCGGAGTTGCAGATGCGGGAGCAGCCTCTGGGCTGCAAGACATATTAGGAAGCGCGTACGCTTATTTCCTGTCTGAGAATCTGGACAATTCGCAACCAGGAAAGGTTTTATGCACGAAATGACTCGTGCGGAAAAGAAAGGACGTTACTCGCTCTTCTTCGATTGTATGATGTAAGACAGTTCCACTGTGTACATATACATCGAAGGTGTGAGCTGTATCTTCTACCCCTATTCTTTCCGCACAGGTCAGTCCAGAACCTTCAGACAGAGAACAGGCAAAGGCTCACACCTTTCTTTTGTGCCTTATTCTCCACCCCAACCCTTTGTGAAGTCGTTCCGTTGAGCCGGAGGAACACCCTAAACCATGACTATTTTATAATAATACCCCCCCCAAAACTTAATCCTATGAAAAAGTATTTATTGCTGTTCGCCTTGCTGACAGGGGCGGCTCTTTTGAATGCACAAACTCAGCGCACACAAGTTCAACAGAGAAGTACGACGCAATCTACAGTGAAGACGTTCACCCTTTCCAACGGAAAATTGGGTCCTGTGCAGGTAGGGGCAAGGTTTGACAACATTCCTGCCACTTATGCAGGATTGTATGACAAATACACAAAGAAAACACAGACAATGGAAGATATGGACGGGGAATGGACAATGGTATATTACCAGTTTACCAAGGCTGGCAAAAACATTTTCCGTGTTGATATTGATGATAGCAGGCTCATCTCCTCTATCACCCTGCAAGCAGGGTCTGCTTCCATTGTCAAAACTCCAGACGGTTTTTATGTTGGCTATCCTGCTCGTAACCTCTTCACAAAAAAACGTATGGAGTGGAACACCTACTATGACGGGGATGTGTTTGGCATCAGCGGGCACTACACCTTCAGGGTGAGCAGTAATGACCTCATCAATACCGATGTTCCTCAGAACGTCAACCAGTTCAAATCCACAGCAAAAGTCAATTCTATTATATATAGTAGTATGGTGGACGCTTATTAAGGGACTTGCACCAGTCGCAAGAAAAACAATAACCTTTTATTTATTAGCCGAAGTTACTCGCGTTCGACAAAAACAAGAAAAATGTGGCTTTTTTCTTGCTTTTGTGCTCACTTAATCGTAACGTTGGCTTCGCCGAAGTTACTTTCGTTCGGAAAAATTCAAATAAATTTGGTTTTTCACTCACTTATTCGTAACTTTGCAGCCGATTTGAATGTTTGGCGACTGATGAAAGGGATTCAGTTGCCAAATATTGGTGTGAAAATTATAAATTAAGGTAATAAAATATGAACATTTCAGTAGAGAACATTGACAAGGTGAATGCGGTCATCACAGCCGTGGTGGAACCTGCCGACTATACGGAGAAGTATGAGAAGGCTATCAAGGACGCAAAGAAAAAAATGAATATGCCGGGTTTCCGCCCTGGCATGGTGCCTGTAGGCTTGATTAAGAAGCAGTTTGGTGTGAGCCTTCTGGCTGAGGAGGTGAACAAGCTCTTGCAGGATGGTTTGTTCGATTACATTCGTGAAAACAAAATCAACATGTTGGGTGAACCTCTTCCTACCGAGGACAACAATAAGGTGGAACTGAAAGAGGGCGAGAGCTTCACGTTTAAGTTCGACTTGGCAATTGCTCCTGAGTTTGAGGTGAAATTGGACAAGAAGGATAAGATTGACTACTACAATGTGGATGTGACTGACCAGATGGTGGAGAATCAGGTGGATATGTACCGTCAGCGTGGTGGCAACTATGAGAAAGTGGATTCGTATGAGGACAATGATATGGTGAAGGGTGTCATCACGGAGCTGGATGTGGAGAACCCTGTGACGGCTGAGAATGTGGTGATGTTGCCGAAGTATTTCAAGAACGATGACCAGAAGAAACTCTTCGATGGTGTGAAAGTGAATGACATTGTGACGTTCAACCCATCGGTGGCATACGATAACAACGAGGCTGAACTGACTTCTCTCCTGAAGGTGGAGAAGGAGGATGCCTTGAATCACAAGGGCGAGTTCAACTTCCAGATTACGGAGATTACCCGTTTTGTGCCAGGCCCGTTCAATCAGGAATTGTTCGACACCGTGTTCCCTGGTGGTGGAGTGAAGAGCGAGGATGAGTTCCGCACCAAGGTGAAGGAACTGATTTCCAGCCAGTTCAAGAAGGACAGTGACTACAAGTTTGTCCTTGATGTGCGCAAGTATGTGACAGAGAAGGTGGGCAAACTGGAATTCCCAGAGGAAAAACTGAAGAAGATTCTGTTGGCTAATACTGGTGACCAAGCAAAGGTGGACGCTCAGTTTGAAAAGAGTATTGAGGAACTGACATGGCATCTCATCAAGGAGAAACTGGTGGAGCAGAACGAAATCAAGGTGAATGACGAGGATGTGAAGAACATGGCGAAGGAAGTGACTCGTATGCAGTTTGCTCAATATGGTATGTTGAACATTCCTGACGAGTATTTGGAGAACTCTGTGAAGGAAATGTTGAAGAAGCGTGAGACGGTTGACAACTTGATTGATCGCTGTATAGAGGTGAAGTTGGGCGCAACTTTGAAGGAGAAGGTCGCGCTGAATGAGAAGACTGTGAGTGCAGAAGAGTTCAATAAGTCCTTTGAATAAATAGGATATTGGAGAACTGACGAACTCAAAAACTTAAAAACATTAAAAAAAGTGGTTGGAATTTTTGTTCTACCCACTTTTTTTATATCTTTGCAATCTGAAAGATATTTTTAGAAGATTATTAGGAACAAAGTATGATGAACGATTTTCAGAAATATGCTACTAAGCATTTGGGAATGAGTAGTTTAATGCTCGATGATGTAATGAAAGCACAGGCTGGTTATTTGAATCCTTACATATTGGAAGAACGACAGCTGAATGTCACTCAACTGGATGTTTTCTCACGGTTAATGATGGATAGAATCATTTTTCTGGGTACGGAGGTGAACGACTATACTGCTAACGTGTTGCAAGCACAGATGCTCTATTTGGACAGTGTGGATAGCGCGAAAGATATCAGTATCTATATCAACTCTCCAGGTGGTAGTGTGTACGCAGGTCTTGGCATCTATGATACGATGCAGTTTATCAACAGCGACGTGCAGACCATCTGCACGGGTATGGCTGCTTCGATGGCTGCCGTGTTGCTGGTGGCTGGCAAGGAGGGCAAGCGTAGTGCGTTGCCGCACAGCCGCATTATGATTCACCAGCCGATGGGCGGTGCACAGGGTCAGGCGAGTGACATTGAGATTACGGCTCGTGAGATTCAGAAGTTGAAAAAGGAGCTTTATACCATCATCAGTGACCACAGCCATCAGCCTTTTGACAAGGTGTGGGCAGACAGTGACCGTGACTATTGGATGACTGCCGAGGAGGCCAAGGAGTATGGCATGGTGGATGAAGTATTGGTGAGAAAGGTGTAAAACCATCCAGTCCCAAGAGTTGACAGGACATGGAGGATGCATCAGGGAAGTTGTACATTATTTATATAATACGGAAGAAGTAAGTGGCAAAACTAAATAAGTGTTCTTTTTGTGGTCGTACGGAGAATGAGGTCGGTCTGATGGTGTATGGCATTGATGGTTACATCTGCAATGACTGCATCGTACAGGCCAATGAAATTCTGAAGGAACATAAGAGTGGCAGAAATAAGCCCTCGGTGTTGCAGAATCTGCCTAAGCCGAAGGAAATCAAGGAGTATCTTGACCAGTATGTGATAGGGCAGGATGCAGCCAAGGTGGCACTCTCGGTGGCTGTCTATAACCACTATAAGCGACTGAACCACCCAGGGGCGGTGGATGAAGTGGAGCTGGAGAAGTCGAACATCGTCATGGTGGGAAGTACGGGCACGGGCAAGACGCTGTTGGCTCGAACGATTGCCAAGATGCTGTTGGTGCCGTTTACCATTGTTGATGCGACGGTGCTCACAGAGGCTGGATATGTGGGCGAGGACGTGGAGAGTTTGTTGGCACGCCTTTTGCAGGCTGCTGATGGTGATGTCGCCCAAGCAGAGCGGGGTATTGTGTTCATTGATGAGATTGACAAGATTGCTCGCAAGGGTGATAACCCCAGCATCACGCGGGATGTGAGTGGCGAGGGGGTGCAGCAGGGACTGCTGAAACTGCTGGAGGGCAGTGTGGTGAATGTGCCGCCTCAGGGAGGACGCAAGCACCCCGAACAGCAGTTCATTCAAGTGGACACGAAGAATATCCTCTTTATCTGTGGTGGTGCGTTCGATGGCATCGAAAAGCGCATTGCTCAGCGTCTGAATACTCATGTGGTGGGTTTTGATGCGTCGAGGAACGTTGCCAAGATTGACAAGTCGAACATGATGCAGTATATTGCGCCGATGGATTTGAAGTCTTTTGGCTTGATACCCGAGATTATTGGCCGTTTACCCATCTTGACCCATCTTGATCCGTTAGACCGAACAGCGTTGCGTTCTATCTTGACAGAACCGAAAAATTCTATCGTGAAGCAATATATCAAGATGTTTGAGATAGACGGGGTGAAACTCACCTTCGAGGAACAAGTGCTTGATTATGTGGTGGATAAGGCTGTTGAGTTCGGACTGGGGGCGCGCGGTCTCCGTTCCCTCATTGAGACCATCATGATGGAGCCGATGTTTGAGGTGCCCTCAACAGGTGTAAGAAGTTATGTGGTTACACTCGAATTTGCACGCAAGAAAGTGGAAAGTGCCAATATGGCGGTGCTAAAAGAAAGCACAGAAGATAAGTAATTGAAAGATTTTTATCATTTAGGTACATTTTTTTCTGTTTTTCTTTTGAAAATACAAAACAGAGTTATAACTTTGTTGTTGAAAAGCATTTGAAGTTTACGTATCCTTGTAATCCAGACATAGCATGAAAAAACCAGCAACCCTTCAGCAAGCGCTGAAATACTACTTTGGCTTTGACACTTTCAAGGGTGATCAAGAGGCTATCATTCAGAACCTGCTTGACCACAATGATACGTTTGTGCTGATGCCAACGGGTGGTGGCAAATCCCTTTGTTACCAGTTGCCGGCTTTGATTATGGAAGGAACTGCTATCGTTATTTCTCCGCTCATCGCCTTGATGAAGAATCAGGTAGATTCCATCAAACATATTAGCGAGGAAGATAGTGTGGCACACTTCATCAACTCTTCTCTCAGTAAGGCAAACATTGATCAGGTGAAGGCTGACATCATGGAGGGTAAGACCAAGATGCTCTATGTGGCTCCAGAGTCCCTCACCAAGGAGGATAACGTGGAGTTCCTGCGTCAGGTGAACATCTCTTTCTTTGCGATTGATGAGGCTCATTGTATCTCGGAATGGGGACACGATTTCCGTCCCGAATATCGCAGAATACGCCCAGTCATCAACTGGATAGCGATGGCACCTATCATTGATTTGTTTATCCCTAAGGATAAGACGAGGGCCATTCGGACATTGGCGGAATCGTATCGTGAGCATAAGCACCGATATGATGATTTGAGCAAGGAAGCCAAGCAGTTTCCTGACCGTGTGTCTGCCAAGACACTGAATGAGTTACAGGAGCAGGTGAAGAACTTTGAGAACATGGTTCTTTTCCTTTCAGAGATGAAGGAACAAATTAAGGAGAAGTCGGACAAATATCCTCGACTGGATGGTAAATTTGTGGATGCGCTTTTGACGTTGATGCCTTCCTTCAGAAAGAACTATGCTGAATTGAAACAGCGTTTGGCTGGTGATGCTGCCATAGAGATTTTACCAGAACTTCCGTCTGATGAGGACATCAAGGCGGCTGCTGCACGTATCTACAACGCTCCAGTGATAGCATTGACAGCAACTGCCACAGATAAGGTGCGTAATGACATCAAGAAGAATCTTGGCATGGTTAATGCGCTCGATTATAAGTCATCTTTTAACCGTCCTAATCTCTATTATGAGGTTCGCCAGAAAACTGCCAATGTGGAGAAAGATATTATTAAGTTCATCAAGCAGAACTCTGGCAAGAGTGGCATCATCTATTGTCTTAGCCGTAAGAAGGTGGAAGACTTGGCAGAGGTGTTGCGTGCCAACAACATCAAGGCGGCGGCTTATCATGCGGGTATGGACTCCAAGGACAGGACGGAAACGCAAGATGACTTCATCATGGAGCGTGTTGATGTTATAGTTGCTACGATAGCTTTTGGTATGGGCATCGACAAACCTGATGTGCGATTTGTTATCCATTATGATATTCCCAAGAGCCTTGAGGGGTACTATCAGGAGACAGGACGTGCAGGGCGTGATGGTGGAGAGGGGCAGTGCCTTACTTTCTATTGCCGAAAAGACCTTGAGAAATTGGAGCGTTTCATGAAGGACAAGACTCCAGCAGAGAAGGATATTGGCAGTCACTTGTTAGGTGAGATTTCATCCTATTGTGAGTCGTCTGTGTGTAGAAGGAAGATGCTGCTTCATTACTTTGGAGAAGTGTATGAGAAGGATAATTGTGGCAATTGCGATAATTGTTTGCATCCGAAAACGAAGATAGATGCTCAAGAAAATCTGCTGCTTGCCATGCAGGTGATTCTGGCTGTGAAGGAAAATTTCAGGCAGGAGCATATCGTCGGCATTTTACGTGGTGAGGAGAATGATGATATTCTCAGTCACAACCATGACCAGATGGAGTTGTTTGGTTCTGGTGCTGATGTGGAGATGCCGATGTGGAACGCCATTTTCAGTCAGGCTTGTTTGGAAGGATATATAGAGAAGGAGGTGGAGAGCTACGGAATCTTGAAACTGACGAAGGCTGGCAAGAAGTATATGAAGAAGCCTGTGCCGTTCTTGATTGTTGAGGATAATGATTTTGACGATGACTTTGATGACAGCAACGAGCAAGGAGGTACGGGGGTGACAGACGAGGCTCTTTATCAGATGCTGGTTGATTTGCGGAAGAAGATAGCTCATAGATTTGATGTTCCGCCTTATGTGGTCTTTCAAGATATCTCTTTGGAATCAATGGCGACACTTTATCCCATCAATGAGGAAGAGTTGCAGAACATACCTGGTGTGGGTGCAGGTAAGGCTAAACGCTATGGTGGGGAATTCTGCAAACTTATCAAGAAGCATTGTGAAGATAATGATATCGTCCGTCCGACAGACATGAGAGTTCGGACTGTCGCTAATAAGTCGAAAGTGAAAGTGAAGATTATACAAGCCATTGACCGCAAAGTTGACCTTGAAGAAATTGCGAAGGCGAACGGTCTTGACTTTGAGGAGCTTCTTTCCGAGATGGAGGCTATTGTCTATAGTGGCACCAAATTGAACATCGATTATTATTTTGAGGATATTGACATGGACGAAGATGTCATTGATGAAATCTACGATTATTTCCGCGACAGCGAGACCGATGACATCGATACGGCGTTGGATAATTTGGATAGCAATATCTACGAGGAGGACATTCGTCTTGTCCGTATCAAGTTCATTAGCGAAATGGCGAACTGAGTGTTGCCAAACTGAAAACTAAAACTGGAAGCTAAAAGTGCGAATTACTTGCCATTTGGATGGGGTAATATCAACTTTTAGTTTTTAGTTTTTAGTTTTTAGTTCATTTTCTTTGTCTTGTCGCAAAAAAGTTATACCTTTGCATGCAATAAATACTAAACACTATGTCATCATTTATTGCAGATAAAGTTGTGATGGAAGGATTGACGTTTGACGATGTGCTGCTCATTCCAGCATATTCGCAAGTCCTTCCCCGTGAGGTTTCCCTCAGTACCAAATTCTCTCGTAACATAGAGCTTCGGGTGCCCTTTGTGACAGCTGCTATGGATACTGTCACTGAGGCTCCGATGGCAATTGCCATCGCTCGTGAAGGTGGTATTGGTGTGATTCATAAGAATATGTCTATCGAGGAACAGGCACGTCAAGTTGCTATCGTGAAGCGTGCGGAGAATGGCATGATTTACGATCCTGTCACAATCAAGCGTGGTTCTACGGTGAAGGATGCTCTTGACATTATGCATGAGTATCACATTGGTGGTATTCCTGTGGTTGATGATGTCAATACTCTTGTCGGCATTGTGACAAACCGTGACCTTCGTTTTCAGACAGACCTCACACGTAAGATTGATGAAGTGATGACGAAGGAAAACCTGGTTGTTACCCATCAGCAGGCAGACCTTGAAAGTGCATCGCGCATCCTGTTAGAGCACAAAATAGAGAAACTCCCTGTGGTGGATAATGATAATAAGCTTATCGGACTTATCACATACAAGGATATCACCAAAGCTAAAGACAAGCCTATGGCATGCAAGGATTCTAAAGGACGCCTGCGTGTGGCTGCTGGCGTGGGTGTGACCGCTGACACTTTCCAGCGTATGGAGGCTCTTGTCAAAGCTGGTGTTGATGCTATTGTCATTGATACGGCGCATGGCCATTCTAAGGGTGTCATTGAGAAGGTGCGTGAAGCTAAGAAGGCTTTCCCCCAGGTGGATATTGTTGTGGGTAACATTGCTACTGGCGAGGCAGCCAAGGCTCTTGTTGAGGCTGGTGCAGATGCGGTGAAAGTGGGCATTGGCCCAGGTTCTATCTGTACGACGCGTGTCGTGGCGGGTGTGGGCGTTCCCCAGTTAAGTGCTGTCTATGATGTTGCCAGTGCACTCGAGGGCACAGGCATCCCACTCATTGCTGATGGTGGTCTTCGCTATTCGGGTGATGTGGTTAAGGCATTGGCTGCAGGTGGCTATTCTGTCATGATAGGCTCTCTGGTGGCTGGAACAGAGGAGGCTCCAGGCGAAACCATTCTCTTTAATGGCCGTAAATTCAAGAGCTATCGTGGAATGGGCTCACTCGAGGCGATGGAGAATGGCTCCAAAGACCGATATTTCCAAGGTGGTGTGACTGAGACGAAGAAATTGGTTCCTGAAGGTATCGCTGGTCGTGTACCTTATAAGGGAACTGTTCAGGAGGTTATATATCAACTTGTTGGTGGACTTCGCTCGGGTATGGGGTATTGTGGCGCTGCCAACATTGACGACTTGCACAATGCCAAGTTTACGCGTATCACAAACGCGGGTGTGCAAGAGAGCCATCCACATGAAGTCATCATTACCAGTGAGGCGCCTAACTATAGTCGTCCCCAGTAGTCGTTCCCCTCTTTTGATAGGACGTTTTTGTCTCATCATACATTTTAAGTTTAGACTCATGTGTTCAGAGGAATCTTTAGTTGAACTAAGGGATTCCTCTGACTCTATATGATATACCCTTCTTTTTTTGTACTCCGTTGTCAGACGGGTAGAAGGCTACGTGCAAGAAGGGACGACGTGAGTGCACATAACGGGTGTTAATATGGTATAGAAGACGAACTGTTGTGTGTGGAGGGCACTTTGGCTCGACAATAAAAGTTAAAACTTTAGGTTTTACTTTGTATTGTCCTTGCTTATTTGTAACTTTGCACCCAAATGTGAATAAAAGAATCAAATCAAGAAAATGAAGAAGATAGTATTAACAGCAATGACTGTGGCATTGGGTCTCTCTGCTATGGCACAAACAGCCGATCCTGTCATCATGAGCATCAATGGAAAGAACATCACCAGGAGTGAATTTGAGTATTCGTTTAATAAGAATAATTCAGATGGTGTGTTGGATAAAAAGAATGTGGAAGAATATGTTCCTCTGTTTGTCGATTTCAAATTGAAGGTGGCAGAAGCGGAAAATCAGCGAATTGATACGTTGACAAGTATTCGTAAGGAACTGGATGGCTATAAAGAACAGATGGTGGTTCCTACATTGGTGGATTCTGCTTTCATCGAGCGTGAGGCTCGCAAAACGTATGACCAGACTGCTGCTCGTTTTGAGGGGCAGGATTTGTTGACAGCAAGTCACATTTTGGTGTTATTGCGCCAAGATGCTACGGCAGAGCAGGAGGCAGCGGGCAAGGCACGTATTGACAGCATTTATGAGGTGCTGAAGGCTGTGCCAAAGGAACAATTAGCAGAGCGTTTTGCTGAATTGGCGAAGGAGAAAAGTGACGACAAGGGTAGTGCACAACGTGGCGGCGCATTGGGGCAGTTTGGCAAAGGCATGATGATTCCGGACTTTGAAAATGCTGCATTCGCACTGAAAGCAGGTGAAATGTCGGCTCCAGTGAAGAGCACAGTGGGTTATCACCTTATTTATATGACAGATCGTCATCCATTTGAACCTTATGAGTTCCACCATGACAATATCATCAAGTTCCTTGAGCAGCGTGGCATTCGTGAGGCATCTGCCAATGCTTATATTGATTCGATTGCTCAGCAGAAGGGCTGTTCGCGTGCAGAGGTGATAGATGAATTGCATCAAGGTGTGATGGCCAAAGACTCTGAACAACGCTATCTTTCCCAAGAATACTATGATGGTACATTGATGTATGAGGTGACCAAGAAGGATGTATGGGACAAGGCACAGCTGGATGTGGAAGGTCAAGAGGCTTATTTCCAAGCCAATAAGAAGGACTATGCATGGGATGCTCCACGATTCTGTGGTATCGTCATCCATGCAAAGGATGCTGCCACGATGGCTAAGGCTAAGAAAGTTCTGAAAGGTGTGGCTGAAGAAGATTATGCCAAGACAGTGGTGTCTGCTCTGAATAACGACTCGGTGAAGGTGGTGCGTGTGGAGAAAGGTCTTTTCAAGCAAGGTGATAATGCTAATGTGGACAAACTGGTTTTCAAACAAAAGGCTGAACTGAAACCTATGACCGATTATCCCGTGACGGATGTGTATGGCAAGGTGGCAAAGGCTCCTCGTACTTATAAGGATGTGAAAGGACAGTTGACGACTGACTATCAGTCCATGATGGAGAAGCAGTGGGTGGATGAACTTCGTAAAAAATATACAGTTGTAGTGTTTGAGGATGTGGTGAAAACAGTGAACAATCATTAAGAATGAATATGCGTAGAATCTTGATAGGATGCTTTGTGTTGTTGTCGTTGGGTGCATCTGCACAAAGTCGTGACAATGTCATTGATGAGGTGATTTGGGTGGTAGGAGATGAGGCCATTCTTCGCTCGGATGTGGAAACGGCACGTATAGAAGCTTTGCAGCAAGGACAGCGCTGGGATGGTGACCCTTATTGTGTGATTCCTGAACAATTGGCCATACAAAAATTGTTTCTCCATCAGGCAGCTATCGACTCTGTGGAAGTGTCGGATGCAGATGTGTTTAGAAAGGTGGATAGTGAAATCAACAACAATATCATGAGTGTGGGATCGAGGGAGAAGCTGGAGGAATATATAGGAATGTCTATTTCACAGTATAGGGAACGCCTTTATAATTTGTTGAGAGACAGGGAAATGGTGCAGGAGGTTCAACGTGGCTTGGTGGAACATATTAAGGTGACACCTGCTCAGGTGCGCCGCTATTTTAGGGAAATGCCAGAAGATAGCATCCCCTTCGTGCCGACCCGGGTGGAGTGTCAGATTATTACGAGGGATCCTGTTGTTCCACAAGAGGAGATAGATCGTGTTAAGGATGAACTCCGTAGTTACACAGAACGCATCAATAGTGGTTCTGCACAGTTCTCGACGCTGGCGTTATTGTATTCGGAGGATAAGGAGTCTGCCAAGAATGGTGGTGAGTTGGGTTTTGCAAATCGTGGTGATTATGTGCCAGAGTTTTCAAATGTGGCATTTAATCTGACGGATCCTAAAGCGGTGTCGAAGATAGTGGAAACGGAATATGGATTTCATATCATTCAGTTGATAGAAAAACGCGGTGACATGATTAATTGTCGTCACATTTTGTTGAAACCTCGTGTTACGATGGAGGCATTGCAGCAGTGTATCAACGATTTGGATACAATCTCGGATGAAATTAGGAGAGGAGTCTATACGTTCGATGAAAGTACCGCTATCGTGTCATCGGACAAAGATACAAGGAACAATCGTGGTTTATTGTATAACAGGATGATGGGTTCGTCAAAATTTGAAATGAAAGACCTTCCAGTAGAAGTTGCACGTGCCGTAGCTGGTTTACAAGTCGGTGAAATATCGAAACCGTTCATCATGAATAGTAAAGGTAAAGAGGTAGTTGCCATTGCCAAACTGAAGAGCCGTGTGAATGGGCATCGGGCGACCATGACAGATGACTATCAAGAATTGCAGGATGTAGTGGTGGGCAAATTAAGTGAAGAAAAGTTGGAGAGTTGGATACGTGAGAAGCAGCAGGCAACTTATGTTCGTATCAATGAGGATTGGAAGAACTGTGAGTTTCAATACCCAGGATGGATTAAGTAAGAACGGAGGCTTCTATGTGCATGACTTATGAAGAAGGACGGGACAAACATACGGGAAAGATTGTTGATAGGCACGATGTGTCTGTCAGTCTTTTGTCTGTTGTTGGCTGCTCCCGCTCCACCAGATGACAAGTCCAGAAAGAAATCAAGCGAAGAGGTGAAACTGATTCATAGTGATGTGTTGTACAAGAACCAACAAGATGTACATGCTGATGTGCTGGTGGGACATGTGAAGCTTTATCATGACGGAATGTATTTGGATTGTGATAGTGCAAGATTTTATAAGGATGATAATACTTTCAATGCTTACGGTCATGTGAAAATGGTGCAGGGAGATACGTTAACCTTAACGAGTGACACTTTGTTGTATAATGGCACCATGATGCAGGCTCATGCACAGGGAAATGCCGTGTTGATTCATCGCAAGACAAAACTGATGACTTCGGTGATTGACTATGACCGTCTGGAAGGTGTGGGCTTTTATCCGCAGCATGGTACATTGTATGATGAGGATAATGTCTTGGACTCTGACTATGGACAATATACACCGTCATTGAATGAGGCTATTTTTAAAGATAATGTGATGGTGGAAAATCCTAAGTTCGAACTAAAAACGAATGAGTTGTTTTATTATACAAACACGAAAGTTGCGAAGATTGTTTCGGAAACAAACATTATCTCGACGGACAGTACTTTTGTGTATGCGGTTCGTGGTGACTACGATACACAGACGGGGCAAGCGAGTTTGATGGATCGGTCTCATGTCTATAAAGATATGCGTGACATTGTGGGGGACAGCCTTTATGCGGATGATGAAAGAGGTGTGAGTGAAGCATTCGGGAATGTTGTATTGACGGATGTGGAAAACAAGTGCATGCTGACGGGTAACTATTGTCGCTATGAGGATAGTCTTGGCGTGGCAGTGGCGACTGACAGTGCGGTGTGTTATGAGTTTTCGGGACCAGATACTTTGTATATACATGGTGATACGCTCCGAATGGTGACTTATCATCAAAAAACGGATTCGGTATATCATGATCTATTCGCATACCATAAGGTTAGAATGTTCAGAAATGACTTTCAGGGAGTGTGTGACTCGTTAGTGACTCATGAATTGGATTCGTGTACTTATCTGTATGGTCAACCGATTTTGTGGAATGAGGGGCAACAGGTGTTTGGTGAGGAAATCAGAGTGTATAACAATGACAGCACTGTTGATTGGATACATATCATCAATCAAGCTATGACCATCGAACAACTTGATTCTGTGTCGTACAACCAAGTGTCATCGAAAGAGATGTTCTGTTATTTTGTGAATGGTGTGATGGAACATAACAATGCGAAAGGCAATGTCTATGTTTGTTACTATATGGTGGAGTCGGATGGAAATAGAATTGGAATGAATTATACGGAAACACCAGAGATGAATCTTTATATGGAGAACAAAAAAGTGCACAAGATATGGATGTCCACACCATCAGGTACGATGTACCCTCCTTTTGCCATTCCTGAAGATAAACGATATCTCGCAGGATTTGGATGGTTTGATTACATCCGTCCGAAAGATAAGGATGATATTTTTGATTGGAAGGAGAAACCGAAAGGGCAGGTGCTACAAAAGACGGAACAGAAGTTTGTGCCGAAGCAACGATTGGAAGACCTGTGATGTGTGTGTCATCCGAAAAGTGTCTGGATTTTAGTATTATATATAAATAATGTGTAGAAGGATATGGGTTTGTTTTCAGTAAGAAAGCCTCGAGGTTTTCGACACAATTATATTTATTATGACCCTCGCAAGGAGAAACTAAAGGAAATTGATGAACGGGCCAAACGCGAACTGGGGTTGTTGCCTCCGAAGGAATTCTCGCCAGAAGATATTCGTGGAAAATTCGTACAGGCGACGACACATCTGAAGCGTCGCAAGGAGAGTGGCAAGAAGCCCCTGTCATACGGCGTGCTTATCATCGCGATTGTGTTGCTGTTGTTGCTAATGCGCTATCTCTATACGGGTCAATTGTTTTTTTGAACTTAAACAGAACTGAACATTGGACGATATTATACATCTTCTTCCTGATTCTGTAGCTAACCAGATTGCTGCAGGTGAGGTTGTGCAGCGCCCATCTTCTATCATCAAGGAAATGGTGGAGAATTCTATTGATGCAGGTGCTGAAAATGTACAGGTGTTGGTGACTGATGGGGGAAAGACGAACGTGCAGGTCATCGATGACGGTAAAGGTATGTCGGAGACGGATGCCCGTATGTCGTTTGAACGTCACGCTACTTCTAAAATTCAAAAGGCTTCTGACCTTTTCAATCTTTCTACGATGGGTTTCCGTGGAGAAGCCTTGGCCAGTATCGCTGCTGTTGCTCAAGTGGAATTGAAGACTCGACGTCCCGAAGATGAATTAGGAACATATATTCAGATATCAGGTTCCAAGATAGAAACGCAGGAGCCTGTTGTTTGCCCCGCAGGTAGTAATTTTTCTGTAAAGAATCTGTTTTTCAATGTCCCAGCCAGAAGGAAATTTCTAAAGTCAAACCAAACAGAATTGACAAATGTCGTTGCCGATTTTCAAAGAATGGTATTGGTGTATCCAGATGTGTCCTTCACTTTATATAATAATGGGGTGGAGATGTTCAAACTTCCAAAGGCAACGGTGCGACAGCGGATTGTAGATGTTTTTGGAAAGAAAATCAACGCTGACCTGTTGCCAATAGAGGTGGAAACCTCTTTGGTTAGCATTTCTGGGTATGTGGGGAAACCTGAGTCGTCAAAGAAGAAGGGTACGCATCAGTATTTTTTTGTGAATGGCCGTTATATGCGCCACCCTTATTTCCACAGTGCAGTGATGAAGGCGTATGAAGGCCTTATACCAGTGGGGGAGCATGTGTCTTATTTTATCTATTTTTCGGTGGAGACATCTGCCATTGATGTAAATGTCCATCCGACGAAGACGGAAATAAAGTTCGATAACGAGCAACCAATTTGGCAGGTACTTTCAGCTGCGGTGAAAGAAACGATAGGACGATTCTGCAATGTGCCGATGATAGATTTTGATGTGGAAGGACGCCCAGACATTCCAGTGATGGGTCTCAACACATCAATTCCTCATCAACCGAAATTGTCTTCGCCTACTTATAATCCGTTCAAGAATGATTCGGAAACCAAGTATTCTCGTTCCTCGGGATGGGAAAAATTGTATGAAAAATATACAACAATGCTTCCTGATAAAAATAATGGGGATGCTGATTTGTTTGTTTCTTTGCCGGAACATACCAAGGAGCAAGAAATGATGAGTTCTGAAGAACCTCATTTGCAAAGTTCTATTTGGAATGACAATAAGAAGAATGGAGTTGGAATGCTAGATGTCTTTGACTCGTCAGTTCCTAAGTTCCAATATAAAGGGAAATATATTGTTGTTCCTGGTGATGCGGGAATCGTGGTGGTTAATCAACATCGAGCTCATGTGCGTGTGTTGTTTGAACAAAACATGCAATGTATAAATACAAGTATTCGCCCTTCTCAAAAAGAACTTTTCCCACGAGTCCTTCAATTTGATGGAGAAGAGGTCTCTGTGTTGGAGGCTATGATGGAGGATATAAACAGTTTGGGATTTGAGTTGTCAAATTTGGGAGGTGGATCTTATTCTATTAATGGCATTCCTTGTGGATTAGAGGGAATTGATATAGAGAGATTGCTTCATGAGATGGTGGCTTCTGCCAAGGAGCAGACGTGTAATATTAAGAAGGAGGCACAAGAGGCGATGGCATTGACAATGGCTGAAAGTGCTTCTATTGTTTACGGACAAGTTTTGTCGATGGTGGAAATGGAGCATCTTTTGCAAGACTTATTCTCTACAACAGCTCCTGCAAGAACTCCAGATGGTAAATTGATTTATATAATTATAGAAGATAAAATGTTGAATGGTTTCTTTTAGATAAAAAATGTTGCTTTATGATGACGTTTTAGGGATAAAAGAGTGAAAAAATACCGTACAAATGAGATTTTTTACGTTTTTTTTACATTTTTTTTGTTTTTTCTTGCACATGAATAAACTAAAATTATTACCTTTGTGCCGAGTTTAGTGAGAAAAGTGCTTTTTTAGAGGCGTTTTTATGATGTCTCGGGTATAAGAAAGAATGTTTAGACTATCTCAAAATACTTGTGTTTGAGTATTAGTAAAAAGAAGATAATTAATTATTGTTTTATTAAATTTTGTATTTATGAAAAAGTTTATGATGGCGTTGGCCTTTGTTGGCCTCGGTACTGTGGCTGCTAATGCACAGTGCGACGAATTCGCAACACCTGCAACCTCTAAGTACAGTGTGGCAACAAATTCTTTTTGGGCTAACTGGTATGTTCAGGTTGGTGTTGACCAAAGTGTAGTCAGTCTTTACAAGCACGGAAGCTTTTTTTCTAAGGATTGGCACGATGGTCGTACTTATGGTATTGACCTCGCTGTAGGCAAGTGGTTTACTCCTGGAATTGGTACTCGTCTGAAACTCAATTGGGAAAACGGTGCTTATAAGCATTCTCATGCTGATTATGGTTATTTCCCAAATGGTGAAGCTCCTGCACACAAGAAGGGTGGTTATGCACAACTCTATTTTGATACGGAGTTCAATCTGAGCAATATGCTTTGTGGTTACAATGAGTCTCGTGTCTGGAACATGATTGTTTATCCACGTATGGGTGTTATCCGCAATTTCCAAAGGGACACTTATTCACCAGCTCTTGGTGTAGGTCTTGAGTCTGCTTGGAAACTTTCTAAGGTCGTGGGTATTTATCTCGACGCTTCGTGGGTGTTCACAACTAGCAATTTCAACCCTTATGCAAAGATTGACAACAAACCATTTTCTGCAAACAGCATTGCTGCTATCGACCTCGGTCTGACTTTCAACCTTGGCAAGACTGGCTGGTCTAAGGCTGTTTCTCTTGATGATTACGAGGCTCTTTCTGCTGAAGCTTGCGCTAAGCTCGCAGCTCTCCGCGCACAGCTCAAGGCTGAGCAGGATGAAAATGCTCGTTTGCGTGCCGAGTTGGCAAAGTGGGCTAATCACAAGTGCCCAGAGGCTGGCAATAGCGTAACAACTGGTGCAGCATCTGTATTCTTCGACCTCAATTCTGCTAAGATCAATTCTAAGAAGGATCTTATCAACATTGAAGCTGTTGCTGCTGCTGCTAAGAACACTGGCGCAAAGGTTGTTGTAACAGGTTCTGCTGATAGCAAGACAGGTTCTTCTGCTTACAACCAGAAGCTTTCTGAGGCTCGTGCTCAGGCTGTCGCTGACGAACTTGTTAATCTTGGTGTAGATCGTGCTAAGATTGAGACTAAGGGGGTTGGTGGTGTTAATGATGTAACTCCATTCAACCTTAATCGTCGTGCAGTGGTTGAACTTAAGTAAATAAATTCTATCTAATAGAAATGTAAGGCCACCCCTCTGTGGGTGGCCTTTTTTGTGTACTTAAGCTCTTTTTTATTGTAGGGAGTAAAAAAAAGAGGGTTTTATTTTGTCAGTTCGAGAAAAAGCACTACCTTTGCAGTGCTTTTGAAAAAGGAGGACGAAAAAACCTTGTGTTCATGAGCATCGGGATGTAGTACAGTTGGTAGTATACTTGGTTTGGGACCAAGGGGTCGCACGTTCGAGTCGTGTCATCCCGACCAATGAAAGGGCGTTTAGCTCAGTTGGTTCAGAGCGTCTGCCTTACAAGCAGAGGGTCGGCGGTTCGAATCCGTCAACGCCCACTAACAGGAAGAAATTTGTACATGGACATTTTGTTAGTGTCGCAAGGTGTATGAAGGAAGACATGAAAGTCTTCTTTTTTCGTTTGTAAAAGGCTGAAAAGTCAAAGGGGAAAGTTGATAGTAAAAAAAATGCAAAAACAATCAATGTTCCACGTTTTATGTATTGCTTGTTCCACAGAAAATATGTATCTTTGCAGCAGAATTGAATGAAAAAAGTTTTTGATATGGGAAAGATTATTGCATTGGCTAATCAGAAAGGAGGTGTGGGGAAGACTACAACTGCAATAAATTTGGCAGCCAGTCTTGCCGCTCTTGAAAAGAAAGTGCTTGTTGTTGATGCTGATCCACAAGCGAATGCTTCTTCAGGTTTGGGAGTTGATATCCAGCAGGTGGATACTTCTATTTATGATTGTATCATTAATTCAACAGCTCCTCATGAGGCTATATATACGACAGATATAGAAGGGCTTGATATTCTTCCAAGTCATATCGATTTGGTGGGGGCTGAAATAGAAATGCTGAATGTCAGTAAGCGTGAAACGGTGCTGAAACGCATACTTGATCCGCTTCGTCCAGAATACGACTATATCCTTATTGACTGTTCTCCATCGCTTGGTATTATTACCGTTAATTCTCTTACGGCAGCCGATTCTGTCATTATCCCTGTTCAGTGTGAGTATTTCGCTCTCGAAGGAATCAGTAAGTTACTGAACACCATTAAAATCATTAAGTCTAAACTGAATATGAATCTGGAGATTGAAGGGTTCCTTTTGACAATGTTTGACTCTCGTCTCCGATTGGCAAACCAAATCTATGAGGAGGTAAAAAGACATTTCCAGGAATTGGTTTTCAAGACGGTTATACAGCGAAATGTGAAATTGTCAGAAGCTCCAAGTCATGGCATCCCTTGCATTTTGTATGATGCAACGTCAAATGGTGCGAAGAATTATATATCTTTAGCCAAAGAGATTGTTGGGCATGAGATGGCCAAGGCATCCTGATGAGTGAAGAAGGTGGAGACAGCGAGATCGCATTTCTGGAATTCTGTCATAAATAACACATATACATTTATATATAATATATGGCTGTTAGAAAAAAATTTGGTCCAGCCCTTGGACGTGGACTAGACGCTCTTATTTCTACCGAGGACGTCCACACAGAAGGGTCATCTACCATTAATGAAATCGATACTGCATTAATAGAACGTAATCCGAATCAGCCTCGTCATGAGTTTGACGAAGAAGCACTTCAGGAATTGTCTGATTCGATTGCGGAATTTGGTATCATTCAGCCAATTACCCTTCGTGAGTTGGACAATGGACACTATCAGATTATCGCTGGAGAGCGTCGTTGGCGGGCTTCGCAAAAAGTAGGGCTTAAGACTATTCCTGCCTACATCCGAACAGCCAGCGATGAAAATGTGATGGAAATGGCACTGATAGAGAATATTCAGCGTCAAGACCTTAACTCTATAGAAATTGCTTTGGCGTATCAACATTTGATAGATGAATATGACCTTACTCAGGAAAAATTAAGTGAACGGGTCGGCAAGAAACGCGCAACCGTCGCTAACTATCTCCGTCTGCTTAAACTCCCCGCACCTGTTCAAATAGCGATACAGAATCATCGGATAGATACAGGACATGCTCGTGCCCTCTTGGCACTTGATGACCCTACAGCTCAAGTCAGACTTTTCAAAGAAATACAGAACAAGGGATATTCTGTTCGTCAAGTTGAAGATATTATTAAGCATCTTAATGAAGGTGATAATGCAATTGAGGCAAAAGCAAAGGCTGTATCTATGAAGCAACCGAATGAGGAATTTGTGTCGCTTCGGAATCAGTTTGCTCAGTTGTTAGGTACGGAAGTAAAAATCTCGTGTTCTTCAAGGGGTAGTGGAAACGTTTCTATTCGTTTTCAGAATGCAGAAGATTTGAGACGTATTATATCTCTCTTTCAGAAATAGTTATAGATTTTGAGATTCTCTAATCCGACATATTATCACTGGGGGACTTTGTTTTTGTTGATGCTTTTCATCCTTAATGTTAAAGCCCAAACAGTAGCGGAAGGTAATTCTATGCCAAAGGCTTTGTCACATCGGGAAGCCAAGGCTCTTGTTACATCAGACACAGTGGTTATGGATACGCTCTTTGAGAATCGGGCTCTTTCTGCTACAAAGATAGATTCTATCAGACAAGAAAGTAATTATATGGAGACCGTAGCAGTGGAGTCAGACACATCAACCATACGTTTCTCCTTTGCTCCAGATTCGGTTAAGTCATATAGTGGACCTCATAAAAGAGAACGTTTTATTCCCAACCCTAAAAAGTCTTTGTGGTTGGCGATGGTCATTCCTGGTGGTGGTCAAATCTATAATAGGAAGTATTGGAAGTTGCCCCTTGTATATGGAGGTTTTTTAGGTTGTGCATACGCGATGACATGGAATAATACAATGTATCGAGATTACTCGCAGGCATATATTGATATAATGGATAGTGATGAGAACACTAAGAGTTACGAGAATTTTCTTCCTATGAATTATGATGTTCAATCTAATTTGACCCGTCTGCAGGAATTATTCAAAAGGAAGAAGAACTATTATCGTCGTTATCGGGATCTCAGTATGTTCTGTATGATAGGTGTCTATGTGTTGTCCATTATTGATGCGTATGTGGATGCAGAATTGTCCAGCTTCGATATTAGTAATGATCTGTCATTGAAGGTTCATCCAACTATTATTAATGGCCGTTCTTCTGCAATGCGAGCATATGGACTCAATACAAATTCTTATGGTTTACAATGTGATATCCTTTTTTGAAAGAAAAAAACAGTTTACAATATGAAGAAGAAAATTATTATGACGTTCGTCTCGGCTCTGCTGTCATCTTGGATTTATGCTCAAGAGGTTATAACCGTAGTCGAAGATAGTGGCAAGACAGAGGTCTTTGATATGCCAGAAGGTATGCTCATTAGTGAGGAGGAGCTAATGAAAGATTACACTAATGCCAATAATTTGACAGAAGGTATTGTGCCCAGTCGCACACTTTCTTATAGTGATTCTATTCTTGTGAGTCGTCTGTCGCGTATTCCAACCACCATCGAAATGCCACTCAACGATGTGACTCGCAAGTTCATTGATACTTATAGCAATCGAATGGCAGGTTCAGTCTCAGTCATGTTGGGTGCAGCCAATTTTTACAACCCCATTTTTGAGGAAGCACTTGAACGCTATGGCTTACCGCTCGAACTGAAGTATTTGCCAGTCATCGAATCTGCGTTGCGTCCGTCTGCAACTTCTCGAGTTGGCGCTGCTGGACTTTGGCAGTTTATGATAGGAACAGGAAAGCGCTATGGCCTTGAAGTCAACACTTTGGTGGATGAACGACGTGATCCTATCAAGTCCAGTGAAGCTGCTGCACATTACCTTCATGACCTCTATGATATGTTTGGTGATTGGGGGTTAGCTATTGCTGCATACAACTGTGGTGAGGGGAATATCCAGAAAGCAATTTCCCGTTCGGGTAATCAAGAAGGTGCAGATTTCTGGTCTGTTTATAACAAACTGCCTCGTGAGACTCGTGGCTATGTGCCGGCTTTTATTGCAGCGACATATATTATGAATTACTATTGTGAACATGGTATCACACCACGTGAGGCCTCGCTTCCTTTGGAGTCTGACACTGTGGTTGTTCAGAAAGAAGTTAGTTTTGCGCAGATTGTATCAATGTGCGGCAACGTTACGATTGATGAACTTCGTGCTATCAATCCTCAATATCGTAAAGACATTATTCCTGCTAACTACGTGCTTCGTCTCCCCGCTGGTGCCATCGAAGATTTTGTTCTCAAGGAGGATAGTATCTATAATACTCATCCTTCCAATACGGCATCTAATGTTCGTCGTACCGTTACCGACGATATGGAGACGACAATCACTACACAAACCACAACCATTCGCAACACTTCTACTCGCAATGGCCGTCGTTCTCGTAGCGGTCGCAACACTCGTTCTCGCCAAGCCGCTTCTCGTAGTGTCGCAGTCAAAAGTGGAGATACCCTTTCTTCTATTGCCAAGCGTAATGGGACAACGGTGCAGAAGATTCGTCAACTCAATGGTCTTAAGGGTGACATGATTCGTCCTGGACAGAAGGTTCGTGTGAAGTAGTGAATGAGGAAGAATTCTTTCTCGTTTCAGATATGAGAATGTGTAACAAGTTAAATATCTTGGTTTTATGGATGTACCAATGAATGATGTAACACTTGAAGAACAGATGGTGAACGATGCGTTTCAGCACCTGATAGACTCTTATCTTGCTAGTAAACACCGTAAGAAAGTTGACATCATAACCAAGGCATTTAACTTTGCGAAACATGCCCATAAGGGGGTACGTCGTCTTTCTGGTGAGCCTTACATCATGCACCCCATTGCAGTGGCTCAAATTGTTTGTTCAGAGATAGGATTAGGTTCTACGTCTATTTGTTCTGCTCTGCTGCACGATGTGGTTGAAGATACCGACTATACTGTTGAGGATATCGAGAACATGTTCGGTGCCAAAATTGCACAAATTGTTGATGGACTGACCAAAATTTCTGGTGGTATCTTTGGTGACCATGCGTCAGCACAGGCTGAGAATTTCAAGAAACTTCTGCTCACCATGAGTGATGATATTCGAGTTATCCTCATCAAAATAGCAGACCGTTTGCACAATATGCGTACGTTGGGCAGTCAAGCTGTCAATAAACAGTACAAAATTGCTGGTGAGACACTGTACATCTATGCCCCATTGGCCAATCGTTTGGGACTGAATTCCATCAAGACTGAACTCGAAGACTTGAGTTTCAAGTTTGAACATCCCGAAGAGTATGCCAGTATCGAATCAAAATTGAGAGCTACTCAGGCAGAGCGTGATTCTGTATTTGACGAATTTGCAGCTCCCATCCGTGCCCAACTTGACAAATTAGGGTTGAACTATGAGATTAAGCAACGTGTTAAGTCGCCTTATTCTATATGGCACAAGATGCAAGCCAAGCATATTCCTTTTGAGGAGATATATGATATCCTTGCCGTACGCATCATTTTCGACCCGATAGATATTGATACAGAGCTGAACGACTGCTTTGATATCTATGTCAAGTTGTGCAAAATATACACATCCCATCCCGACCGCACTCGCGATTGGGTCAGTCATCCTAAAGCTAACGGTTATCAGGCACTTCACGTCACTCTCATGTCCAAGCAGGGCGAGTGGATTGAGGTACAAATTCGTTCTCGTCGTATGGATGATATTGCCGAGAAAGGCTTCGCTGCCCATTGGAAATACAAAGATGGCGAAAAAAATGAGACGGCTGCAGAGCAGGAACTTGACAAGTGGCTTGCCACCATTAAGGAAATCCTTGACGACCCACAACCCGATGCGATGGATTTCCTTGACACCATCAAACTTAATCTTTTTGCGTCTGAGATATTTGTCTTCACGCCCAAAGGTGAGATTCGTACCATGCCAGCAGGCAGCACGACGCTCGACTTTGCTTTTAGCATTCATACCTTTGTCGGCAGTCACTGCATTGGTGCTAAGGTCAATCATAAGTTAGTCCCCATTAACTACAAACTTCAGAGTGGTGACCAAGTGGAGATTTTGACATCCAAGTCTGTTCGCCCCACTCGCGAATGGCTTGCCATTGTCACGACCGCCAAAGCCACTACGAAAATTCTCTCTATTCTCCGTAAAGAAGAACGAGAAGCACGCAAAAGTGGTGAAGCGATGTTTGATGAGTTCCTGAAAGCCCATGACATCGAGAAGAACACCCTTGTCATTGACAAGCTCTGCAAACTTCACGACTATGCTAAGCCAGATGCATTTTATGTGGCCATTGCGGAGGGAAAGGTCATCCTTTCCACAAATGACATCGATGCCTTGAAAGAGAAGGATGAATCAGTCGGTGGATGGAAGAAACTTTTTGCCTTTGGTAAGAAAACGAATAAGCAGGCGAAGAAGAAGGACAAGGAAATGGTGGGTCCCGATTTCGATAAGAAGAAGATTCTTTCACTTACCGAAGACTCTATCCAGACCAAGTACACGTTATGTGAATGCTGTAAACCTATTCCTGGTGACTCTGTGATGGGCTATATTGACGATGATAAACACATCGTGATTCACAAACTTCAGTGTCCTAATGCCGAAAAGTTAAAGGCCAATCATGGTAACCGTGTGTTGGGTGCCAAGTGGACGATGAGTCGTCTAATTCTCTTCCCTGTTTCCATTCAGGTGAAAGGTTTCGACAAACTTGGTCTTCTTCATGAAATGACACAGGTCATCTCCCAACTGCATGGTGTCAACATCCGTAAACTTTCAGTGGAGTGCGAAGGGGGCATCTTTGAGTGTAGCATTCAGATGTATGTTCACGACACCCGTGAAGTGGATGAAATCATTAAGAGTCTTCGCGACATCAAAGACGTAAAAGAAGCCTCGCGTATTTAGTCTTGTCAATATTCTCTTCATGGTCATTATTGGACACCTGTATAAAGAAAGTCTCCCTTTGCAATGAGGGGAGACTTTCTTTTATGATATCCATTGATGTGCTTGCATCAATTTCTTTCAGATTTCATTGTGCTCTTGTCAATATGATAATTCTCTACACCAATCCATTCAAATTTCTGCCAATGTCTTGCAGGTCAGATCGGATGGCACGCAGGCGTTCGATGACCTCCACTTGGCGATTCACGCCTCCGCTTTTGTCACGCTTTATCATATCACGAGCCCCTTGCAGTGTCATTCCACGTTCTTTCACAAGGTGATGAACCAGACGAACCTGTTCAAGGTCTGTTTTCGTATATTGTCGAATGCCTCGTCCTGCTTTTTGTGGTTTGATGTTTGGGAATTCTTTTTCCCAGTACCGCAATAAGGTTTCCGTTACATTGAACATTTGTGCTACCTCGCTAATGCTATAGTACATTTTGAGGTCTTTGTTACGGTTGAGTGCCATAGTGCTACTTCTTTGGGATATTCTTCAAAATTTCAAGTGTGAAGTCATAGAATTTCTGTACAGAAGGGATGTGACATGCCTCACTGGGAGTGTGAGGGCTGACAAGCGTTGGACCGTAACTTGCCATATCCATGTCGGGATAGTTGACTCCAATGATGCCACATTCCAAACCTGCATGACACGCACCAACGACAGGTCTCTTGCCGAACATTTTCTCGTAGATGTCGGACATGGAAGCAACCAATGCGCTCTTTGGATTAGGTTGCCAACCGCTATAACCACCCTCCAATGACACCTTCATGCCAGCCATTGAGAAACACCCGACAAGTCCATTGCAAAGGTAGAGTTTCATGCTGTCTTGCGATGAACGGGCGAGGCAAATGATTTCAGCTTTTCCGTCAGCCACGTTGATGATAGCCAAATTGCTGGATGTCTCTACCAAATCAGGCATCGAAGGAGTGTAACGCAACACGCCGTCGTGAGCAGCCATCATGGCATTGATGATATTCTCCTGCACTTCTTCTGGTACCGCCTTTGTGGGGGCTGGGGTAGGGGTGACTGTCAGTTGGAAACCGTTTGTTTCAATGTCCTTATATTCTTCTATGAATGTTGTCTTACACTTTTCAATCAATTTTAGGAACGCCTCATTTTGTGCCTTAGGCACCAGTACAGTCGCTTCACATTCGCGTGGAATGGCATTACGCATATTGCCGCCATGCCAACTGCACAACCACGCCATCTTTGTGTTTACAGTAGCAAAGAGAATGCGTGCCATGAGTTTGTTCGCATTGGCGCGTCCTTTGAAAATCTCGATGCCCGAGTGACCACCCAGCAGTCCTTTGATGGCAATGTTGTAGCACAGCATATTCTCTGCTTCCACGTTGATTTCCTGATACTCCATGCTGCACACCACATCCATGCCACCAGCGCAACCAATGGTGATTTCGCCTTCCGTCTCCGAGTCCAGATTTAACAGATATTTGCCAGTCAGTTGCCCTGCTTGCAGATTGAACGCACCCTCCATGCCTGTTTCCTCGTCACGTGTGATGAGCACTTCAATTGGACCATGAGGAATACTGTCATCCTCCAGTATTGCCATTGCTGCTGCTACCCCCATACCATCATCGGCACCTAATGTCGTGTCACGTGCAGTGACCCATTCTCCATTGATATATACGTCCAATGGGTCAGTCTCGAAGTTGTGCTTGCAATCTTTCGTCTTCTGTGGCACCATGTCCATATGTGCTTGTAGCACAGCGGTCTCTCGGTCTTCATAACCAGAAGTTGCTCCTTTCTTCATAATGACGTTGCCAGCCTCGTCAATGTATGCTTCTGCACCGTTTTTCTTGGCAAAATCAACTAAAAAGGCTGCCACTTTCTCGGTATGCCCCGATGGACGTGGTATTTGTGTCAATGCATAGAAATTTCTCCATACTCCTTGGGGAGCCAGTTCTTCAATTGGATTCATAGTGATAGAGTTTTTTTGAGTGATGATGTATATTTTTATTGTATCTTCTTTGTTATGCGATTCCCGATGTGGGAGAGGACGGTATCGTTTTTCTGAATCCTAACACCACCATTGAGTAAATACCTAATAAGGGCACCAGTGCTGTTTGGATGGTGTGTACAATCAATACAAACGTTACCGCATTGGTGTCTGCCACTCCATAGAGAATCAAGATGGTCTTCACTGCAAAGTGCCAAGGCCCTGCCCCGTTAGGGGTGGGAACAATCACCGAGATGCTTCCGACGATGAAACTTACAATGGCTATCGTGAATCCCAATCCCTCTGTAAAATCGAAGCATTTGAAGGTAATCCAATAATGTAGGAAATAACTTCCCCAGATAGCCAGAGTGTAGAAAGCGAACAGCGGTTTGTTCTTCACGCCACTCAGTGAAAGGATGCCCTCGTTCACCTTCTCAACCATCTCTTTCAACTTGTTCATGAAGGTGAACCGCTTCATCGCCACCCATAAAAATGCAAGGGTGATGACGAGACAGAGTACCGTGACGATATATCCTGTCGTAGTGAACCCTCTCAGAATGTCTATGAGGTTTGTGCCTGTTTTGGTGAAAAACGAGTCAAAAACCGTTAGTTGCGATACAATCACCCCCACTGTGATACCCAGAATGAGTAGTGAGTCGATTGCCCTTTCCGTCACTACTGTGCCCAGTGCTTTCAGGAAGGAAACTCCGTCATATTTTGCCAGCACGCCACATCGGCTCAACTCTCCGCTGCGTGGAATGATGAGGCTTGAAGCATAAGAGATAAATACCGCATGGATGCAATCCATCGTACGTGGATGTTCCCCCATCGGTTTGAGTGTCTGCTTCCATCGGATGCCGCGAAACAGTTGTGCCGTCACGCCAAACACCAGCGAGAAGAGCATCCATCCCCAATTCATCTCATGCAGCACCGTCGCCTCCATTGCCTCGAAGTCTGTGTCGCGGTACATCCACCACAAGATTCCACCTCCCAACACAAAAGGTAGCGCGATATTGAGAGCCTTTTTCAGCGTTTTATTGTAAGTCATCAAAAAAAGCATTAACTTTGCAGTGCAAAGATAATGAAAACCAAGGGCAGAACAAAATAAATGGTTGATTTTTTGTGCCGAGGTGCCTCTTGTCTGATGCAAAGAGACAAAAAGAATCACGATTATCCATCCTAATGACACCTGATTTTTCATGAAAAGTGTAAAGCCAAAGAAATTCTTGGGTCAGCATTTCTTGACAGACCTAAGTGTGGCGCGTCGCATTGCCGACACTGTCGACGCCTGCCCTGACCTGCCTGTGCTGGAAGTTGGACCTGGCATGGGTGTATTGACACAATATCTTTTGCCGAAAGAGCGAGAGTTGAAGGTGGTTGAGATAGATTTTGATTCGGTGCCCTATCTGCATGAGCATTTCCCCCAATTAGGTGACAACATTATTGAGGGAGACTTTCTTCAGATGAATCTGCATGAGGTGTTTGGTGGCCGTTCATTTGTGCTGACAGGCAACTATCCTTACAATATCTCCTCCCAGATTTTTTTCAAGATGGTGGAGAATAGAGACTTGATACCTTGTTGTACGGGTATGATTCAAAAGGAGGTTGCTGAACGAATGGCTGCTTCTCCAGGTAGCAAGACCTACGGTGTGCTGAGTGTGCTCATTCAGGCATGGTACGATGTTGAGTATCTTTTCACTGTCAGCGAGACAGTTTTCAATCCTCCTCCCAAAGTGAAGAGTGCCGTCATCCGCCTAACCCGCAATGGCAAGACCAATCTTGGGTGCGATGAACAACTGTTCCGTCGTATTGTCAAGACAGTCTTCACCATGCGGCGAAAGATGATGCGTAACGGTATGAAACAGATATTGGGCAAGGATTCCCCGATGCTATCCGACTCCATCTTCACGAAACGTCCAGAACAACTTTCCATCTCCGATTTCATCGACTTGACTAATCGGGTGGCAGCAGTGCTGTGACGTACTTTCCCCTTGGATTTTTCCCTCTTATTCGCCCTTTACTTTCCCTTGCTCTATCAGTGCATCTTTTATTCGTCCGAGTAAGTTAATCTGTCCAGAAAAACTCGGATTATTATATTGAGTGCGTGCCACATGAAACAACTGTTTCAGCGCCAATGACAGGTTTTTGATATGGACACCTTGTCCTATGTCAATGTCCTGTTCACACTCATGAGTCTCGAACCAATGGATAAGTTCTTCCGCCTCGTCCTTTGTATAGGTACGTTTGTAGTCCATTTTACTTTCTGATTTTCAATAGTTCCACCATCTTTTGGGCAGCTTTTTTGCTGGCACCGCTGCCGCCCAGTGTGCGGTTCATCTCTTCGTAGTCGTCTAGCATCTGTTGTCTGCTCTTACCAGCTGGTAAGATATCACCCAAACACCGGATAATATTCTCTTTTGTCATTCGGTCTGCCACCAGTTCTTGCACCATCTCTCTGTCAACAATCAGATTTACCAGCGAGATGTACTTCACCTTCAGCACTTTGCTTTTCAGCCACGAGATGAATTTCCCCACAGGCGTGGCATAGCAGACCACTTGAGGTACACGAAGAATGCCTGTCTCCAGCGTGGCAGTGCCCGATGTGACCAGTGCCGCCACCGATTCATTCAGTATCTGATACGTCTGTCCGAACCGCAGCTCCACCTCCAATCCTTTCGGAATATATTTCTTGTAATAAGCCTCATCGATGTTGGGTGCCCCAGCAATCACCAATTTGTATTCTTTGAATGTAGCGGCAGCTTCCAGCATCATTCCCAAATTATCCTTGATTTCCTGTCTCCTGCTTCCCGCGAGAATGGCTATTTGGGGCTTCTCGGGTTTCTCGGAGCTTCCTTCTTGCCTTTTCCAATCCTCCACAGCATCCACACAAGGATTACCCACATAGTGAACGCTGTAGTTGCGTTCAGCAAACCACTCCACCTCAAAGGGAAGGATAGAGAACAAATCATCCACATCACGACGGATGTTCTTAATTCTGTATTCTTTCCATGCCCATATTTTCGGACTGATGTAGTAGTAGACCTTGCAGATGCCTTTCTCATGCACAAATTTGGCAATGTCCAGATTGAAGCCAGGGTAATCTACCAGTATCACCACGTCTGGTTGCCATTGGGCAATGTCAGCTTTACACCGTTTCATGTTTCGTAGGATGGTGGGCAGATGGAGTAGCACGGGGATGAACCCCATGTAAGCCAGTTCTCGATAGTGCTTCACCATCGTGCCCCCCACGGCAGCCATCTTGTCACCGCCGTAGAAACGAAATTCGGCCTTAGGGTCTTCCTCCTTCAGTGCCGCCATCAGGTTCGACGCGTGGAGGTCGCCAGATGCCTCTCCCGCTATTAGGTAATACTTCATTCCAGACGCTTTTTTAGTTGCTCCATCACCGCATACGCTGTCATGTCCAGTTGCAAAGGAGTCACCGCAGCATACCCATGTTCAAAAGCCCATGTGTCGCTTGCTTGGTCATTGCTGTCATGGGGGGCATAGTAGCCCGCAATCCAGTAATATTTTCCACCCCTCGGATGGTCTCTCTCCTGCCATTCCTCATGCCAGTCGCCCATACCCATCTTACAGATTCTCAAACCCTTCAACTCCTCCACGTCAGGCACATTCACGTTCAGACACACCTCTAAAGGCAGCCCCTCCTCCAGCGCCATCTGCACCAGTTTCTGCACGTAACCCTTCATATAGCCGAAATCGGCATCTGCCGCCATCTTACCGCTCGAAAAGGCGATAGATGGCACATGCTTGATACATCCCTCCAAGGCAATCGACATCGTGCCCGAATAATGTGCATTCACCGCACAATTGTCGCCATGATTGATGCCGCCCAACACCAAGTCGGGGTGGCGGGGCAACAGTTTCTCAAATGCCATCTTCGTGCAGTCGTTCGGAGTGCCCGTGCATGCCCACACCGTCAGGCTTCCACGCGCAGCCGTTCCCTCCTCATACCTGATGAATCGGTTCATCACGGGGTCGTGGCTGCTGATGCTCATGCTCGCACCGCTTCTGCCCCCGTCGGGAGCCACCACAAACACGTCCCCAAACTCTCTGACCATCTCTGCCAACTGCTGGATGCCCCCCGCAGCATAGCCATCATCATTACTAATAAATATCAGTTTGTCCATTGTTACAATTCATTTTCAGGCACAAATTTACGCATTTCCTCTGGCTTTCCGTGCCTAAAAGAGGGAAAAAACAACTTTCACCGAAAAAAAAACTCAAAACCCTTTGCCAGTTTCCGAAAAAGCACTACCTTTGCATCGCAATTCCGAAAGAGGGGTTCTCATTCGGGGGTTGCTGAATGAAAATTGGGATATGGTGTAATTGGCAACACAACAGATTCTGGTCCTGTTATTCCTGGTTCGAGCCCGGGTATCCCAACCAAAAGGAGCTACATCAACTGATGTGGCTCCTTTTCTTGTACCCTTCACCCACACTCCAAAAATCGGACTGCTCCAGTCCGCCGTGCCGCACTGGAGCAGTCCGATGCGTCGGAGTGGAGCAGTCCGAAAGAGAGGTGCTGAAAGCGTCATTCAGCACCTCTCTTTTTATTTGACAGCAACCTTCTTCCCGTTTCGGATGTACACGCCCTTCCCCGCAGGTCTTCCCTTCAACTTCCTGCCGTCCAGCGTGTACCAGTCGGCAGCGTCATCGTCGGTCTCTGTCTGTATGCCGCCGATGCCGTCAGGAATCGCAGCCTCCTGCAGCATCCAGACAAAGTCAGGCGTCCAGCTGTAGTCAGCCTCCGGCATGCCGTCATTGTCCGTGTCGAGCACCGTCCAGTAGGTGGAGGCGCCCCACTCGTCGCTCACGGCGTTCGTGCTGCGCACCGCATAGCGGCCGCCGTCGCCCCTGTACCACACCTGGCCCTCCCACGAGTCACGGCTGTTGCCCTTGTCCGTGCGGATGCACCCGTGCGGATTCAGTTCGCCGGTAGCGCCGCCGTCGCTCAGGTGCGGGTTCGAGAAGCATTCGTCCAGTTTCCATCCCGGGGAGCGGAAGAGGTCGCCGCCCTCCGTCTTGTGGAAGGTGAATGTGCCTGCCTCCTGCTCCGTGTCCGTCAGATGGCCGTCCGCCTTCAGGTAGTAGGTCTTCGTCCCCTCCGCCTTTCCGTTGCTCCTGGTCACGATGCGGTACCGCTTCTCGTACTGTATCTCCGCCAGTGCCGCCCTGTACTGCGCGTCCGTCACCCCGGGCTCCGGTTCAGGTCCCGGCTCATCCTTTTTCTCGATGGTCAACGTGCCCTTCACATACGAGATCTCATAGTTCTGAGCCTCCGCACCCGACACCGTGATGTCGTAAGTGCCAGGTTCGCTGGCAGAAGTTGCAGCCGCCGCCGCGACAGGCTTCTTCGTCAGCACTCTTTCTGTCTCACCGTTCTTGAAGCCGCTGTAATCCACCTCAAATGCCGGCAACGCCTCGCCCTGCCTGATGGTGTAACTTTGCGCCTTCACCGTGAGCGGGGCCCTCTTGACGGTCAGTGTGCCCTCCACGTAAGCGACCAGCGTGTTCGCCACCGTTCCTTGTGCCACGGTGATGGGGTAGGTGCCTGCGGGTGAGTCCTTCTTTGCCGTTGTGGTGAGTGCGGGCATGCCGTCGAGAGCGGCACCTTCAGTTTTGTAGGTCAATGCGGGCAGGTCGTCGCCGTACACCATCGTCTGGTTGTCGGCGGTGACAGTCACAGGCTGTTCCACATCCCCCGTCCGGTCAAGCGATTTGATCTGTATCGAATGCCAGTTGGTGCCGGTCTTGCCGGCAGTCATTCCGAGGTGCAGGGTGCCGTCCGTCACGTTGCATGCCAGCGTGTACTCGCCGTGGGTTGCCACCTCGCCGCCGATGTGGGCGGGGATGTACAGCCTCGTCCCGTTGGCGAAGAGAAAGACCACGTCCATCTGGCCGTCGGTGATGTCGGAGTCGAAACCGCGGCCGTCAGTGTAGAAGGCATTGGCGAAGAACGTCACCCTGTAGAGGCCGTTCTCCAAACCTGTGACGGTCTGCTCCATCACGGTGCCGGTCACCGTGGCAGGTTCGGCATACCTCTCTGCCAGCGCCGTTTCACGTCCGTCACGGGTGGTCACCGCTGGGCCCGCCCAGCCCACCATTCCGCCAGCGTTCCATGCCTCGGCGGAAACGCCCACCAGGGCGGTGAGGTCGGTGACAGGCTCAGGCCCCTCCTTCTTCAGAACCGTGAGCGTTCCCTTCTTGTAGGAGAGTTCGTAGTTCCTGGCAGTTCCACCGCTCACGACGATGTCGTAAGTGCCAGCCTCGCTGCCGGCGGTGGCAGCGGTGGTGGCAGCCGGAGCCAGGGTGAAGGCACTGGCTTCCGTGTCACCGTTCCTCCATCCGCTGTAAGTCAGCGTGAAGGCAGGGATGGCATCGCCCTCGGTGACGGTGACGTCCTCCACACCGACCGTGAGCGGGGCCTTTGTGATGGTGAGTGTACCCTCCACGTAGGTGACCAGCGTGTTCGTCAGCGTTCCTGCCTCCACCTTGATGGGGTAGGTGCCGGCAGGCGAGGTCTTGGTGGCGGCTGTGCTCAAAGCAGGCGTTCCGTCCAGTTCCGCCCCCTCGCTCCTGTAGGTCAGCGTGGGCAGGTCGTCGCCGTACACCATCGTCTGGTTGTCAGCCGTGATGGTGGCAGGCTGCTCGGGATTCTTCACCGTGATGCCGAACGCGAACTCCTCATACGTGGAACCCGTGGCATCCACCTTCGAGAGTTTCACATTGCGGAAATAGCCCTTGCAGTCTCCCTCGGCGATGCCTTCCCCTGCAGTCAGCGTCAGCGAGAGGATGTCGCCGCTGTTGCCCGTGAGCGGGTTCTTGGCGGTGGAGTTCAGCACACAGATGTAGTGCCCGTCCCTGTAGTTCATCGCCGCCGTGTGCCGCCTCGTGCACCGGCTGCCCGTCTCCACCAGATACTCGCCGTCCTCGTCCTGCGCCACGGTGATGCCGCCGGGCAGGTAGAGGTCAAACTGCAGGTCACGGTACTCCGCACCGGGATTGTCCAGCAGCACATCCACAGTCTTGGTCTCTCCCGGCTGAATCTCGAAGTCCCCGATGTACAGCCGGTCGTCGGCAAACACGCTGCCCGTGACCGCCAGCAGCGCCGCCATCAAAAATGTCAGTCTCCTTTTCATATAATAAAAAGATTAAGTTTTATTGGTTCTTGTTTCCTCTACTTCACCGTCACCTTCTTGTTGTTAATGATGTACACGCCGGCAGGGAGCCGCTTCGCGTCCGTGCCCATCCTCTGCCCCGTCAGGCTGTAGATGGCACCCTCCTGTCCGTCGCGCCCCAGCGGTGCAATGCCCGTCGCCCCGTCTGCCATGTCCATCAGGGCATACAGCCCGTCCGTCGTCACGAGCCTCCCGTTCTCCAGTTTGCCCCTGCCTCCTCCGGAAAGGGTCAGGCGCACCAGCGCATCCTCCGTCGGCTCGAATCCGGCGTTCCGCATCGAGTAGGCAACCACCGTGTAGAGGTTCTCCCCCGTTTGGGCGAATGCCAGCACGTGGTCAGACGAACAGTTCAGGGCGACCTCCTGCAATGTGCAGCCCTCAGGCACAGCCACGTCAAACTGCATGGCGGTGTATCGCCCTGCCTGGTTCACCGATACATCCATGCCGTTGCCGCCCGTGGTCACCAGCACCGTCCCGTTCCGTGTGTCCAGCGTTCCGCGGACCTTTGCTTCCGCATCCACGCCCAGAATGACGTTCACCACCCTTGTCACGTCGAAGATGTCCACCTCGCCGTCACCGTTCATGTCTGCCGCCGCCTCCGAGAAGTTTTCGATCTCCGTTCCAAGGATGCGGTTCACGATGGCGGTCACGTCGAAGATATCGACCTCGCCGTCGCTGTTGACATCGCCCGGGATGCCGCCAAGCCTCTGCCACAGGTCGCGGAATGCCAACTGGCTCACGTTGTTGTCGGCTGCCACGATGAACTTCACGGTCAGCACACCGTCTTCACCCACCGTGCCCTTCGCCGTGTAGTGACCCAGGTAGTCGTTCCAGTCACGGAAACGTTTGCCGCTGAGGGGAACAGGTGTGCCGTCGCACAGTTGCAGGGACACGCCCTTCGGAGCCACGTTGCCATCAACTGCAATCAGGCGGACAAAGGCTGTCAGCGTATATTCGCCCGGCTCCATGTCGGTCATGGTGGCCGTCAGCGTGCGGGCTTCTAACGTCGTGTTGCCCTCTGGGGCGTGGTAGAATATGTAAGGATTGTTAAAGCCCGACTCATCGGCAGCGGAAGCCACGCTGACATTGTATGGCGCGTCAACCATATAGGGGGTATTCTCCATGTTGTACTCCCAGGCACTCATCAGGAATCTCTTAAAGTCGTCGTAGCTTTCGCCACCGCCGCCCTCGTAGGGGTTATAGTAATTCCCGGCTACGGCATCCGTTACCAGTCCCTCGTCGTATAGTTTCTTAAAAGCCGCATAGGAATACCTATACCAGGATTCTGCCACTGGTGTGCAGACATTGGTGGCCGTCAGCAGTTCGTTTTTCGTCACCTTAAGTGCTCTTGCCGCGAAGGCATTGCTCTCTATGTTTGTGCGGGCCTGCTGTATGGCTTCCGTTAGCCGGTAGTAGTTGGCGTAGGTGTGATCGGTCACCATGGCCTGTTGCAGGGTGTTTCTGGCGTAGACCGACATTTTCTGGGACAATAGTTCCTCAGCCTCAGCCAAAGCTCTAGCGTAAGCCTCATCGAGTGAGGGTATCTTGGTCAGCATTAGGCTCTTGATTTGCAGAGTGTGCCAGTTGGTGCCCGCCTTCATCTGCTCCATGCTGATGTGCAGCGTGCCATTGACGACAGTGACTTCCATGGTGTACTCATCGTTCTTCTGGGTGGCTGTGCCGATGTGGGCGGTCATGGGCACGGTGACGTCATTGGCATGAAGGCACACCACATCGGTGGCTCCTTCCTTTAAGTCAGAATCGAAGCCACGCCCATCGGTGTAGTAGGCATTGGCACAGAGCACGAGGGTATAGTCGCCGTACTCCAGCCCTGTGACGGTCTGCTCCATCACCGTGCCCACAGCCTCCACCGTCATCTCGTAGGTCTCCATCATCTGCGCCCTGCGCCCGTCAGCAGTTGTCACGGCGGGAGCATATTCGGTGCTGCACACGCCCCAGGCGTACCAGTCCTCCTGCGACGTGCCCACGTGGTCGGTGCGGTCGGCAGGCAGGGCGATGGTCAGGTCGGGCGTGATAGTGAGCGTTCCCTCCCCGTGTCCCTGAACAAAGTCGCCAATCAGGTAGTTGTCGGCCTTGCCGCCGCTCACGGTGATGGCGTAATTGCCCACGGGGGAATCTTTCGTGGCTGTGGTGCTGACGGTAGGCAGTTCGCTCAGGGCGATGGTCTCGGTGTCGCCGTTGCGGAAGCCGTCGTAGGTCACAGTCAGCGTGGGGATGTCCATGCCCGTGCCCACTGCCACGTCGTTGGGAGTGATGGTGAGCGGGGCGGGCAGGATGGTGAGGCGGCCCGGCTTGTAGGTCACGCCGTCCTGGCTGCCGCTAATCAGGATGTCGTAGGTGCCCACGGGCGAAATCTTCGTGACCATGGTGCTGAGCGTCGGCTCGCTCACGGTGCCAGGGCCAGTGACCTCATAGGTAAGCGTCGGCACGTCATCGCCATAGTACATGACGATGTCGCTGGCCTTTGCTGTGGTGTTCAAGGTGAAAGGCTCTGCCACGGGGGTCACGCCGTCGTTGCTGAGGAAAATTTCCTTGATGCTTGTCCCATTCCCTTCCCCTCCATCAATTCTGACGCTCACAATATGGGACAGTTCAAGTTCCGGGTAGGCATGAAGGTCGATCACCACCACCTTCTGGTTCAGGTCGATGACAGCTTCTGCTTCTGGACCATCGTGATGAGTGCTGCTTATATGTACAGCACCATTTGTAATAGGATTCACAGTATCGTCCAAGTGCAGCACCATATAGTTGTAGGCAGAAAAGTCCAGTCCGCCATAATAGTTCCAGGCTGGCATTCCACCCCGAGGATACGAACTGGTGACGTAATGCCACCCATACCCGAAGCCTTGGAATGTGTGGGTCGTCTCATCGTATGAACTCTCGCCTATGAAGAACCCGGTGTTGCTGACACCGTCTACAGACAGTGGAAACAGACTCGAACTGATGCTGAACTCGGCGCTTAACACCTGACCCGTGCCGTCCGTGTACTCGCCGCGGAGGGTTACCGTGCCCTCTTTCCTGACGTGCATGTTGCCTTGCTTGACGGTGACGACGCTCTCATCGGAACTGGTCCACACGGCATCGCCAGCCACGTTCCACCGCCGCCCGTTGGCAAACGTCGCCATCAGGGTGATGGGGCGCGTGTCGCCGGGATAGACCGTCGTGTAGGTGTTCTCCAGTTCCACCCGTTCGGCTCTCAACTCACTGGCGGGAGTGTATTTTGTTGTGGCATATTCCTTGGTCCATTCGAGGAAAGGTACGTAGCAAGCCTCCGGGGAGTTGTAAATCGTGGGCTGTCCGTCGGGTGAGGGCTGGTTGACACGCGCCATGATGTTTCCTTCTGAATACAAGTTCCAACTGACATTTCCCGACTCATCGCACAGGCGCTTGAGGCCCAGCCCAAAGGTGCTCGTGCGGCCGTATTCGCCCTCTTCGCCATACCAGGCAGTTTCGGTGATGATGAGTGGAGCCATGTTACTGGCCATCTCCATCTCTTTTGCCCATCTTTCTCTGAGCGTGTCATAGTAGGTGTCTAAATCTGTGTTACAATAAAAATGTATGTCATAACCGATGTTCTCTCCCTCGATGGGGTAAACGGCATAGCCGCCATAGTAACTCTGATAGCCATGCCCAGGAACCCAGATGACATTGTTGCAGCCATTGCTGCGTATGAGGTCAACCATGGGTTGGTAGTAGTCTTTCAGGGTCTTGAAGTTGTTCACACTGCCATCGCTGCCCAGGAAAGTGCCAGGCTCACAGTCCAGCCCGAACATCACGCCTGGGTTGTTCTTGATGCGCGGGTGACGGCTGAGATAGTCTAACCACATCAAGCGGCGCTGTTGCATGGGTTCGCCAATGCGTCTTGTGTAGCCATCATCATAGAGTTTCACATCGGGGAAAAGCAGCACGTAGATGCCCTTGCTGTTCAGATAGTCAATCTTGGGCAATATGTAAATGTCAAACTCCTCAAGGCTTCCGTGTGAGTCGTATGGGTTGCCACAACCCATACGGGCATAGTCCAGTTTGTAGCCTGCTGCCAGAATAGAGTCAACGGTCAGTTTCCATGCGGAGAAATCGCTCGCAACATCATTTCCATAATAATAAATGTATACCCAATCACCAATCCACCCGTGCAGCGTCACGATGTCACCTTTCGGGTTCTTCAGGTAGCGACCGTCCACATGGAGAGGTTCAAGGTCTTGTGCATGGCAGATGCCGATAGTGCCCATCAACATTGCCGTCATGATCATAAGAAGTTTCTTTTTCATATAGGTTTAGGTTTTATTGTTAGCATTTTTGTTCGACTTCTCCCTGTCTCAATCGTCAACATACAAAGAAAACGTGGACAATTACTTTATCGTCTACGTTTCAGAGGTATTGGGGATAACCATGCACACATTTACGAGTAAAAGCCCACGCCTAACGACGTGAGCATCAGCCTTACTCTTGTGTGCTTCATCTAATTCCCCAATTATCTGAAACAAGATTCTAAGCGGACGCTTTTCTTAATATGTCTTTATGTTGTGATGTTACATAGGCATGAGTATTAATGTGAATAAAGTTCCTTCATCACTTATCTTTGTCAGCGATATACCGCTTGATTTTCTCAATGAGTTGACGAGTGGGCTCGATTTTCTCTTCCACCTCCTCTTGCCCCACATCAATGGAACAATTGTAATCGCCATCCTCTCGGAGTTGTTGCAGACGGGAATAGAGTCTGCCCTCTTCCTTCGTAAAGATACCTGTCTTTACATAAAAAAGACTGAACTTGTTGACTGCTCCGCGATGTGTGCCCACTTCGTGAGAATCGTGTATCAACATCGCACCCACAGCATGGAAGAGTGCATAATACAAACGGTTGGCTGCCATTTCCCACAGCTTCCCTTGCAATTGCACTTCCAATTGGGCAAGCGTCTTGTCCACTTTTTCCAGTTCAAGTGTGACAAGGACCTTCCTATCCTCTTCTTTAAGACTCATATAATAGTTGTTTGTCTTGTTCAACATTGAAATAGAAAAGGGAGTGGGGACCATGATACCATTGCTGCTTAGTGTAGGCACGTGCACTGACATCTTCACCTATGTCCCATCCCATCTCCACAAAGGGGAACTCCAATTCATCCCTTTCCTTATAGTGAACACTCGGTTTATCCAGCAACAACAGCAAATCCCAGTCGCTGTCATCGTGGTAGTCGCCACGGGCACGGGAGCCATAGAGGTAGAGTGTGCTGCCTTTGGGCAGAACCTTCTTCGCCACTTTCTTGATGTTGTCAATAACCTGTGAATGCCTCATGTCTCTTCTGTTTACATTTGCAAATTAAGGACTTTTTTCCTTATTCTCCAAATTTTGGAGCAGCGAATGCCGAAAAAAGTTTATTTTTTCTGCTGAGTCGTGACAAAATAAGACTACAGGTCAAACTTTCCTTTCATTTTTTCAAACGGGAACAAAAAAAGGAAGAACTTTTTAGTCCTTCCCTTTAATTTTTTTGTTCTATGTCTTTGTATGTCTTAAATGGAGAGGTTGTGCAGGATGTCGAGCAGGTTGCGGTCGATGGCTCGGTTGTCCTTGATGGCTCGGGAGAAGGGGACATAGACAATTTCGTCGTTGTCGATGCCGACCATCACGTTGCGCAGTCCCTTGAGCAGGGCTTGGATGCTGGCGGCACCCATGCGGCTGGCTATGATGCGGTCATGAGCCGTGGGATGACCGCCACGTTGGGCATGTCCGATGATGGAGATGCGCACGTCGAGTTCGGGGTATTGGCTTTTCACCAAGTCGGCATAGTGCATGGCACCTCCCGTCTGTTCGTTGGCTGCCACAAGCACGATGGACGAGCCTTTGGTCTTGCGGAACCCTTTCTGGATGAAATGGTTGAGTTGTTCATCCTCTATCTCGATGGTGGGTACGATGGCTTCTTCCACTCCTGCAGCAATACCTCCGTTGAGGGCAAGGAATCCAGCTCCGTCGCCCATCACCTCGACGAAGAAGAGTCGCTCGTGGCTGGTGGCGGTGTCACGGATTTTATCGACCGTCTGCATGATGGTGTTAAGGGCGGTGTCGTAGCCGATGGTGGTGTCGGTGCCGCAGAGGTTGTTGTCGATGGTGGCAGGAATGGCGATGCATGGAAAGTCAAATTCTTGTGCAAAGATGCGTGCGCCTTGAATGGTGCCGTCGCCACCAATCACCACGAGGGCATCAATCTCCTCTTTGACGAGGTTCTCGTAGGCTTTCTTCCGCCCTTCAGCACTCTTGAAATCTTTGGAGGGGGAGGACTTGAGGATGGTGCCTCCATATTGCAGGATGTTGCTCACGTTTTGGGTCTGAAACTCCACAATCTCACCATCTATCAGTCCTTTGTAGCCACGATAGACAGCCTTGACTTTCAGTCCGTTGTAGATAGCTGCGCGTGTGACGGCACGGATGGCGCAGTTCATGCCGGGGGCATCGTTGCCGGAAGTGATGATGCCAATACATTTGAGTTCTGCCATTGTTGTGTGGTTTTGTGGTTATACGGTTGCAAAGGTATAAAAAAAAGTGAAAAGTGGTAAGTGAAAAGTGAAAAATCTAAGTTGCTTACTATTCGAACGACAAGTAACTTGGATTTTTCACTTTTCACTTTCCACTTTTTTCGTATCCTGATGGCTGGAAGGCATTCATGGCTTCGACCACGTAATTCGCCTCTTCGTCTGTCAGAACCTGACTGAGTGGAAGGCTCAACTCTTGTTTTGCCAATTGTTCGGCTACGGGCAACTGCAAATGGTTCCACGTCGGATAGCATGATTGCTTGTGGGGTGGGATGGGGTAGTGGATGAGGGTGCCGATGCCTCGGTCGTTCAGGTATTGTTGCAGTTCGTCACGCCACGGGGTGAACACGGGGAAGATGTGATAGACATTGTTCCCTTCGTTCATCTGTTGAGGGAGTCGAATGTGGGGATTGCTTATCTTATTATAATATGTACGCGCGAGGGCTTGCCTCCGTTGATTGTCTTCGTCGAGATACTGCAGTTTCACGTCGAGTACGGCTGCTTGCACTTCGTCCAGTCGGCTGTTTCGTCCTAACATGGTGGCAACATATTTCTCCTTGAACCCATAGTTGGCGATGGTGCGGAGGACATCGGCGAGTTCGTCATCGTTGGTGGTCACCGCACCGCCATCGCCCAGTGCACCAAGGTTTTTGCCAGGATAGAAACTGTGGCAGGCCGCGTGACCGAGGGAGCCTGTGCGTTGCTGATGGTACCAACATCCATGTGCCTGCGCGTTGTCTTCTATCAGCAGAAGGTTGTGGGTGTGACAGATTTGTGCGATGCGTTCGTTGTAGGTACAGCGTCCGTAGAGGTGAACCAACATGAGGGCACTGGTACGTTCATTTACGGCGCGTTCCAGTGCATCGGTGTCGAGGTCGAGCGTGTGGGCATCGATATCGATGAAAACGGGCGTAAGTTGATTCTCTGTGATGGATAATACGGTGGCAATGAAAGTGTTGGCTGGCACGAGTACTTCGTCGCCAACTTTCAGCCGTCCCATCTCCATGTATGCTCGAAGGGTGAGCGTGAGGGCATCGAGACCGTTTGCCATGCCGATGCAGTGCCGAGTGCCGATGTACTGGGCATAGTGATCTTCGAAGGTCTTGACAGCGTTGCCTTGGAGGTACCAACCGCTGTCCACCACCGTTGTCACGGCTTGGTGGATAGCTTCGCTGTGCTGTGCCGTCACTGCCTGTAGGTTAAGATAGGGTATATTCATAGATGTCGTAGCAAGTGCCTCTGCCACCAAAACCTTCTTTCTGGAAGATGAGGCTTTCGTTCAGATATTGGCCTCCGTGTTCTGTGGAGATGCCAAAGTCGAAGTAGTGTCCCTGCGTCTGTAGGATGCGGTGCATGAGGGCATCGATGGCTCCTTTCGCCTTGCCCTCGGCGGTGGCGGAGATGTATTGTGAGTGGATGACTTGTGGGGTCAGATAGAGCAGGATGCCGGCAATGGTGTCGCCTTGGGGAGTGTGGGCGGTGTAGAGTTGGATGTTTTTGGGGAAGCGGCTTTGCAGGAGTTGCATCTCCGCGAGGGTATGTACGGGTCGTATGCCATGTGTCTGCATCAGGTTCTCTTCGAGGATGTGCCAGAAGGGTTCCAAGTTCTGTGAAGTTGTGACGGTGATGCCTGCCGCTGTTGCTTTGTTTAGGGCTGTGCGGCGATTTTGCCTCCAACGGGAAGAACGTGTCAGGTCGATGGTGGTGGATAGGCCTCGTGCGGTCAGTGTCGCACCACATCGGAAGAGGGCATAGAGGTCTTCCTCGGCTGGTGCAGTGCTGTAGATGTGGGGGATAGGCTTGTAGATGACTTGCTTCACTCCTTCATTTCTCAGCCAATCGTTCATCTCGCCGAAGAGTCGGAGCACGTCAGCAGCACAGCAGTGTTCGTCCATCAACAGTCCTCCGTAGGTAAGTCCTTGGTGGGAATGCAAGACGGAGCCGTTGATGTTGGCGGGCAGCAATGCGTAGAGTTTCCCTTTCAGATAGAACAGGAGCGAGGCATCTGTGAAGCGGTCGGCGTGGTAATCCATATATCCTCGCTTCATCAGGAAGGTGCCGTTCTTGCTTCTCTCGACGAACGCATCCCATTCTTCCTGCCGGTCGGGTGTGTATCTAACGATGTCGAACATATTGGAGGAAGTCTTCGTACTCGTATATGTAGTCATCCAAATCGAAGGGTTCGGATGCCAGCACCATGCACACGGCTCCACTGGAGAAGTCTTCGAGGGTGCGCCATGTGTTGGGCTTGATGAGCAGTCCTTGCCACGGATGGTTCAGCAGGATGGTTTCTTGTTCGTCGCCGTTGTCGAGCGTCACGGTGAAACTGCCGCTCATCGCCACCACCAACTGGTAGAGGCGTTTGTGGGCATGACCGCCTCGGCTTTCTCCGCCTGGCACGTCGTAGGTCCAATAAACACGCTTGATGTCGAACGGCACGTTCTTCATCTGCTCTGCCACGGTTAGGTTGCCGCGAGGGTCGGTGATTTTGGGCAGTTCTATGAGTTCGTAGTCAAGTTTGCTCATCTCGATTCTTCAATGCTTCGTTCTATTTTCTTTTTGCAGTCCTCCATCAGCCACTTCGGGGTGCTTGTCGCTCCACAGATGCCCACGGAATTCACACCATTGAACCACAGAAAATCAATCTCGGAGGGGTCATCTATCATGTAGGTGTGGGGATTGACTGACTGGCACTCGTTGTAGAGCACTTTGCCGTTGGAACTTTTCTTGCCGCACACGAAGAGGATGACGTCGTGTTTGTCGGCGAAGGTTCTGATGTCAGGAATGCGGTTTGCCACACGGCGGCAGATGGTGTCGAAATAGTGGAACTTTGCTCCGTCTCTCATGTTCTGCCCAATGTAGCCGACAATCTCGCGGAAGCCTTCCAACGACTTGGTGGTTTGCGAGAACAACTGGATGTCGTGGCTGAAATCGAGACGTTTGGCATCTTCGAGGTTTTCGATGACAATGGCGGTGCCGTCTGTCTGTCCGACAAGTCCCACCACCTCGGCATGACCGTTCTTGCCATAAATCACGATTTGTCCACCTTCTTCGTATGCCTTCCGGATGCGCTTTTGCAGGTTCAGCACTACGGGGCATGTGGCATCTATCAAGCTGATATTCTGCTCTTTCGACTTTGAGTAGGTGAGGGGAGGCTCACCATGTGCCCTGAGCAGCATCTTCGTGTCGTGCAGGGTGTTGAGGTCGGCGTGTCCCACCGTAATCAGCCCCATGTTCTTCAGCCGCTCCACCTCCTGCCCGTTGTGCACAATGTCGCCCAAGCAGTAGAGGGAATCGCTTTTTGCCAGTTCCTCCTCTGCCTTTCGGATGGCGGTTGTCACTCCGAAACAGAAGCCCGACCCTTCGTCTATCTCTATCAGCATGCTCTCTATCCTTGTCTCCAGTGTGCTGCAATTCTCTTGCCGCCTTCTTATTTCACGATTTCTTTATATTTCTCCAGCAGCCACGCACTTTGTTCCTCTCGGGTGAGGTTTGAGTTATCCAGCACGATGGCATCTTCTGCTTGACGGAGGGGTGCCACTTCGCGGTGGGAGTCGAGGTAATCGCGTTCTTCCACATTCTTCAGAATTTCGTCGAAGTCCAATGCGTCTTTTTCCTCCTGCGTGGTGGCCTTGCCCATCAGTTCATCGTATCGGCGTTGGGCACGTACTTTGGCGCTGGCGGTGACAAACACCTTCATCTCTGCTTGTGGGAACACGGCGGTGCCGATGTCTCGTCCGTCCATCACGATGCCTTTCTCTTTGCCCATTGCCTGTTGCTGTTGGGTCAGCAGTGCCCGCACGAAGGGGAGTGCCGCGATGGGGCTGACGCGGTTGCTCACCGCCATCTGGCGAATTTCATCCTCCACTTTCTCTCCGTTCAGGTAGGTGTCGGGACGTCCCGTTTCAGGATTGAACTTGAAGCCAATCTGAATCTTCCCTTCATCCACAGCGGCTTTCAGTTCCGCTTCTTGAATGCCCTCGTCGGGATACATGCCGTTTCGCATGGCATAGAGGGTCACGGCACGATACATTGCGCCTGTGTCAACATACACATATCCAATCTCTTTCGCCAGTTGCTTCGCCATCGTGCTTTTGCCGCAACTGGAGTGTCCGTCTATGGCAATAATGATTTTTTTTGTCATTTTTTATATGGTTTGTCTATTTTGCCAGGTCTTTCCAGTTCATTTAGAGTGAAAAGCTGGCGTTCAATACAATTGAAGATGCGGCTACGTGGTACTTCCCATACGCCACACCTACCTTGAATTTCTTCACGTTCAACCCTGCGCCGATGCTGAAACCTGCCCAGTGGCTCTTGTCTGCCACTTTCATCTCATGTGCACGGCGGAAGTTGTAGCCAAGGGCGACCCAAGTGCTTCGCGAGGGAAGGATGTCCACGCCTAATACAAAGTGCTGGATGAACTTCACCTCCTTCCAGTGGGTCACATCGTCTGCCGTCAGCGATAATCTCAGCGGTGCGTTGGCAAAGTCCTTGCTCAAGCCGAAAGCCAAGTCGAAGGGGAGTACCTCAGTGCTCCCGTCCTCATGCAACGAACTGATTTGTCCACCGAGGTTTCTGCCTACCATCGAAAAGGAGAACCCGTAGTCTTCGTCGAAGTAGTTGAGAGCCAAGTCGGCACCCAGCGCGGTGCTCGAATAGTTGGCATAGTTGCTCAGCAGCACTTTGGCAGTGACGGCACCGCTCCACCGTTCGCTCAACAAGTAGGAGTAGGAGGTCTGAAAGTTCAGGTCGTTGGCAGAGAAACTGCCTGTCACGTTTCCCTTCTCGTCTGTCTCGTCCATCTTGCCATACGCCAGCACCTGTGCTCCCAAGGCCCATGTGCCCCGTTCGCCAATCGCCTTCACGAAACCTGCCGACATCAGATGGCTCGAACGGATGTAGGAGTTATATCCCAGCAGGATGCTGTTGTCCGACACATTGGTCAGCAGGGCGGCATTTGTCCACATCATGCTGGCATCATCCTCCACGATGCTGATGTTCGCCCCACCCAACGCTGCCGAATGCGCACTCACAGGAATGTGCAGATACTGATACCCCACCTTGCCGTCTTGTGCGTTGGCTGACACGGATGCCAGCAGCGTGAATATGAGTGTTAAGATGCTATTTAAGTGTTTCATAATACTTGTCCAACAGTTTCTTGGCTGCCACAAACGAAGTGACTTGACCGCCCAGGACTTCCTTCTCCATATCGCCTATCATGTTCTTAATCAAAGGATTGTAGTAGAAGCTGTTCTTCAGGTGCTCGTTGATGCTTTCATACATCCAGTACTTCGATTGCTCGTTGCGCCGATACTGGAAGTAGCCACTTTCCTTCACTTGGTCGATGTAGCGGAAAATCATCTTCAGCACCTCGTCGATGTTCAGTTCGTAGAAGCCGGAATAGCACATCACTTCGGGCACGATGCCGCTGTCGGGCACGGGGAAGAGGTGGAGCGCGTTGCGGAAGTGTGTCGCTGCCAGTTGTGCCTTATCCACGTTGTTGCCGTCGGCCTTGTTGATGACGATGCCGTCAGCAATCTCCATGATGCCGCGCTTGATGCCTTGCAGTTCGTCGCCCGTGCCAGCCAGTTGGATGAGCAGGAAGTAATCGACCATCGAGTGGCAAGCCGTCTCGCTCTGTCCCACGCCCACCGTCTCCACGAAGATGTTGTCGTAACCAGCCGCCTCGCACAGGATGATGGTTTCCCTTGTCTTTCGGGCCACACCGCCAAGGCTGCCTGCCGTAGGGCTGGGACGGATGAACGACTTCGGATGCACCGCCAGCTTTTCCATCCTCGTCTTGTCGCCGAGGATGCTGCCTTTGGTCTTTTCCGATGAGGGGTCGATGGCCAGCACAGCCAGTTTCCCGCCATAGTTCTCCAACAGGTGTACGCCAAACGTGTCGATGCTGGTCGATTTGCCGGCTCCCGGCACACCGCTGATGCCTACTCTCACGGAGTTGCCAGAGTAGGGCAGGCACTTCTCAATCACCTCTTGTGCAATGACTTGATGCTCAGGCAGCACGCTCTCAATCAGCGTGACCGCTTGGCTCAGCATACTCACATCGCCCTTCAGTATGCCCTCCACGTATTCTGCCGGCGTGAACAGCTTGTGACGTTTCTTCCTCATCTGCTTCAGATAAGGATTCACAATCGATGGCTGTGCCACTCCTGCGTTCACCTGCAAACCTGCATATTCCGAACTGTTCTCTGGATGTTCCATAGTTTGTATCTTTCCTTATATGTATGCCGCAACGGTGCTGCAGCCTCTTTATTTCTCAAACCGCACATTCACCACTTCCTTCGGATGCTTGGGGTCGTTCGTGATGATGAGCACACGGGGTTGTGCCTTCGACATGCCCAAGAAGCGTGCATCCACCGTCACCTTCATCGCCACATCCTCGCCCGGCTGCAAGTCCGTTTTGCCCAATGCCACGGTGATGGCCTGGTTGAAAGCCTGTATCTTGTTCAGTTTCAACACGCCATTGCCTTTGTTGCTCAGTTTCACCTGTCCCGTCAGCTTCGTCTTCTTGCCCAACTTGCCAATGTTCAGTTCGGTCGTGGAGATGTGGAAGGATGGCTTCCGGGTGAATGTCTCGGCATAATGGAGGTCGGGCAGCAACACAGCCGACACCGCAATCTCGTTGTTGGTGCCCACTTTGTCGCCCGAGTAGCGTGCCAGGTAGATGCTCGTCTGGTTCAATCCCAGGTCTTGCAGGTGCTCGCTGTGTAGCGTCAGTTCTATCTTGCCGCGTCTGCCTCGTGCAATCATCTCGGGCTTATATTCGGCTGTGATGTATGACGGCAGGTGCATCAACGAGGGCGTATAGACTTCATTGCCGTTGTTCAGCAGCTCAATCTCCACCTTTGCCGAGTCGCCCGCATTCACGTCGGGGAACTCTACGTTGTTGGTGCTCAGCAAGATGTCGTCAATGCTGTAGGGATAAAGCTCTTCCACCGTCTTCTTCTCAGTGGTGCCCACCACCGCCTTCATGCGGATGCGCACCGGCTTCTCGCCCGCATTCGTATAGACATCAATGTAGCGGTCGAAATGTCCCAGCAACTGGGCATCGTAGGTGATGCTGATTTGTCCATCCTCTCCCTTCATCAGCGGCGTGGATGTCCACGTTGGCACCAAGCAGCCACATCCGGCATCCACCTCCCTGACAATCAGCGGTGTCTTGTCCTTGTTCGTAAACTTGAACACAGCTGTCACGGGCTTCTTCCACAGCGTCGAACCCGCATTCACCGTCGTCTTCTCAAACGAAATCCTCTGAGCCTGAACTCCCATCGAAGCCAAGCCCATCATAATCATTATAGCGTATTTCTTCATCATAATCATTATAACGTATTTCCTCATCATATTATTGTGTGTCATTTGATGATTCGGCAAAGGTACAAATAATTATCGAATAAACAGAATGCTATCCGTAAAAACATCGAAATGGCAAGAAAAATTCGATGAGACAAGGGTTTTGCCGATACTTCACCACCACTTTCCCTGTTGCCCATTACTCTTTCCCCTCTTGCCCGTTATCCTGCCTTCTCTGTCGCCCGTCTCCTCTTTTTCCCCTTACCCGTTCCCACTTTCGCCGCTTGCCCGTTGCTACTTTCATTTTCAAGTAGGATATGTACATATCCTTGTATGATTTGTACATATCCTACTTGAAAATGTACATATCCTTGTACGAAATGAAAGTTGTCTCGCCTTCATGGAGGGAGTAGTGCTTCCTGTATGGAAAATCTACATTCCCAAGGGCGAGGGTGGGAACAATGATTGAAACCTACGAATGTTTATTCCCTTTGTAATGTTTTTCCCCTTTAATGTATGGAGGGCGTGGCGGTCAGTTCCCTTCTGCCGCAGATGGTGAAGGATGTGATGGCACGGGCCGCTTCCTTTTGCTATCTCGACTTTCCAATTTGGGGAATTGCATTGACTTTGTTCCCGATTTTTGTTCTTTTAACACGGAAATCTGCCCTGAAGTCGCTGCTTCCATTTGCTTATTTTTTCTATAATGTGTATCTTTGCCCGTGATATGTGCGTGAGCATGATGGATGAATGTGGTGTGCAGAGATGAGATTGCGGAGAACGCATGAGCATATCCCAGTAAGCCCCAAGGACTGTTTGGATGAAAACAGAGCATCCTAATTTAACAGAAAATATATTCATTCAAAAACAGAACTATATGAAAAAGATTTACAAATTGTTTTTGCTGGTACCTCTCTTGGCCGGAGGGGGGAATGTCTGTGCACAAACAGATGTTACCACGTTGACCTATACGGGTGATTGCACCGTCAACTTCAACACGAATGTGGGAAGTGGTGGCACCTATTATGGCAATGGCAATGTTTATGCGGATCAGTATGTGGACTTGTCAGATTATGGCACCTTGCGCCTGGAAGCAGCCTCTTCAGGCGGTGAAGGAATGTACAGGCTCTTCTTCAATACGCAAGGAAGCGGTGACGGGAAGACAACGACGGAAATTCACGTGACAACTGCTACCGAGAAATACGTGAATGTGGATCTTTCAAAGTTCAGGGTGAACGGCAAATGCTACCTGAATGCCATCAAAGGGCAATGGATAGACAACAATCCAAAACTGGCGGCATTGAAAGTGTATAAAGGCCACACGACAGCCTCCACGGGTGAGGGTGGTAGTGTGGAAACATGGGACTTCACGAGCGGATGGAACAATACGTGGTATGATTTCACACATGGTGGATGGACTACAAGCAGCACAACCATAGCCTATCAAGACCATGCAACGGCAGGTTCCATCACTGTGAACGGCGGCGAACTGTCGGAAACACAGGGCCTGCAAGTGCAAGGAACCGTGCGTGTGAACAGCAGCCTCTCCTGCCTCCAGCTGATGAGTGGTTCGGAAATTCGCATCCCCGCCTACAAGGGATATATTGTGCAAGTGACGGGAAAGGCGAACGGTGCTCCCCGAACCTTTACGTGGGGCAATGTGAAGAGCCAGCCCTCAGGGCAATTCTCTACCAATGAGTCCACGTCATTGTCTGCCATTGTCGCTGACAACGATTATGTGACGATTAACACAGGCACAGACGGACGATATTTGGACATCTACAAGATAGAGGTCTATAAGCTCAACCACTATTTCGACTATGGAACAAAATCGGTGGTGCTGCGCAATGGTGAAACATCCTACAAGCAGGATATCTGGCTCTATAATCCTTCTTATTCTTGTGAGGCAAAAGGCGAATTGTCTGCAACGATTGATTCCTCAACAGGACAAGTCTCTAACATCTCGGGCAATGGCGGTGCTGTTGTGGTGACGGTGTACAGTCCTGCCATCGGTGCCGTGACCGACCAGACCAATACCGTGGTGTATCAGGCAGAGCAAGGCAACACGTCTCAATATGTCATCACGAAGCCTTATTCTACGCATGAGTGGAGTTTCTACTCGACAGACACGGGCGTGGGTGATAACGAAACCAAGGCACAGTTGTTCGCCAATACGGCCAAATCGAGCGACTGGGGCTTGACGTGGAAGATTCGTCGTTATACGAATGATGATTCCCATACCTTGTATTATATCGTGAACCCAGTCATGGCAGCCTCGGTAGCCGTGGATGGTGACAATGCGCGCTTCCTCGATGCCAGTGCGGGTTTGTTGGTGACCACCACGAACGAAGCCGACAACAAGGGTGCCTACGGATTTGGTACGAACATCACGACTGACAACCTCCTGACCAGTGCGAATGACCCCACCAACAGTGCCATCATGAATGCGTACACCTTGACGGATGCGTACGACCCCTGCGATGCCATGACCATCAGAAATGGCTCCACGCTCACCATCCCAGCCTTGAAGAAAGGACAGCACATCCGTTTCCGCTGGAATCGCTATTCCACAGGTGGCGTGGGCGACAAGATGCTGGCGCAAAATGTGACGGACTTGGCAGGCGTTTCAATGAATTACAAGTACTTCTATCTGGGTTCGGGTAGTAATGAGAACAGCAAACTGGCGCATCAAGAGTTTATCGTAGAAAATGATGGCGATGTGTCTTTCACTTTGAGCCAAGACGGTTGGGCCAATATCTACAACATCAAGGTGGGTGAAGTAGGTGAGTTTATCGATACAGACCTGAACATCGGCATTGTATCGGGAACGAATCCTGACAAGACCTTTACTTGGGTTGACTCCAACTATCATGTGGACCTCTATACCTATCTCCGCAGGGCAGGAAAGGACGACATTTCCACCACCTTTACTGATGCTCGTGGTACCATCCACATGCAGAGCAGCCTTGACCAGACGTTTGAAATCGTGAATCGCACAGGTACATTGACGGCTGACAACTGCTATATGTCTGGTAATACGTTGGTCATCAACAAGGGTGCTCATGGGCGCTTCACCCTGATAGAAAAGGGTACTCACTTCATGGGAACGAGAACGACCAATAGCGGAACGGACACTTATACGGATGTAGAGCAGGCTTATCTGCTCGACAGCCTCCATGTGGAAGTGCGTGTCTATGAGTATGACTACAACGTGAAGCAATATCCATACACTTGGGCGATGGAGAATTTCACGACTGATACGGGGAATGACTCCAACAACAAGTTGGCCACTGATATAGGCTTGTCTGGCTATCATCACTGGTCTAATGGTTCAACAGGCAAGCGGTTCAACATCGGCGACCCGGAGAATCTGATTGGTTGGACGATGAACAACAAGAAGAGCTCTACTTCTGGCTCAGTGACCTATGCAGTGAAGTCAGGCGAGCAGTTCGCATCCTGCCAGACCGTCTCTGTAAAGAACGGCAGCGAGGAAGTGGCGAAGATGGTGTATGGAGTTCACAGTACGGATGCATCGAACAGTGCCACGTTCATGGCTGCCAAGGCAAACTCGATGAGTGGCTTCACAGCCTATACACCTGGTAACAATGTCAATGGCGAGTCTAATTGGGGCACCGTGTATGCAATTTATCCCAAATATGATGGAACAATCTATGTGGGCATCTCTTTGGCTGCTAACAAGCCATTCTATATCCTTGAGAACGAGGTGCCTCTTGATGGCTACAACGGCATGACAGTCTCTTCTAAGTATAATGGAACTTATAGTTTCAGCGTGAAGGGAGGAGCTACCTACAAACTTTATTGCACAGGCTCTAAGTTAGGTTTCTATGGCTTTAAGTACTACTATAATACAGGGAACGAAGAGTGGATTCCTGAGTTGAATGGCTTGGGCATCATGCCTGCAGAGTATTGGAACAGTAGTGACACGGGACTGGAACTTGAAACCAGCACAAACGGCTTGATATGCAGCAATAGCAAGGTGTATAAAGTAACGGTGCCCAACGTGCAGTCAGGCGAAACAGTGTACCTCGCCGTGACAGGTGACACCAACAACTCGAGTGTGGCTGTGGGTAGTGAAACCAATTACATAGCTCGTCAGAGTTATACTGGTCGCGTATATTATGCGCCTTGGAACACTTATGTTTCTACACCATTAAATGTCTATAAAGTCGATGGTACAGGCGGTGATGTGGAACTCTACCTGAAGAATGTGACCATTCACAAGTTGGCTGTGTCGGTGAACACGAAGGCTGTCTCAGCTGCTGGCTATGCAACGGAAGCTCGCGAGTATCCTGTTGACTATACGTTGGCATACACGTTCCTCGGAAGCGAGCAGAAAGCTTACAAGGTGACAGGCGTGAAGGATTCCGAAGGATCATATAACACAGCAGGTAAAGTGACGGTGTCAGAGGTGAAATACGTACCTGCTACATGGATTTGGTCAGATCCGAACACTTCGGGTGTCATGGTGACAGGTGATGTGAGTCATACTTATGGCAGCAGAAGCGCAACGTCGTGGCCGCTCTTCACAACGGATATTAACTGTGTAACATCGGATATGTCAGGTAACAAATTGGTGGGTGTGGTGTTGCCAAGTGACATCCCATCTACAGAACTCACAGATGGCATCCTTGACCAAAGAAGAATCAAGGGAGATGACACTTACTGGAACTATATGCTTGCCGCCTCGGGTTGGACAGTTTCCTACGATCAGGAAGACTATTCTAAGGAGGATGTGATTCAAGATAACGTCTCTGGCTTGGGCTTCTACTTGGTGATGAAGAAGGGTACTGTACTGAACGGAAGCGCTTATGCTGGCGGCCTGCCTAAGCATCACACTGCCTATATGCAGCTGCATAGCACGCGCGAGTTGACCCATCAAGATGCAGAGGCAAAACGCCGCGCCATCGAGTCGGGCATCCTTCAAGATGGTGACGTGAAGCAGGTTTACTTTATTGATGAAGATGAACTGGCTACAGGTATTGAGCAACTGCAAATTGAGGAAACACTGGAGGAAAACAAGACGGAAGGTGCTTCTGACCGTTTCAAGAACGGAGTCTTCTACAATTTGCAAGGTGTTCCAGTGAAGGTTCCGACGAAGGGCTTCTACATCTTTAACGGCAAGAAAGTGTTTGTAAAATAAGAATTGTTTAATCAAATAGATATAGTAATATGAAAAAGGAATATGTAAAACCAGCACTGAGAGTTCGGGCTCCCCATGTGAAGACTTATGTCATTTGTGCTTCTTCATCAGGCAGTAATAATTACACGCCTGAACCAGATGAAACCAATGATGTATCTATTTGGGACAACCAGCTTTAAGTGAGTGGCTTTTATAACGGTATCCCATAATAGCAAGTTTAAAGGTTACATGTAATGGTGGAGAGAGGCTGCGTGAGGCAGCCTCTCTCTCTTCGGGTATTTGATAGAAAATGAAAGTGATGAAATCGTTGAATCAAACGTTTGTGTCTCTTCTTCGGATAGCTCTGGGCAATGCGGAGAGGTTGGATATGGTGCCGACAGCAGAGGATTGGACACAATTGATGTCGATGGCATCGGCACAAGGTGTAATAGGGGTGATGTTCTGTGGAGTGGAACGATTGCCTAAAGAGCAGATGCCCCCGATAGAGGTCATCATGGATTGGTTGGCAGTGGTGGACTATGTGGAACAGGCCAATCGGCGACAGAATGGGTTGTGTGTGAAAGTCTGTGAGGATTTCAGGACGGAGGGCACGAAGATGTGTGTGCTGAAAGGGCAGGGCATGAGCGTTTGCTATCCGCAGCCCCTGCGACGTTCGAATGGCGACATCGACATCTGGATGTCTGGAGGGGAAGTCGAGGTGACTAAAGAGATGAAGAGGAAGTTCCATAACGTGAAGGATAGAAACCTTTTTCACGTGTCAGTCACATTGGAAGATGGCACGGAGTTGGAGGCCCATTTTCGTCCAATGCGTTTGACATCAAAGAAGTATAATATGCGTTTGCAGCAGTGGGTGAAAAAAGTGGAGACACAGCAATGGAATCACATGGTAGAATTACCAGAGAGGGTGGGGCGGATACCTGTACCAACAGCAGAGTATAACCTTGTGTTTATCTTGTTGCATTTGATTCATCACTGGGCGTTTGAGGGCTGTGGAATGAAGCAGTTAGTGGACTATTATTGGTTGGTGGCAACTTTGGAAAAAGAAGAACGTGTGGAAGATTTGAGAACAAATGCGGTGAAAGTGTTGAAAGAGTTGGGATTTGGACGTTTCTTGGAGGCTGTGATGTATATCTTTAAGGAGTGGGGAATGCGTGACGAATATCTGTTGTGTATGCCGAACGAGCGTTGGGGACGACGCTTGTTGAAAGATATTTTGGATGTCGGCATTGTGAGCGCATTCGACTTATCGGACGGAAAGTATGGAAAGGAAACGAAAATAGGGAAGTTCTGGAGACGTTTCTGGAGATTGTGCCGGTTGTTCCCCTTGGCTCCAGTCGAAATGCCGTTGGTGTGGTGGGAAAATGTGGCTTGGTGGTTCAAGCAGAGGATGAGATAAAGAACAAAGAGTGCATATCAAAAAAGGATGGCTCATCCGTGAACTACGAATGAGCCATCCTTTTTGTTTAATGAGGTTTGTTGTTATTTGCTTTCTTCGAGTGCAGCAATTTTTGCCTTCACTTCTTCCATGTCAGCACGGAGTTTGTCCATTTTGCGGTTCAATTCCTCAACGAGGGCGTTGCCTTGCTTTGATTTGCTGGAAAGGTTGAGAAAGCCGAGGTTGTTTTCGTAGGTTTTGATTTCGTTCTTCAAGATTTCCAGTTGGCGAGTGAGTCGTGAACGCAAATCGTTACCATTGCCTACACTGTTTTTGATGTTTTCCTTGAAACGGTCAATGCGACGCTTGGTGGCGTTCTGGTTGGCAAAGCCGTAAAGACGGTCCATCTGCTCGCGCAGCAACTTGTAGAGCTTGTCCTTCTCCTTGAAGGGCACGTGGCCAATCTGATTCCACTCTTCCTGAGCGGCACGGAGTTTGGCACGGAGGTCACCTTCAAATTCCTCTGGCACGATGGCTGCCAGCATATCGATGATGCCTCTCTTCTTCTGCATATTCTCCGTTTGTTCAGCATGAGCACCTTGATTTGTTTCTTTCTTGGCGGCGAAGAAGGCATCGCAAGCGGCATTGAAGCGTTCCCATATCTGGTCACTATACTTCTTGGGCACGGTGCCAATCTCTTTCCATTTCTTCTGCAACTCCACCAGCGTGTCGGTCGTGGCTTTCCAATCGGTACTATCTTTCAGCGATTCAGCCTTCTCCACGAGGTCGAGTTTGAGGGCATAGTTCTGATTGAGGTTGTTGCGCACCGTCTGGAAGTATTCGCTCTTGCGTGTGAAGAAGTTGTCGCAAGCTGCACGGAAACGCTCGAAGATTTTAGTGTTCATCTTCTGTGGTGCATAACCGATGGTTTTCCATTCGGCTTGCAGTGCCGTGATTTTATCAGAGAGGGCGTTCCACTCGGCAAAAGTCTTCAGTTCATCGAGGTTGAAGCCTTCGATAGTTTCGCAGATGGCAGTCTTCTTCGTGAGATTTTCTTCTTCCTGTTGTTTGCGAGCCTCGAAGAACTCTTGATGACGCTTGTTGATGACGGTTGATGCCTCTTTGAAACGTGTCCAAATCTGCTCACGCAAGTCGCTGGCCACGGGTCCTGTCTCACGGAAGTCTTGATGGAGTTGCTGCAATTTGCGGAAGGCTGCGATGATGTCCGTTTCGTCAGCCAGCTTTTCAGCAGCTTCGCACAGAGCCGTCTTGCGTTCAAGGTTTTTCTTGAAGTCGTAGGCACGGAGCTCGTTGCTGAGTTTCAGCGTGTCATAGAAAGCTTCAACTGCCTGTTGGTAATTCTTCCACAGGTTGGTTGCCTTCTCTGCGGGCACCTCCTTGATGTCGTTCCACTGCTGCTGCAGTTCCTTGAAGTCGTTGTAGCCACGGTTAATCTCATCAGGGTTCTCAGTGAGTGCCTTTATCTTGTCGATAATGTCGATTTTCTTCTGATAGTTTTCCTCACGTTCCTGTTCGAGGGCAGCTGCTTGATTGGCACGCTTTTCGCGGATAATTGCCATTTGCTCTTTGAAGTCTGCCTCTTCGAGGTTAGGTGCAGGAGTGTACTCCTCGGCATTTCCGCCTTCTTCGATAAACTTCTTGTAAGCGGCATCGGCCTCTTGATGGTGGATGCGGTAGAAGTTGCTCTTCAGGCTGTCGAGTTCTTGACGTGTTACTTCTTCGTCACCTTCAGCCAGTTCCTTGAGTCGTTCCACGACTTGGGCTTTTGTTTCAAAAGTGGCGACAGGAGTCGTTAAGTTTTCTGCCTGAGGCTCTTCTTCGGCAACTTCTTCTTCGGCAGCTTCTTTTGGAGTCGCTTCTTCTGGAGTCGCTTCTTCTTCTGGAGTCGCTTCTTCTGGCGTAACTTCTTCAGAAGATTTTTCTTCTGCAGCAGGTGCTGTTGGCTCTTCGGCCACGGGTGCTGTTTCCTCGACGGGTGCCATAGGCTCTTCAGCTACTGGTACTGTTTCGGCAGCAGGTGCTACGGGTTCCACTGTAGATTCAACTACAGGTTCCTCAGTGGGGTTCTGAATTTCACTCATAGTTAGTTTTTTTAAGAGGTTGTTAATACGGTTGCGGAAAGTGACGATGCCATTTCCCACGAAACATTATTTAATGTATGATGTTAAGCATGATGGTGTAGATGTAGATGACGGCAGCAGGGATGGCCAGCAGCGAACTGTCGAAGCGATCGAGCATGCCGCCATGTCCAGGTAGGATATTTCCAGAGTCTTTGATGCCGAGTTTGCGCTTCAGCAGAGACTCTACGAGGTCCCCCCAAGTGCCGATGATAACGGTGAGCAGAGCAAGTCCAGCCCACAGAAGACGGCTTTGTGGGGTGGAAAGGTTTTCTGCAAATGGGATGAACGATGCAATGACTTGCGAGGCGGCGATGGCCGTCAGACCGCCTCCGATGCTTCCTTCCCATGACTTCTTCGGAGAAATGCGGGGAAAGAGGCGATGCTTGCCAAGCCATGTGCCCAACAGATAGGCTCCCGAATCATTGGCCCAAAGAAAGATGAACAATGACAGGGCGTACCAATAGTAGTAGCTAACTCCTGCAGGTGTGCTGATGAAGCAGAGGGTGTTGAACGATGCAAATGGCAGGGCGATGTAGAGTTGTGCCATAAAGGTCAACGCCCAGTTCTGAATGGTGTCAGGTCGGTCAAAGTAGATTTCTGCCACCAGCAGGTAGATGATGGAGATAAGGTAGGGGATAAAAACCTCGGCTCCCATGATGTTGGTGTTGAATGCCCATACTGCCACATACAGATAAGCTGCTGCTACCGTTGTGATGAAACGATTAACGTGCAGGTGCAGATGTCGATTGACGAGCGTTGTGAACTCCCACACCGTCATGGCTGTGATGACGGTGAAGAGTATTAAGAGAGAGTAGGGGTTCCAGATGATACCGCCCACAAGGACGATAACGAACAAGGCTCCCGTGATGGTACGTATGATTAGGTTCTTCACTTTTGGTGGTTTTTGTTCAGTTAGTATCAGCGGCCGTCTTCACTTTTTCTGAGGATCCTCTGCTTGAGTGTCGCCAGCCGCCTGTTGCGCCTTTTCAGCCTTTTCTATGACTGCTTGTACAATCTTCTGGCGGATAATTTCTTCATTTTCCTTCTTGTGGTCAGTTGAGTTGGGCTGTTTGTCATCCTCTTTATCTTTTTCCTCATTGGCAGCCATAATCTCTTCTGTGCGTGATGTCCAAGGACGTTTGCCAAAGATGTTCTCAAGGTCTTCGGCGAAGATGACTTCACGGTCAACCAGTATTTGTGCCAGTTGGGCGTGTCCCTCCTTATGTTCGATGAGCACCCGTTTAGCGCGTTCATATTCGCCAGCAATAAGTGCCCGAACCTCCTCGTCAATGGTTTCGGCAGTCTTCTCGCTGTATGGCTTGTTGAACTGATATTCCTGGTTGTCGTAGTAGCAGACATTCGGAAGTTTGCTGCCCATACCAGCGTATGCTATCATGCCATAAGCACGCTTGGTCACTTTTTCGAGGTCGTTCATGGCACCTGTCGAGATGCGCCCTACACAGAGTTCCTCTGCGGCACGTCCTCCCAAGGTGGCACAGATTTCATCAAGTATTTCTTCTTTCGTGGAAATCTGGCGTTCCTCAGGCATGTACCAAGCAGCACCCAGTGCCTGTCCGCGTGGTACGATCGTCACTTTCACCAATGGGTTGGCATATTCAAGGAACCACGAGATGGTGGCATGACCTGCCTCGTGAATGGCGATGGTTCTCTTCTCATGTGCCGTGAGCAGTTTGGTCTTCTTTTCCAAGCCACCGATAATACGGTCAACGGCATCGAGGAAGCACTGCTTATCAACCCATTCCTTGTTGTTGCGGGCTGCGATGAGTGCTGCTTCGTTGCAGACGTTGGCAATGTCGGCCCCCGAGAACCCTGGCGTTTGACGTGCCAGTTGTGCCACATCCACTGTTTCATCTATTTTGAGGGGTTGTAGATGAACCATGAAAATTTCTTTGCGTTCGTTAAGGTCTGGCAAATCTACGTGAATCTGACGGTCGAAACGACCTGCACGCAGCAATGCTCCGTCCAAAATGTCAGCACGGTTGGTGGCTGCCATGATGATGATACCGCTGTTGGTGCCGAAACCATCCATTTCGGTCAAAAGTTGGTTCAAGGTGCTTTCGCGCTCGTCGTTACCCCCCATCGCGGCTGTCTTGCTGCGAGCACGTCCGATGGCATCAATCTCATCGATAAAGATGATACATGGCGCTTTCGCCTTTGCTTGCTGGAAGAGGTCGCGCACACGGCTGGCACCCACGCCTACGAACATTTCCACAAATTCAGAACCTGAAAGCGAGAAGAACGGAACACCTGCCTCGCCAGCTACAGCCTTGGCAAGCAATGTCTTACCTGTTCCGGGAGGACCTACCAGCAGTGCACCCTTTGGAATTTTACCTCCCAAATTGGTGTATTTGTCGGGGGTCTTCAAAAAGTCCACAATCTCCTGTACCTCTTGTTTTGCACCAGCTTGTCCTGCCACATCCTTGAAGGTGATTTGGGGCGTATTCTTGTCATCCTTGTCAAAGAGTTGGGCTTTTGACCGTCCAACGGAGAAGATGCTGCCTGCACCTCCCATCAAACCAGCGCCTCCACCAAAGCCTCTCATGAGGAAAATCCATACGAATATGATGACGATGATGGGGACGACGTTCCAAAACAGGTTGCTGAGAAAGTCGTTGTCGCGCTCATAGTTCACCTTTCCTTGGAAGTTCCCCTCTTGGTTTTGTGCATCAATGAAATTCTCCAGATTGTCGATGGAGCCGAACTCCACTTTGATCCGTCCGGGGTTCTTTCCCTTGTTGACCGTGCCAAACACTTGTTTGTAGTGTTTGGCATCAATGCCCAGTGTTAAGGTGTAATTGTCTTTATTGACGGTGATGTCAGACACATATCCATCCGATACCAGTTCCTTGAACGTTGTGTAGTCAACCGTTCTCGTCGCCGAAACATCACGCCGCGTGAAAACCATGAAGACAAGTCCTGCAATCAGCAGGATATAGAGCCACGTGAAGTTGAAACGCGGCTTTTGTAGTTTGTTGTTATTGTTGTTCGTTGTTTCCATTGAGTCCATTTAATCAAGGTCTGGCACATCTGTAATCTTTGCGTCCTCCCACAGGTTATCTACATCATAGAATTCGCGTGCATCGGGCACGAAGATGTGTACAACCACATCAATGAAATCGACTGCCACCCACAGATTGTTTCGAGTACCATCCACTGCCGATGGGCGTGCATTTGCCTTTTTGTGGGCAAACTCCCTGACCGATTCTGTGAGAGCAGCCACTTGACTGGGCGAATTACCCTCGCCGATGACGAGATATTTCGTGATAGTGTCATCAATGCCATCAAGATTGACAAGACGAATTTTCCTTCCTTTCTTTTCCTGTATGCCTGCGATGCAAGCTTTTACTAACTTTTCGGTTTCTGTCATGTATATTATATAATATGTGTTTTTTTAATTTTCTTCCAGTTCTCTTTTCTTCTTCTCTTCAATCATTTGGAAATTCTTTGGGCGAAGAACAAAGTTGCTGCCCAGATACTTCTCTCTCACGATGACATTATTCGCAAGCTCTTGTGGTGTACCCTTAAACAGAATGCGTCCCTCGAACAGCAAGTAGGCACGATCCGTGATGCAGAGCGTCTCCTGTACGTTGTGGTCGGTGATGAGGATGCCGATGTTTCTGTCTTTTAGCTTCCAAACGACATATTGGATATCTTCCACAGCGATGGGGTCAACGCCTGCAAAGGGTTCGTCCAGCATGATGAACTTCGGGTCGATAGCAAGACATCGGGCTATTTCACAACGGCGGCGTTCACCTCCTGACAGTTGGTTGCCTCGGTTCTTCCTTACTTTCTGCAAGTTAAATTCGTCCAACAGCCGTTCCAGGTGCTTCCGTTGTTCATCCGCTGACTTGTATTTCATCTCCAGCACAGTCATGATGTTGTCTTCCACGCTCATGGTTCGGAACACGCTGGCCTCTTGTGCCAGATAGCCCACACCTTTCTTCGCGCGGGTTGATACTGGGTCTTTCGTGATTTCCTGCTCATTGATGAACACACGGCCACTATTCGGCACCACAAGTCCCGTTGTCATGTAGAACGATGTGGTTTTGCCGGCACCGTTAGGTCCGAGCAATCCCACAATTTCCCCTTGCCGAACACTGATGGACACATCATTTGCCACCGTACGTTTGCCATAGATTTTCACCAGATTTCGGGTGTAGAGAGTGTTCCTGTCATCCGAATACTCTGGTACCTCGGCATCACCGGCATTTGTGGTTGCTGATATCGTTTTTAATTCCATACGTTCTGTCAAATGAGTTACAAAAGTACGAATTGTTTGTTGATTAGTCACTTTCTGAAGGAAAAAACTATGTTAAAAGTCGCTCTTTTGAACAATTTTCACTAATTTTGCGAAGTTTTTGCTATTTATAAATCATTAAAAACGACAAAAAGTGCTTTCAGTAAGAAGTGGATTAACACATTTGGGCAGGTATGTCATTCTGATGGGGCGTGTGTTCTCACAGCCCGACCGCTGGCGTATGTTCTTCAAACAATATGTAACTGAAATGTATCAGTTGGGCTACAACTCCATCGGCATCGTGCTCATTATTTCTTTCTTCATCGGAGCGGTGATATGCCTCCAGATTAAGCTCAACATTCAGAGTCCGTGGATGCCGCGTATGGTGGTTGGTTACACTACGCGTGAAATCATGCTGTTGGAGTTCTCATCCAGCATTATGTGTCTCATACTCGCAGGCAAGGTGGGTTCCAACATTGCTTCCGAGATAGGCACCATGCGCATCACCCAGCAGATTGACGCGCTCGACATCATGGGCGTCAATTCTGCCAATTATCTTATTTTTCCAAAGATTGTGGGGCTGATGACCATCATGCCCATCTTGGTCACACTGAGTGTGGCAGCGGGCATCATCGGTGCCTACGCCACCTCCCTGCTTGGTACCACTACCGTGCCTGAACTGACCGAGGGTTTCCGCTATCAGTTCAACCAGTGGTTCTTCTGGTGTGGCATGATTAAGGCCGTCTTCTATGCCTTCATCATCACCAGTGTTTCCGCTTACAAAGGCTATACCGTTGAAGGTGGCAGTGTGGAGGTTGGAGTGTCGAGCACCGATGCTGTCGTCACCAGCAGCATTCTCGTTCTGTTCTCCGACATCTTCTTGACTAATATGCTGACATAGAATAATAACATGATAAAGATAGAACACCTATACAAGAGTTTTGAGGACAAGGAAGTGCTTCAGGACATCAATGCCACGTTTTGTGATGGTGAGGTCAATCTCATCATCGGCCAGAGTGGTAGCGGTAAGACGGTGCTGATGAAGAACATCGTGGGACTGCTCACTCCAACCCGTGGAAGCATCTATTACGACGACCGTGATTTCGTGTCGCTGACTAAGAGGGAGAAGATTCTCCTGCGACGTGAGATGGGCATGATTTTCCAAAGTGCGGCATTGTTTGATTCGATGACCGTGCTCGACAACGTGATGTTTCCGCTCAATATGTTCTCATACGATGCCTACGAAGACAGAAAGAAACGTGCTCTCGATTGCTTGGCACGTGTGAATCTGGCGGGAGCGGAGAGCAAGTTCCCTGGAGAAATTTCGGGTGGTATGCAGAAGCGTGTGGCGATTGCACGTGCCATCGTCCTACAACCCCAATATCTCTTTTGCGATGAACCCAACTCGGGCCTTGACCCCAAGACGAGCATCGTGATTGATGAACTCATCGCAGGCATCACGCATGAGGACAAAATCACCACTATCGTCAACACGCATGACATGAATTCCGTGATGGGCATTGGTGAGAACATCACCTTCATTTGTGAGGGGCGTGCCGAGTGGCAGGGTAGCAATAAGGAAATCATGGATGCCACCAACAAGAAACTGGAAGACTTCATCTTTGCCAGCGATATCCTGCGGCAAGCGAAAGAATTGCATGACCAGCAGAAAAAGGTATGATTGTTTGTATAGCGGAGAAACCGAGTGTGGCGCGTGATATTGCCAACGTGTTGGGTGCCAGAGACATGAAGCAAGGTTACATCGAAGGCAATGGCTATCAAGTCACATGGACGTTCGGACATTTGTGTGAACTGAAGCATCCCCATGAATACTTTGAACGCTGGAAACGTTGGGATCTTTGGGACTTGCCCATGATTCCGGCGCGTTTTGGCATCCGTCTGAAGGATGATGAGGGTGTGAAGCGTCAGTTTGCCACCATCGAGAAGTTGATGCAGGCAGCTGATGGCATCATCAACTGTGGCGATGCTGGGCAGGAAGGAGAACTGATTCAGCGCTGGGTGATGCAGAAAGCAGGAGCAAAGTGTCCTGTCAAACGCTTGTGGATATCTTCGCTGACGGAAGAGGCTATCCGTGAGGGATTCAATCAGTTGAAAGACCAAATCGAATACCAGTCGCTCTATGAGGCAGGACTTTGTCGTGCCATTGGCGACTGGACGCTCGGAATGAACGCCACGCGCCTCTACACGCTCAAGTATGGGCAAGACCGTCAGGTGCTCTCCATTGGACGTGTGCAGACCCCCACGCTGGCGCTCATCGTGCGTCGCCAACAGGAGATAGAAAGTTTTGTGCCCAAACAGAGTTGGGTGCTCTCCACCTTTTATCGTGATACCAAATTCACAGCCATTGCCCACGATGAAGAGGCGGAAGCGGAGGATGCAGCCGAAGTGAAAGCTGCAGCAGAACAGGGCAAGACCATCAAGAGCAAAGGGCCTATTTACAGGCAGATAGAATATGCAACAGAAGAAGAGGGGAGGGCTGTGCTGCAATCCATTGAGGGGCAACCTTTCACGGTGACGGACATCCAGAAGAAGAAAGGAACGGAAGCACCGCCACGACTGTACGACTTGACTTCTTTGCAGGTGGATTGCAACCGCAAGTTTGGCTATTCTGCCGAACAGACCTTGCAACTGATTCAAAGCCTCTATGAAAAGAAGTTCACCACCTATCCGCGTGTGGACACCACCTTCCTCAGTGATGATATCTATGCCAAATGCCCGCAGACCCTCCGTGGCTTGAAAGGTTATGAGCAGTTTACGCAACCCTTGGAAGGAAAGACGCTGCCGAAGTCGAAGAAGGTCTTTGATTCCTCGAAAGTGACCGACCACCACGCCATCATCCCCACAGGGGTGCCAGCCATCAGCCTAACTGATATGGAGCGTCGTGTCTATGACCTTGTCACTCGTGCCTTCATTGCCGTGTTCTACCCCGATTGCAAGTTTGAGACGACGACTGTTTTTGGAGAAGTGTCCCCCCAGCCTCCAAAAGAGCCTGTGCTGTTCCGCACCAGTGGACGCACCATCCTTGATGAAGGTTGGAAGGTCATTTACAAGAAGAATACATCGGAAAGTACGGATGATGAAGAGCCTGCTGCCGACGATGACCATTCACTTCCTGTTTTTCAAAAGGGAGAGAGTGGGGAGCATCTTCCCATGCTTTCTGAAAAATGGACACAGCCCCCAAAACCTTATACTGAAGCAACCCTCCTTCGTGCGATGGAAACTGCAGGTAAGTTTGTTGAGAATGAGGAGCTGCGTGATGCGATGAAAGAGAACGGCATCGGTCGTCCTTCCACCCGTGCCGCTATCATCGAAACTCTTTTCAAGCGCCGTTATATCCGCAAGGAACGCAAGAATCTCATCGCCACTCCTACAGGCGTGGAACTCATCGGAATCATTCACGAAGAACTCCTCAAAAGTGCCGAACTTACAGGCATTTGGGAGAAGAAACTGCGTGAAATTGAGCGTCATCAATACGATGCCCCAACCTTCATCGAAGAACTGAAGCAGATGGTGACCGACCTCATCAACCAGGTGCGCAATGACAATTCCAACCGACACGTTGCCGTCACGACCGAGGACGACCTGAATCGACGAACGAAGCGAGGGCAGAGTAGAAAGGAATCTGGCTCGGTCTCGCAGGGAGGAGAAAGGCCAGAGGTCAATAAAAAAGTGAAGAAAGTGGCTTCATCTAATGCCCCTGCAGGTTTTCAACCTCAAAGGAAGAATGCCTCTCCCAAGAAAACCACCGAGGAGGTGAAAGCTGCCCACAATCCCGACGAAGTGATTGGTATGCCCTGTCCCTTCTGCCACCAAGGTCACATCATCAAAGGTCGCGCCGCATACGGCTGTTCCCGCTGGAAGGAAGGCTGTACCTATCGACTGCCCTTCGACCAAGCTTGATGATTTTTGCCCGTACACTCTTTATAGCTCTTTTCACGAACACAATAAGGTGATGTCAAAATCACACAGGGATAACCTCTGAATCGACCACATCTTGGTCGATTTTGGCGAATCGGCTTATGCTATTTTAACGTCAGTTCGACGAAAATTACCTAACGTAAATTTCAACTGGATGTGGGATAAAAATGGATACGTTTTTCCGTATTTTATATCCTATTTGTCTGATTTCAGGGAGGAGAAAGGGAGGAAAAAGGGAGGAAAAAGGGAGGATGAGACCTAAATTTTCCTTTATAACCTATTGTCTTCCAATCTCTTATCTAAAAAGTCAGAGAGAGGGGGGAGGAAAATGCCTATAAACCTATAGGAAAAATTTTATATAAAAGTTTTTACCCCTTTTCCTCCCGCTCCCCCCCTTTCTTCTACCCATCAAAGCACCCCACGCATCTCTGCGACCACTCCCCCGATGTCCCTGTTTCCATTCCCCGCAAAGGCTCACGAGCCTTCCCCGCATACCCCCGCGAGCCTCTGCGGCTGAGGCTCACCAGGGTATGCGGCATCAGGGAGACAGCATCGAGGTGCGACCCTCTGCTGGTTGGTGTGAGAGGTACGCACGCGATACACACAATAAAAGTTGCCTTTATACGTTATATATAATATGCGACGTGTTTCTCGTCATATTATTTTGTGGGCTACGGTGCTTGTGATGGTTGCTGTGGCTGTTTGTTCGTGTTCCAATGAGGGCATTGCCTACAAGAAGGCGGAACAAAGTTATGCCATTGGTGAGTATTATGCTGCAAGTCTCAATTATAAGAAGTCGTATTCGCGTACACCTCCTAAGGACAAGGCGAAACGCGCTGTTCGCGCATTCAAGATGGGGGAGTGCTATCGGCACATCGGCTATACACAGAAGGCGATTGCCGCCTATCAGAATGCTATCCGATACAATATGCCTGACAGCTCTGCCTACCTGCACATCGCCCGTCAGCAACTGAAGGCGGGCCAGTATAAGCAGGCAGCACAGAATTTCACCCAGTATCTGGAGTTTGATGTTGGCAGTGAATTGGCGCACAGCGGTTTGCTCTCTTGCGAACTGGGGCCGCAGTGGAAAGCGAAGCCCAATCAGTATAAGGTGAAGAAGGAGGCCGTCTTCAATTCGCGGCGTTCCGACTACAGCCCCATGCTGGTGGGTGACGATGCCGACCAGTTGGTGCTCTCTTCGACACGCAACGATGCCACGGGCGATGACATATCGGGTGTGACAGGCTTAAAGTTTGGTGACCTTTTCTTCTCTCGAAAGAACGAGCAGGGCAAGTGGCAACCTGTGGACGTGATTGAGGGCGAGGTGAATACTGAGTATGATGAGGGTGCATCCTGTCTCAGTCCAGATGGCAAGACAATGTACTTTACCCGTTGCAGCAGCGACCCCGATTATCCTCGTTATGCTGAAATTTGGAAGTCACAGCGCAGCGATGCCTCGTGGAGCAAACCCACCAAGTGTGCCATCTCTCGTGACACACTCACGTCCTTTGCCCATCCGGCGGTGAGTCCCGATGGGCAATGGCTCTACTTCGTCAGCGATTCGCCTGGCGGAGAGGGTGGCATGGACATCTGGCGCACCCGCATCCTCGACAGTGGCTTTGGTGGCATGGAGAATCTGGGACGACCTATTAATACGGCTGGTGACGAGATGTTTCCTGTCTTTCGGCCCAATGGCGACCTCTATTTCTCCAGCGACGGTCATCCCGGCATGGGTGGTCTTGACATCTTTATTGCTCATGAGGACTCCTTGCGAGGCACCATTGTCGAGAATCAGCAGTATCCGCTCAATTCGGCAGCCGACGATTATGGCATGACCTTCGAGGGTGTACACAATCGTGGCTACTTCTGTTCTTCGCGTGGTGATGGGAAGGGATGGGAACATATCTTCTCGTTTGAGTGCCCCGAGATTCTGCAAACCGTGACGGGCTGGGTGTATGAGAAAGATGGCTACGAGCTGCCAGAGGCACTTGTCTATATGGTGGGCAATGATGGCACAAACCTAAAACTCTCGGTGAAGGGCGATGGGTCATTCACCCAAGTGTTGACACCAGGTGTTGACTATGTGCTGCTGGGCACCTGCAAGGGGTATCTGAACGTGAAAAACGAAATCCGAGTGGAGGATTCGGAGGAGAGCCACGAATACACCCTTCAGTTCCCTCTGCCACCTATCAATGTGCCTGTGCTCATCGACAACATCTTCTATGAATTTGACAGGGCAGACCTCACACCCGAATCGACTGAGGCACTTGACAAGTTGGTGGCAATGATGAACGAGAACCCCAACATCACCATCGAATTGTCAGCTCACTGCGACTATCGTGGCAACGATGCTTACAACCAGCGGCTCTCCCAACGGCGTGCTGAGTCGGTGGTGCGTTACCTCATTGAGCATGACATCGCCAAAGACCGTCTCACGGCGGTGGGCTATGGTGAGTCGCGCCCTAAGGTCATCACCAAAAAGTTGGTGGAGACCCTCTCGGCTGGGACACCTAAAGTGACTGTGCAAGAGAATGATACGTTGACTGAGAACTACATTCTTGCCATCAAAGACAAGGATGAGCAAGAGGTGCTTAATGCTCTCAACCGTCGTACCGAGTTCCGAGTGCTCCGCACTACCTACGGCACCACCCTTAACGAGTATAAGCCAGAGGAGGAGGAACGCAAGGCTGCCACTAAACGACAGGAAGATGAGGAAGAAGGGTTGGTGTTCTGAGGCAGTCCTTGCCGTATTATTTATTTGTCTATACGTCTATGGGAAGCATGAAATTGAAAAACTTCGACTATAAGGATTATATCAGTTTGCGTGGTGTGAGGGTGAACAACCTGAAAAACATCGACGTGAAGATTCCGCACGACCAGTTTGTGGTCATCACGGGGGTGAGTGGTAGTGGCAAGTCGTCGCTGGCGTTTGATACACTATATGCTGAGGGACAGCGACGCTATGTGGAGAGTCTTTCGACTTATGCAAGGCAGTTTCTGGGTCGATTGAAAAAGCCTGAATGTGATTTTATTGAGGGTATATCGCCAGCCATTGCGATTGAACAGAAGGTGAGCAGTAGGAATCCACGCTCGACGGTGGGGACGAGTACGGAGATATATGACTATCTGCGGATGCTGTATGCAAGAATCGGACGGACGTTCTCGCCAGTGAGCGGACAGGAGGTGAAAAAGAACACGACTGATGATATGATTCAGTGTATGTTGGCACATGAGCTGGGAACTCGGCTGATGGTGATGACACCTTTGGTCGTGAGGAATGGCAGAACGTTGGAGGAACAGTTGGATGTGAATGAGAAGACGGGATTCTTGAGAATAGAAGTGGAAGGAGAGGTGATGAGGATTAGTGAATGGAGGGAGGTGATGGCATTGCAACAGGCTCAAATGAAATCTTCAAAAATAAAGGGAATGAATCTGGTGATTGACCGTCTGAAAGTGGGGGATGATAAGGCAACCATTAACCGTTTGGTGGATTCGGCCAATACAGCATTGTATGAGGGAGATGGAAAGTGTATTTTGAAATTTGAGGATGGGGAGATGCAGGAGTTTTCTCTGAAATTTGAGGCAGATGGCATCGAGTTTGAGGAGCCAACCGACCAGATGTTTTCCTTCAATTCGCCTGTGGGAGCCTGTCCTGAATGTGAGGGGTATGGTAGAATCATAGGCATTGACGAGAGCCTCGTTATCCCTGATCCCGACTTGTCCGTGTATGATGGTGCTGTGGCATGTTGGAAAGGTGAGAAGATGGGGGAGTGGAGAAAGGAGTTTGTGCGGAGGGCGGACAAATATGAGCATTTCCCTGTCTTTATCCCGTACGCTCAACTGACACAGCGGCAGAAGGATGTACTTTGGCATGGAGTGTATGAAGAGAACGAATGGGGCAATCATTCCATTTGTATTGACGAATTCTTTCGGATGCTGAAAGAAAATCAGTATAAGATTCAGTATCGTGTGATGCTGGCAAGATACCGAGGCAAGACTGTCTGTCCGACGTGTCACGGAAAGCGATTGAAGAAGGAATCGGAGTATGTGAAAGTGGGTGGCAAAAGCATTACGGAATTGTGTGAACTTTCCATTGACGAATTGAACGAGTTTTTCAGAACACTAAAGGTGACAGAACAAGAGGCCAAGATTGCGAAAAGATTGTTGGTGGAAATCAAGAGCCGACTGCAGTTCTTGGTGGATGTGGGGTTGAGTTACCTCACTCTGTCGCGCTTGAGCAATTCGTTGTCTGGTGGCGAGAGCCAGCGCATCAATCTTGCCACCAGCCTCGGTTCTTCGTTGGTGGGTAGTATGTACATATTGGACGAGCCAAGCATTGGACTCCATTCTCGGGATACACAACGGCTGATTCATGTGTTGAGGCAATTGCAGCAACTGGGAAATACCGTGATAGTGGTGGAACATGATGAGGAAATCATGAGAGCGGCTGATTATATTATCGATATAGGTCCTGACGCAGGGAGACTGGGGGGGAAAATCATGTATGCAGGTCCCCCTACCTCCAAAGGGGCTGTGGTTGGGGGGCTTTCCCACACACTTGACTATCTGACAGGAAAGGAGAAGATTGCCATTCCTGAGAGCCGTCGGCCATGGAACAACTACATCTTGGTGAAGAATGCCCGTGCCAATAACTTAAAGGGTGTTGATGTCAAGTTTCCACTCAACGTGATGACTTGTGTGACAGGTGTCTCGGGTTCGGGCAAGTCGTCATTGGTGCGTGACATCTTGTATCGTGCCATGAAACGGCATCTTGGGGAGAGTGCGGAGAAGCCAGGATTGTTCTCAAAATTGGAAGGTGACATGGATATGATTAGGCGTGTGGACTTCATCAATCAGAATCCTATTGGCACCTCCTCCCGTTCCAATCCTGTGACGTACATTGGTGCATGGGATGAAATTCGCAAGCTCTTGGCAGAGCAGCAATTGTCCAAACAGATGGGATATACACCGGCTTACTTCTCATTTAATGCAGAAGGTGGTAGATGTGAAGAGTGCAAGGGCGAGGGAACGGTGACGGTTGAGATGCAGTTCATGAACGATTTGGTGTTGGAATGTGAGGCGTGTCATGGCAAACGGTTCAAGAGTGACATCTTGGAAGTGAAGTATCAAGGCATGAATGCTTACGATATGTTGGAAATGACCATCAATCAGGCCGTGGAATTCTTTACCAAACATAAGCAGAAGAAGATTGTGGAGAAAATGAAGCCGCTGCAAGATGTGGGGCTTGGCTATATCAAGTTGGGACAGACTTCTTCCACCCTTTCAGGTGGTGAAAACCAGCGTATCAAATTGGCATATTACCTCAGTCAGGAGAAATCGGAACCAACTCTGTTCATTTTCGATGAACCTACCACAGGATTGCACTTCCATGACATTCAGAAATTGCTTGATGCTTTTAATGCCCTCATAGCTCGTGGACATACAGTTCTTATCATTGAGCATAATATGGATATCATCAAATGTGCTGACCACATTATCGATCTTGGTCCTGAGGGGGGACAAGGAGGTGGCAATGTGGTGGTGACTGGTACACCAGAAGAGGTGGCAAAGTGCGCTTATAGTTACACAGGGCAATTTTTGCAGGACAAAATGCTCTAATATATAAATAATGTGTAAGAAAAATTCCTTCAAAGTTCTTGCACATTATTTTTTTTCGTATCTTTGTGGCGAAATCAAAAACTAACCTATATGACGAAATACTTAACTTTCTTTCTAACCTTATTTTGTACGTTGAGTGCCTGCGCACAAAATTTTGATGATTTTTTTGAAGATTCCACTTTGCGCTTGGACTATATCTTTGCAGGAAATGCCCATGAGCAACACATCTATTTGCAAGAACTGAAGAAGCAAGACAGGTGGGCTGGACGCAGGAGTCGTTTGGCAGAGAAGTTCTTGAACGGGAATGGGCAAGTGACGGTGAAAGACCATGCTTCGCAGGAAGTCATTTATGTGACGACTTTCTCTACGCTGTTTCAAGAATGGTTGCAATATGATGAGGCGAAAAAAGTGGATAAGGCTTTCGAAGCATCCTATAATATCCCCTTTCCTAAGAAAGAAATTGACATAACCGTGACGTTGACCAACAATCATCAGGCGGTGATTGCAGAGATGACCCATCTGGTTGACCCCCAAGATATTTTGATTCGGAAAATTGGAGATAATGGCATTCCATTCCACTATGTGTGGAAAGGGGGAAACAGTACCTCGTTGGCTAAGGCCGAAGACGGGCCTCGCAGTGGTAAGGGACGTACCTATGTGGCCAGTGAGTATGACCCCTTTGCTGGTGTAAACATCACTGAATGTATCGATCTTGCCATCGTTGCCGAAGGTTATACAGAGGCGCAAATGGGTAAGTTCTACCATGATTGCCAACGTGCTGTGGATGCCTTATTTGCAAGGGAACCTTTCAAGTCACTGAAAGGTCGTTTCAATGTGGTGGCGGTAGCAGCCCCTTCAAGGGAGGCTGGTCCCACGGTGCCTCATCGAGGTGTTTGGCATACCACGCCTGCAGGTAGTCATTACGATACATTCTATTCTGACCGTTACTTGATGTCGCAAGATATGCATCGTATTTATGATCTCCTTTCGGGGGTGCCTTTTGAGCATATTATGGTGTTGGTCAATAGTGATACCTATGGCGGCGGTGGCATATACAATCAGGTTACGTTCTCCACCAGCGACCACCCGACCTTCAAAGAGGTCTTTGTGCATGAGTTTGGTCATAGCTATGCAGGATTGGCAGATGAATATGCCTATGATGACATGGATTCCGAGTGGTATCCTGCTGATACCGAACCATGGGAACCTAATATCACTACACTGAAAGACTTCAATTCGAAATGGGCTGATTTGATGCCCAAGAAGCAACCTATCCCCACACCAATTGACCCCAAGGTGCCCAACTTCAAGCAAATCGACAAGAACGACATGAAGGCGATGGAAGCACTGAACAAATGTACACAGGTTGTGGGTGTGTTTGAAGGGGCTGGTTATCAGAGCAAAGGATGCTATCGTCCTGCACAAGAATGCCGTATGAAAATCAACGAGGTAGAAGATTTCTGCCCGGTATGTACGCGAGCCATTCAACGCATTACAGATTTCTATACCGCCAAATAACATGACACATTATTATATAATAAAAAGGCAACAAATATCACAGGAACTATGAAAATAAGGAACTTTACACTCGTTTTGCTGATGGTTCTGGGACTATCAGCCCAAGCTGCCAACGAGAAGACAACCGTTGAGCAAGTGACTGACGCTGTTCAATTGACCGCCGATGTTGACTACATCGTGACAGGTACCACGCCGTTTGCCACAACGGGCAGTGTTGATATCGTGAACACTGAGCACGCCGTACTCATCATTGCCAGCATTAAGCCCAGCAAGGTGATAGCTAACTGGATGGACTACATCTATATAGGTGGAGCGAAAGCCATCAACGGTGAGAACTGCCAAGTGAAGATGTACGGAAGAGGTGCCATCGTTTTCCCCTATGCTAAGGATATGGCTCCACTGACCTGCTACACCGAACAAAACTTCGAGGGAGAGGTATGCACCAGCTACAGCGAGGGCAGCAGTGGTGGATTCATGAAGACTCTGACGGACGCTAACCTCAACAACAAGATTCGTTCTTTCAAGTTGAAGCGTGGCTATATGGTGACCGTTGCTGTCGGTACAAGCGGTTGGGGCTACAGTCGTTGCTTCATCGCAGATCAAGAAGATTTGGAGGTGAAGACCCTCCCCAACATCCTTGACCACCGCATCTCCTCCTACCGCCTCTTTAAGTGGCAGAATGCTCACAAGGCAGGCTTGGCAAGCAATGGAGACAATAACGCTAACCAAGCCCTCAACACCTCATGGTGCTATGATTGGGCGCAAGGCAACGCCAGTAACCTGCCTGACACAGAGTGGGTGCCTAACCACATCTACGAAGACTACCCCTCTCCCTCCACTTGTGGCGGTGTGACCGGCTCTTGCCACATGAAGACCAACAATGAGCCTGCCAACCAAAGTGACGACCATCCTCAGAGTGTGGCAACCATCCTTGACAACTGGCAGAACCTCATGCGTACAGGTATGCGTCTCTGTACCCCTTCTTCATGGGATGGTAGCGATTACTGGAACGGAACAGGCTCCGTCATCAAGGTGTTCCTTGATTCTGTTGATGCACGTGGCTGGCGCTGTGACATCGTCGATGCCCACTGCTACTGGACAGAAGGTAACTTTAACAACCTCAAGAACTATTGGTGGCCCAACTACAAACGTCCCATCTGGATTTCTGAGTGGATTTGGGGCGCGTCATGGAGCGGTGGAAGCGGTGCCTTTGGTAGTGGGGTGACCAATTCGCAGATTCTTGAAACGACCAAGCGCATCCTTAACAACCTCAATTCGATGGATTGTGTGGAACGCTATGCTTACTGGAACAGTGAGAGCAAGGCGCACATCTATGAAAGCGGTGCACTGACAGATCTCGGTAAGTACTACTCTACGATGGATGTGGGGCTGGGTTATAATGCTTCCTATGAATTTGTCCCGAAAGAAACCCGTCTGGAAAACATGACAGACTTCGCGAGTACCTACAACCGTGTGAGGGGAACCGTGGCACTCTCGTGGATTGATCCTAATGGCGACCTGTCGGAAACCATCACCGTGCAGTGCAAGTTGCCAGGAGCCAGCACCTATACCAATGTGGCCTCCGTGACTCCGAAAGATAAAAACTCTTTAGGGGGTGTGACCTATGCTTATACTGATACGATTGCAGATCCAGGTGTGTATGCTTATCGTGTCAAAGTTGTTACATACAATAATAAGACTTTCACTACAGATGATGTCACTGTGAATGTAGCTCCAGCGCAAGGTACTAATGAGTTCCAATATGGAAAACTGTCGATTGATAATCTGGAGGAGAATACCACCTATTATTCGGAAGCATTTGACGACGCACCTTGTGTTTTTATGGGTACCATGACTAATAAGAATACAACATTGTCTGTTGGTAATATCACGGCAGCTAAAAATAATAAGGCGTATTTCACCTTCCAACTCTATCCTTGGCAGACGAATACGGGTGAATTGAAAAATAATGAAGAAGTGCCTTTCTTGGCACTGAAGGCGGGTAATTATAAATATGGTGACCTTGATTGTGAAGTGGGTGTGGTGGATGCTAATAAGGCGACAGGTAGTGACACTTGGACGGATGTAACAGAGGTGACTTTTGTTCAACCGTTCCCAGAAGGGGTGACCCCAGTTGTGCTTGCTGAAATCAGGAATCCGGGTTACATCAGTGCTGATCCTAAAACAACCCTTTCTGCACGAGTCTTTGATGTGACCAACACAGGGTTTAAGTTTATTATCTATTCGGAAGAAGCTTCGGGTAGAAAGATTGCTTTGTCCAAGAAGGTATGCTATCTTGCCATTACTCCTGGAGTTGCTACTGTAGATGAAGACAATGGCATCATGGTGGCAGCAGGTCGTGGCGTGGATAGTCAGATTTATGGCTCAACGGTTCGAGAAAACAGATTCTATCTTTCCACTTATGATGAAAAGGGTGATTCGATTAAGAATGAGCAACTGTACCTTTATCAGCCCGTTGTCCTCACCAATCTGCAGACCAATAACTTCCCTTCCCTGTGTGTGTTGCGTCGTACAGATGTGACGGAAAAGGATGAGAACAATAAAGAGTGGACTGTTGGTGCTAAAGTACGTCGTATGCTTGACCATGACCTTACTGTTGATGGTACTACTATTTCTAAATCCTCCACTTCTGACAAATATGCGGCTTATCGTGATGACCTCGGTTGGGTTGCTATCGCGTCTGTTATTAGCGTCGCTTCTCCTGCCACGGCTATTCAGTCGGTTCCTGTAGGCAAGTCTGTCACTCGATTGGTTCCTCGTGTGGTTGATGGACGTATTTATGTTGAAGGTGTATCTTCCTTTGAGGTTTATAATATTGCGGGTGCCAAACTCTCTTCGGATTCTGTGCTTTCGCCAGGCATTTATCTTATTAAGGCTGGCACTAAGTCTGTCAAAATATATGTTCGTTAGCAGATAAAATGAGTTCTTATATCAAAAGGAAGGCATCAGGTATTCTCTGATGCCTTTTGTTTATTAATGGATTGCTAAATGATTAACCTAAAGAAATTTTAACAATTTTGTAGTTAAATAATGTTAAAGTGAGACATTGTGGTGTCCTCCCGTATTTGAGTCTTGTCAACTTATGTTATCTTTGCAAATGGTTTTTTTGCCTCATCCAGTGGGATTGGGTATAACTAAATTATGTATTGCGATAGAGGCTAATCACAAGATAATTATACAATAATACTAAACAATATCTAACCTTTATGAACAAACGCTTTTGTACATTAGGAAAGTATGCCGCTAAGGCTTTCTTCCTATTTGCCATGTGCGGAGCGACTTACTCGTGCAAGGACGACTACACGCTAGATGACACTGATCCGTCGTGGTTGGGGTCGAGCATTTACGAGTATCTCGAAAGCCAAGGCAACTACACCAACTTTGTCAAGCTCATCAATGATCTTGGCTACAAGGAGGTGTTAGCTCGTACAGGTTCGAAAACGCTCTTCGTGGCTAACGATGAGGCTTTCGCAACTTTCTATCAGAGCAACGCATGGGGCGTTCACAGCTACGACCAGTTGACGCAAAGTCAGAAGAAGCTGCTGTTGAACAGTGCCATGATTAACAATGCTTACCTGCTCGAAATGATGTCGAGCACGGCTGCAGGTAGTGATGAAAATGCTCAACCTGACAAAGGACAGGCTTTGCGTCGAGAAACGGCTGCCGATGTGACTGATTCGGTACCTCATCTCTTCGCTGCCGACTTGCCTATCAGTTACAATGCTGCTGACAAGGACTATTGGGCACGTTTCCGCAACAATGACAAGGGTATCTACCTTGCCCTTGATGCCACTACTCCGATGATGACTCATTTCCTTGCAACTCAGTTGGCTAACAAAAGCATCACTGACGAGGATTTTTCTATTATTACAGGGCAGACTCGTGAGAAAACAGATGCTTTCGTTTATGACAGTAAAGTGCTGGAACAGGATATCACTTGTCAAAATGGCTATATCAACCGTTTGGAGAGAGTGCTTGTCAATCCACAGAATATGGCAGAAGTGTTGCGTACCAATGGCAATACCAATATCTTTAGCCACATGATTGACCGCTTCTCTGCTCCATTTTACAACTCGACCTTGACGGAACGTTATCGTCTCATTTATGGCAATGCTGTCGATTCTGTGTTCCAAAAGCGTTATTTCTCTGACCGTTCACAGGGTAACACGACGCTCTATAGCGATGCTGGTACCGACCCCATCGGCAACCCTAACGGCAACACCGTATTCGATGATAAATCGAATAAGCCACTTCCCTATGACCCAGGATGGAACACTTACATGACCGACTCAAAGACGGAAAAAGAGCGAGATATGGCAGCTATTTTCTGTCCGACCGACAAGAAACTCATGGAGTATTTCTTTAGCAGTGAAGGTGGTGGTCGTTTCCTTGTGAAGGCTTATGCTCCTGATTTGTTGAACCAAATTACGGAAAATACTACAGACCTTGATTTGGTCTATCAAGCTATTGACCAGATTCCGCGTTCTACGATCCGCGCATTGCTCAATAACTTGATGAAAGAATCATTCATCAGCACTGTGCCCAGCAAGTTCGAAACTATCAAGAACTCGGCTCAGGATGCCATGTTTGATGAGCAGTATGACTATCACCGTGATAATATCCTTGGTGTGCTTCTTGCCAACAATGGTGTTATCTATATGATGGATGAAGTGACCACGCCTGCTGAATATGCTGCCGTGTCAGCACCAGCTTACGTGGAAACAGATAAACACATTTTCAACTGGGCTGTGCAGAGTGCATCGCTGGGTGGCATCCCTACCAACTACTATGCTTACTTGCTCGCCATGAGTTCACGTTTCTCTTTCTTCGTGCCAAATGATGAAAACTTCTGGTATATCGATCCGTTGTCGTTCTACTCTCCCACAGTGGAAGCCAGTTCGAGTGGGACTGTGCTTATCGGTCGTGCCTATAATTACACATGGGACACCACAAATTCGCGCCCACGTGTGGCTTCCTATCAGTATCGTTATGACATCACGACTGGTACTGGGGAAATTGGGCAGATTGTCTCGACTGAAAATGTTGGCGAGACTTGCTATGGCAACCGCCTCAAAGATATGCTGGAAACTCATACTGTCATTCATGAAGACAATACTGAAATCACTGGTATTGACGAAACGCAGACTGGTGTGGAATGTGCGCAGCACTATTACATCACCAAGAATAATGCTGTTCTCTACGTGGACAACGCAGAACGTCGCACAAATGGCATGACGGTGAAGGGTGGATGGCAGATTTATAATAACACAGAGCGTTCCGTAATCGGTTTTGACGACAAGTCTGCACAAACCAATGGATATGGTAATGGTTTTGCTTATATGATTGACCAGCCGCTCATCCCTACCATCGAGTCCATTTATTCGGTACTCTACAACAATAGTGATTTCTCTACATTTTTTGATTTGTGCCAAACCGATGCAGAGGTGTTGAAAGAAATAGGTATCACATCGACAACAGATCAGGCGAAATACACTATTTTTGTTAACAATAAGGGTCTTCCGTGTTATGACAAGACCACGGGCAACATAGTTAACTCGGCCACCAATGTTCGTTTCTTTAACAATTACCGTTATACTGTTTATGTGCCGACCAATGCTGCTATGGATGCTGCAAAGGCCGCAGGTTTGCCAACATGGCAAGACATCCGTGATTATCTGGAACTTGATCTGGAGGATGACCAAAAGACGGATCTCACACAAGAACAGGAAGATGCCCGCAACTTGAAAGCAAAAGCAATGGTGACAACTATCGTGAATTTTGTGAAGAATCACTTCCAAGACAATTCTGTTTTTGCGGATGCTTCACCCGTCGCAGCCACTCAGTATGAAACCGCAACCATTAACAGTGAAACTGGTGTGTATAGCAAAATACAAGTGTCAAGCAGTGGTAACGGATCTCTTTCAGTGACTGATGCCAATGGTAAGACCTGTAACATCACTAACAATAAGAACATTATTGCACGTGACTATATAACCAATGGCAATTCTAACCCAATCAGTTGTACCATTACTTCCAGTTCCTCTGCAGTTATCCACGGCATTGATGGGGTGCTTGACTATAAGTCTTATACTGGTGGTCGTTATGATTCTGATTGGGCGAATGAAGCTAAGGCTCGTGCATATCTGAAACAATATCAATTACTTAAATAACAACTTACATAGAACAAACATTATGAACAAGATTAAATTTATTATTTCATCGCTTGTGCTGTTCTTCTGTGTAAGTTCAGCAATGGCGCAGCAGCGGCGTATCACAGGTTATGTTTATGACGACTTGGGCGGCATTATGATGGCGAATGTCGTGGAGCGCGATAATAACAACCGTATTGTTGAGCAGGCTGTGACCGATATCAATGGTAACTTCTCAATGGTCATCAAGAATCCTAAGAACAAACTGGTAGTCAGCTATGTGGGTTATAAGACTTGGAGCCAAGTCATTGGCAACACATCCAAGTTCAATATCCATCTGCAAGACAATACCCAGTTGCAGGAAGTGGTAGTGAAAGCTAAGCCGATGACACAGAACAATGGTATGTCCATTCCTCTCAAGGAAATCTCTGTAGCCACACAGAAGATGAACATGGACGATGTAGAAGGCCTTTCTTTTGCATCTGCAGACGAGGCATTACAAGGTAAGATTGCAGGTCTTGATATCATCTCAAACTCAGGAAACCTCGGTTCGGGTACTTCCATGCGTATGCGTGGTGTCTCGACTATTAATGGTTCAGCAGAACCACTTATCGTGGTGGATGGTAACATCTTTGACCTGCCAGATGATGTGGCAGATGTGAATTTTGAAGACCTTGACAATGAGGAGCAGTTTGCCACTCTTCTCTCCGTCAACCCAGAGGACATCAAGGAAATCAATGTCTTGAAGGATGCTGCCGCAACAGCCATTTGGGGTTCACGTGGTGCAAATGGTGTTATTGAAATCACAACGCGTCGTGGTGTGACAGGTAAGACTAAGATAAACTTCTCTTATCGTTTTACTGGTTCATGGGCTCCATCGGGTCTGAATATGCTTGATGGAGATGGGTATACCATGATGCTCAAAGAGGCTTACTTCAATCCGAAACAAAACACTGCTACTTCCGACATGGTGGAATTGAATTACGATCAGTCCTATCCAGTACAGTACTACAATTTCAACCGTAACACCGATTGGGTGGACAAAGTGAACCAGTTCGGACAGACCCATAATTACTATCTGACGTTGACGGGTGGTGGTGAGAAAGCAAAATTCCGTATATCAGGTGGTTATGACCACCAGACGGGTACCATTATCAAGCAGGTACTTGACCGTTTCTCCACACGTTTGGTGTTGGACTATGATGTGTCTGACCGTATCCGTTTCTCAACCAACTTTGCTCTCACTTATACAGATAACCATCGTAATTGGGACGGTAGTAAGACAACAACCATTTTAGGTAAGGCTTATAATGCCATGCCCAATATGTCTATTTATGAATACGACCAGAATGGCAACCTGACGGGTGACTTCTACAAGATGCTGCCCACTAATCCAACACAGTATGCTGGTGGTAACAACTATTACTCGTCTTACTACCTGTCAGATATGAAGAACATTGGCAACCCTGTTGCCATTGCTCACTTGGCGTTCAGCAATCAATCGACGTATCGTATCAACCCTCAGTTCAACCTCCAATACAAACTATTGTCGAAAGACTCTGAAGGTCATCAGTTGAACTTGAATGCCGAGGTCTATATGGATATATATAATGAGTCAGACAATACTTATTATCCCTCAGCTCTTAAAACAGACTCTTGGACAACGGGTGTGAATGAGACGACGAACTACGAGTATAAGTCCTTGGCTTTCACCAATCGTGAGAAACTCATCTTCATCCCGAAAACCAACTCAGACATTTGGACTGTGAGTGCACTGGGGCAGTTTGAATTCACCAGCGGTAATGGAACCAATCAATATATTGCTCATAATGGTTTGCCAACGGGATTGGATTCTTCAATAGCAGATGCTTATCTTACATCATCTACTTCGGGTACCAGCCAATGGCGTAGAGCTTCTATGTTGGGTAGTGTTCATATTGGTATTTACGATGGTCGCTACTCGTTCGATGCAACCGTTCGCCGTGATGGTTCCACTAAGTTCGGTGCAGGTCGCAAGTGGGGAACCTTCCCTGGCATCTCAGCACGTTGGAACATCAATCAAGAACCGCTCTTCGAGAAGTTGATTCAAGCTATCGGTTTGAAGGAAGGTGTTATCTCAATGCTGTCTTTCCGTCCATCTTGGGGTAAGGTGGGGCGTGAACCTGGCTCTGAATACCTGATGTACAACCGATACAGCAGTTATGGTGTATATGGGTCAGGCAACAGGACGCAGGCCGCTATCTCGCCCGACAACCTCCGTCTGACCGACATTAAGTGGGAAACAACCTCATCTTGGAACCTTGGTGCTAACTTGAACCTTTTCAATGACTTGCTCCAATTCGATTTCAACTACTACAACAAACAGACTAAAGACTTGTTGATGGAGTCTGTGGGCATCCCAGGCTCGACAGGTTTCGGCTCATTAGCATGGCGAAATGTCGGTGGTATGCGCAACCGTGGTTGGGAACTTTATATGAATACAGGAAAGTTTTTGAAGAAGGGCAAGTTCTCTATGTCTGTCAGCTTCAATATGGCACAAAACGTGAACACTATCACCGAAATGGATGCAACGGTGCTTGCTAGCATGAATGGCGACTATTCCTACAGAAATGCTGACTACCTGAAACGCATTCAAATAGGTAATGCCGTTGGTTCTATATACGGATTCCGTTATAAGGGTGTTTACCGTTATGACTACGATCACAGCGGTTATACAGAGTTGTCCGCTGCTACATATGGCGACAATACTGCTGCGGCAGCTGAGGCACGCGGTGAGAATGCTACAGTGCCTGTTGCTCGCGATGCCAATGGTGCTATTCTCTTCGACTCAAAGGGTAACCCACTTCATATGTATTTCAATTATGGCGGTGTGGGCTACGAGTTCAAGGGTGGTGATGTCATCTACGAAGATGTGAACCACGATGGTCAAATCAACGAGTTGGATATCGTCTATCTTGGCAATTCTAACCCGAAGATGAATGGTGGCTTTGGTCTTAACTTCAACTACGGTCAGTGGACCCTCAAACTCTCGTTCAACTATCGTTTGGGTAACAAGATTGCTAACTTGGCTCGTCTGAATAACGAATCGATGCGCTCCAACATTAACCAATCGCAAGCCGTTTCGTGGCGATGGCGTAAAAATGGTGACATCACCGAGATACCTCGTGCCATGAATGCCAGCATCGGTGCTTCCTATAACGCACTTGCCAGTGACCGCTACGTGGAGAAGGGTGACTATCTCCGTCTTCAGTATATGCAGTTGGCCTATTCGCTCCCAAGTAACATCTGTAAAGACCTTGGGTTCCAGAGCCTCCGTATTAGTGCTTCTGCCAACAACCTCTTCTGTCTCACCAAATATACGGGTGTTGACCCTGAGGTTTCCTACGGCTCATGGGGTGTCTGCTACGACAACTCGAAGACTCCACGTGCTAAGTCATTCACAATTAGTGTAAACCTTGGATTCTAAAATATATAGACTCATGAAGAATATCATTAAAAATATAACACTCTGCGGACTCTTTGCTGTCGGTGCAGGAATGGGGTTGTCTTCTTGCGAAGACTTCCTGACCATCACTCCCACTGACAAAATTGTGGAGGAAGAGTTCTGGAAAGACAAGAGTGACTTGAACAATGCCATCATGGCATGCTACAAGCGCATGGTCAGCAGCGACCTCCTCGAAAAGTACATCTATTGGGGTGAGATGCGTTCTGACAATTTTGAGCGTTCAAGTAGTGTGTCTGCCACAGGTCCAGTGGCGAACATCATGAACGCCAACTTGTTGCCCACTTATGGTCAGTTCAGTTGGACTGATATGTACAATGCTATCAACTACTGTAACAAGGTGCTTGTACATGGTCCTGAAGTGATTGAGGCTGACGAAAGTTTCTCTGCCAATGACTGGAAACCTATTCGTGCAGAAGTTATCACGTTACGTGCTTTGGCACACTTCTATCTGGTGCGTACCTTTGGCGAAGTGCCTTACATTACACAAGACTACAACAACGACTCTCAAGAACTGCGTGCCGCACAATCCACACAGCTTGCTGTACTTGATAGCATCGTCAATGACCTTGAGTCTATCCAGGATGATGCTATGGTAGATTATGGCAACACTGTGGAAAACAAGGGACGTATCACAAAGAAGGCTATTTACGCACTACTTGCTGATGTCTATCTTTGGCGTGCTTCTTACAAGGCTGGTGGTAATCAGCCTTTCACGAAGGTGACGTTGACCAGCAACTATGATGGTTTGATGACAGAAACAGAATTAACTTCACGTCATGAAGATTATGGAACTTCTGCTGAGTCTGACTATCAAAAGTGCATTGAGTATTGTGATCTTATCATTGACATGGCTTTCCAGGAGAAAACCGAGTATATCAACAAAAAAGGTCTGAATATAGGAGGTGCAGAGATTGACCTTGAATTGGAAGACCTATTGGAAAGCAATGATGATTCCAATAAGAAATATATAACAACGAACTATGCTGCTTATGAGTCGCTCTTTGGTATGGGAAATTCCGATGAATCCATTCTCGAATTCCAAGTGGATGGCATCACCTATAGCAACACGATGATAACAGACCTGTTCTGGAACATCAAGGACTCAAAAACTGGTCAGTTGATAGGTGCTACTGCTTTGCTTGAAGGAACGGAAAGTTCGCCTAATACGACATCTCCCACTTCACTTTTTACGAAGACCGACTATCGTAAATGGGAAGACTTCCAATTTGAGAAGGTGGGGCAGACGGCTTTCAACATTGGTAAGTATATCTATCGTAGCGTAGAACAAAGTGTCGGACAGACTTCCCTCTTCCTTACAGACAACGCGGCATCTAATCTGAAAACAGAAATTACTATGCGTACAACGAGTAATCTTGACGCAAATTGGATTGTCTATCGTATGTCCGAGATTTTCCTCTTCAAGGCAGAGGCTATGTCGCAACTATATGATGACGAAACAAATTTGACAGAGGCATTTAAGTATGTACGTGAGGTCTTCAAACGCAGCAATCCTATTGCTTATCAGTCTAACAACCCCTCCAGTACGAAAGACAACGACTCGCTCAAGTTTGCCAATTTCTCTACTTCAGAGAATATGGAGAAACTGGTGATGACGGAGCGTCAACGTGAATTTGTCGGTGAAGGCAAACGTTGGTATGACCTCGTGCGCTATGCGCTTCGTCGTGGCAACACTTCCGAAATGTTGTCTCTTCTGTCTCGCAAGTATACGAACAGCAAGTCGATTCAAGCTAAACTTGCTGATATGCAATCGCTCTTCTCTCCTGTTTACAATAGCGAAATCAAGAACAACAGCTGGCTTTACCAAAATGGTGTATGGTCAGTCAATGAGACTTCTTCGCGAACAGATGATATGTAAAATGAAGTATAAAGAAGGAAGAATCATCAGACATTCCTAATTTCTAATTCAAAGAAACATGAAACTTATTAAGAATATCAAGAATTATTGTGGTGTGGCACTGCTCATCGGTGCTGCTGCCACGGTAACGCTGAACTCTTGTTCGGAGAATATCGATGAATCAGACCTCTACACTTTCACAGGGGAGATGATGATTGACCACTTCGAGAACAACCCTGAGACTTTCAGCAGTTACCTTACTATACTTGGCAAGGTACATCCCAGCAAGCGTTCTACTTCCACAATGAAGGAATTGCTTGCTGCTCGAGGACACTACACTTGTTTTGCCCCAACCAACGAGGCCATTCAGATGTATCTCGATTCTCTCTACTCTATTGGCCAACTTGAAAGCAATCAGCTGGAGCAAATTAGTGACTCTGTGGCAGAAGCACTCGTTTTCAACTCTATCGTACAGAATGGTGACAACGAGGCGTACGCTACGACAGACTTTGAAGAAGGTGCCCTTGGAACCACCAACATGAATGACCGTTACATTGACATTTCTTATAGTAACGATTCACTCAACAACACCATTATTTACGTCAATGTTCATTCACGTATCATTGATGGTGATATAGAGGTAGAAAATGGTTTCATTCATACTATTGACAAAGTGCTCTCTCCGTCCAATGTGTCGGTGGCGGACCTTGTCATTAACGCTGAAAACACAACGTTCTTCGGAAGCTTGCTCCAGATGACTGGATGGGATGTGAAACTTCAGGCATATAAGGACGAAGTTTGGGAAGAAAAGTACGATGATGTGCGTGGTACACAATACACCCATGGTTCATGGACTGGAATGTTCCCTAACCATCGTTACATCGGTTATACCATTTTCGTTGAGCCCGACTCTGTTTATGCTGCGAATGGTATCAACAGCGTGGAAGATTTGAAGGAATGGCTTCAGAACCATGCTTACTACAATGACGATACGAGTGGACATACAGAACCAAGCTATGGTGACGATTACGACAGTGAAGACAATGCCATTAATCAATTTGTCAGCTACCACCTTTTGCCAGAACGTCTTACTTTCGACAAATTGGTGACTTTCGCTAATGAATATGGTTGCTCCGCGGGAACCATGAAGAACCGTACAGCTACCCAGTTCTACGTTAATGTATGGGAATATTGGGAAACGATGGGAAAACAGCGCCGTTCAGTCAAGGTGACAGGTCTGCGAGGTGAAAAGCGTCTCAATCGCGTTTCTGTTTATAATCTTACCACTTATCGTGAGCGTTCTTCGGAAATAACGATTCCAGGTATCAAAATTAATTCTAACAATGGTTCTTACAACAACCAAGCTCTGAACGGCTACTACTATCCCATTGATGACATCCTCGTATGGAATAGTGATGTCCCAACTAAGGTGTTGAACGAACGTATGCGTTATGATGTCACATCCCTCTTCCCAGAGATGCTGACCAATGGTATTCGTCAGAACCGAAATACAGATGAGTGTGCTCAAGGATATTGGTATTTGATGAACGATAAAGTGGAATCCTATATTGACAATGTGGTGGCAGTATCCAAAGAAACACAGTTCATCTACCTTCCTAACCAAGGTTATTCTGGTGGTAGTAATTCATGGATGAATTATCAGATTGACGAATTTAACATTCAAGGTATTTTCGACTTCACCATGAAACTCCCTCCTGTACCTTATACGGGTACATACGAACTTCGTTACGGTATCAATGCTAATGATAACCGAGGCATGGCACAGGTTTATCTTGGAACAAATAAGGACAATCTTCCTGCCATTGGCATTCCACTTGATCTCCGTTCTTCCTCTGGTACCAATCCTACGGCTACAGGATGGGTGAGCGACACTTCGTTAGGCGATGAAGAAGCCATCAACGAAAATGATAAGGCGATGCGTAACCTTGGCTTTATGAAAGGACCTAAATATGTTCAACTTGCCAGCTCAACCAACCGCGATGAACAGAATGCCCTCCGTAAAATAATCTACACAGGGCAGTTTGAGGCTGGAAAAACTTATTATATCCGCTTTAAGTCAGTACTTTCTGGTACGACCTATGAGTTCTTCTACGATTATCTTGAACTTGTGCCAAAATCCGTCTATGCAGGCGATGAAGCTGAAGACAAGTGGTAATCATCTAACAGTCCTAAAGAAATTAATAAGTCTATAGAATCTGGATTTTTCATCATCCAGAAAACCTATAAAATCAGAACAATAATGAATAAGAATAAAATCTATAAATGGTTAACTGGGTCGGTGATGACAGCAGTGCTTACTGCTGGTATCAGTGCCTGCTCCGACGACCATTTCGACATCTCCTCTGATGCTGCTGGCAAGCAGACACTCTGGCAGAACATTCAGTCAAAGGAGCAGCTCAGTGAGTATGCTGACATTCTGCAGAGTGTTTATTACTCGCAGACCGAGGAGAAGACCACTCCAGAGACCTATGCCAGCCTCTTCGATGGTGACCAGACTTTCACTGTTTGGGCACCTGTCAATGGCTCTTTCCGTTATAGCTACTATAAAGACTTGCTCAAGTCTGGTATTCGTGATAGTATCTATAAAGTGGAGAAAGAACTCATTCGCAATAACATGACGCGCTATAGCCATGTTGTCATGGGGTCTGACTCTGTGAAATTGGATCTCTTCAACAGCAAGGCGGCTTGGCTCAACAACAAGAATCAGACTATCAAGGGTGTATCCATCACAACTCCGAATGTGGGTGCTTCCAATGGTGTGCTTCACATCACAGCCTCTGCGATGGAATATCAGCCCAATCTCTATGAGTACCTCGCTTCTCGTCGTGATCTTGACTCCATCAATGCCTTCATCAAGGGTTTCCAAACCATTGAGTTCAATGAAAATGCTTCCACACAAGGTCCCACTATTGATGGACAAATCACATGGGTGGATTCTATCACATACGTTTCAAATGACTATACCAGATTGTTCATGGGTGCGTTTCTTGAACGAGAAGATTCTAACTATGTAATGATTATTCCGACCAATGATACTTGGCGTACAAACATAGAGAAGACAAAAAAGTATTTCAATTTCAAAAGTTCTTACAAGCAGGATATTTACACGCAGACGGAAGCTGGTGCTGATACCACCATTTCAGGTGTAGAAACCACTTTCACTACTGCTGAAATAGATTCCCTAATAAATCTCTTCTCAAAAAACGCTATATCAGGAAACTTGGCATTCAATGCCAATTGGCAGTACGAGCAGATTCCTATTACCAGCATTGCTGATATTCGTGCAGTCGATGCTCGTCGTGACTCACTTTGTTCCACTGCAGGCACCAAGTTTAAGAAGCTTGGTACACTGAATGCCACGAATAAGAATGAAGTGGTTGAAGTGGATGATTTCGCGGCCATGTTTGGTAATGCCGATCCTGTTGAGGTAAGCAATGGCTATGCTTATGTTGTAGATGAATTTAAGCTCCCAACGACAGTCTATGCTCCTAATATGGATCTCATTCCATATCGCAATTATGAATCTTGTGATAACCAATGTGTTGTTTCCAACGTGAATTGGGAGTATCAGACAAGTGTTGTTTTGCGTGATACGGTAACTAATGAAATTATCGCTCAACGCGATAGTACTTATAAGTACACCTACTTCATCATGGGTAATAAGACTTCAACTTCCCATCCTGGAGCATTCTTTAAGTTGCCCAATGTGCTTTCTTGCAAATACGATATATATGTAGTTATTGGCTACAACACTGACTATAACTTGCAGAACAAGTTCCGTGCATACATATCGTATGATACAGAAGACAAGCGTTTCAACAATGAAGCGTTGAAGAATCCGAATGAAGATGCCCTTGATGCCAAAGGAGAAAGCCTGTTCGAAGGCAACTACTTCGTTAACAAGCAGCCAGCCTTGGATGAAAACCTTTGTGTCAATTATACAGATACTATCTGCCTTGCCAAGGACTTCGAGTTCCCTGTTTCTTACTATGGTCTTACAAACGCCTACCCAGTCCTTCAGCTCAAGAGCAATTTCACTTCGTCTGAACGTAATTATTACTCTCGTGAAATCTGGGTAAACGCAATCATTTTGAAAGCAAAAGAATGGTAAAAACTCCTAAATAACAACAAAGACATGAAAAATCAGATTATTCACACAGGCTTACTTCGCCTCGGTATTGGTCTCATGATGTTATCAGGAGCTACTACCGTATTTGCGCAAGAAGCCGAAGAAGCACCGGTCAAACCAGCCAGGACTCAAAAGGAAAAGGCACCAGTTTATGAGATGAAGGAGGTGAGTGGCTACGTTTATGATGCTGCCACGAAAACCCCTCTTGATGGTGCAAAAGTACAGGCATACGGCAACAGCCGTTACTCTGTTATGACGGGTGAGGATGGCAAATACACGCTTAAGGTGCCCGTCTTCATCAATTCACTCTATGTCACTGTGCCCGAATACAACGACGTGCAGGTCAGCTTCGATGGGTTGACGGCACCCTCCGTCGGACTTTACAGTGACAAGTTTAATGCTGTTTATTCCGCCACTACAAGTATCACATCCAGTGCCAAGACGGAACTTAACAACACTTCTGCTATCGTGGTGGACGAAGAGATTGATGCTAAGTTAGCAGGCGATATCTACACCATCAACCGTACAGGATTGAGAGGACAAGGTGTGGCCATGTTTATCCGAGGACTCAACTCGCTCAACATCAATGCTCAGCCACTCATCATCCTCGATGGCATGATGATGGATGCACAACTTGACCGTACCAGCATTCACGATGGGTTCTTCAACAATATTCTTGCAGGCATCGACCCCGAGGACATCGAATCCGTGGAAGTGTTGAAAAATGCCACCTCGCTTTATGGTTCACGAGGCGGCAATGGAGTTGTCATCATCAACACCAAGCGTGGTCACTCAATGGCAACAAAAATAAATGCCAGCATCAATGCAGGTTTCGAGTTGTCGCCTTCAGTTACTAAGATGATGAATGCCAGCCAGTACCGCAACTTCGTTAGTGACCTCATTGGTACTACGGAATATGGCTCTGAGCACTCCACAGCCAGCACGTCCATTCCCTTCCTCAACAACAACTCGACGTACTACTGGTATCCTATGTATCACAATAATACTGATTGGTCTGATGGCCTCTATCGTACAGCCGCTACCCAGAACTACAAGGTGAACGTGCAAGGTGGTGACGATGTAGCCATGTACAACCTCTCATTAGGTTATACCAACTCACAGTCAACTGTTAAAGAGAATGGCTTCGACCGTTTGAACATCCGTTTCAACACCGACATCAAGCTTATCAAGAGCCTCTCCACTCAACTTGACCTTTCCTACTCCAAATTCTCCAACAACCTGAGAGACAACGGTTGGGCAGAGTCATATGCTGCAAGCACCGTTTCTTCCCCCAACGTGCTTGGTCTCATCCAGGCCCCATTCCTCTCAAAGTATGGATACTACACGGGTGAAGACGGAAAACTGCACCTATCATCAGTCTATGCGGGCAAATATGTTGACGACGATAACTATCCATTCAACTTTGCGTCTGCATACGGAACCAACGCAGCTCTAGCCAACCCTTACTGGATTCTCCAGAACGGTGATGGCGACAACAAGAACCGTCAAGAGGTTACCCAGTTCAACCTCAACATCATGCCCAAGTGGGAAATCAATAAGCATCTCAATTTGACCAACCGCTTCTCATATCAACTTAATCGTTCCAACGAGAAGTATTATTTGCCAGAGGCTGGTATTCCCATCTTCAACTATGAAGGTTATGGTGATGTGACCTCTGTGGTCAAGTCGCTTTTCTCCAAGGAGACCTCTATTTATGAAGACTTCCGTATCAATTGGTCTGCCAACTATGGTATGCATGATGTAATGGCTTTTGGTGGACTTCGCTTCACCAGCAACAGTTTCTCTGATTCCTACATGCGTTCTTACAATACAGGCAACGACAAGATGCCCAATATGTCCAACTCCAACGATTTCCGTTCTGTTGAGGGTAATCAAGATTCATGGAACAATCTCGCGTACTATGTACAGGGACGTTGGACAGTTAAGAACACATATATTCTTGAAGGGACGCTCTCTGCCGAAACCTCATCGCGCTTTGGCAAAAAGGCAGAAGAAGGCATTAAGCTCTTTGGTGTGAAGTGGGGTATCTTCCCAAGCATTCAGGCAGGTTGGGTTATCTCCAACGAACCTTGGATGCAAAAGGTTCATGCCATCAATTATCTCAAATTGACAGCTGGTTACGATGAGTCAGGTAACGACAACATCGATTATGCCGCTTCACGCACTTACTTCAAGTCCTATACCTTCCTAAAGACAGCCACAGCCCTGCAACTCGCAAACATTGAGAATCCCGCCATTCAGTGGGAGACCACTCGTCGTTGGAACATTGCGCTTAACGGTTCGTTCTTTAACAACCGCATACAGGCAGGAGCTGACTTCTACATCTCTAACACTGACAATCTTGTCACCTACAAGACTATCAATTATCTGTCAGGTCTTGCTGGCTACCTGTGCAATGGTGGTTCACTCCGCAACATCGGTGTTGATGTGAAAGCCAACGCCATCCTCATCAACAGCAAGGACTTCAAGTGGCAACTCGGCGCAACGATGGGACACTATAAGAACAAACTCACCTCGTTGCCTGAAGACAACTACACCCAGAAAATTTACGGTGCTGAGGTGATCACCGCTGTGGGCAATCCCGTAGGTCTCTTCTATGGTTACAAGACTGCTGGTGTCTTCTCCACCGATGCAGAGGCTTCATCAGCCACCACTGCTACGGCCGACGGTTATCTGAAGTATCCCACAGGCATCACAAAGAATCCATATCGTAATTTCTCTGCAGGCGATGTCCACTTTGTTGACCAAGATGGAAATGGCATTATTGATGAAAACGATAGGACTGTCATTGGTGACCCCAACCCCAGCATCTTTGGAAACTTCTACACGAATCTTTCTTACAAGAAATGGAGCCTTGACATCAGTTTCAAGTACTCCGTTGGTGGCGATATATACAATTACCAGCGTAGCCAACTCGAATCGCTCAACACGTTCTACAACCAATCGACTGCAGCAGTTAACCGTTGGACTTACGACGGTGACAATGCCCAGTTGCCACGTGTCATGTCAGAGGACTCTGAAAGTTGGGTGGACAACGAACGTTTCTCTGACCGTTGGATAGAAAATGGCTCTTACCTCAAACTCAAGAAGGTACGTCTTTCTTATGAGTTGCCCATCAATGCGTCATGGATTCAGGGACTTACTATCTGGGCTGAGGCTAACAACCTCGTCACTCTTACTAAATATACAGGTAAGGATCCAGAGTTCTCTTGTGGCAATGGCGTGCTCTATCAGGGCATCGATGCAGGTTTGCTTCCAAGCAATCGCTCATTTAACCTTGGTCTTAAAATCAATTTGTAATACGTAACAATCATGAAGAATATATTCAAACATATCGCCATTGCGTCAGTTGTTGCCACAGGACTGGTGGCAACCTCCTGCGAGGACATGATGACCATCGACACTGGTGACAAGGCATACACGAATGCACAAGACACCCTCTATTCCTACCTTGGCATTATGCGTGCCATGCAGGATGTGGCAGAGCGTCAGGTTATTCTTGGCGAAATTCGTGGTGACCTTGTGGTCTCTACTGACTACACCACTGATACGCTTTATGCTATTTCTAATTTTGATAATCCAAAGGATCAGTCATGTTCCATGTTGCAAGTGTCCGACTACTACAATGTCATCAACAACTGCAATTTCTACATTCACAACGCCGATACTGCGGCTGTGAAGTCTAACATCAAGTATATGGTGCCAGAGTATGCGCAGGTCAAGGCCATTCGTGCATGGGCATACCTCCAGCTCGTCAAGAACTATAAGGAAGTGCCCTATATCACAGAACCTATCAGCAACCTCGGTGTTATAGATAACTTCGATTATGCTAACAATCTTGTCAACAAAGACAATTTGGTGGACAAACTTATCGAAGACGGGCTGCTCGATTTTGTTGAGACCGATTATCCGCAGTACGGTTCTGCATCCGACCCTCAAGGACGTTGGGAGAATGGCTATACTGATATAGCAGCTCGGCTGATGATGATTCCCATTCGCGTTGTGCTTGGCGACCTCTACCTCTTGCGTGGAGCCTCCACCAGCGACTATGAGAAAGCTGCACAATACTATTTTGATTATTTGAAGAATGAGACGACACCGCTCTATCAACAATTCTGTGGTGTGTTAGAACTTCGTACGGGCAATCGTAACTACATTAATTTCAATGGCTGGGGCACATGGGCTGCCACCTATAATTATTCGGCATCGACAAATGAAGTGATATCACTTATTCCAAGTTCTGCCAATGCAGGTCTTGGCAAGATGCTGACCCGTGTGGCAGACATCTACGGATATACCCCCACGTCCTCACAGTCTTCCGATGTCAACACCTCCACGGATGATGACGGAAACACCAGCAATTCTACCGATGCCAACGGCAACGAGACCTATTCCTCCTCTGGTGCCATTACTGTTACCCGTAACTATCGCCGTCAATATGGTCCTTCCAATGCATTCCAAGACGTGGTCAACCAACAGACCTATGTCAGCTACACTGGGCTTAGCACCAATTTGTCGGTCTCCTACGTCGAGAACTGCGATGCCCGCTATGGATTATCTGTTGAGGACTATTCTTATGAGGGTGAGGGCTATCCTCTCTGTTGTAAGGCTGCCTCTGGTTCCTCTTTCTACTATACCATTCCCACCTATCGCAAGACTCTCATTTGGCTCCGCATGGCTGAAGCCATCAACCGTGCTGGCTATCCAGAATTTGCCTTTGCCATTCTCAAGGATGGTATCAACCAATACACCCTCCCCGAGGTGGTGGAGCGCTACGACCTCGAGGCACGTCTTGATGCCAATGGCGACTCTATCCCCGTATGGAACAGCGATTCCACCAAAATCCTGCGTTACGAGATGGACACTATTTATTATAAGGAACTCGACTACGGTACCTATGGAGCCATGTACTACGTGACCGACTCTGCCCGTCTGGCCAAGTTCAATACCTTCCTGAACTTCAAAGACGAAATATGGAATGCAACTTATGGCATCCATGCTAAGGGTGCAGGTTGTGCACAGTACATCACAGGAAACAGAGCCTCGTTTTGGTCATCAGCCGATCAAGGTGCTGTTACTACCAGCATTGGTGGCTATCGTGACTCCATTTACTACGACTACTCCAAACTGTTGCTCAAACAAGGTATCGTTCTTGGTACAGCTTCGCAAGAGGATGTCATCAATGCTGTCGAGAACATCATCGTCGATGAGTTGGCACTTGAGACGGCCTTTGAAGGCAACCGCTTTACCGACCTTGTCCGCATCGCTGAGCACAAGACCGCCTCTGGCTACGATGGCATCGAGTGGCTCGCCCAGAAGATTGCCAACCGAGGCACCAAGGCAGCCACCAACACCGCTGCTGCCGTTGATGGCTACGATGCCGACATATATTCAAAGCTGAAGAACACAGCCAACTGGTACTTTGCTCTTCCTGCTTGGACGACCAAGTGAGAGCATTGACAGTGCTTTTCCATTGTAAGCTTCATGCTTGCAAGGATACGCTAAGAACCTCCGAAGTCTATATGGGACTCTCGGAGGTTCTTTTTTTGTTTTTCGGTGATGTGGCTCCCCGTTTGCGGGTTGTTGCCTACCGCTGATAGCAGAAATAGTGTTTGCGGACTTTCTTGGCAGCGAGGGTGGTGTTGAGCATATCGCTGGCTTCGGTGATGTTCCGGGTGGTGCCATCGTTGAAGCGGATTTCGATTTGGTCGTCATCGAGGCTGTACATATCTTTCCCCACTTCAATGTCGGCAATCAAATCGTTGGCATCTTCGATCGAGATACCGAAACGTTGGGAAAGTTCTTCCTGTTTTTTTGTTCTGTGCTCTTTGGAAAATGGCTCATCGCTTATTTCAACCTTGAAGATGTTGCGGTTGATGAAGTCGCGGCTAAGCAGGGAAAGGATGGGGTCCGAGTGGTTGCACCACACTTTCATGGCCGACCAGATGTCGTTGTCGTCCAGCTGGAGGTAGTGTTGCAAGCAAGTTGGATGGTTGAAGAATGTCTCTCTGTCAATGTCGCCAGAGAGGAAGAATTGTAGGGATGGGGAGGCGAACAGTTCTGTGCCTTGATGGACGAGTTGCTTGGCGCGATGGAGGGCGTTTATCATCACGTGTTCGGCTGCCACGGAGGTCTTGTGCAGATAGACCTGCCAGTACATGAGTCGTCGGCTCACCAAGTAGTTTTCGATGGAGTAGATGCCTTTCTTATCGACTACGAGCTGGTCGTCCACCACGTCGAGCATATCGATGATGCGTGAGGAACCGATGTTTGCCTCGTTCACGCCCGTGAAGAAGGCGTCACGCTTGAGGTAGTCAAGGCGATCCATGTCAAGCTGTGAGGAGATGAGCTGATGGAGGAATCGCTTGGGGTATTCGTCCTTGAATATCTTGATGGCGAGGGAGAGTTGTCCGCGTAGTTCCTCGTTCATCCGCTCCATCACCATGAGGGAGATGTCTTCATGGCTGACACCGCTGATGAGGGTGTGTTCCAGCACGTGGCTGAAGGGGCCATGACCGATGTCGTGCAGGAGGATGGCTGCCTGCACTGCCTCGGCTTCGCTGTCGAAGATGAACTGTCCCTTCAGCTGAAGCGACTGGATAGCTTTGCCCATCAGGTGGAAGGCACCGAGGGAATGCTGAAAGCGGGTATGCTGTGCACCTGGATAGACGATATTGGCACCGCCCAACTGCTTGATGCGGCTGAGGCGATAGAAGGCAGGATGGCGTACGATGTCGAGCAATAATCCTCGCGGTACACGGATGAAGCCGAAGACGGGGTCGTTGATGATTTTAGCGTCTTGCATGTCAGAGAAGGGTCGCCATTTGTTGTGCCACCTTCTTTGCTTCTTCACCCGCCACTTCGGCAAACCGCTCTGTCTTGTCGGCATAGATAATGGCGCGTGAAGAGTTGACGATGAGGCCGCAATCCTTGGTCATGCCGTACTTGCACACCTCTTCGAGGCTGCCACCTTGTGCGCCGATGCCGGGCACGAGCAGGAAGTGGTCGGGAGCCACCTTGCGGATGTCCTCAAACATCTTGCCCTGTGTGGCACCTACTACATACATCATGTTATCTTTGTTGCCCCATTCTTGGCTCTTTTTCAACACCTTCTCAAAGAGGCGTTCACCCTCGCTGTCGGTCGTGAGTTGAAAGTCATGGCTACCCTTGTTGGAGGTGAGTGCCAAGAGAATCACCCACTTGCCTTCATACTGGAGGAAAGGGGTCACGCTGTCTTCGCCCATGTAGGGAGCAACGGTGAGGGCATCAAGGTTCATCTCCTCGAAGAACGTGCGGGCATACATGGCGCTGGTGTTGCCGATGTCGCCACGTTTTGCATCGGCTATGATGAAGTGCTGCGGATAGTTCTCGTTGAGGTACGCGATGGTCTTCTCAAACGAAATCCAGCCCTTCACGCCCATGCTCTCATAGAAAGCGAGGTTGGGCTTGTAAGCCACACAGTAAGGTGCTGTGGCATCGATGATGGCCTTGTTGAAGGCGAAGATGGGGTCTTCCTCCTTCAGCAAATGCTCAGGAATCTTCTTGATGTCCGTATCAAGACCCACACACAGGAAGGTCTTCTTCGTGAAAATCTGTTGAATCAGTTCTTCTCTTGTCATTTTTGTGTCCAATATTCTTTAATGTCCTTAAACCATAGTTTTCTTTCGCCTATTTTGTTTATCTCTTCATCGTAGAAAGTGTCGAGGAGGTCACAAAGTTGAAGCATCCATGCTTTTCTGTTTGGGTTCGCTTCAAATTTTAGCACATTGGCATTGGCAATCTGTATTTGTCCCCATCCGAGCGCCCCAATGGTGAGGCAATCCCACGAAAAGGCTTCGATGGGTTTGAAATGGCAGTTGGTGTAGTGGATACTTTTTCTCTTCACTTCGTATTCGACGATAAGGATGCAGAATACGTTGGTGTCGTTTTTGTAGAAGTTGGCCAGTCTCCGAACGGAAATCAGATTGGGCATGTTGAAGACAGTGTTCAGATTGTGCGTTTTACAATCAACGGTGTAGTACTGTTGGTTGATATCGTAAAAAGCCATATCTTCCATGGAACGTCGTTCGAACTCGCTCTCAAAAGACTGAAGCATATTCTGTGGAATGCATTGCTGCAACCCGTTTTGTTCTCCGAGAAATTCCTGCACGGCGTCTCCCACAGCTCTGGGCGAATGCAGGGAACGTTCACTTACAAGGTGCTGGCCTTTCTCGTTCAGCAGTTTGAGGACGGCTATTGAGGTGTTCTCTAATAGTGAATTCATATTTTAGAATAGCGCTAATTGTTTGGATTGTGTCTTGATGGTGTGCGTTTTCTTAGTTGGGTTAGTTTGGACATTTTGTTGAAGAAGTGTGTTCCTCTCCCAGAAAACGCCGTCGGTATATCCTTGTATCGTGTTATCTTCGGTTGCCAATTCCAGACGCTTTTCTGCCCAACAGCAGTATTCGGGATTGATTTCCACACCACAGTAGTGCCGGTGTAGTTTCTTTGCCACCACGCTTGTCGTGCCACTTCCCAAGAAGGGGTCAAACACCATATCGCCTTCTCTTGACGATGCTAAAACCAGCTTCGCTATCAGTTTTTCGGGCTTTTGTGTCGGGTGGTCAGTGTTTTCGGGCATTGACCAAAAAGGTACACTGATGTCGTCCCAGAAATTGGACGGGCAGGTCATTCGGAAGTTGCCTTTTTCCGTCTCTTCCCAATCTTTGGGCTTGCCATTCTGTTTGTAAGGTGCAATAACTTGTCTTTTAATCTTGACAGCATCAAGGTTAAAGTAATAGTTGTTCGGGGCTTTCACGGCAAACCAGATGTCTTCCATGCTGTTCTTCCAGTTGGACAGAGCACCTCGTCCCTTCTCTCTTTGCCAAGTAATTCTGTTCATAATGTGGAGGTGCTCAGATAACACTTGCTGCATGGCCGCTGAGCATCGCCAGTCGCCGCAAAGATAGAGAGACCCTGTTGGCTTGAGTTTCTTGACTACCAGTGGAAGCCATTGACGAAGATATGTGATATATTCTTCTTGTGTGCGGGCAGCGAACTTGTTACCGTTGAAATCCTTGGTGAGGTTATAAGGAGGGTCAATGATGATTAAATCGGCAAACTCGTCGGGAAGCAAGGGAAGGGTGAGCATCAAGTCATCATTGATAGTCCGATTGATGTATGAAGTGTCAAGACTTCTTAAATCATCGCTCGTTATGAGGTGTTGCCGATAGATGGACTCTTCTTCGGCATTCAGCGTGAGAGTTCTGTTCCTTGGTGCCTTTTCTTTTTTCATTTTGGTAGCATATTATTTACAGTTCCGCTTCCTTCAGACGCTCTGCATTCTCTGCCACGATGAGGTGGTCGATGCAGTCCTGGATGTCGCCGTCCATGAAGGCGGAGAGGTTGTAGATGGTGTAGTTGATGCGGTGGTCGGTGATGCGGCCTTGGGGGTAGTTGTAGGTGCGGATTTTGGCGGAGCGGTCGCCTGTGGAGACGAGGGTCTTGCGGCGCGAGGCGATGTCGTCGATGTACTTCTGGTGCTCGCGGTCGTAGATGTAGGTGCGCAGACGAGCCAGGGCACGTTCCTTGTTCTTGGGCTGGTCGCGTGTCTCGGTGCATTCCACAAGGATTTCCTCCTTCTCGCCCGTGTTCGGGTTCGTCCACATATAGCGGGCACGCACACCCGATTCCACCTTGTTTACGTTCTGACCGCCAGCACCCGACGAGCGGAAGGTGTCCCACTTGATTTCGCCTTCGTTGATTTGCACGTCGAAAGGCTCTGCTTCGGGAAGTACAGCTACGGTGGCAGCCGATGTGTGCACACGTCCCTGTGTTTCCGTGACAGGAACACGCTGCACACGATGCACTCCTGACTCATACTTGAGGGTGCCATACACGTTTTCGCCCGTCACACTCACGATGATTTCCTTGTAGCCGCCCACAGCCCCTTCGGAGAAGGACGACACCGCCATGTGCCAACCTTTGATTTCGCAGTATTTCGAGTACATGCGGAAGAGGTCGCCCGCAAAGAGGGCTGCTTCGTCGCCTCCCGTGCCGCCACGGATTTCGAGTGTCACGTTCTTGCTGTCCTCGGGGTCAGCAGGGATGAGCAGCAGCTTGATTTCCTCCTCCAGTTCGGGGATGCGTTTCTCGTTGGCGGCGATTTCCTCGCGTGCCATCTCCTTCATTTCGGGGTCATCCTCCAATGTGAGCATCTCCTTTGCCTCTTCCAATCCCTTGATGGCATTGATGTAAGCTTGGCGGGCTTTCATGATGTCCTCCAAGTTCTTATACTCCTTCGTCAGTTGTACATACCGCTTCTGGTCGGCAATGACGTTGGGGTCGGTGATGAGGGTGCTGACTTCCTCAAATCGAGGCACCAGCCCTTCCAGTTTCTCGAGTATGGTGTTGTTTTCCGTTGCCATGTGATTTACATTTTGTGCAAAGGTACGAAAACTTCGCGAGACATGAAAATGATTCCCCCGAAAACGCCCCATCTTCCCTCTTTTCTGAACTTTCGTACTGATTTTGTTGGTTTGTGAAAAAGAATTCGTACCTTTGCAGGCGAAAACTAAACAAAGGGAATGACTATGGCAAATAAAGACAGAGCGGAGAAGTGGCTCGACATTGTGGCGGAAGACATGAGCGTGGCAGACGATCTCTTCAAGACAGGTCACTGGCTCTATGTCGGTTTTATGTGCCATCAGGTCATAGAGAAGACGCTCAAGTCCTACTGGTGCGTGTGCCGCGACGACGACCCTCCCTACATCCACGACCACAAGAAAATAGCCCAGGGCTGCGGACTCTACACGAAGATGAGCGACGAGCAGAAAGCCTTCCTCGAAGTCATCAAACCGATGAACATCGAGGCGCGCTATCAGGAATACAAGGACGAGGTGGCCCGCAGACTCAATCGCGAGGTTGCCGCCGAGATATTGGAAACCGCCAAACAATTTCACGCATGGATACTCGAAAAACTAAAGGAAAAGTCATCGACCCGATGACCTTCACGCCCGACACCGTACAGGGCATCCTGCCCAAGGACTTCGCCCTTGAACTGGTGCGTCGCTACAAGGCTGCCATCGCCCCGCGTTTCGACCCGGCGATGAAGGTCATGATGTTCGGCTCCTACGCCAAAGACTGCCCCAACGAATGGAGCGACATCGATGTGGCTGTCATCGTGCCCAAGATAGAAGAAGGCAAGTGGTGGGACTTATCTACAGATCTTTGTCACGATGTGGACAAGGTGAGCCTCTACATCGAGCCCATCCTGCTGGAGAGCGGGGAGGATTCCCCCATCTACCGCGAGGTGATGCGCACGGGCATTGCCGTATAATTCATGATATAAACACATATCTGCACCATGAGTGAGCAAGCATATATAAATAATGCGAAGGCAGTGAAGATGATGACCAAAACAGTTGCCTTTGGCGAACTTTGGCTGCGCCTTGGCTATTTTAGGCAAGTTTAACACTTGCCAAAGGCATTTGGCTTGCACAAAATTTGGCCATCTCGATATTTTTGCTACTTACTTAATCTTCCTATAAGAGAAAGGGAGGGAGCGACGCCCATAGTTGGGTGTTGCGGACGCATATTTGGCACGTATCGGTCTCGCGCGGGCGGGGTGGAGACGTGCCGTTTCCGTGTCTGTTGAGTTCATCTCACATAATCAACAATTTTCATTAACAACTTAAACATCAAAAAAGATCATGAAGAAAGTATTCTTTTCTTTCGCCATCGCCACGATGATGGCATCGCTCATGGCTTGCGGAGGCAAGACAGGGCAGAATCAGGATGGCCAGGACTCTGCGGCTGTGGAGGCTGAGGCAGAGGCAGAGGCTGCTGACCCCAACCGCGAGGAACTGCTATTCCTCTCAGTCGCAGTGCCAGAAGGCTATACGAACAACAGCATCTCAGAGTACAAACTCTTCCTTCGTCAGGAGCCAGAGCCAAACTACAACTACAATTCGGAAAGACTCTATCTGGAGGTTAACTTCTGCAAGAATCAGAATGTGGAAAAGTACATCGGGCCCTACAAAAGGTTTCATGACGTGACGGAGCGTCCCGACTTGAAAACGACCATCGACGGTGTCGATTTCCAGGCTTTCTCTATCATCACCCAGAAGGACACCACACTTCACATCATTGCCGAACAGGGCGAAAATCTCATCGAGATCATCACCAATGAGCTCTCCTATGGCAATGCTGACATCCAGCAGGCAATCAAGAGCATCAAGTTCAAGTAATCGAAGAAATTCCTAAAACTACTAAAAAAGTCACGCTTCCCATTGGGGGCGTGACTTTTTTTTGTGCGTATGTCTCTCGCCTCATCGGAGGCTGTCGGGGCGTTGTCAGTAGTTGAACTCGCCAAATTCGCTTTTGATGGTCAAAGACTTCTTGCCCTCCTCGATGTGCCCAACTACCTGGGCATCAATGTTGAACGACTTGCTGATGGCGATGACTTTCTCGGCATATTCGGGCGCAAGATAGACTTCGAGGCGGTGTCCCATGTTGAAGACCTTGTACATCTCTGCCCAGTCGGTGCCTGACTCCTTGGCGATGGCGCGGAAGAGTGGGGGGACGGGGAACAGGTTGTCCTTGATGACACGGCAGTTATCGCCCACGAAATGCAGCACCTTTGTCTGTGCGCCTCCCGTGCAATGCACCATGCCGTGAATGTCTGCCCGCATCTCGTCCAACAGCTTCTTCACCACAGGTGCATACGTGCGAGTGGGGGAGAGGACGAGTTTGCCAGCGTTGACGGGCGCACCTTCCACGGGGTCGGTCAGTCGGTAAGAACCCGAATAGACGAGTTCTTCAGGCACCGCCTTGTCGAACGATTCGGGGTATTTCTCTGCCAAGTATTTGGCGAAGACATCATGACGGGCAGAGGTGAGTCCGTTGCTCCCCATGCCGCCGTTGTACTCCTTCTCGTAAGTGGCTTGACCACAAGAAGATAAACCTACAATTACATCGCCTGGACGGATGTTGGCATTGTCAATCACATCGCTACGCTTCATGCGGCAGGTGACGGTGCTGTCGACGATGATGGTGCGCACCAAGTCGCCCACATCTGCTGTCTCACCACCCGTTGCATAGATGCCAATGCCCATCTTGCGCATCTCTGCCAGCAGTTCGTCCGTACCGTTGATGATGGCGCTGATGACTTCGCCCGGGATGAGCATCTTGTTACGACCGATGGTGGAAGAGACGAGGATGTTGTCCACCGCACCCACACAGAGCAGGTCGTCGGTGTTCATGATGAGCGCATCCTGTGCGATGCCCTTCCACACGGAGAGGTCGCCCGTCTCTTTCCAATACATATAAGCAAGGCTCGACTTGGTTCCTGCGCCGTCGGCATGCATGATGTTACAGTATTCGGGGTCGCCTCCGAGGATGTCGGGAATGATTTTGCAGAACGCTTGTGGAAAGATACCTTTGTCGATATTTTTGATGGCATTATGCACATCTTCTTTTGCGGCACTCACGCCCCGCATCATGTATCTCTGCTTGTTGTCAATAGCCATTTTGATAAGATTTGTTTGTCTATTTGGAAGTTTTGTGGTGCAAAGGTAAGGAATATAATTGAGAAAAGCCTTACCTTGGCCTTAAAAAAAACTCAAATTGCTGCATGAAGCACTTGCCCATGTCCCATTTTCTTTGTAGCTTTGCGCATGGAATCTCTTTGTGCATTTGCTTTCGGTGTTTCATGGGTCTTTCTGGCTTGCAAGGGGTTCTCGTTTTTCCGAAGGCGAAGAGCAGTTTACATATCCTTGTACGAAATGTACATATCGTTCTTGAAAATGTGCATATCCTTGTAGGAAATGTACATATCCTTGTATGATTCCAAAGTGGCATACGGCAATCCTCAGAGGTGGCATACGGCAATCGTCAGGGGTGGCATACGGCAATCCTCAGAGGTGGCATACGGCAATCCTCAGGGATGGCATACGGCAATCGTCAGAGGTGGCATACGGCAATCGTCGGAGGTGGACATTTTGTGTCGATAGTGTACCGATGTCGTGCCGATTCCATGTGCTGTTTTTATGCAGGTGGTTATGCCAAGAATTTTCCGATTGAGGATGTTTTTTGGTTGATTTGGAGTTTTTGTACCTACAAAGAGACGAAAAGTGGGTGTAAATTGCCGTTATGTCGAATATCTTTCTTAAATTTGCAACATATTCTATAACAAAATATTGCGAAATGGTATTTACTGCACAGCAGATAGCAAGTTATACGGGTGGCACGGTTGAGGGTAATCCAGAGGCTGTCATCAGCACGTTTGCCAAGATTGAGGAGGGCACGGAAGGTGCGCTGTCGTTTCTTGCCAATCTACAGTACGAACATTATATTTACGAGACGAAGTCGAGCGTGGTGCTGGTGAACCGAGATTTCCAGCCTTCTCAGCCAGTGGCAGCCACGCTGGTGAGGGTGGACAATGCCTACGAATCGGTGGCGAAGTTGATGCAACTCTATCAGAGCATGCAGCAGAAGCGGGTTGGCATAGACTCCTTGGCGTTCATCTCTCCGTCGGCCAAGATTGGCAAGGATTGTTACATCGGGCCTTTTGTCGCCATTGCTGAAGGAGTGGAGATTGGCGACGGCGTGGTGCTTCATCCTCATGTCACCATCGGGCGAAATGCCAAGGTGGGCAGTAACACCGAAATCTATAGCAATGCAGTTGTTTACCACGATTGTGTCGTTGGCAGCAACTGCATTCTTCATGCCGGTTGCGTGATTGGTGCCGATGGCTTTGGCTTTGCGCCAACGGCCAATGGCTATGATAAGATTCCGCAGATAGGCATCGTGACCATTGAGGACAACGTGGAGATAGGTGCCAACACGTGCATCGACCGCTCCACGATGGGCAGCACCATCATCCGCGAGGGTGTGAAGCTTGATAACCTTGTGCAGATTGCCCACAACGTGGAGGTGGGTCGGAACACGGTCATGTCGGCGCAAGTGGGCGTGGCTGGCAGCTCGAAAGTGGGTGAGTGGTGTGTGTTTGCCGGACAGGTGGGCATCGCAGGTCACCTGAAGGTGGGCGACCGCACCACGATGGGTGCACAAGCGGGGCTGGCTGGCGGAAATCTGGCCAAGAAGGGTGGTGCTACGCTGATGGGTTATCCTGCAGTGGAACACAAGAAGTTTGCCAAGAACATGGCGGCACTCAATTCCCTGCCCGACTTGCTGAAAGAGGTGGCTGCTTTACGGAAAGAAGTGGATGAGTTGAGGGGTTGCAAGACTAATTAACGTATAAAAACCAAACAATAAAATAGAAATGCAGAAGCAACAGACCCTGAAAGAGTCGTTTACGCTGAAAGGCAAAGGACTTCACACAGGCCAGTTCATTACGGCGGTATTCCATCCCGCAGAAGAGAACCACGGATACAAAATTCAACGGACAGATATTGATGGTCAGCCAATCGTCGATTGTAATGCTGACTTTGTAGGTGACACGCAACGTGGTACCGTTCTTGTGAAAGGCGATATCAAGATTAGCACCATCGAGCACGCGATGGCAGCCCTCTATGCCAGCGGCATCGACAACTGCCTCATTCAGCTGGATGGTCCCGAAATGCCTATATTGGACGGAAGCGCCATGCCGTTCGTTGAAGAGATTCAACGGGTGGGGCTTCAGGAACAGGAGGCCAAGAAGGACTATTATGTGGTGAAACATAAAATGGAGGTGAAGGGCGAGAACGGTGAACATCTGATTCTCCTGCCCGACGACCACTTCTGCCTGAATGCGCAGATTGCTTTCGATTCGAAGATTCTGGATAACCAGTTTGCCAATCTCGATGACATTGCCGACTTCTCCACGGAAATTGCTTCGGCTCGCACGTTTGTGTTTGTACGTGAGATTGAGCCGCTGCTGAATCTCGGTCTAATCAAGGGCGGTGACCTCGACAATGCCATTGTTATCTATGAACGTGAGCTGCCACAGGAGCGTTACGACAAGTTGGCCGACACGTTGGGCATTCCTCACATGGATGCCACCCGACTGGGCTATATCAACCACAAGCCCCTCATGTGGGACAACGAGACGGCACGTCACAAGTTGCTGGACATCATCGGAGACCTCGCCTTGGTGGGCAAGCCCATTCTTGGCCGAGTCATCGCCACGAAGCCCGGTCATACAATAAATAATAAGTTCGCGCGTGCGATAAAGAAGGACATCAAGAAGCATGAGGTGCAGAGTCCTGCTTACGACCCCAACAGCGACCCGTTGATGGATGTGAACAAGATTCGCCACCTGCTCCCTCACCGCTATCCGATGCAGTTGGTTGATAAGGTGCTTTCGGTGGATGGCATGGAAATCGTGGCTGTGAAGAACGTGACCAGCAACGAGCCTTTCTTCACGGGACACTTTCCAGAGGAGCCAGTCATGCCCGGTGTGCTCATCGTCGAGGCGATGGCACAGGCAGGCGGATTGCTGGTGTTGAGCAACGTGGAGGAACCTGAGCGTTGGTCCACTTACTTCTTGAAGATTGACAATGTGAAGTTCCGTCGCAAGGTCGTTCCGGGCGACACGCTCATCTTCAAGGTGAAGATGTTGGGTCCCCTCCGTCGCGGCATCGCATCGATGGCAGGCCTTGTTTCCGTGGGCGACACCATTGTTGCCGAGGCTGAATTTACGGCACAAATTGTGAAGAATAAGTAGTAAATCGCTTTCTGAAGCTGCCAGAGGCGCAAATAGAGTAAATTGTAAAATCGTAAATAAGAAGATGTCAAAGATAAGTCCTTTAGCCTTCATCGACCCTGAGGCTGTGATTGGTGAGAACTGCGAGATTGGTCCCTTCTGTTTCATCGACAAGAATGTGACCGTAGGTGACAACAATGTGTTGATGAACAGTGTGACCCTGCTCTCGGGCACCCGATTGGGCAACGAGAACACCTTGTTCCCCGGTGCTGTGATTGGCGCTGTGCCTCAAGACTTGAAGTTCAAGGGGGAAGAAACGACGGTGGAGATAGGCAACGGCAACCGCATCCGCGAGAACGTGACCATCCATCGTGGCACCGCCAGCAAAGGCAAGACGATTGTGGGCAGCAACAACCTCATCATGGAGAATGCCCACATCGCCCACGACTGTGTGTTTGGCAGTGGTATCATCATGGGCAATTCGACCAAGTTGGCTGGTGAGGTCATCATCGACGACAACGCCATCATTTCTGCCGTTGTGCTGGTGCACCAGTTCTGTCGCATCGGTGGCTACGTGATGGTGCAGGGTGGTACACGCACCAGCAAGGACATCCCTCCGTTTATCATAGCCGGTCGAGAGCCTGTGGCGTATGCCGGATTGAACATCATCGGCTTGCGTCGTAGAGGTTTTGGCCGTGAAATCATCGACAATATCGCTCATGCCTATCGTCTGGTTTATCAGTGCAACCTCACGGTAGAAGAGGCAATTGCCGCCATTCGCGAGGAAGTGCCGATGAGCAAGGAAATAGAATACATCATAGAGTTTGTGGGAGGCTCGAAGCGCGGCATTGTGAGATAAACAGGAATAGAAACCGCTTAAACACTAAAACTATGATTTACAGATTCACAATCATCTCTGATGAAGTCGATGGCTTCATGCGAGAAATACAACTGGATGCCGATGCCAAGTTCTTGGAACTGCATAAGCTGATACTTGAATCGTGTGGCTATGAGGACAATCAATTGACCTCCTTCACCATCTGCGAAAATGGATGGGAGAAGGGTCAGGAGATTACGCTGGAGGTGATGGACACAGATGCCGATGTGGACAGTTACATCATGGCAGAAACGGAATTGAACGAGTTCTTGGAGGACGAGAAACAGCACCTGCTCTATACGTTCGACCCTTTGGCTGACCGTGTTTTCTTCATAGAACTTTCGGAAATCAAGACTGGTAAGCATCTGGAACAGGGAAAAATCACCCGTTCTATGGGCGAGCCTCCAGCACAGACTCTTGACTTTGATGAGATGTTTGCCCGCAACCCTATTGTTGACTCTGCATCCATCATGGATGATGATGACCTGTTTGGCGACGAGATAGACAGCAGCGAGATTGACCTCGAAGGGTTCGACATCAGCGATGAGTTCTAAGACGCTGGTTGTCCTCTTGGGACCTACGGGGGTGGGGAAGACGGAACTGAGCCTCCTGTTGGCAGAGCGTTTTGAGTGCCCCATCATCAATGCCGATTCTCGTCAGATCTACCAAGATATTGAGATTGGCACGGCTGCCCCGACAGCGGAGGAGTTGGCTCGGGTGAAGCACTATTTTGTGCATACTTTGTCATTGGACGAATACTATAGTGCGGCTGAATATGAGAAGGATGTGCTCTCCTTGTTGGATGAACTGTTTGTGACCCATGATACGGTAGTGCTTTCGGGAGGTAGCATGATGTACATCGATGCCGTGACGAAGGGAATCGATGACATACCTACGGTAGATGAAGAGACGCGAACGATGTTGAGAGAACGACTTGACCATGAAGGACTTGACCCTTTGCTCGCCGAATTGAAACTGCTTGACCCAACTTATTACGATATCGTTGACAAACGAAACCACAAGAGAGTTGTGCATGCGTTGGAAATCTGCTACATGACAGGGATGCCCTACACCTCCTTTCGTACCAACAGCCAGAAGGAACGTCCTTTCCGCATTGTCAAGTTTGGATTGCGGCGTGAACGGGATAATCTCTTTTCTCGCATCAATCAGCGAGTTGATCAGATGATGAAGGACGGTTTTCTGGAAGAAGCGAAGAAGGTGTATCCATTACGGCATCTCAATTCCCTGAACACTGTGGGGTACAAGGAACTCTTTCGAGTGTTGGATGGCGAGTGGGAACTACAGATGGCAGTGGAGCGAATCAAGAAGAACACGAGGGTATATGCCAAGAAACAAATGACATGGTATAAACACGATGCCGAGATTCATTGGTTGGATGCTGATAAGATGGGTGTTCAAGAAATGCTAAAGATGATAGAAAATGAAATCATGGTTAGGTAAAACGTTCGTTTACTTCAAGTTGGTATGTCGATGGTATGCCAATCAATACAGAGGCAAATGGTATCAGAGAGTCATCACTCCGATAGCCTCTTTTTTTGTGCTCTTTTATCTCTATCTGGGTGCTGTCGATATCAATTTTCTCGGACTCTTTGGTGTGTCTCCCACCATGGACATCATTCAGAACCCCATCACCAATGAGGCCTCATACATTTATAGCGCAGACAGTGTGCTGATGGGTAAGTTCTTCAACGAGAACCGTTCGCCCGTCCAGTTTGATGACATCTCCCCCTACGTCATCGATGCCCTCATTTCCACGGAAGATGAACGCTTCTATCAGCATCATGGCATTGATTATCAGGGAGTCTTCGCTGCATTGAAGGATATAGTTCAAGGCAATCCCCGTGGTGCCAGCACCATCACTCAGCAGTTGGTGAAGAACCTCTTCAAGATTCGCTCGCAGTACTCGACTGGATTGTTGGGAAAAGTGCCGGGTTTAGGCATTCTGGTGATGAAGTCGAAGGAGTGGATTACTGCCATTAAGATAGAAAATATGTATAGTAAACAGGACATCCTGACGCTATACCTCAATACAGTCGATTTCGGCAGCAATGCATACGGTATCAAGACGGCGGCGAAGACTTACTTCAAAACGACCCCGCAGAATCTGACGGCTGAACAGGCGGCTGTGCTTGTGGGACTGCTCAAAGCCACCACCACCTACAATCCCAAAGTTCATCCCGACAAGAGTCTCGAACGTCGTAATGTCGTTCTGCATAATATGTACGCTCACGATAAACTGACTGCCCAAGAGTTTGATTCTCTCATCCAATTACCTATTGACCTTAATTTTAATGTCGAAAAGACTTACGATGGCGAGGCACAGTACTTCCGTGAGGCTATCAAGGACTATCTTGAGGAGTGGTGTCAGCAGAATAATATTGACCTCTATTCAGACGGTCTGGTCATATACACCACTATAGACACACGTCTTCAGCACTATGCCCAGATGGCGGTGCAACGGCAGATGTATTCCATTCAGCAGCGATTTGACCAGCACTGGGGCAGTCGGTCACCATGGCGTGATGAGCGTGGACAGGAGATTCCAAACTTTATTGAGGACATAGCCAAAAGAAGTGAGTATTATAAGCTACTGACAGCAAAGTTTGAGGGTGATACTGACTCCATTGACTACTATATGAATCAGCCCCATCGGGTGAAGGTCTTTGACTATAAAAGCCCTGACCATTTGGTAGAGAAAGAGATGAGCACTATGGACTCGATTCGTTATATGGTGAAATTCATGCACTGCGGTTTCGTGGCTATGGAACCTCAGACGGCATACGTGCGTGCATGGGTGGGTGATGTCGATTTCAATAGCTGGAAGTATGACAAGGTGACAGCGATGCGCCAACCGGGTTCCACGTTCAAGTTGTTTGTTTATGCTTCTGCATTCGAACACGATGATGCCATCACCCCTACGACACATTACCCCGACCAGCTCATCTCCTTGCAGGTGCCCGATGCCCACGACTCTAACAAGACCGTCACATGGACACCTCATAATTCGGGTGGTTATTGTACGGGAGCCAGCTATCCTCTCAAATCGGCGTTTGCCCAGTCCATTAACACCATTGCTGTCAGGTTGGGACAAGATACAGGCATCCCTAACGTGGTGGACATTGCCCACAAGATGGGCATTAAGAGTCATCTTGATGCCACTCCTTCATTGGCACTGGGTTCCTCCGACGTGAATCTGTTGGAGTTGGTCGATGCCTATTGTACAGCGATGAATGATGGCAAGCAGCGCGAGCCCATCTTGGTTACAAAGGTGATAGACCGTAATGGCGATGTCATCTATGATTGTGAGCGTGATGTACCTGCTGCAACGCAAGTTATTCGCTATAAGACAGCTTTCTATCTGCAAAGGTTGCTTTATGCTGGTATGCATGAGCCTGGAGGCACCACAGCAGCACTTTGGGAGTACATCCATTGTTATGACACAGAACTGGGAGGCAAGACAGGAACGTCCAGCAATCATTCCGATGCTTGGTTTGTGGGTTGTGCCCCCAACCTTGTCGGAGGCGCATGGGTGGGTGGTGAATACCGCTGTATTCATTTCCGAACGGGTGCTTTGGGGCAAGGTAGCCGTACGGCACTTCCCATCTTTGGCTATTTTATGGATAAAGTGTTAGCAGACAAAAATTTCCCTCAATATCATGGTAAATATCCTGTTGCCAAAGAAAACATTCCTCGCAATACCTATATTGGCAGCAGTGTCTATATCCCAGCATCTTCAAGCGAAACAGACGAAAAGGAATCTGATGATACAGAAGTTCCCCCTACGGAAGTTGTTTCTGACGAGGATGCTCATGTCACAGCTCCCCTCCCATAGGGAACAATTAGGAAAGACTATTAGGTTGAGATGGTATAAGCCCCGAAAGTTAGACAAAACTCTCGGGGCTTATATCGTTTTTGAGTAGGGCGTACCCTTGAAAGGAGGCACTTAGTGGTTGCTGCTATCCCTTATCACTTCATCACGTTCTGAATGAACTGCCACTCGCTTTCGTAGCCTTTTACTTTCAAGTATGTCTGGTCAACTACAATGTATTCAGACAAACCTTGGCGAGGTGCTCCGTGGTGCCAGTCATAGGTGTAACCCATACGTGTCCAAGGCAGTGGGCTGTCGTCTTCGAAGGCAGCTTGTACATTGTAACGGAACCACTCTCGGAAGTTTGTGTCGCCAATCTTGTAGTTTTCATCAGCATAGTCAGGAAATTCGAGACCTGCAGTGGTGGTGGTGATGTCAGGGTTGTGAGCTGGACGGAAAATGCCGTTTACATCAGCATAGAATTGTACCATGATGTTGTAAGTGCAATCGGGGCTGAGACCGTACATCTGCAACATACGCATGTGGGCTGCCACACTGTCGAGTCCTTCGAAAGCTTCCTTCTTCTGTGACCATTCACCTGGGATAGTCACCCATGTGCCCATTTCACGGTCAATCTGATACACACCTTCCTGTCCGAAGAACTTCTGTAGACGGCTGCTGTCAACGAGTGTTACGAGTAGCACCATGTCCTTGCCGTCAATGGTTGCCCATTCCTCATTAGGTGTTCCTTTCTTGATAGGCATGAGGTTGACTCCCATCTTGGTGGAGTCGAGTACTTGAGCGTCGGCAATAGCTGCATCGAGGTCTGCTTGAAGAGCTTCCATATTTTCATACCAAGGGATGGAATCCGTGTTGTCCACGTCCACGTTTACGTTTACGTTGCCTCCTCTGCATGCAGTCATGGTGATGGTTGCTGCTACAATAGCGAATTGAAAAAACTTCTTCATAATCTGTTTTTTATTTATAAAGTGAATAGTATTGTGTTCTCAACTCTCAACTCCTAACTATTACTCAAGCCCCTCTTCTCCCAATTTCTTCAAGGGCTTCTTCTCCATCTTGCTCCAAGTCTCCTTCTTCTTCACCTCCTCAAAAGCGTTGTCCTCGATGGTTTGGCGTTTCCAGGTCAGGTAGTTCTCGCTCACGGTAGTCATCTCACCCGTGTTGCGTGACATTTCGGTGCTTTCCATGCCTATCAGGTAGAAGTCACCATTCTGAAAACGGTAGGTGTACGTGGTTTGGCTGGTGCCGTATGTGCCTGCGCTGGCGAAGAAGTCAGGGCTGATATTGAGGGTGCCACGTTCGGTGATGTTGATGCCCACATCCACGCTGCTCCACTCGCTGTCGGGCTCAAACAGATCCTCGTATTGCTTCCATTGCTGGTAGTTTCCGTCTTCCTGACCGAAGTAGATGGCAAGGATGTAGGGGTTGAAGTTATACTCGTAGCCGTCATCACGGGTCATCATGTTCTCCTTGAAATTGGGTTTGGCAAGCACCACAAGGTCGCTGACGCCGTCTTTGTTTAGGTCCCCTTCAGCCTCCTTGTGCTCCCAACCTTCTGGCACAATCTGCTCTGCCGATATGCCCTGTTGCTTCAATGTCTGTGCTTGTGTGCCAAGGGCACACAGACCTAAAAGGAGTGAAAATACAATCTTCTTCATGTTGTACACATGGTTTTTGGGGTTATCTTGCAGCCTCTTCGCTCTTGATGAGTTCGATGTTGATTTGCTCGATGATGTCGAGTTTGATGGTGCTGTTGTCATTGATGGGCTTATACCAGCGATATTTGCCGAAGTACTCTTGTAGGTCTTTCGACTGGAAACGATAGTCGTGATTGGCAAGGATGCGGTTGCGCATCAGACGCAGATCCGACTTGGAAATATTGGCGAGATAGTGTCGGTTAATCGCAAGAGTGCCAGCATTCTCGGGCTCTTCTTGTACCATCATCTGCTGCATCATGATGCAGTCATCGTAAGAGTTGCGTGTCAAATCCATCGTCCACATCACGTCGCCGTTGCCAGGATTGCGGAATGCGAGGAGATTCCTTTCGTCATGGCGGATGTACTGCACCCGTCCTCCCCATTTGCTTCCAAAGGGAGGCTCGTCTGCCTGGCGACTGGGTTGCAAGGTGTATTCACCCACCTTTCCGTCCACCTTCTCCAGCGTCAGTTCGTTGTCGTCGTTGCTGGTCATATAGACATACTTCCCCATCCGCACTTCCTGGACGGTGTAGAGTGATGCACCGTCGAAGAACTTGTCACCCTTCTTGATGGTTTGTGCCTGTATGCAGCAAAAAGCACACAGACATAGCATAAAAGATAGTATCTTTTTCATGATGCCACAGGTTTTGAGATAAGTCTTATAAGTAGTAAATAGTAATCTGATGGAGCAAAGGTACAAAAATAATGTGAAAAGTGAAGAGTACAAGGAGAAAAAAATCACATTCCCCAGAATTTCCATGAGGCGAGGGCTTGCAGATGCAACATCTCCAACCCATTTTTCACCGTAGCACCCTGTGCTGCACCTTTCTTCATGAAGAGCGTTTCGAGGGGATTGTACACGAGGTCATACAGAAGGTGCTTCTCGCTCATCGCTTCGTAGGGGAGGGCAGGGCACTCATCCACATGAGGAAACATTCCCACAGGCGAACAGTTGACAATCACTTCATACTCTTGCAGCGTTTCGGGTGTGAGGTCCTCATAGGTAAAGCCCCCCTCCCGTGGCGTTCTGCTGACGAAAGCGGTCTCTATTCCCAACTTCTCCTCCAATCCGTAGCGGATGGCTTTCGATGCTCCTCCCGTGCCTAAGATGAGTGCCTTCTTGTGATGAGGCTTCAGCAAAGGTTTGATGCTTTCCACAAAACCAATCACATCGCTGTTATAGCCCACGAGCTGCACATCGCGACAGCCCTCCTCCTTTTGGGGGCGGGGGGCTATCACATTCACCGCCCCAATCGCTTTTGCTTCCTCACTGATGTCATCCAGATACTGCATCACCTGCTGCTTGTAGGGGATGGTCACGTTCAGCCCTCTCAGTTCTGGGTTGTTTTTGATGATGTCAGGAAACTCTTCGATGCTCGTAATCTCAAAGTTCAGATACTGAGCATCAATCCCCTCCTTCTCGAATTTCTCTGTGAAGAACTTGCGCGAGAAGGAGTGTCCCAATGGGTAGCCAATCAATCCGTATGTGTTCATGTTTCAGTTTGTTTTATTTGTTTTCAAATCTTCTGCCACCCACAGCACCCACTCGTCGATGTTGTCGGTAAGACGTTTCGGATAGGGGAGGGTGATGTGCACATCTGGCTCTATGCCATTCTTTCCAAAGACGTGATGCGCTAAAAACTCTTTTTGTTCGATGCAGGTGGGATAGGTCAAGTAGATGTCGGCATCGGGGAGTTTTGTGTAATAAACGTTGCCCGTGAGGTCTGCACCGTGGGTTCTTTCCTTGCCATAGACTTTCGTGCGGTTGCTAACTCCCTTGACGTTATAGTAAATCAAGCCCTCTCCTGCGCTGCATGTGCCGTTGTCAACAATGATGGCTGCTCGCTTGGGCAAAGGCTGAGGCGTGACTTCACCTGCATCAACCGAAGTCCATAGCAGGAACTCACTCTTACCCAAACTATCCTTGCACTGCGTGAGAAAATCCTTGAAGTACAAGTTATCGGGTTCCATAGATAAGGAATACTCCCAAAAGCCTTGATTATGCTGAGTGTTGCGAAAGTAGTTATCAATAGTTCGTTCGCGTCGATGGTCAACGAGCAAATCAATAAAGGGACTCCATATGCCAGTACTGCCTCCTTCATTTCCTCTCACGTCGATAATCAGATATTCGCAACCCGATTTCTGGAAGTCTTTGACCGCCTGTCGCACCCATTCGTTTGTGGGATTCTCACCAACGCATGACGGCACACGCACCAGCCATGTCTGCCCATCCACCTTGTATGAAACGGGCTGTGGATTGTATTCCATCATCTTCGTGTAGTCGATGTGGACGGGCTGCTCGTAGCTCTCCCATAACGTCGTATTGTTAAGCTGATAGTGCGTGTCGAAGTTCTTGTAGAACCAGATGGCGTATTCGCAAGCAGCCTTCTCTATGCCCACCTCGCCCTTTGCAACCTGCTTCCTCAGTCGTTTCTTCAGCGTCTCGTATTTTTTCCGATACCCTTGCTCTATGATAGCTGGGTAAGCGGCATAATTCTCCTCCGTAAAGCTGGTTAGGTAGTCGAAGTCCGCCAAATTTCGCATGATGCTGTCGGGCACGGTGGCATTGGCGGCATGGCAGACGATGGCAAACAGTATTGTGATGATTATCTTCTTCATGTGTCTTTATTTTTCTGCTGTATAAAGAATACACATGCCGAAGGCGAGGCGACGGAAGTTCACGTTGTGGAAGCCTGCCTGTTGGATGATGTGTTGCATGCGTTCGGCTTGGGGAACGGCATCCATCGTGTCAGGCAGGTAGGTGTAGGCGGTTTTGTCTTTGGAAAGGAGTTTGCCGAGGGTGGGCATGACCACTTTCTTGTAGAGCCAGAAGAGTTGTTTCATGGGGAAGGAGACAGGGGCACAGAGGTCAACCACGGAGAGGTGGCCGTTGGGGGAAAGGACACGGTGCATCTCTCTTAGGCACTCGTCGAGGTTCTGGAAGTTGCGGAGGGCGAAAGCAGAAATGACGGCATCAAAGGAGTTGTCGGGAAAGGACATCTTCGCACAGTCTTCTTTTTGAAAGGTAATTCGGTCGGAAAGGCCGAGTCTCTCCACTTTCTCCCGACCAATCGCCATCATTCCTTCGCTGATGTCGATGCCAACGACTTTCTGAGGATGAAGTTTCTGAAAAGCGCGGATAGCAAAGTCGCCAGTGCCAGTGGCAATGTCGAGTACGCTATCCGTGCTTTGTCTGTGTTTAAGCAGAAAGTCGATGGCGTTATTCCTCCAGATGCGGTCAACACCGAAACTGAGGGTATGGTTCAGCGTGTCATAGGAATGAGCGATGTTGTCAAACATCTGCTCCACCTGTTCACGCTTCGTACCTTGGTCGCCGTAGGGCTTTATCTGCTCCTGTTCGTACATTTATTTATTAGCAAGATATGCCAATACGTTCTTTTCGATGCGGGCAGCGATGTCCTCATTCCCCTCTGCTTTCACGAACTTCTCGCCGATGATGTGCTCGTAGAGTTCGATGTAGCGGTCGCTGACAGATTCTGCGTATTCATCGGTGATTTCAGGCATCACTTGTCCGGGTTGGTTCATGAAGTTGTGGTCGATGAGCCACTGGCGCACGAACTCCTTAGAGAGTTGCTTCTGAGGCTCACCTTTGGCGAACTTCTCCTCGTAGCCATCGGCATAGAAGTAACGGGAAGAATCGGGCGTGTGTACTTCGTCAATCAGATACACCTTGCCGTCACGCTTGCCAAACTCGTACTTGGTATCCACAAGGATGAGTCCCTTCTCAGCGGCAATCTTCGTGCCGAGGTCGAAGAGGGCGCGGGTGTACTTCTCCATCACCTCATAGTCCTCCTTGCTTACCAATCCCTGAGCGATGATTTCTTCCTTCGAGATGTTCTCGTCATGTCCCTCATCTGCCTTGGTGGTGGGGGTGATGATGGGGGTGGGGAACTTCTGGTTCTCCTTCATGCCCTCGGGTAGGGTGATGCCGCAAAGAGTGCGGTTGCCAGCCTTGTACTCACGCCATGCAGAGCCTGTGAGATAGCCACGGATAATCATTTCCACGCGGAAGCCTTCGCACTTCAAGCCCACGGTCACCATCGGGTCGGGAGTTGCCAGTTTCCAGTTGGGCACGATGTCAGCCGAGGCATCGAGGAACTTGGCTGCAATCTGGTTGAGCACCTGACCCTTGAAGGGGATGCCCTTGGGCAGCACCACGTCGAATGCCGAGATGCGGTCGGTGGCGACCATCACCATGAGGTCGTCGTTGATGTTATACACGTCACGTACTTTGCCGTGATACACTTCCTTCTGTCCGGGGAAGTTGAAATCAGTCCTTGTTAAAGAGTTCATATTGTTGAATTTTAGTTTGTTCGTATTTGTGGTAAGCATTTACGATTCTTGTCACTAACTTGTGGCGCACGATGTCGCGTTCGTCCATCGTGACGAAACTGATGCCCTTCACGTCCTTCAACACCTCTGTCGCCTCCTTCAGTCCGCTCTTCACGTTGCGAGGCAGGTCTATCTGTGTCAGGTCACCTGTGATAATCATCTTTGTGTTCTGACCCATGCGCGTGAGGAACATCTTGATTTGTTGAGTCGTCGTGTTTTGGGCTTCATCGAGGATGACCACCGCATCGTTCAGTGTGCGTCCGCGCATGAAAGCGAGAGGGGCAATCTGAATCACGTTCTGCTCCATGTACTCGGTGAGTTTCTGCGCCGGAATCATGTCCTGTAAGGCATCATAGAGTGGTTGCAGATAGGGGTCAATCTTCTCTCGCATATCGCCAGGCAAGAACCCCAACTTTTCGCCAGCCTCCACAGCCGGACGCGAAAGGATGATTTTGCGTATCTCCTTGTTCTTCAGCGCACGAACTGCCAAGGCGATGGACACGTATGTCTTGCCCGAGCCAGCAGGTCCCACAGCGAAAATCATATCGTTTTCCATATAGGCATCCACCAGCGTCTTCTGGTTCTCCGAACGCGGCGCAATCGGTTTGCCGACAATGCTGTAGCAGATGGCACTCCCGTCCGCAGCGTGCCCTTGTGGTTGTTCCCCCTTCACGATTTGCAGGATGGCTTCCTCATTCAGCGAGTTGTACTTGGCACAATGCTCCTGCATCTTCTGCATATTCTCCTCGAAGGCACACATCTCCTCCTCGTCGCCCATCACCTTGATGATGTTGCCACGAGCCACAATGCGCAACTTGGGATAGAGCGCCTTAATCATCTGCAAATGGACATTGTTCACCCCATAGAAGGTGACGAGGTCAATGTCCTCCAATACTATCATTTTCTCAATCATGAGTGCAAAGGTACGGAGAATTTTTGATACGAAAGAATAATCTTGAATAATTTCTTCAAAGCCTATTATATGGCACTTAACTCAGAGAGTCGTTCCTTGAAATTGTCTATTTTATTGATAATGTCTAATGTTTCTTTAAGATGGGTTGTGGGTGTTTCTATCTGCAAATTCTCCAAACGTTTCTTGATGGCTTGTCTGGCGTATGTGAATCGCCATTTCTGGCTATTGATTTGGGCGATAAACCAAAAGAGTTCTCTGACGTTCATCCTGTATTTGGGCACTAATACCCGAACGGAACTACCTCCGTTTCCACGTGCCATATAGTGCCAAGGTTGCAAGTAGGCGGTACCGAAAGCAGAAACCGTGATACATCCTTCACATAATTCGGTCTCATTTTGTGCTACAAGTCCCACCACGCCATTTGTGTCGTCACCACTGGACACATAAGGAACGATTCCTTCAGAGTAGGTCTTCACACCTGCTGATTTTCCTGTCTTAACGACGAAATACTTTGACAATGGACCTTTTTCCGATAAAGGAACAGGTTGTTCGTGTTGGGTTTCAATGAAGTCTCTATATAGGCTATCCGTGATGTCTGGATAGCTTGTTACTGCTTTGAACAGCGACATGAGCGTCTCGCTATTCAATGTATGGATTTCTTTGTCGCTTAGTGCAGGTTGAGGCAGATATTGTTGTGGACTATATTCTGCACCGTTTTTCAGCATTTCGGCATCGACACAAATACACGATTCGTTGCAAGGCTTTTCTCCTCTCATGAAAGCATGGAACGAGTCTAAGATTGTAGGGATTTGGCTGCCTGCACATTCCACTCGTTTCCCTTTTAACTTAACGAATCCGTCGTTTGCGATTCTTCCAATGAAAACTCTTGATTCTTTGGGCTGTGGAACATGAGCCTTTGCTATCATGATGGTTGTGATGGCCGATGCATTGGGGTAAAACAATTCATCGGGTAGGCTTATCATTCCCAAAATTGTATGTTTTTTCATGAACCTTGCTCGCCAAAGGCTGTTTTCTTCGTCAGCGAAAACACCTGCATAGATGACTCCGGCAAAGAGCCCTCCTTCCACCAACGCATCCATCGATGCGTCAATGAAATCACGTTCAGGCTCTCCTATTTGATGAAAAGGAGGATTCAGAAAGGCTCTGTTGAAACACCCCCTGACATTTTTTTTGGCTTGTATGTCCAATGATGACGAGTTTTCGATGTGGCTTTTCCCGTCTCCTCTGAAGAACATATTGAGGCAAGACAAAGCCCAGACTGTGGGGTTTGTGTCAAAGCCATAGATAGACTCCCTTATCAAATTGCGTGATTGTTCCGTTACACTTTTCCTTTTGAGTGCATCGAATGCAGACACAAGGAAACCGCCCGTTCCACAGGTGATGTCGATAATCTTATGGCTGATTTCAACATTGACCAAATCCACGCATAGTTTTGTGATATGGCGTGGCGTGAACACAATGCCCATCGCGTTGTTGTCTGCCCCATAGCGAAGGAAGGCTTCGTAAAACATTCCGAGGAAATCGGCATCTGATTGTAGCACGGATCTGACATTGAGGCGTTTCAAGATGGAAATGATGCGGAAAATGTATGGAACCAGTCGGTTGAAATCGTTATATCCTAATTTGATGGCCTCTATGAGCAGTTTCTTTTTTTCTGCACTGAAATGGTCACTTTCGCCAATGGCTTCTGCGACCATCTTGTTGATTTCCCTCAAAGTGTTGGTAGAAGTGACTTCTATTTCTCCTCGGTAGAGGGCGGTTGTGATGGCACCAACCACTTTGGGACGTAAGGTGGTCTCAATCTTGGCGGTGCGGAGAATGTTCGACACCTCAATGGCGGCATCTATGAACTCAGCCGAGGAAGGAATCGTCAGTTGGGTTGTTCCGTCATCCGAGGTGAGTGCATTCAAACATTCTTGTTTGGAAATAATGGCCGTCAAGGCATTCCCTTTAGACAGAAGGTCGCACCATTTTCCATCTTTCCAATACTTAACGATGACGATGTAGCCATTTTGGTCTTCTCCAGCCACTCCGATTGCTATTTTCACATGATAGGCATTCGTGGAATTGATGGCATCACAATAGCCAATGGCTTGTTCTATGGCATCTTGATATTTTCGGAAATCATTTTTCGTCTCAATAACAACGGCGGGTTCTCCATGTATGCATAATAGAAAGTTTGGACGATTTTGCCCTAAACCAATATTGGGGAAATAGGCTGTGACCTCCTGCTCTTCCAAACAATCGCCGCCATTTTGGAGGTGTCGCATATCCCATCCCCTTTCTTGGGAAATCTTGCGGGTGAAGTACCGTGCTCTACTTTCAGATATCCTCTTGTTTCTTGCCATTATAAATATAGATTTGTGGGGTACAAGATTTTAATGATATTTGGTGCAAAAATACGAACAAAAAAGTGAAAAACCAAAACATTTGTTTTTTTTCTCGAACATGGGTGCTTCTGCAATTATCAAAAGTGTGAAAAAAGAATGCCGCATGAAAAAGAAATTCAAGTTTTCTCCCAACGGATAATTCGTCTTGCCTTCTTGATGTTTCAGTTCTGGATACTCAAAAAGGAACTGAACAGTATTGGCGTGAAGCGATTTTTATTGGCGGAAACATGCAAGATGCTGATACTCGTTCCACAATGTTTCCGCAACCTCAAAACCGACGTGCCCCACATCGGTCAACCGACGTGGGGCACGTCGGTCAAGCGGTGTGGGGCACGTCGGTTGAGGGGCTATTTCATGCCGTGATTCATCATCCGATAAGTGGCCATCTCCTCATATTTTGTTCCTAGGCGTCCATAGTTGGCGTAGGGATAGATGCTGATGCCGCCACGGGGGGGGTGAAGATGCCAGTCACCTCGATGTATTTGGCTTCCATCAGCTGGATGGGGGCTTTCCTGATGATGTAGTGGGGAATTTATGTCTTTGTGAGGGGAAAACAGCATATTTTTTTGTTTTTTTGTGTGTATGTGAAAAAAAAGTTCTACCTTTGTGGCGCAAATGGTTCTCCCCCCCCCACCGAAAAAAGGTGCGGTGCTGGAGCTAAGATGGGAATGCAGTGTGAATCTGCAACATTACCCGATGCTGTGAGTCCTTTTTCTGAGGCTACCGATAGTGTCACTGAATTCAAAGTGTTGTCTGCAAGAGATGTCACTTTGAAATATTCGGGAAGGCCGAGTAGTTTCTGCGGGATGAAGTCAGAAGACCTGCCTTTGCCAATAGAGACGTCTGTCTGCGGGGTTACGGACATGATGGAAACGACATACATAAGAATGATGATAGGGCATGACTATATAATAATAGTCATGATGTGTCAGATACGCACCATTGGGTGTTGCTTTTTGGTGCGTTGAAAGAAATGGATACATTAGAAGCAATAAAATATTAATTAAAGTAGTAAATGCCGAGTGCCTTGGCAGGGATGTCCGGGCACTCACCTTTCGGACTATTTCAAATTTATCATTATATGTCATTCTTTAACAAAAAAATCTTCCATCTTCATCTGTTTAGGAAGTTGGAACCACAGAGAGATTTAAAGTTCGGCAACAAAATGTCGAGCAAGTTCAACAACAAACAATTTATCGCTTCGGTCATTTCCGTATTGGCGACAGTCGTGGTGGCATTTTTGCCGGCTGACTGCTTTGGCATCGAGGGGCTGACTGTCGTTCAACAACGCATCATCGCCATTTTCGTCTTTGCCACGTTGATGTGGCTGACAGAGGCGATTCCTGCATGGGCAACGTCTGTGTGCCTCATTTGTATGCTGCTGTTTGTCACGTCAGACAGTGCCTTGAGTTTCTATTCGTCAGGCTTGGAGAAGTCTGAGTTGCTCAGTTACAAGGTGTTGATGGCGACGTTTGCAGACCCTATCATCATCCTGTTTTTGGGTGGCTTCGTGCTTGCTATCGCCACCACGAAGAGCGGATTGGATGTGGTGATGGCTCGTTATCTGCTCAAACCCTTCGGGAAGAGGAGTGAAGTGGTGCTGTTGGGCTTTATCCTCATCACAGGTTTGTTCTCCATGTTCATCAGCAACACGGCCACAGCGGCAATGATGCTGACCTTTCTTGCTCCAGTATTTAAGGCACTGCCTGCTGACGGTAAGGGACGTGTGGCGTTGACGCTTGCCATTCCATTAGGTGCCAACATCGGTGGCATTGGTACGCCTATCGGTACGCCACCTAACATGATTGCGTTGAAGTATCTGAATGATCCCGAGGGCATGAACCTCAACATTGGTTTTGGTGAGTGGATGATGTATATGGTGCCGATGACTCTGATTCTGCTGGTGGTTGGCTGGTGGCTGTTGCTACGTTTCTTCCCGTTCAAGCAGAAGACAATTGAACTGAATATTGAAGGTAATATCCAGCACAACTGGCGTACAACAGTGGTGATTGTCACGTTTATCGTCACGATTCTCTTCTGGTTGTTAGATAAAGTGACGGGAGTGAACGCCAATACGGTGGCGATGATTCCTATTGCTGTATTTGCCGCTACGGGAGTCATCACGGCAAAGGATCTTCAGGCTGTGAACTGGAGTGTGCTGTGGATGGTGGCAGGAGGTTTTGCTCTCGGTGTTGCCCTCAACGAATCAGGTTTAGCAGAGAATGCCATCCAGAGCATTCCGTTTGGCCAGTGGTCGCCACTTGTGATTCTCATCATTGCTATGCTGGTGTGCTACACGATGTCGAACTTCATCAGCAACACTGCTACTACGGCGCTGTTGGTGCCTGTGCTTGCGGTGGTTTGCAAGGGTATGGGCGATAAACTTGAAGACATTGGTGGCGTCACCACGATGCTCATAGCCATCGCCATCACGGCCTCTGTGTCTATGTGTCTGCCTATCAGTACGCCTCCCAATGCCATTGCGCACTCAACAGGTCTGGTGAAGCAGAACGAGATGCTGAAAGTGGGTATCTGCATCGGTGTCATCGGTATGGTGTTGGGCTACTTCACCCTGCGGTTGATGTAAAATGAAATAGGAAAGTGAGAAATTATGGACATCTATCATTCAACTTACACGCAATACATCGACCTGATGGACAAGCTGAAGGACGATGTGGAGGAACTACTCGGGCAGGCGGCTGGGATGGAGCCGGAGGAGAAGTCAGATGAACGCATCTTCACCTTAATTGGCCAGACAATCGACACGGCATCTGACGAGAAATTTCTGCCGACAAATGAGTTGCTGAACATCACGAAGGAATTGTTGGGCATCAAGAGGCGCCTCCGTCCTAAGGCACCATTGGAGCAGAGGATGCTCAAGCAGTGTTTCCGCACCCTTAACAGTGCGGCAGTGTCGCTTCGGCAGATTACGGACGACTGTCCGCTGGCGGAGGTGAACGAATTGTCGGAAAAGGAAATGTATTAAAATAGATTCTACATTATATGATAAGAAAAATATTGGTTGCAAATCGTGGGGAGATTGCCATTCGTGTGATGCGCAGTTGTTATGAGATGGGCATCCGTTCAGTGGCTGTCTATAGCACGGCTGACCGCCTTTCTCGCCATGTGCTCTTTGCCAACGAGGCTGAGTGCATCGGAGGAGCGACGAGTAGCGATAGTTATCTAAACATCGACCACATCATCGAGGCTGCCCACAAGCACAAGGTGGATGCCATCCACCCAGGGTATGGCTTCCTCTCGGAAAATGCGGGGTTTGCCCGCCGATGCGAACAGGAGGGCTTCATCTTCATTGGTCCTCGTCCTGAGACGATGGAGGAGATGGGTGACAAAATTAGTGCCCGCAGGAAGATGATTGAGGCAGGTGTGCCTGTTGTGCCAGGCACGGAAGATCCGCTGAAGTCTGCCGAAGAGGCTGTGGCTATAGCGAAGAAAATAGGTTTTCCCGTCATGCTGAAAGCCAGTATGGGCGGTGGTGGCAAGGGTATGCGCCTTATTGAGCGAGAAGAGGATGTGGTGGAGATGTACAATGCGGCTCGTAGCGAAGCCATGTCGGGCTTTGGCGACGACACTGTGTATATCGAGAAGTTTGTGGAAGAGCCACACCACATCGAGTTCCAAATCTTAGGTGACAAGTATGGCAACGTTGTGCACCTCTTTGACCGTGAATGTTCTGTTCAGCGTCGCCATCAGAAGATTGTGGAGGAAAGCCCTTCGCCCTTCATCGATTATAACCTGCGCATGGAGATGGGTGCCAAAGCGGTGGCAGCCGCCCGTGCTGTGGGATATGAGGGAGCAGGAACCATTGAGTTCTTGGTGGACAAGTATCACAAGTTCTACTTCTTGGAGATGAACACTCGCTTGCAGGTGGAGCACCCCATCACGGAAGAGGTGGTGGGCATCGACCTCGTGAAGGAGCAAATTCTCGTAGCCGACGGCCAACCTCTTCGTTATCGTCAGGAGGACATCCGCCAGCGTGGTCATGCCATTGAGTGCCGCATCTGTGCGGAAGATACGGAGCATAACTTCATGCCGTCGCCAGGTGTTATCAAGCAACTCACCGAACCGCATGGCATCGGCACACGCATTGATTCCTACGTGTACGAGGGCTATGAGATTCCTGTGCATTATGACCCGATGATTGGCAAACTCATCGTGTGGGCAACCAGTCGTGAATACGCCATCGAGCGTATGCGCCGTGTGCTCTATGAGTACAAGATTACGGGTTTGACTACCAATATCCGCTATCTGCGTCGTATCATAGATGTGCCTGATTTCAAGCAGGGCAACTATAACACTTATTTCATTGAGCGCAATCAAGACCGTCTGCGTCCTCGTCCAGGCTTCAAGAACGACTCTGAGCCGATGGATGTCATTGCTGCGTACATCGACTATCTGATGAATCTTGAGGAGAACAAACCCGCCACCCCTGTAGAGAACACCGCTATCAGCCGTTGGAGGGCTTTCGGATTGCAGAAAGGAGTATTAAGAGTGTAGAAAAGAATTATGGAAATACAAGTAGGAAATAAGACCTTGGAAGTGACCTTGCTGAGCAAGGAAGGCAACCAAGTGAAAATCGATATTGACGGGAAGGTGTACGACGTGGATGTGGCGATGCTACAGAACGGCACTTGCTCTCTTATCTACGATGGCAACTCATACAACGCAGAACTCATCCGCGAGACAGGGGAGAAGCACTACCGTGTAAACCTCAACTACTCCACCTATCAGATTGATATGCTTGATTCGCAAGCCAAGTACATGAAGATGAGGCGTGGAGGCTCTCAGGACAGTGTGCAGGCAGACACCATTACGGCACCAATGCCATGCAAGATAGTCAATATCTATGTGAAGCCTGGTGACGAACTCCATGAGGGTGAAACCGTGCTCACGATGGAGGCCATGAAGATGCAGTCGAACTACAAGGTGAATGCTGACTGTACCGTGAAGGAGATTTTAGTGAATGTGGGTGATAGCGTCCGCGTGGAACAAGCACTCATCAAGTTAGAATTAAAAAAGAAGGACAATGAATAAACTCACAGCAAAAGAACGTATAGAGACCCTGCTTGACCGTGGCACTTTTGTCGAGATGGACAAGCATGTGGTGCACCGTTGCAACGACTTCGGCATGGAAAACAGACGCATCGAAGGCGACGGTGTGATATCGGGCTATGGCAAGATAGACGGACGCATCGTCTTCGTCTATGCCTTTGACTTTGCCGTGCTGGGCGGTTCACTTTCTGCCGCCAATGCGCAGAAGATAGCCAAGGTGCAAGACCTCGCGCTGAAGAACGGTGCTCCCGTCATCGGCCTGAACGATTCGGGTGGAGCACGCATTCAGGAAGGCGTGGAAAGCCTCACGGGCTTCGCTCATATCTTTAAGCGCAATGTGATGGCGTCGGGTGTGATCCCCCAGATTAGTGCCATTCTCGGCCCTTGTGCCGGTGGCTCTTGCTACAGCCCTGCGCTGACCGACTTCATCCTGATGGTGAAGGAACAGAGCCAGATGTTTGTTACGGGACCAAACGTGGTGAAGGCCGTGACTAACGAGGATGTGGACAAGGAAACCCTTGGCGGAGCTATGACTCACAACAGCGTGAGCGGTGTGAGCCACTTCATCTGCAACAATGATGAAGAGACGCTTATGACTATCCGCGAACTCATCGGCTTCATTCCTTCCAATAACATGGAGGATGCACCGATTCACCCTGTGACAGACGAGGTGACGCGCATCTGCCACGAACTCGACAACGTGGTGCCGACTGACCCCAACATCCCTTACGACATCCGCCACATCATTGAGCCTGTCTGCGACCAGCAGTATTTCTTTGAGATTCAGCCAGAGTTCGCTAAGAACATCGTCATCGGTTTCGGACGTATGGCCGGGCGCACCATTGGCTTCGTCGCCAACCAGCCCAACTTCCTGGCTGGAGCACTCGACATCGATGCCAGCGACAAAGCGGCGCGCTTTATCCGCTTCTGCGACTGTTTCAACATCCCGCTCATCGCAGTCGAAGACGTGCCAGGCTTCCTCCCCGGTGTGCAGCAGGAGCACAACGGCATTATCCGCCACGGTGCCAAGATAGTCTATGCTTTTGCCGAGGCGACAGTGCCCAAAATCACGCTCATCACGCGCAAGGCATACGGTGGTGCCTACATTGTGATGAACTCTAAGTGCATCGGTGCTGACGTGAACCTCGCCTACCCAACAGCCGAAATCGCCGTGATGGGAGCCGAAGGGGCGTGCAACATCCTCTACCGCAAGACTACTCCAGAGGAACGTGCCGAGAAGATTGAGGAGTATCGCCAGAAGTTCGCCAACCCTATGCCTGCTGCCCAACTCGGATATATCGACGAAATCATCCAGCCCTGCGACACCCGTCTGCGTCTTATTCAAGCACTTGAGATGTCGCGCAACAAGAACCAAAGCAATCCACCTAAGAAACACGGAAACATGCCGTTGTAAAGTTATTTGTTTTCAGACACAAAGGGGGCTGCATCCAACCGATAGATGCAGCCCCCTTTGTGTGCATTCAGTGCCGAGACTCACTTGCCGTGGTTCATCATCCGATAATTGGCCATCTCCTCATATTTTGTTCCTGGGCGTCCATAGTTGGCGTAGGGATAGATGCTGATGCCGCCACGGGGAGTGAAGATGCCAGTCACTTCGATGTATTTGGGATCCATCAGCCGGATGAGGTCTTTCATGATGATGTTCACGCAGTCTTCGTGGAAGTCGCCGTGGTTGCGGAAGGAGAAGAGATACAGTTTCAGCGATTTGCTCTCCACCATGCGGCGGTCGGGCAGGTAGGAGATGCGAATCTCGGCAAAGTCGGGTTGTCCGGTGATGGGACACAGGGATGTGAACTCGGGGCAGTTGAACTGCACCCAATAGTCGTTGTCGGGATGCTTGTTCTCGAAGGTCTCCAACACTTCGGGCGCGTAGTCCTGGCGGTATTCTGTTTTCTTTCCGAGGGCTTGCAATCCCTCTTGGTCACGTAGATTTTCCATATTTTAGATGTCGCTGATTCGGAAGGCACTGTAACTGATTTCTTCGTCATAGACATCGGTGCCCTCGATGCGCTTGACGAATTTCACCACGCGGATGGTGATGGGCAGCACGATGATTTCATAGAGGGTCTTGGCAACCACCTGTGTGACCATGAGTCCCAGCATGATGTCGAAGGTCAAGTTGGGCTCCCCTTGGAAGATGAGCGGGAACAGATAGAAGGCCAAGGGGAAGAAGATGAGGCTGTCGGCACTCTCGCCCACCACGGTGGAGAGGATGGCGCGCATGGAGAAGTGGTAGTCGAAGTGTCCCTTGTGGCGGTCTGCCATCTTCATCTTGCTCATCACCAGTGCGTTGAGGAACGAGCCGACGATGAAGGCGATGAGGCTTGCCACGACGATTTGGGGGGCAAAGGAAAACACTTGCTTGAAGGCTTCGTCGGCTCCTGGCGCGATGGGAGGCAGGGCACAGGCGATGCCGCCGAGTGCCATGACGAAGAAGTTCATGGCGAAGCCTATCCAGATGATGAGTCGGGCTTTACGGAATCCCCACACTTCGGCAATGACGTCGTTGAGGATGTAAGAGATGGGAAACACGATGAAACCGCACGTCAGGGAAATGGGTCCCCACAATTTGAATACTTTGGTTTCGAGAAGGTTCGCTGCCACGAGGCAGATACAAAATACGATTCCTACAAGCATGAAGGAAACGCTCACTTGTTTGTTAGCTTTCATTTGTTCTTGTTTTTTACGAGGTGTTCAAGCACTCGCTGGTTTTTAACGTGGTTATCTGGTACACGCCTGTTTTTACGAGGTGTTCAGGCACTCGGATTTTTGAAATCGGGTGCAAAGTTACGAAAAAAGGTTGTAACAAACGAGCAATTTTCGAAGATTAACGCAGAATGACCGTAAAATAAAGGCAATCAGAGGAAAATCGAGGAAGTTCAGTTTTTGGCTGAATGCAAATTTGGGAGGAATAAAGAAGTAGTTAGGTTTCTTATCCGTAACCCGCGAGACGGTCTTCGGAGCCAGTTAAACTTCGTTAATTGAATGTTCAATATGGGGCATAACGACGCACCTTTCACCACCCGTTTCTAATTCTGTAAACTGCTATATTTTGCATAGCAATAGAACCAAGAAATGATAGTAGTTTTGCAGCCGGAATTTAAAAACGAGTAAGAAACATGAGCAGAAGCACATTTTCGGTACTGTTCTATGCGAACAGAGGTAAGGAGAAGAACGGCGTGGTGCCAGTGATGGGCAGAGTAACCATCAATGGTACCCAGAGCCAGTTCAGTTGTAAGAAGAGCATTCCATTGACCCTATGGGATGCAAAGGGCAATTGTGCCAAGGGGCGAAGCAAGGAAGCCTTGCAGTTGAATCGGGACCTCGACAACATCAAGGCGCAGATCATCAAGCATTATCAGCACCTATCTGACCGCGAGGCATTCGTCACGGCTGAGATGGTACGCAATGCCTATCAAGGCTTAGGCAGTGAATATGAGACTCTGCTGAATGCTTTTGATAAGGACATTGCCAATCAGAAAAAGCGAGTAGGAAAGGACAGGGTCATCAGTACCCTGTGGGCAATGCAGTTGTCGAGAAAAGACGTGGCTTCATTCATCGAATCCCATTACCGCCGTAAGGATATGTCAATGCTGGAATTGAC
>JAFSKR010000069.1 GCA_017448825.1 Bacteroidaceae bacterium
ATGTCATATTAGAGTTTTGCTTGTTTTCTTTTTGCAACACTAAGATAAGTGAAAATTCTGACATGGCAAAATCCTGGGCAACTTTTTGTTGCTCAGGAACTTATAAATAAAGTTAAATTATAGTGTTGCGGAATTAAGGATTATTTTTGTTTTTAGCGGTGACGGCACTGGGAACAGTGTCGTGCAACAGCAACGACGACGAGAACGGCATCACGGTGGAGGGAATCACCATCACTGACGACGTGGACTGCTGCTCGGCAGAGGAGGCACTGCAAGTGTATAAATTCTTGCAGACGGTGAAGATTGTCCCCGAACTTTCCACGGTGATGGACGAGAAATACAACGTGTTTGCATACTCCAGGACGGGCACGCTACACACGGGCTATAACGACCTCTACTTCGTGGCGACGAAGCGGTCGTCGGGGAACTATGTGAAGAACTTCGACATCACGAATGTGACGCCGCTGATGTATATGGTGAAGATGGATATGAGCCACAGCACCCCCGTTGCTCCCTCGGTGGACACGTTCGACGAGAGCCGCCTGGCGGTGAAGCATGGGTGGGTGTCGTTCCTGATGAACACCAGCGAGAACGGCACGTGGACGGTTTCGTATGACGTGTCGGTGTTGGGCAGCAAGGGAGGCATCGCTCAGCAGGACATCGCAGTGGAGGCGCTGCCCGACGGACAAGCGTGGCTCAAGTCGTTCAAGGCGGGTGACCAAACCTACTTCCTCTCGCTGGTGAACCCCACCGACTGGCAGACGGGCACCAACACCATCCAGGCATACGTCTCGAAGAAGAGCGACCCCATCACCACGGCGTATCCGCTGGCAACAGAGGTGTTCACGGTGGAGATTGACCCGCGTATGCCTGACATGGGGAACCATACTTCGCCCGACAATGTGGCTCTCACGTTGCAGGCAGACGGTTCGTACCGAGGCACGATTAACTTGACCATGACGGGCTTGTGGCGAATCCACCTGACGGTGAAGGATGCGCAGGGCAACGTGGTGGCTGGCGGCGATGACATGGAAGGGGGATATAGTTCGCTGTATTGGGACGTTACGATTTAATAATGATTGCCACTTTACTCATATCACTGTTTGCATCGACAGACACCATCGACGAGCCGACACGGTTTGTGGACGAGGTCGTTGTGGTGTCAACCAAGACCGAGGGCAGGAAACGGTCTGCCAAGGGACAGGTGGCGAGCATCGACGAACATATCGGGGAGTTGTCGCACGTGAATCTGGTGAGGAGAGGGTCGTATGCGTGGGAGCCTGTGGTGAACAACATGCAGACGGAGCGGGTCTCGACCACCATCGACGGCATGAAGATTTTCTACGCCTGCACCGACAAGATGGACCCCGTGACCTCCTACGTGGAGAGCGGCAACTTGCAGAGCATCAGCCTCAACTCGGGGCTGGACGGCAATCCGCAAGCGACGGGCAACATCGGCGGAAGCCTGGACTTGAAGTTGCGAAAGGTGGGGTTCGACCAAGACCCTTTTCATCTGGACGCTTCGGCTGGCTATGAGGCAAACGGACACCTGCAGGTGTATGGCGTGGATGCGGAGACCTCTTCCCATCGCTTTTATGCCAATGGCGGTGTGTTCTATCGCCATGCGGACAACTACGAGGCTGGAGGTGGAGAGGAGGTGCTGTTCTCTCAGTTTCAGAAGGTAAACGCCTTTGGGAACATGGGGGTTCGGCTGAGCGAGCGTGACGTGGTGGAGGGTACCTTCATCTTCGACCGTGCCAGCCATGTGGGTTATCCAGCCCTCAATATGGACGTGAAGAAGGCGCAGGGCATCATCACGTCGCTCGCCTGCAAGCACCGGTTCAACCACCCCTGGCTGAACGACTGGGAGACGAAACTCTACTACAACCACATCACCCACGTGATGGACGACACCCGCCGCCCCAACGTGGAAATCCACATGGACATGCCTGGGAGGAGCTGGACAAGCGGGCTCTACAGCCTCCTCACCGCCAGCAACGGCATCCACGAGACGCAACTTAACTGCGACCTCTATTACAACCGGCTCTCCGCCGACATGACGATGTACCCCGGCGGCGCGGCACCCATGCACATGGTGACGTGGCCTGACGTGGGCACGCTCAACACGGGCGTGGCGCTCACCGACCGCCTCTCCCTGCCCCACCGGCAGACGGTGAGGTTGTCGGCGAAAGTCGCCATGCAGTGGCAGAGACTGAACAGCGAGGAAGGCTTGCAGGCGCTGAGCGTGTTCTTCCCCGGCATGAAAGAAGCCTACCACCAGACCACGGGGCGTGTGGCGGCGAGTTACACTTGGCAACCGACGCACTGGCAACTCTCCCTCGGCACGGGCTGGGGAAGCCGCGCGCCGACGGTGACCGAAGCGTATGGCTACTACCTGAACAACACGTTCGACCAGTATGACTACATCGGCAACCCACGGCTGAAGAACGAGAGTGCCGTGGAGGTGAATGGTGGCGTGAAGTGGCTACCCTCCCCTCACCTTTCAATCGGTCTCGATGCAAACGCCTTTTTCTTCTCCAACTACATCATCGGGGAGTTCGAGAATCGCCTCTCGCCCATGACGGTGGATGCCGAGGGAGTGAAGGTGTATGGCAACCTCAGCCATGCCACGATTGTGAACACAGCGTTCTCCGCAGAATGGCGGCTGCTCTCGTGGCTGACATGGAACACGCGACTGAGTTATGCCATCGGACGTGATGACCAAAGCGACCCGCTGCCCCTCATTTCACCCTTGGCCTACACCTCAAGCCTCACCTTCGCCTACAAGCATTTCCAAGGCAAGGCGGAAGTTCGTGGCAACGGCAAGCAGACAAACAATGGAAAGAAATACGGAGAGACAGCCACTCCAGCATGGGCAATCGGCAATATCAGCGGACAATATACGTTATTGATTCATGAACACGCATTGACATTCCGTACCGGCATCGAGAACCTCTTCGACAAACGCTACTCCACTTACTCCGATTGGTGCGACATTCCACAGAAGGGACGTAACGTGTATGTGAACCTGGCTTGGGCTTTGTAATGGTTAAAGTTTATATATGAAGAATATCATCATTTGGACAAGCGCACTCATCGCGGGCGCAGTGCTCGGCTGGTTAGGCATAGACTGGCTGAACAGTTTGTTAGGCTTCATCGCAACCGTCTATACACGACTGTTCCAGTTGGTGGCAGTGCCCACCATTGCCTTGGCAATCATCACAACCCTCTCTTCCTTGGGAGGACAAAAAGAGACAGGACGGATTTTCCTCCGTACCATCACTTATACACTGCTCACCACTCTTGCAGCAGCGGCGGTGGGATTGGCGCTGTATCTCATCATCAGTCCCGAGAACCTGCCTGCGGAAGTAGCGGTGGCAGGACAATCCGATGTGCCTGAGAACCTGGGAGAACTCTCCTACTACGACCACATTCTCAGCATCGTGCCCAATAATGTGGTGGAGCCCTTCGCCAAGGGGAACGTGCTCAGCATCCTGCTCATCAGCGCGGCGGTGGGGTTGGCGCTGGCGTTCATCAAGAAAAGTGAGAACGTGCAGGTGCTCGTCAAGGGCATCTTCGGCTTGCAGGAACTGCTCTACACCCTCATCCACGCCCTCATCTGGACCTTACCCTTAGGTATCGTTGCGTTCGCCGCAGGGCTTTCCGCCCAAATGTCAGCAGACGTGGCGGTCAGCTCATTGGGCAAATACGTGGCTATCATTCTGGGTGGCAACCTCATCCAGTTCTTCGTCGTGCTGCCCCTCTTCCTGTTGGCAAGAGGACTGAACCCCCTGAAAGTGCTGAAGGCGATGTCACCCGCCGTCCTCATGGCACTTTTCACAAAAAGCAGTGCCGCCACCCTGCCCGTCACGATGCGGTCAGCCGAAGAGCGTCAAAAGGTGCGCCCCGAAGTGGCACGCTTCGTCTTGCCCATCTGCACCACCATCAACATGAACGGCTGTGCCGCCTTCATCCTCGTCACCTCACTCTATGTGATGCAGAACGGAGGCACAACGCTCGACCTGCCGACCATGCTCCTGTGGCTCCTTATCGCCGTCGTCTCCGCCATCGGCAATGCTGGCGTGCCCATGGGCTGCTACTTTCTCACCCTCTCGCTGATGGCTGGGGTAGGTGCGCCCGTCGGCATCATGGGCATCATCCTCCCCGTCTTCACCCTCATCGACATGGTGGAAACAGCTGAGAATGTGTGGAGCGACTCGTGCGTGTGTGCCATTGTAGACAAGTGTACAAGCGGCAGATGATGTTGGAATACGGTTTTACGGTTATGCGGTCTTAGGGTTATACGGTTTTTACAACCGCATAACCGTACAACAGCACAATTTATTCCGCAAAAAAGAGGGATAAGTCCGTTTTTTTGCGTACTTTTGTGGCCAAATCAAAGACTGATGCGATGAAGACAGACCTCAAACCTCGACTGTCAACCCTCAACATTCAACTCACAACCCTGTTAGTGACGCTGTTTGCCCTTCCTGCCCAGGCATGGAAAGTGGAGGCGGAAGACCCTGCCTCGACGGTGACGTGGCGAGGAGGAACGGCAACCATCGTGGCGCCGAAGGGGCTGACGCTGTGGTGCGAGGAGCAGATGGAGGGGAACGTGGTGATTGAGTATGAGGCGCGCATCATAGCCGACAAGCGTTTTAAGAATGAGCAGGGGCAGGTGCGCGTGAGCGACCTCAACTGTTTCTGGATGGCTGACCGATGTGGTGGCTTCGGAGGGAGGTTCGTAAACTACTATGCGCTGAAGACGTATTATGTGGGATATGGTGGCAACTGGAACACGACGACGCGCTTCCGACGATATACGGGCGACCGGCGAGGGGTGGATTCCACGCAGTATCGTCCTGCCATTTTGAAAGAATACATAGACAAGGAGCATCTGCTCACGAAGGACAGGTGGTACAAGATTCGGCTGGAGCAGGTGGATGGGCATGCACGATACTATATCGACGGGGAACTGCTGGTGGATTATGTGGATCCACGACCGCTGAAGGAGGGCTACTTCGGATTCCGCACCACGATGGCGGTAGCACAGTTGAGGAACTTCCGCTACATCTGCGACAAGCCCGACGAGAAGCCCGTGGTGCTGAAGTGGGTAGGCAACAAAGGAAATGGAGCCGTCACCTTCGGAGTACCTTTCGACAAGGGCGAGGTGACCACTTCCGACTTCACCTTGAAGAACGACAAAGGCATCATACTGCCCCTCGACACATGGCGATTGGCCTCATGGCCAGACGGCAGCACGAAGTGGCAAGCATTCACCACCATCGTCCCCGAAGGAACCGACTCGGTGCTGCTGGTCCCCCGTCCCCCAAAGGGGGAGGGCTATCGCGATGGGAATCAACAGCAAGACGGCACACAGCCAATGGCCAACGCTGCGAATGCCCTCCCCCTTTGGGGGGCGGGGGGCTTCTATGTTACGCTGAACGGAGAGAAATGTCCCATTCTCTCCCATGAAATCGAGGCAAAGGGGAATTTCCGTGAAGTACACAAATACACGGGCAAAAACTTCATTATCCGTACTTACCAATATGCAGGCCGAAACGCTGGCACCAAGGAGATGAAACTCGTCCACACCCTGTTGGTGGACAGCACCCTCAACAAGGAAGGGCTTCATGAACTTTCCATCCACTTCCAAGTACCCATGCACGGGAAACCCTACGAACGCTTCATCAACTTCGGGGACAAAAGCATGTCCGTACAGCCCCTCATCGCCCGACGCCCCATCGACCTACAACGGATGGACACCATCACTCGCATGGTGCTCGCCAACATCGCTCAATGGGATGATTTTCGACTCTCGCAACTCTCGCCCAACGGCTACAGCATCCGCAAACGTGCCACCCATCAGTCGCCATGGATTGGCACTATCGAGGGGCAAAGGGCTGAAGGAAAGGTGACGGTGGGTGACAGTACTTCACGCACGTCTTTCCTCCTCAAAGACTTTTGGCAGTCCTACCCCTCCACACTCATGGTGAGCGGCCTGAGAGGCGACACTGCCATAGTCACCATCAGCCTCTACTCCCCCGAGGCAGAGCCTTACTCTTTTGAGCATTACGACACCATCGCCCACACGCTCGAAGCGGCTTACGAGGATGTGCAGCCAGGCATGAGCACGGCATGGGGCATCGGACGCACCAGCACCATCCTCATCAATAGTCAAGATGAGTACCACCTTGTTCCTACTCCCGAATACCTGCACCGCAAACGTGCTTTCGGCATCTGGAGCCTCCCCACGATGGAAACGGCACGTGACAGCCTCATCGAAGGGAAGCTCAACGACATCATGGCGTTCTATCAGCAGGAAATCGAACGAAACGGCTGGTACGGCTTTTTCAACTATGGTGATGTGATGCACGCCTACGATGCCTCGCGTGACGAGTGGCGGTACGACGTGGGTGGCTACGCATGGGACAACACAGAACTGGGTACTCCTGCCATGCTCTGGTATCAGTTCCTCCGCACAGGCAACCCTGCCGTGTGGCGAATGGCAGAAGCGATGACCCGCCATTGCAGCGAGGTGGATACCTACCACACAGGGCCTCACGCTGGTCTTGGCAGTCGCCACAATGTCACCCATTGGGGATGTGGAGCCAAGGAAGCCCGCATCAGCGAGGCATGGTGGAACCGCTTCTACTACTACCTCACCGCCGACGAGCGCACGGGCGACATCCTCCACGAGGTGGCAGATGCCGACACATTATTATATATATTAGACCCTATGCGACTCGCACAGCCGCGAGAACTCTATCCCTGCACCGCTCCTGCCCGCCTCCGCATCGGCCCCGACTGGTTCGCCTACGCCAGCAACTGGCTGACAGAGTGGGAAAGAGGCTCTGTATGCTGCGACACTGTCGCAGCAAAGAAGGGCATCTCTCCCTATCTACGCAAACTGAAGGCTGGCATGACCTCCATCTCCTCCCTGCCCCAAGGCTTCTTCCAAGGCCCCCTTGCCCTCGGCTACGACCCTGCCACAGGCATCATCACCTCCGAAGCCGACCCCTCTTTGCAAAGCACCAACCACCTCATGCCCATCATGGGCGGCTTCGAACTGATGAACGAACTGGAACCGATGATTGACCATCCAAAGTTCTATCAAGCTTGGCTCGACCATAACCGCCTCTACAAGCAGAAGGCATGGGAACTCCGCAAAAACCGTTTCCTCATCCCCCGACTCTCTGCATACGCAGGATGGCGACTGGGCGACGAAAGACTGAAACAGCAAGCATGGGACGACCTGCTCAACCACCTGCCCCTCACCGACAAGCCGACCATCTGGACAAACGACTGCGCCACATGGACGCTGGATGCCATCTTCCTCAAAGAAACTATCAACCGATGACAAAACATAAAAGCGAAATGACCAAAAAACTGACAGCAGCCATCGCGTTAGCCCTCCCCCTTTGGGGGTTGGGGGGCTATGCACAGAACGATGCCACCGCACCGCTCCACCTCATGAAACCAGCCTACAGAATCCCTTACGGAGTGCCCAAGGCAGAAGACGTAAAGGCCACTATGGACAGAGTGAAAAACTATCTCGATGCCACCACCTATATGGAATTGGACGAGACAGGCAAGATGCTCCGACGTGGCACCTTCCGACTCACCTCCTACGAGTGGGGTGTCACCTACTCCGCCATGCTCCGTGCCGGCGAAGTGACAGGCGACGCATCCTACACTCGCTATGCCATCGACCGCATGGAGTATCTGGCACGACTCGCTCCCGACTTCAAGGCACGGCTCGAGCGAGGTGAAGAGATTGACCCTCTCATGCACCAAGTGGTAAAGCCCGAAGCCCTGGACGATGCTGGAGCCATCTGTGCGGCAATGCTGAAGGCGAAAGACCCCAAACTCTCTGCACAAATCGAAACCTACTATGACTTCATCGCCAACAAACAATACCGCTACAAGGATGGTATGTTTGCCCGTCTGCGCCCCGTCAAAAATACGGTGTGGCTCGACGATATGTTCATGGGCATCCCCGCCCTTGCCCTGCATGGCGACATCGACGAAGCACTACGGCAGTTCCAACTCTTTCACGACAAGATGTGGGTGGAAGACAAGCATCTTTACCGCCACGGATGGGTAGCTCCCCTGCTAGATGGCCTCCCCTTAGAGGGGGAGGCGCCCCAAAGGGGCGGAGGGGGTCTTTCTTTCTTCTGGGGACGAGCCAACGGCTGGGCACTCCTCACCGCCTGCGAACTTTTAGATGTGAAGGAGTCGACCATGGTGATGACCTACTTCAAGGAACATCTTGACGGTTTGCTCCCCCTGCAGCACCACGACGGCGCATGGCACCAACTGCTCGACCGCCCCGACACCTACCTCGAAACCTCCTGCACCGCCATCTACTGCTACTGCATCACTCATGCCATCAACAAGGGCTGGATTGATGCCGAGACCTATGGCGCACAAGCCCTCCTCGCCTGGAACTACGTTAACGCACACGTCAACCAGCAAGGACAAGTGGAAGGTACTTGCGTCGGCACAGGCCTCGCCTTCGACCCCGCTTTCTACGCCTACCGCCCCGTCAACAACTTCGCTGCCCACGGCTACGGCCCCACCCTCTGGGCTGGAGCCGAAATATACCAACTCGTCAAGACCCACCACATCAAACTGAACGACTCCGCCGTTCACTTCTATCCCGAAGACCCAGGGACAGACGAACCCATCTTTTATGTGAAGCCCTAACGGTTCATATCTGCAATGACCAACTTGATTTCGGCGTAGGTGTAGTCGGGAGGCAGGAGGTTCTTCACGTCGCTTAACGCATACGCCTTGTTGAACGACTTGACGATGCCACGGATGATTTTCTGATGTTGGGTACTCACCACATCGCCTATCTTCAGTTCGCCTTCGGTCACGAAGTGGGCAAGGTGGTTCTCGATGGTGTTGACGGTAAGGGAGCGCATGGCGGCAATCTCTTTGATAGGCTTTCCGTCGAGGAAGAGTTTGAGGGTTTCACGTTTCGTGTCTACCTTCATCTTCTTGGGTGTTTCCTCTTTTTCAACTTTGGGTTTCTTTCTCTTGCCTTCCTCCACATGCACCTCGTCCAGTGCCGCCTTTGCCTTGGCATTGAGGAAGCCCTTGATGCTGAAGCCCACGCCTTTCAGACGATTGAAGATGCCGAGTTTCAGTTTCAAGGAAAGCATGAAGGCATCGAGGGCGTTGTTGTATTGAGTGACCACCTGCTTGTTGTTGATGGTCACCGACGATGCTGCAACCACGGGGTCGAGCAGTTCATGAAGTTTCTTTTCAAAGTAGTTCATGGCAGCTTTCAACCGCTCTTGCAGATGTTCGTTGCGGACGAAGGCGGTGCCGCTCTGCTGCATCATCTGTATGTATTGTGTACGGAACTTCATGGCAACAGTCAGCACATCGGCATCCAGTTCGGGCAGCACCCTTTGCAGCGTAGAGAGATAGTCGGGATAAGAAGCATAAAGATGTTCGTGTACCACCCGATAGAGATACTGCGTATCGAGTTTCAGGGTTTGGAAGTCGAACAACTCGTTCAGCAGCGTGAGGAAATAGTCGTACTTCATCTGCGGCAACTTGCTTTCCGTCCGCTGTGCCTCAGCCAGTTCTCTGTCAATGTAGGCATTGACGGAAGCATCGGTGATGACCGAGCGCATCGTCAGCGGACGTGCCAGCACCATACCTTCAAGGGTGCGGCAACGGCTCAGTGCCACATACACCTGTCCGTGGGTGAACGAGTCGTTGATGTCCAGCACGGCATGGTCAAACGTCAAGCCTTGGCTCTTATGCACCGTGATGGCCCAAGCCAGACGAAGCGGATACTGCCTGAACGTGCCCTCCACCTCCTCACGTATTTCTTTCGTCTCCTCATCTATCACATACTTCGTGTTTTCCCACACCAACTGAGGCACATACACCGTCCGCTTGTCTTCCTTGCAATGCACGATGATGAGCCGTTCGTCCGTCTCTTCGTCCCACTCAAACCCCTTCACCACGCCTATCTTTCCGTTGTAGTACTCCTTCCCAGGGTTCGGGTCGTTCTTGATGAACATCACCTGCGCCCCCTCTTTCAGCACCAGCGTCTTGTCAGCAGGATAACTGCTTTCGGGGAAGTTCTTGTGAACCTCTGCCACGAAGTGCATCTCCTTTGCCTTCAGCGCACCAAGCATCTGCTCGTTGTACTGCTGCGCCATGCGGTTGTGAGTGGTCAACCGAATCCAGTCCTCATCGGCCGATGGCTGAAAGTTTGCCACATAACGATTGTTGAACGACTGTAGCACTCCGTCGTCAATACAGTTGTTGCGAATCTTTCCCAAGATATTGATGAACTTCTCATCCTGCTGACGGTAGATGTGCTTCAGTTCGATCGTCACGTACTGTATCTGCTGCAACGCCCTACTGCCGAAAAAGTAAGGAGTTGTGTAATACGGAGACAACATCGACCATTCCGCCTCCTGCGCCACAGGAGCCAACTGCTGCAAGTCACCGATGAGCAGCAACTGCACACCGCCGAAGGGCTTGCTCCTGTCTCGATACTTTCTCAGTTCCCCATCCACCGCATCCAGCACATCACACCGCACCATCGAAATCTCGTCTATCACCAGCAAATCCAGCGTCTTGATGAGGTTCTTCTTCTCCTTGCTCATCCTGTAATGCCCCTTACGTTCCCCCTGCGTCATCCCCGGCACCATCGGACCGAAGGGCAACTGGAAGAACGAGTGGATGGTCTGTCCCTGCGCATTGATGGCTGCCACACCCGTAGGAGCCAGCACCACCATCCGCTTCGGGGTCTTGTCGCGGAGAGTCCGCAGGAACGTCGTCTTGCCCGTCCCTGCCTTTCCCGTCAGAAACACCGACACATTCGTGCCCGTCACAAACTGCCATGCCACATTCATCTCATGGTTGGCTACGCCTTCCTCTGTCGCATCCTCAGCCACAAACGACGGAAACGCTTCCTCCTGCGATGTCATATCCATATAATCCATTACTGCATCAATTTTTCCGATTCAGGCGACAAAGAAACGAAAATTTGATGAAATAAACAAACTTTTCAGAGGCAAACGTCGAAAGACAGGTGGGCAAACGTCGAAAGTGATTTGGCTTGCTGGATAAGAGGGTGTACCTTTGCAGCAAATTCAACTAAAAAACAAAAAGGAAATGAAACAGCCAAGATTTTTTTTCGTGATGACCTGCATGACGGTTTCATCAATGGCAATGGCACAAAGCACAACGGTGAAAGGTGTGCTGATGAACGAGACACTGGGCGAAAGCGAGCCTTTCGCCACGGTGAGAGTGTATAACGAAGGAAAAACCGAAAAGCCTGTGGCGATGTTCGTCACCGACATGAACGGACAGTTCAGCCAAGAGGTGAAGGGTCGTGGACGCTTCGACATCCTCTTCACCAGTGTGGGCAAGGAAGACCTCAAAAAGACCATCACACTAACCGATGGAGGGGTGCTCGACCTCGATACATTATATATAAAGGACAGCAGCACGGCACTAAGTGGCGCGGAAGTCGTGGCACAAAAGCCGCTGGTGAAGATGGAGGTGGACAAAATGACCTACAACGTGGAAGAAGATGTGGACAGCAAGGCAAGCAGCGTGCTCGATATGCTGCGCAAGGTGCCGATGGTGACCGTTGACGGACAAGACAACATCACCGTAAATGGTTCTTCGTCCTTCAAGGTCTATGTGGATGGCAAGCCCAGTGTGCTCTTCAGCAGCAACCCATCAATGGTGTTCAAAAGTATGCCCGCCACTGCCGTGAAGAACATCGAAGTCATCACCAACCCGGGTGCTAAATACGATACAGAAGGAGTGGGTGGCGTGCTCAACATCGTGATGAATCGTCAGAACCCACAAGCCATGCAAAGTCTGAACGGCTACAACGGCACGCTGCGTGCATCGGCAGGCAACAGGAGCTTGGGCGGCAGTGCCTTCGTGAGCGGACAGCAAGGCAAGCTGTCGTTCAGCGTCAACGCCACAGAGAACTACATGACTCCTGGCACCACCACCGTGGATGCCGAGCAGACACAAGCTGGCGGCAACATCGCAACCCATGCCGAGACAACGCTCAAGATGCCTTTCACCATGGGAAACCTCAACCTCGGCTACGAACTCGACTCGATGAGCAGCCTTGGCTTGTCCGTCAGCCTCACCAGCTTCTCCATGAAAAACAACGGATTGAACACTGCACAGATGAGTGGAAACAGCTATGGAACGGCATTCGGCTACGGCAACACGTTCCATCAGAAGACCTCCAAGACTTCGCTGAGCGGAAGCCTCGACTATCAGCACTTCTTCAACACTGAACGCACCCGTTCGTTCTCCCTGATTTATCAGCTGAACTACGACCCCACCACCAACAAGATGCGGAGCGACTTCGACCAAGCATCCACCTCGTTCATCGACCTGACCGACCGCTACACCGATGGCACCGACCACACCACCAATCACACCCTGCAAGCCGACTTCACCACCCCACTCGGCAAAGGACAGACGCTGAATCTCGGTGTCAAGGGCATGATGCACCGCGCCACCTCCGACTCGAAATACTATCTGGAAGATGTGCTGAATGAACAGATGAGCATGGACTATCGCTACAAGAACTCCATCCTGGCCGGCTACGCCGAATACGACGGAAAATGGAAGAAACTGGGAGCAAAGGGAGGACTCCGCTACGAGCACACATGGCAAGACGTGGAATACCGTCAAGGCAATGGCAGCGACTTCTCCACCCACTATGGCAGTCTCGTTCCTTCCGCAAGCCTGTCCTACACACTCTCACCCAGCAGCAACATCGGCCTGACCTACAACATGCGTATCTCACGCCCCGGCATCTCCTATCTGAACCCTTACGTCAACCATAGCGACCCCACCTCCCTCAGCTATGGCAACACCGACCTTGACGTGGAAAAATCGCACAACCTCTCTTTGGTGTACAACCTTTTCACTCCCAAATTGATGCTCAATGCCAACCTGCACCACAATTTCACCAACAACGCCATCGAGCAATACAGCTTCTACGAGGGGCAACTGCTGAACACCACCTACGGAAACATCGTCAAGCGGCGTCAGACAGGACTCAACATCTATGCCAACTGGCTGATGGCTAAAAACACACGCCTCTTCCTGAATGGCAGCGTGAACTACACCGACCTCAGCAGCAACATACTGGCAACCAGCAACAGCGGATGGCAAACCAGCGGCATGGTCGGCGCACAGCAAACCCTGCCGTGGGACTTGAAACTGGGAGCCTACCTCATCACATCCTCCAAGTCCTACACCCTCCAAGGCTGGAGCAGCGGCTTCAACTTGTGCACTGCCAACATCTCCAAATCCCTGCTGAACGACCGTCTGAACCTTAGCCTGTCGGGGATGCTGGGACTCACCAAAGGTGGCAATCTGGAGATGAAGAGCTATAGCCGAGGCAATGGGTTCGACACCCACCAAACCATCAAAGTGCCCATGAGCGGATTCACCTTCAGCGTCTCCTACTCCTTCGGCAACACCACACGGCAAGCTAAGCAACGCCCCAACCGCATACAGAGTGACTACATCGAACAGCAGACACAAGGCGAACTGCTGCAAGGAGCTGGCAACGTGAAAAACTAAATTGATTTGCAATTTAAGTTTCGCAAGTTGTATATCTTTGAAGTTGAAGTTAACGAAGTTAGCGAAGTTGTCTCTTTTTGAAGTTAACGAAGTTAGCGAAGTTATCGCTTCGCTCGAAGTTAACGACAATAGTGAAATAACATCGAAAACTATCGGCGATAACTTCGTTAACTTCGATAACTTCGAAAAAAGCGATAACTTCGAGCGTCATCGCGAAGCGCTTTGCTCGCAAAGAACCGATAACTTCGAAAAAAGCCTTCACTTCGAGCGAACCGATAACTTCAGAAAGTCGAGTAAATCAAATTAAATTGTCATTGTACATTGCCAAATTCTCAATCAAATTCACTTTTTCACCTTTAGTTTTCAGTTTTTAGTTCAAAATACTTACCTTTGCAATCCAATGAAAAGACCCACAAAACAAGACCTCCAACTATTCGGTGCACAGGCAGCAGTATGGGCATTCATCCTGCTGCTGCCACCGCTGACGGCATACCTGAGCACCCACGACTGGGCCAACACCGTCACCTTCGAGCAGATGGTGTGGACGATGCTACGCTCACCGCTCATCCTCTACTTCGTCAACTTCTACCTGCTGGTGCCCCACCTCTTCTTCAAGCAGAGGACATGGCTCTTTGCCCTCTGCAACCTCCTTCTGATGGCAACCATCAACTTCGGCTTTTTCTTCATGAAAGACTATATGCCCGACATGCCCGCCAATGCGTGGATAGGCTTCTACACAGGCATCTTCGTCTATTTCCTGCTCAACTGCACCGTCATTGCAGCCGCCTTGGGACTACGCCACTTCATCCGCACCCGACAAATCAGGCAACAACTGCAAGAAGAAAAAGCCAAACATACCGAAGCCGAACTGGCATGGCTGAAAAGCCAAATCAACCCCCACTTCCTCTTCAACACACTCAACAACATCTCCAGCCTCACCCAGATGGATGCCGAAGCCGCACAAGATGCCATCGCACAACTGAGCGACCTGCTGCGCTATGCCATGTACGAGACCGACAAACCCTTAGTCAGCATCGGCGGAGAGATGGAGTTCATGCGCAACTATGTGGAACTGATGAAACTACGATGCAACGAAAAGACCAGCGTCAGCTGCACACTCGAAGTCACCAACCAGCAGATAGAGATAGCCCCCCTGCTGTTCATCTCCCTCATAGAAAACGCCTTCAAGCACGGAGCCGACAGCAACACCCCATCCTTCATCCGCATCTCGCTGAGAGAAGAAAACGGACAAATCATCTTCACATGCGACAATTCCAACCATCCCAAGACAGCAACCGACCGCAGCGGCTCCGGCATTGGGCTTGACAACACCCGTCGCCGACTGGAACTGCTCTACGAAGGACGCTACGAATGGGAACAGTCCATCACCCCCGAAGGAGTCTATCACCTGAAAATCACACTTCAAGCATGAAACTCCTCACCTGCATCATCGTAGATGACGAGCCACTCGCTATCCGCCTGCTGGAATCATTCGTCGAGAAGACCGACAGCCTCCAACTGCTCGCATCCTTCACCGACCCCATCCAGGCAATGAACGCCATCAGCCAACAAAAGCCCAACCTGCTCTTCCTCGACATCCAGATGCCCAACGTCAACGGCATGGAACTCGCACACACCCTTCCCCCACAGACGCGCGTCATCTTCACCACCGCCTTCAAGGAATACGCATTCGAGAGCTACGAAGTCAGAGCCATCGACTACCTGCTGAAACCCATCCGCTACAGCAAATTCCTGATGGCAGTCGAGAAAGCCCTGGACCACTTCGGGCGGCAAGCTACACCCCCAACAGCACAGAAAGAAGAGCCCACAACCCTCTTCATCCGTGTCGATGGAGAACTGCGCAACATCGCCACCGACAGCATCATCTACGTCAGCGGCATGAAAGATTACGTTCTCTTCCATCTCGACGGGGAGCGCAAGCCCCTCATCACCCACCTCACCATGAAAGCCGTCGAAGAAATGCTGCCCCCCTCACGATTCCTGCGAGTCCACCGCTCCTACATCGTCGCCGTAAGCCGCATCGAAAAAATAGACCGAAACGACTGCATCTACATCGCAGACGAAGTCATCCACATACCCGAAAGCTACATGGACACCTTCCGAGCATTCATCGAAAAACGGATGCCACCAACTAAACCACCAGCCATACGGCAAGTCTAACCATACAGATTCAAGAACAAAACATAAAAAAGTCAGCAAGATTTACATTTTACACCTTATCATGAAGTACAGATTTTTAGGGACACTCATCAGCGCCCTGCTAACCCTGGGCACCGCCCAAGCCACCGACGTGACCGTGACATACAACGGCAAGAAAGCCACCGTAGAGCAAACAGTGAAAGACAGCGTAAAAGTGGCGGTGGATGGTGCCAAGGTAAGCATAGAAAGCACCTATCAGGCACACAAGCTCAGCGTGCGCCTCACAGGCCAAAGCAACGACGGCCAACTCATCCTCAAGACAGCAGGCAAGGCAAAAGTGAAACTCCACAACCTCACCCTCACCAGTCAGGAAGGCGCACCCCTATGGCTGAAAAACAAAAAGAAAGTAGAGATAGTCGCAGCAGATGGCACAGAAAACACCCTCACCATCACCGCCTGCAACGACACAGCCAACCACAAGTCCGCCACCATCTGGGCAAAAGACAAACTGCTCCTTTCCGGCAAAGGCACCCTCCACGTCATCGCCACCGGTGACGGATGTCGAGGCATCAAAAGCAAAGACCACATCACCATCGAAGACCTCACCCTCAACGTCACCACCACCGGCAACAACCTCGGCGAAAAGCCCTTCAGCTTCGGAGGAGGAATGCCCCCCTTCGGCGGCATGAGTCCCGAAGGCAACGACAGCACCCAACAAGGAGGATTCGGAAGATTCGGCGGTGGGATGCCCCCCTTCAATCCCGAAGACCTGCCCGAAGAAGTGAAGCAGAAATTTGAAGAGATGCGCAAGGAATTTGAAGAGAAGATGAAGAACGGTGAATTCCCACCCTTCGGCGGATTCGGCGGCATGAGAAACGACAGCACACGACAAGGCCAAGGCGGCTTTCCACCCTTCGGCGGCATGGGCGGCAATGAAGAAGGAGGCCAAAGCGGCCCGATGGGCGGATTCGGCGGCAAGCACAAATACATCTCATCCACCAAAGGCATCGCATCCAAAGGCACCATCACCATCAACAGCGGCAACGTGACCGTGCGCACCAACACCCCCGGAGCCGAAGGCATCGAAGGCAAGGAAGGCGTCATCCTGAACGGCGGCAACATAGACGTCATAGCCACCGACGACGCCATCAACGCCAACGCCACCATCCAGTTCAACGGAGCCAACGTCATCGCGCGGAGCACCACCAACGATGCCGTCGATGCCAACCCCCAAGGCGGTTTCTTCATGCCCTTCGGCAACGCCAACCCCACAGGGGAAGGGCAGAAAAAGGCAGACCCCGCCATCATCATCACAGGCGGCACCGTCTATGCGTGGAGCCAAATCGGTGCACCCGAAGAAGGACTCGACTGCGACTTCTCCCCCATCGAGATAACAGGCGGCAACGTCTTCTCCGTCGGAGCCGGCATGGGCGATATGCCATCAGTGCCCACCCAGGAGACAGCCAAGCAACCCACCGTCCTGCTCGTCGGCATCAACATCGTGGAAGACCAACCCATCCACCTCTACGACAGCAAGGGAACACCCATCCACACCATCACCGTACCCTTCAGCCTGCAACGCAGTTCCAGCCTCGTCACCACCCCCAAGTTCGAGGTCGGCAACACCTACACCCTCAAGACCCAAGGATACGAAAAGACCTTCACCCTCAACGAAAACTTCACCGTCGTCAGATAACAGACACACTCAATCCACAAAATCCGTTGTTTGCTGACAAGCAGGCTGGCTTACCACAAATCGCCGTCCCATTCGTCCAAATCGTCCACGAAACGTTCCTTCGCACGGGCAGGGTAGCCGCCACCACCAACGATATCGAGGTCAGCGTTGTTATCGGTAGAAGTACTTGCTATCACTTGTTCCAGCACCATGCGGTGCAGCTCCAGCGTGGGAGCCTCATATATTTTCTTCTTCATGATTTCTGTCTTTTGACCTACGGAGTCCAAGGAGCGTGCGGAGATGTCTCTTCTTCCGCTCCTTGGCTCCGTAGCATTTTTATTTTACTACGACCTTCTTGCCTCCGTGGATATACACACCCTTCACGCTGGGCTGCTTGTCCAGCTGCCGGCCGCCGAGGTCGTACCACGCGCCGTCTGGCTTCGTGCCATTCGTGGTGAAAATACCCGTAGTTTCTCCGTCCTCCCCGAAGTCCACCACAAACTCACGAATCTTCGCATCAGCCTCATCACTCAGTTCAAAGTACGCACGCTGGGCACCGATGGTGGCACCGCTGAGCGGATAGTATAACGTATTGCCACCACCCATGAGCAGGATGCCCTTGTTCTCGGCATCGAAAGCCGTGTAGGCGTACGTGCCCTTGAAGCTGACACCCGTGAAGACAGCATCGCGGTTGGTCTTGTCAACAGTCACACCGCTGAATGTCGGGCTGACGATGTTGTGCGCGTCATCGTCCACGTAGCACTCAGCCTTCTCCCACTTGATGATGTAAGGCGTACCAGCCTTGAGCGTGCTGACGGGGTCGCCAAACGTCAGGTTCAGCGTCGTGCCTGTGGTGCTGGCAGCGGTCAGTTCGCGTGCCACGGCTCCGTCGAGCGCACTGCCACTAATCACGACGTCGAACGGCAGGTACAGCGTGTTCCATTTCCCGTCCTTGTAGAGCGTGCGGCCGCTGAGTTGGACAACCGCGAACTCCTTGCCGTCGTAATTGCCGATGGCGGCGGTGTTGTCGGCAGCGTCGGCTATGAGCAGGACGGGGCGGAGCGTCTTGCCGTTGACATCGGAGGTCGCCAGCGTGCCGCTGAGGATGTTGCCGTCCCCGTCGACGAGGGCCTGGCCGCTCTTCACGCTGATGGAGCCGTTGTAGCTGCTGGCGGTGATGCGGTCGGTGGAGGTGCGCCAGCCGAGGGTGATGGTGCCGTCGCTCCAGATGCCGTCGCCGTCGTTGCCGGTAGCGGTGACGATGCCGCCGTTGATGGCGACAAGGTTGTAGCCGTCGATGCCGTAGTCGCCGGTAGCGTTGATGATGCCGCCGTTGATGGTGATGGTGCCGATGTCGGCAGCAGTGCCTTTAGCAATTATACGACCGGTAGTGTTGAGGGTGCCGGTCTGTCCGCTCTGTCCATAGAAGTAGAGGTTGCCGGGAGAACACCAAAGGGCCTCGCTACTGCCGCCATTGACGTTCATGGTCTTGCCGTCGCAGAGGATGATGTGGACGTTGCCTTGGCAGTCAATCTTTCCCGTGTGGCTGAAGCTGGTGCCGATGAAGTACCACTTCTCCTGCCCGTAGCTGCCGAGGCTGGTCTCGCTGCCGTCGAGGGCGATGGCGCTGGCGGTCTGCTGGTTGCCGTCAGCGTCGATGTAGGAGACGCTGTGCGTCTGGCCGTCGCTCATGGGGGCGGCGGCGGTGAGGGTCACGTCGGAGCTGCTGACGGTGTAGGTCTCTCCGTCGATGGCCGTGCTGTTGGCGCTATAGGTGACGTTGTAGCCCGCTGTGGTGCCGACGTCGCTGGTGAGCGTCAGCGTGACGCCCTCGCGGTAGTAGTCGGTGCCGTCGTAGCGGAATCCATTGCTGCCGTCGCCGCCGGTGAGGGCGGGGCTGACGCTGGCGATGCCGCTGCCGAGGGTGACCTTGCGGGCAGGGCCTACGCAGGTGAGGGTAGCGTAGCCGTAGCCATTGGCCTGGGCGGCGTTGCCCCCGTAGTAGCAGCAGTTGGTGAGGCTGTTGCCGGTAATGGCCTCGCCCGCTATGGCTCCGATGTACTTCGCTCCGCTGCCGCTGCCTGTGGCGCTGACGATGGGCTGCAGGGCGTGGCAGTTCTCGATGGTACTATTGAAGGGATAGCCCACGATGGAGCCAATGCAGCAGGCAAGATAGCCGGTATTGGAAGTGGTGACGGAGGGCTGAACGAGGATGATGCCGCGGAGGGTGGCACCGTCGATGCGTCCGAAGAGGCCGACGCTGAGGCGGTCAGTGCTGACGCTGAGGCCGCTGATGGCGAAGCCCTGGCCGTCGTAGGTGCCACGGAAGGCACTGAAGCTGTCGTTGCCTATCATGGGGAAGTCGGTGCCGCCAAGGTTGATGTCGGCGGTCTGGCGGAAGGTCAGCTCGCTGGTGGCGGTGAGAGCGTTCACGGCGGTGGCCAGTCGGCGCAGGTCGACGGCGTCGGCTATCTGGTAGGCGGCGTCGCTGGCGGTGGTGCCGTCGATGCGGAAGGCGTAACCGCCGAGGTTGGCGCGGAGCTTGTCTTTATAGTCATTGGCAAGAGCGGAGTTGGCCTTATGCTGCACGGCGAGGGCTGGGGTTGGCACGACGATGACGAGGTCGGCGTGACAGCCGTAGAAGGCATTTTTGGAGATGCGTAAGTAGTCTACTACGTTGCCTGCAAAGTTGTAGTCAACGCGGGCGAGGCTGGAGCAGTCGTAGAATGCGTTACTGCCGATGATGGCGACGGTGGCAGGTATGGTGACGGCGGTGATGGCGGTGAGTCCTCTGAAAGCCCAATGGCCGATGGTGGTAATGCCGTCGGCAATGTTGACGGTGGTGATGCTGGCGGCAAAGTCGGTACGCCACGGAGCAATGTTGCCACTGGATGAGTAGTCGGTCATCTTTCCGCTGCCGCTGATGGTGAGCGTCTCGTAGGTGCCGTCGCCGTCCTCGTCGCTCATGCGCCATGTGGCATTGGTGCCGCAGGAGCCTGCGATGGTGAGCAGCGTGGCGCTGATGGTGACGTCCTGCGAGCCGATGGTGACGGTCACACTCTGCTTATTGGTGGCTACGGTGCCGAGGGTGGCTCCCGAGCCGCTGACGGTGGGCGTGCCGCTGATGATGTGGTCACCGTCGGTGGTGAGGGTGACGGTGGCGCCAGCGGCGTAGTAGTCGGTGCCATTGAGGGTGACGGTAGGCGTGCCGCTGACGCTGAGGCCGTCGGGGGCGCTGACGGTGTAGAGGGGTGATACCCATGCGTTGTCGGGTTCGGGGCTGATGGCGTGATGCTCGGCTTTGTTGCCGTAGGCGGTGAGGCCGTTGCGACTGTGGTAGTAGTTGACGCTGGAGACACCGCCGCTAGTGATGTTGCAGTGGCCCGCCAAGGCTCCCTGTCGGTAGCCGTAAGTGTGTATGTCTGTATAGTTGTCGTACTCAACACTGCTAACGTTGGCATCGGCGAAGTTGCCGGAGAGGCAGTTGCTGTAGGAACTACAGCTGCCCACGAGACCGCCGCAGATGCCTCCGCCGCTGACGGTGGTGCCGCTGACCTTGTTGCCCGAGAACTTGGCGAGGTTGCTGGTAGAGTAACAGCCAATGAGGCCGCCGGCGTAACTGTTGTTGGTGTTGTAGTTGCTGCCGCCGGTGTAGGTGACGGTGCCGCCGATGACGGTGTTGTCATACAAGCGGGCGCAGTCGCTTGCGAGGCCCACCACGGCTCCGGCATACTGGCTGCTGCTGGTGGCGGTGACGGTGACGGTGGAGTTCACCAGCACCACGCCGTGTACCTCGGCAATGCTGGTGTTCGTCTCAGAGCCGTGGTACGTGCCGCCCATGATGTAGCCGAAGAGGCCGGCATACTCCCCGTCGGTGGAAAATGTGAAGTTGCTGATTTTATAGCCGCCACCGTCGTAGTGGCCGCCGAAGCGGTGGTCGGCGTCCTTGCCGATGGGCGTACAGCTCACACCCTGCATGTCGATGTCGGCAGTCTGCACGAAGTACGAGCCATCGTAGGTCGTGCCGCTGTTCACGTCGGTGGCCAACTGGTTAAGGTCGGCGGTGCTTTTGATTTGGTACGGGCTTCCTGCCGTACCGCTACCGTCCCATGCCCATGCCGTCTGTGCGGCGATGAGTGCGAGGAGGATGCTTGTGAATGTCTTTTTGTTCATGATGCTTTTATTTTGTTTATATTTCGTTGTTTCCTATTTCTTCTGCCCAAGCCAAATACAGTGCCAAGTTTACTTGTGCTTTGCTGAGGCAATGGTCACGATGGTATAACCACCAGCGTTATCTACTTCTTGTACATCTGGATGCACAGATAAATGGCCACACCCCAAAGGGATGTATAGATGATGCAGAGCGGGATGGTGACCCACAGAGGTGAGTCGGTGATGAAAGTGATAAAATCCATGTGCTGTGGGGCGTTGCGCTTGCCCGATGTAAATAAGTATCTCAATTTTCTGAAGTTATCGCTTCGCTCGAAGTGAGCGAAGTTAACGAAGTTATCGACGATACTTTTTGCGATAGTTTTCAATCCTGTTTCGATGTCCTTCACTATTGTCGTTAACTTCGAGCGAAGCGATAACTTCGCTAACTTCGTTAACTTCAAAGATATCCAACTTGCGAAACTTAAATAAGTAGTAAATAAGCGACGACAAAGTAAGGGGTTTTCGTTCGGATGGGGTGTCGCAATTTGCAAAAAGGTGTTGCAAATCCCCACATCAGGTGTTGCAATTCGACGATTTGAGATAGGAGGAGTGATTTATGCTGCGGTGGTGGTGCTGCTCGGATGGGCAGTGATGATCGATGGCGGACTGATGACAGATGCCCCACAACACTTGGGATGGGCAGAACTGGTGGCAAGTGTCGCCTACGGTGTGATGCAGGTCTATTACGCTGTCTATATCGTTGCCGAACTGAAGCGCATGAGGCAGGTGCTGACTGATTACTACGACAGCGAACAAGATGGTCTGCTGTTCTGGATGTGGCTGAGCATCGCGGTGTTGTTGACGATGGCACTGACGGTACCTGTGTTCATCTTCTTCTCGGGCTGGTTGCTGGCGGCATATGGGCTGTTTTTCTTCTTCGGCATCTTCTATATGTGGTTTTGTTTCGTGCGTTTCGTCATCACCAGTGCTTTCGGCAAGGTGAGGGTGGCTGACCAGTGCGCGGAAGAGGAAAGGGAGTGCCAACAAACGGAAACGCTACAGGAGGTGAGGTCAGAGGAAAATCTGACCACGGAACAGATGCGGCGCATCGAATATGCCGTGGCGGGATGGCTCACTGAGGAGGGACACTTGCGGCACAACCTGACAAAGCCCGATGCTGCCCGTGAGATGCATGTGCCAGGGCATCTTTTGACAGCATGGGTGAAGGCATCGGGGTATGACTCGTTTACGCAGTGGATAACTGCCCTGCGCATCAAGGAGGCGAAACGCCTGTTGCGTGAACATCCCGACTACAGCATCGAGGCGGTGGCTGACCACTGTGGCATCAGCCGTTCAAACTTCCACCGCTCGTTCAAGAAGGTGACAGGCTGCTCTCCTTCCGAATTCCTGTTAAAGACAAATCGCTAAATACAAGGTTCAGCCCCCCATGATGGAGGGCTGAACTTTTCATTTTCCGCTTTCTTCGAATTGGTCGAGTTTCTTCAGGTAGTAGGCTCGAACGTCGTCCCATTTGTAGTAGGGGTACTGGTCGGTGTGCACGGGCAGTGTGGCTTCTTTCTCGTTGAGCAGTGCCTTCATCAGGATGGGGGCGTCTTTCTTCTTGGGACGGTAGAACACCCACTGGATGTTGCATGCCATCGGATAGATGCGGTAGTTGACCCAGTAGTCTTCGAGGTGGTCGAGGTCTTCCACGGCTCGCCCGCAGCTGTCGAGTTCCATGAGGCAGGCGAGGGGCATGACGCAGACTTCGTGCCCGAAGCGGAGGGCGGCTCCGTTCTTGTAGGTTTTGCTGGCCATCACGGTGTCGGTGGTCTCGATGATGTTGCGCAGCAGGTTGGCTTGGTTGTACTGCATGATGCTGCCTGTCTGGGGGGCGGGACCATAGCCGAGATACCAGTCGATGTTCCATGCGCGCCAAAGGTCGTAGCATTCTTCGGTGGTGAAGAGGTTCCACATGTCTTCGCCGCATCCGTGGCTCTGCATGTTGGTGACGATGTAGAAGACGGAACGCATGAAGGAGCGTGGACGGAAGTCTTCGTCGTTCCAGAAGCTGTCGTCGGTGAAGAGGGCTCGGCAGAAGCGGTCGGGATGGGTGTATTTCTTGTTGTAATGGCTAACGATGCGTCCGCGGTCACGGCTGGCGTCGCGGAGGCGGCGACTCCAGTCGGCATTGAGATACCACTGGAAGGCTTCGCTCACGTCGTTGTGCATCTTGAGTTGGGGGTTGAAGGCGGTGATTTCTTCGCACTCTGCGGTCATGCTGAGGATGCAGCGTATGACGACGGTGCTTCGTGCATCGACTTGGGCTTCTTTTCCGCTGAATATCTCGGGGAAGTGCTGGGTCATGCGCTTGCCGATGCCGTGGTGCTGCTGTTCGCCGATGTCGGAGAGGTCGCCGAGGCGCCCTTTGGTGCAGGGGTAGAAGCGCTCCAGTTTCTGCAGTGCCTCTTGCCCCACAGGGGTGAGCACGCCCTGGTCGTTGGCTCGGCGCAGGGTGCGGATGACGTTCATGTAGTCGCCGTCGCCCAGGAGCCAACGGGAGCCGTGACGTCCATAGTGGGACATGTAGAAGGGTTCGTAGCCTTTGGGCGTGGGTGTCAGGGCTTTGGTGGGGGCTTGATAGGCCATGTGGTTGGAGGCTGACTTGAGGATGTCGGCGTAGATTTCTTCTTTGGCTGTCTGGGCGGAGGCGGCTAAGAACGAAAAACTAAAAACGATTAGTGTGAAGATTTTTTTCATGTGGCTATGGGGGTTAATGTTTTATGTAATGTTAGTCGTATGTGGCCATGTTGGCGTTGCGGCCAAGGTCGTGGTAGGCGTTTTGCAGGAGTTCGGGGGTGATTTCGAAGTCGCGGTTGATGGGGCGACCTTCGTCCTTGAGGGAGTGGGAGAACATCCAGTCGTAGGTCTGGTAGCAGTAGAAGAGACGGGCTGGACGACCGTGGTTGATGCCTGGCATACGGGTGTAGATGAGACGGGAGTCGTCGCCTGTGGCTTTGATGGCTTCCACCACTCGGTCGGAGGCGGAGACGGGCACGGCGGTGTCGGCGGTGCCGTGCACTATCCACATGGGGATGCGGGATAGTCCGCTGAGGTCTTTGACTGTTGCGCCTCCACACATGGCCATGCCTGCGGCTATGCGGTCGGGATAGGTGGCACAGAGGTCGAGGGTGCCGTAACCGCCAAGGCTCATGCCGTAGCAGTAGATGCGGTCGCTGTCGATGTGGAAGTTGGCTTCTGCCCACTCGATGAGCTTCATGATTTTCTCGGGATTCCATGCACCGCCTGGATTTTGTGGTGCCAGGATGTAGCAGTCGATGGCACGCCCGCGCTTGAGGGCTTCCATGGGACCATAACGCTTGACTTTCTGGAGGTCGGTGCCACAGAGGCTGGCTCCGTGCAGGAAGATGAGGAGGGGGCGGTGCACTCCGTCGCTCTCATCTTCATCAGGACGATAGAACCAGAAGTTGTAACTGCCTGCTACGGTGTTGCGGTAGGCTTTGCTTGTGTCTTGCGCCTTCATGGTGAGACAGCACAAGAAAGCTACCCATGTCAGTATGTATTTCGTCATAAATTTTCCTTTTTCAGAGGTTTTTGTGGCAAAGGTACACTTTTTCATCGGAAAAACCTTACCTTTGCAGCCGAAAATCAATCTTTCATGTCAAATTCATACTGAATCTTATGAAAAGGATATTACTACTTTTGGTTTTTAGTTTTTCTCTGTTCGTTTCCTCGACGGCGCAGGTGGTTCATCCCAAAATCGGGAAACAAGTTCAGTCGGCTGACGGGCGCATCAGCATTGAACTGATTGGCAAGAAGCAGTTCTTCGCTCCTGGCGACAAGGCGACGGCGGATGCTGACATTAACTCGCCGAAGTCGGTGAACGTTCACCCTAATGGCAAGAAGTTCTACGTGAACTCGCTGGAGGGGGCCACGACTGTGGTGTATGACTTCCAGACGTTCAAGAAACTGGCTGTCATCAAGCACCAGTTTGACCACACGAAGGATGCTGCCTTGTGGAGCAAGCCTTCGGGTCTGTACCCCTTCACTCACTATAAGAATGACCACCTGAACTCTTTCTACGGCAAGCCTGTGGAGAGCACGTTCTCGCATGGTGGCAGGTATCTGTGGGTGCCTTATTATCGACGTTCTTACGACATTAACGCGCAAGACCCTTCGGCGGTTGCCATCATCGACACTCAGACGGACAAGATTATCCGTCTGATGGAAACAGGACCGCTGCCGAAGATGATTGCCACCTCACCTGATGGCAAGCTGGTCGCCACCTCGCACTGGGGCAACAACACGGTGGGCATCATCGACATCAGCAGCCCGAACCCTAAGGAGTGGAAACACAAGGCATGCCACATCGTGGATTACCAACTCAATCTCAACTACCCCATGAACCGCTCGGTGAACCGTGACGCGGGCAGCGGCTATGCCCTGCGCGGCACGGTGTTCACGCCCGACAACCACTATCTGCTCGTGGGTTGCATGGGGGGCGGTGGCGGCATTGCGGTGATTGACCTTCAGAAGTCTGAATACCTCGGACGCTTGCAGGGCATGATGGCGAACGTTCGCCATCTTGTCTTGAAGAATGGCTACCTCTACCTGAGCATCAACGGTGCTGGCTATGTGCAGAAGGTGTCACTCGACACGGTGCTGGATGCCATCGGAAAGATGCAGAACAAGCGCGGCACGGTGACGGGATGGAAAAACTGCAAGGTGGGGGCAGGAGCACGCACCATCGAGCTGTCCCCCTCTGGCAAGTATATCTTTGCCGCCTGCAACAACGCCAGTGCCCTCTACGTGGTGGATGCCCAAACCATGACGGTGCTCACCAGCATCCCTGCCGACAGTTATCCCGTGGGACTCGACATCTCGAAGGACGGCAAGTATGTGTTCACCACGGCACAGGGACACTCGGGCAAAGGGGGCGGCAACGCAGTGGATATTTTTAAGGTAACATACAACAAGCAATGAAAAAGATAGCATCACTTTTTGTTTTTAGTTTTTCGCTTATCGTTTCCTCGACGGCTCAAGTGTCACCAATTATGCATCCAGCCATCGGCACCCAAGCATACAACGCCGACAGCACGTTCTGCATCACGTTGATGGCAAAGAAGCAGTATTTCGACCCATCGGACACGGCTACAGCTGACAAGGACATCAACTCGCCCAAGTCAGTGAATATGCACCCCAACGGCACCAAGTACTACGTGAACTCCCTCGAAGGAGCCACCACCGTGGTGTATGACTTCAAGACCAACCAGAAACTGAAGGTCATCCGCCATGAGTTCACCGATGCCGACACGGTGCTGTTGGGCAGCAACTTCAAGCCCTTCTACCCCTTCACTCACCACCTCCCCGACACGAAACACCCTGCCTCTCCCTTTGGGGGCTGGGGGGCTTTCTACGGCAAGCCCGTGGAGAGTGCTTTCACGCATGGCGGCAGATACCTGTGGATTCCCTACTACCGTCGTGACTACGACCTCAACGCCCAAGACCCCTCGGCGGTTGCCATCATCGACACAGAAGCCGACTCCATCATCCGGCTCATGGACACAGGACCACTGCCCAAGATGGTGGCTCCATCGCCTGACGGCAAGTTGCTCGCCATCACCCACTGGGGAGACAACACCGTGGGCATCATCGACATCAGCAGTGACAACCCTGCCGACTGGCATCACCTCACCCTTGCCATCATCGACCAACAACTGAAACTCAACTACAGCCTCACGAAACAGATTGACCGCGACAACGACAGTGGCTACTGTCTGCGTGGCACCGCCTTTACACCCGACAATCACTATTTGCTCGTTGGCTGCATGGGCGGAAGCAACGGAGGCGGCATCGCGGTGGTGGACCTCACGACGAGGCAGTACCTCGGGCGTGTCCTTGGCAATATGTACAACCTGCGCCACATCATCATCCGCGACGGCTATCTTTACCTGAGCATCAACCGCGACGGCTATATCCAGCGGATGCCACTCACCCAGTTCCTTGATGCCATCCCTGCCCTCAAAGCCTCCTCCACCAAGACCACCTCTCTTTCGGGTTGGCAGAACTGCCAAGTGGGAGCTGGGGCACGCACCATAGAGACATCTCCCGACGGCCGCTATATCTACGCTGCTTGCAACGCCAGCAGCACTCTTTATGTGGTCGATACCAAAACTTTCCAAGTCATCGCCCACATGAACGGCGACAGCTACCCTGTGGGTCTTGAGGTGTCGCAAGATGGTCGATATGTCTTCACCACCTCGCAAGGCCGCAGTAACGGCGGTGGCAACTGTGTGGATATATTTGAAGTGAAAAGGGCGGCTTCGTCTAAATGACAGAAGCCGCCCTTCTATTACCAACGTCCTCCTGGCTGACCGCCACCTCCCGAACTGTAGGAAGACAGCGACACCGACGTGCCACCGCTGACGGTGCCGTTCACCGTCCCCATGCCATTGAAGATGGTGGTGCCGCCTGACGAGGTGACACCCGACTTGAGCGACGGAGTGCCCGCCGTCGAAACGACCATGCCGCTGCCACCACTCGATGGGGTCTTGAAGGTGAAGGTGTTGCCGCTGGTGTCAGAAAGGGTGTACCATGTGCTCTTGCTCCACGACGAGGCTTGATAGCACGACTGCGTGAGGCTGCTGCCTGACTCCAATCCACCGACAGCCACCACTGTGCCGCCCGTGAGGTAGAGTTTATAGCCGCTCTCCGTGTTGGCATCAATGGCCACTTCGGGAGAACCGCTGCCGATGGCATACACCGTTCCGCCCTTGAGGTAGCAGTTGCCATTGGCATCCAATCCGTCGTTGCCTGTCGAATAGGCGCACACATAACCGCCGGTGACGGTCAGGTGACTGCCCGAGTTGATGGCATCGTCGCTTGACTGCACATACACCACGCCACCGCTGATGTCGATGGTGCCCTTCGCCTCCATGCCCTCATGGCTGGACGAGGTGGCACTGAGGGAGCCTGCCGTGATGCTGATGTTGCCCTCTGCCTTGATGGCTTTCGAGGCTACGCTGCTGGACGAGGAGGACGAGCCACCCGGACGATTACCGCCCGAAGAACTGGACGCACCCGTGTTTGACACGACAATCACGGTGGTTCCCTTGTCTTCGCAGATGGTGATGTTGCCCTCCGTCTTGATGCCCTTCGAGTCGGCTGCCGAAGTCGCCACAGAGAGCACACCGCCTTTCACCAGAAACTCGCTGGTGTTGTCTTCATCCTCGGAGAGGGGAATCACGTTGTCGTCATCGTCGGTCTTGTAACTCACCTGAATGCCGTCGTCACCCACACCGCTGATGTCCAACTCACCGCCATTCATCTGGAAGTATTGATTGACGTTAAAGCCGTCGCCCACTGCCGAGGGCACGGTGATTTTACCAGTTGAGACCTTCAGCAACACGTATTCCTTGCCCCAGAAGGCATGTCCCGTCTTGCCTGTCAACGTCAGCGAGCCGCCGCCACTGAACTCCGTGTGACCCTTCACCATCATGCACGCCTTCTGACTGCCTCCCGAGCCGTCCATCAGCGTGTTGGTGGTGCCGTCAGCCAACTCCACATTGATGCGCTTGCCATTGCGGATGTTGATGGCAGCACTATCGGGACTCACCAGCGTCAAGCCGTTCAGCACGAACGTCGCCTTATAGGAGCCATCCATATAGAGCGAACCGCTGGTGGATGTTCCCTGCAAGGTGTAGGTCACCTCTTCCGCCAAATCGTCGTCTGCCAAGAGGGTGACGTTCCCTCCCTTGATTTGAGCACTGACCACCCCACTCAGGTTGCTTGACACCTGCACGGTGGCAGAGTCGTTCCAAGTCACCAACACGTTATTGTCATCGAGGCTGGATGAGACTGTTTCCGACTGGGTCACACCACTCCATGTGCCACCCCCACTGCCGCTGTCCTCGTCATCCGTAGAGCAGCTGTGCAGCACTATCACCGATGCCAAAAGCATCATCAAAAAAATGTTCTTCTTCATGTCTGTAGTTAATTGATAGGTGAAAAAAAAGATGATTTAACACTAATAACGTAGTCGAAACACCCTTTATTATGGATGCCAGCGCTCCTTACCCCATTTTATAACATCATTTAGCAGAAAGTAACAAAAGTTAAGTTTCGCAGGTTGGCTATCTTTGAAGTTAACGACAATAGTTACCCCTTAACCGACGTGCCCCACGTCGGTCGACCGATGTGCCCCACGTCGATGCACCGACGTGCCCCACGTCGGTTTTGGGGTGTTTGGCGCACCGCAAATGGCAAAGAAAAAAAGTGAAAAGATTCATACGCTTCTTTTCACTTTTCACTTTTTTTCCCTACCTTTGTGCCCGATTCACAACTAAAACAAAAAACATGAACAACATATTTGTCAAACTCATCGCCAAGGCGACCAGCATCAGCGAGAAGCAAGTGGCTGGCACCGTGGAACTGCTGGAAGAGGGATGCACCATCCCCTTCATCAGCCGATACAGAAAGGAAGTGACGGGTGCGCTGGACGAGGTGCAGGTGGCTGGCATCAGCGACCAACTGGACAAGTTGAAGGAACTGGAGAAACGCAAAGCGACCATCCTCAGCACCATCGAGGAGCAGGGCAAACTGACTCCCGAACTGCGCACGCGCATCGAAAACTCATGGGACAGCACCGAACTGGAAGACATCTACCTACCCTACAAGCCGAAGCGCAAGACCCGTGCCGAAGTGGCTCGGCAGAAGGGGTTGGAGCCTCTGGCAACGTTCCTGATGCTACAAAATCCCAATGCCGACGTGGACAAGAAAGTCCGCGAGTTCATCAGCGAGGCGAAAGGCGTGACAACCGCCGAAGAAGCCATCCAAGGGGCACAAGACATCATCGCCGAGCAAGTGAGCGAGAACGAAGAGGCACGAAACATCGTCAGGTTCAACTTCAAGAAGGATGCCGTGATTTCGTCGGTGAAAGTGAAGCCCAAGACGAAGACGAAGGAAGAGGAAGACGCGTGGGAGCAGCAAGCCCAGAAATACCGCGACTATTTCGAGTTCTCTGAAAAACTCTCCAAGTGCGCCTCCCACCGTCTGCTGGCGATGCGCCGTGGCGAGGCTGAAGGCTTCCTGCGTGTCAGCATCAGCGGTGACGACGAGCGATGCCTCGACCGACTGGACAGGCAGTTCTTGAGAAATTCGAGCCGAAGTGCCGAACTGGTATGGGATGCCATTGAGGACGGCTTCAAGCGATTGCTCAAGCCCAGTATCGAGACCGAGTTCGCCAACCTGTCGAAGGAACTGGCAGACAAGGAAGCCATCCGCATCTTCGTGAAGAATCTGGAGCAACTCCTCATGTCGCCTCCTTTGGGACAGAAGCGTGTCCTTGCACTCGACCCCGGTTTCCGCACGGGCTGCAAGGTGGTGTGCCTTGATGCTGAAGGAAACCTGCTGCACAACGAAGCCATCTACCCCCATCCGCCGAAGAACGAACGAAGGGCAGCTGCCGAAAAACTCTGGACACTCACGAAACAATACAAAATCGAAGCCATCTCCATCGGCAACGGCACCGCCAGCCGAGAGTCCGAAGAGTTTGTGCGTTCTCTGGGTCTGCCCAAGGATATTCAGATATTCGTCGTGAGCGAGGACGGTGCCAGCATCTACTCCGCCTCGAAGGTGGCAAGGGAAGAGTTCCCCGACTACGACGTGACCGTGCGCGGAGCCGTCAGCATCGGCCGCCGACTGATGGATCCACTGGCAGAGTTGGTGAAAATCGACCCCAACAGCATCGGTGTGGGGCAGTATCAGAAGGACGTTGACCAGAAGGAACTGAAACGTTCGCTCGACCAAACGGTGGAGATGTGCGTGAACAAGGTGGGTGTGAACGTGAACACCGCCAGCAAGCACCTCCTCACCTACATCTCAGGACTCGGCCCCGCCATCGCACAGAACATCGTGACTTATCGCGCTGAAAACGGAGCCTTCACCTCCCGAAAGGAGCTACTGAAAGTGCCCAAATTGGGACCCAAAGCCTACGAGCAGGCAGCGGGCTTCCTGCGTGTGAGCGGCGGAAAGCAACCCTTGGACAACAGCGCCGTCCATCCCGAAAGCTATCCCATCGTCGAACAGATGGCAAAAGACCAGCACTGCACCGTCACCGAACTGATGGGGAAAAAAGAACTGAGAGAAAAGATTGATATTCAAAAGTATGTGACCAGCAAGGTGGGCATCCCCACCCTACAGGACATCATGCAGGAACTCGACAAGCCTGGACGCGACCCTCGCCAACAGCTCACCGTCTTCGAGTTCTCCAAGGACGTGAAGGAACTGGAAGATGTGCAGGTGGGCATGGTGCTTCCCGGCATCATCACCAACATCACCCAGTTCGGCTGCTTCGTTGATGTAGGCGTTCACACGAAAGGTCTCGTCCACATCAGCGAACTCGCCGACCACTTCGTGAAAGACCCCTCCGAAGAAGTCCAGCTCCATCAGCACGTCACCGTGCGTGTCATCGGTGTGGACCTCCAGCGCGGACGGATGCAACTCAGCATGAAGGGAATAGAATCATGACAGCACCAGCATCCTGAACGTGACAGCAGCAGGCACGCGGCAGTAATCAGCACCAAAAACATAAAAAGAAGTGAGGCCATAAGCCTCACTTCATGTATTTTTTCCCGTTCTGGATGTAGATGGTATGGGGTGGAGCATCCCGCAACGGAACACCCGACAGACCATACTTCTGCAAGGACGAGGGACATCTCTCCTCCACAGCACTGATGGCAGAGGCGTAAGGCCACTTGACCGAGGCACACCCATCCATGATGCCATCCAGTGCCCGCTGATTGAAGACCGTCAAAGTCTTGCGGTTGAGGACATCCATCGAGGGACGCTTGCAGCCGTTCGTGTCCCATACCATCGGAACCAGCCCGTTGTGAACCGCATAGCGGCACACCGCCTTATACCACGCATAGACCGAGTCGTCGTGCTTCTCCTGATTCTCCCCCTGCGGCATCGTGCGCCACAAGGTGCCAAACTCACCCATCACCACAGGCACCCCCTTCGAGGTGTACTTGGTCTTCATCTGCCGAAACTGCTCCTGCACATAAGCCTCCTCGCCCCAAGTCACATTGTGGTTCGAGCCAGACACATGATTACCCGCGCCCCAATAATACGCCTGATAGCCCCACGACTCGTCTTTCGTCATCATCGTGAAGTTGTAAGGAGAATAGAAATGCACCTCCAGCATCAGCGCGTCGGGCATCTCGTCCGTCGGCATCACATCATACTGATAAGCCAGGTCGATGCTCGTCGAAGGCGCCTGCACCACCAGCACACGGGTGGCATTGCCCCCGCCCGTCTGGCGCACCGCATTGACAAACGTCTGCTCATATTGGACGAGCGTGGCCACATCGCCCTGCTTGTCAGCACTCCCGTCGCCAGCAGCGTCCGGCTCGTTCATGCCCGCAAACAGCAAGTGATGGTCGTAGTCGCGGAAGCGTGTGGCTATCTGCTTCCACATCAGCCCCAAGATGAAGCAGTTCTTGTCCACTGACTCCGCAGTCCTTTCCTTGAACGACCGCTCAATCCATCCATTGTCGTAGTGGTCGTTCAAGACGACGTAGAGGTCATCCTTGATGCAGTAGTCCACCACTTCCTGCACTCGGTCCATCCAGGTAGGGCTGATGTTGTAATTCTCGTCCATGTGGATGAACCACGCACACGGGATGCGCACCGAGCGGAAGCCCTGCTTCTTCACCTCGTCAATAATCACCTGCGTGGTCTTCGAGCTTTGCCAACCCGTCTCCCAGTCGAGGTCGTTTTTCAACCAACTGCACGGACCCGCCTCCAACGTGTTGCCCAGATTCCACCCTGGCACCATGTCGGCCGCGATGTCCATCGCCGTCGGCACTTGAGCCGACAGCCCCTGTAGCGACACCAACGCCGCCAAAAGCAAAAATACCTTTTTCATCTGTTTCTCATTTTTTTCGACCACAAAGGTAACACTTTTCCGAAACAACGAAAAGAAACCATGATTCCAAAACAGGCAAAAATGTCGTTTTCATGCCCCCATCCTCCACGAAAAAACATCAATTCCTCTTTTGGAAACATAAAAGGAAACCAGAAATGAAGGAAAAAGCGTACTTTTGCAAAAACATTTCATCATTCACCCATTTCAAGATTCTACCTTCCTTCATGCGACGAATCCTCCTCCTCACTACCCTGCTGATGACCCTCCTCTCCCCCTCACAGGGAGAGCCGGTCTCCTACCGCTTCCAGACCCTCACCACCGCCGACGGTCTGTCGAGCAGCACCGTGAAGTGTATGCTCATCGACAAAAAAGGTTTCTTGTGGATTGGCACAGACGCCGGGCTGAATCGCTACGACGGCTACGAGGTGGAAGATTTCACCAGCCGACTGGACGAGAAATGGCAGTCCTGCTCCTTCGAGGAGTTGCAGGAAGACGCACAGGGCAACGTGTGGATTGACTGTGGACACGCCTATTTAATCTATAGTACCCGCACGCGCGCATGGACAGACGATGTACCCACCCTGCTCAGGCAATGGGGCATCGAAGTGGGCAGCCAAGCCTACAAGGTCAAGATAGACGACACCGGTTCCGTCTGGGTGCTACAGAAGGGGAGCCTCCTCCGTCAAGATGCCGCCAGCCGACACATCGAACTCTGGAGGAGTCCACTCTTCGATACCGACAACATCAACCTCTCCGCCTGTACCGCCACCCACGAGGCCATCTATCTGGCAGGCAAGCAATTCGTGTGGAAGTTCACACGCTCCACGGGCAAGATGGAACAGCTGACCCTCCCTGCCTCCATGCAGCGTCCAGACAACATCTACGGCACCTTCGTCGATGCCGACCGCTCGCTGTGGGTTTTCTCCATCATCGACGAAACCATCTGCCGCTACAGCGTGGGCGGAAAAATAGCCAAGGAGATGATACCCCTGCCACCCGACCACACCCTCACCGACCCGCCTGGTCACAGCCGCAACAACGCCATCCGCGCCATGATGGACGACGGGCAGGGCAACGTCTGGATAGCGACCGACCACCGAGGCATCTACATCTATCACAAACCGACGGGCGAAATGACGCACATCAGCAGCCAGCCACACGTCCATAACTCGCTCAGCTCCAACAACGTCATCTCGCTGACCAAAGACCCCCAGGGCACCATCTGGGCAGGACACTTCAAAACTGGGATTTCCTACACCAGTGCCCACCACCCCATGTTCCAGAACCAGGGACAGCAGTACGGCGACATCAGTGCTCTGTTCGCCGACCCGCAGGGCAACCTCTGGGTGGGCACCGATGGCGACGGGCTATATGTCGAACACCCCGACGGTACCTCCGAAAAAACCACCCTGCCCCCGCTCATCGTCTCCTCCATCACCACCGACCCACAGGGCAACCTCTGGGTGGGCACCTACAGCGAAGGACTCTTCCGCCGAACGTCTGACGGACGCTTTGAGCAATACAACATCGCCAACGGCCACTTCCCCACCAACAACGCATGGCGCATCATTGCCACCCCACAGGGAGACCTCTGGTGCGCCTCGCCCATCCACCCCCTCGTCAGACTCGACATCCACACCGGACAGTGCGAAACCGTCAGTGACGAACAGGGGAACGACATCCTGGGCACCGACTTCTGCCTCGACCGCCGGGGCCACCTGCTTATCGCCTCCACTTACGGAGTGCTCATCCAGGGGGAGGTCGGTTTCCGCCGGCTCGTCACCAACCAGCGCGGCACACAGGAGCTGCACCCCAAGATGGCAACCACCATGCGCTACGATGCCCGTCGAGATCTCCTGCTACTGGGACACAAGCAGGGGCTGACCCTTTTCGACATCGGGCATGACAAGCTCTACCGCATCGAGGGGCGCAGCCACGGTCACCCCATCAGCGTCAAAAGCATCATGCAAGACCGCCAAGGCACCTTCTGGCTCAGTACCACCCAAGGCATCTCACGACTCGACCTACGCCAAGACCACTCGGGCGACTGCACATGGAAACTCACCAACTACACCCAGAGGGAAGGTCTGCAGAATCCATTTTTCAACAGCAACGCCTCCACTCTCACCACTACGGGCGACGTGCTGTTCGGAGGCACCGAGGGATACACCCTCATCAGTCCCGAGGGGCTGAGCACCACCCAGACACCCCAAGCCCCGCCTGTCATCATCAGCGTAACCGCTGGCGACCGACTCATCGACACCTCCGACGGACGCATCACCCTCCGTCACGACGACGCCCCCATCACCATCCGCTTCTTCACTGGGCAGCTCAACAGCGCCAACACCATCCGCTACACCTACAGAATAGAGGGGATGATGAACCAGTGGGCACCCACCGAGGAAAACCGCATCACCCTCATAGGGCTCCGCCCAGGACACTACACCCTGCAGCTCAGGGCCGACGAGGGCGACGAGAGCCAACAAACAGAGTGCCAGCTCGCCATCCACGTGCGCCATCCCTTCTACCAGACCGGGTGGGCATGGCTGGCCTATGCCCTCATCCTCTGCGCCATCGGTTACCTGCTCTGGCACCGAGCCAGACGGCAACAGATGCAGAAACTGCAACGGCAGAAAGAAAACCTCAAGCGGCAGCAACTCGCCCAAATCACCGAGATGAAACTCCAGTTTTTCACCAACATCAGCCACGACCTGCGCACACCCCTCACCCTCATCATCGCCCCCATCGACAACATCGTCAAGAAGCTGGAACACGGACAGACACCCCCCACCCTGCTGCCACAACTGAAAAACATCCGCAAGAACGCCCAGCTGCTGCTCAGCCAAGTGGGGTCGCTGCTCGACTTCCGACGCCTCGACGTGGGCGTGGAGACCCTGTACCCGTCAGCCTCCGACATCGTGGCGCAGCTCGGCAGCATCTGCCTCTCGTTCGACGACTACTCGAAGGAACGCGACATCGCCCTCCAGTGTAACAGCCAGGAGCCGTCGTTTGTCATGACCTACGACAAAGAAAAGATGAACAAAATCATCTACAACCTCCTGTCCAATGCCTTCAAGTTCACGCCCGAGGGTGGCACTATCAGCGTCCACTTCCGCCACGACGAGCGACAAGCCTGCATCGTGGTGGCCGACACGGGGCGCGGCATCCCCGACCACGACAAGCACAGCATCTTCCATCGGTTCTACCTCTCGGCGGCAAACGACCGCTCGCAGACAGGCAGTGGAATCGGGCTGCACATCGTGAAAGAGTATGTGACCATGCACGGAGGCACCATTAGCGTGAGCGACAACACGCCCCAAGGCAGCGTGTTCACCCTCCACCTGCCCCTACAGCCAACCTCGACACAGGCTCCGACCAAGGATACACAATGCGCCACCGACGAAGGGGTAGCCGCCCCGAACGCCCTCCTGACAACCGCGGAGGCCGATAAGGCGGCGACACGGCGCACCGTGCTTGTAGTCGACGACAACAACGATATGCTCGCCTTCATTGCCGAGAGCATGGCAGAGACCTACGAGGTGTGTACTGCCACCGACGGGCAGAAAGCACTCGACCTGCTGACCAACCGACCCGACGTGTCGCTCATCGTCAGCGACGTGATGATGCCCGGCATCGACGGCTTCGAGCTGTGCCGGCGGCTCAAGAGCGACATCCACACCTCCCACATTCCCGTCATCCTGCTCACCGCCCGCACCACCGATCAAAGTCGGATTGAGGGATTGCAGCTGGGAGCTGACGACTACATCACCAAGCCCTTCAACATGGATATGCTGCTGCTGCGCGTGCAGAAGTTTATGGAGTGGGCAGACAAGAGCCACAAGGACTTCAGAAAGAAACTGGATGTCAGCCCCAGCGACATCACAATCACCCCGCTGGACGAGCAGTTCCTGCAGAAAGCTATCCAAACGGTGGAAGAACGGATGGGTGACTCCGACTTCACGGTCGAGGTGATGGGACAAGAGCTGGGCATGTCGCGCTCATTCCTCTACAAGAAGCTCATGGCAGTCACAGGGCTGGGGCCAGCCGAGTTCATCCGCACCCTCCGCATCAAGCGCGGCATGGCACTGTTGGAACGTTCGCAGATGCAAGTCACGGAGATTGCCTACACCGTGGGCTTCAATTCCCTGAAAAGTTTCACCATGAACTTTAAGACGGAGTACGGCATGACCCCTACCGAGTTTCTAAAAACAAAAAAAGGGGAGTAAAAACATTCTTTCCCATATCAGAAACATGGTTTCCTGCGAGTGAATGGCAAAGTGCGTACCTTTGCAGCAGATTTTCACTTCTTAAATAACCTATATGATGAAACAACTGAGAAAAGTGCTGTGTCTTGCCACAGCGTTGATGCTGGGAGGCGTGGGTGCCTCGGCAGTGGAATGGGACCGACCCGTTCCTGAAGATTGTACGCTGAAAAGCGGTGAAAAGTTCTACCTCTACAATGCCCCTACAGGGCAGTTTGCCGTGCCTCGGCAGATGCAGGTGTCGATGGCAGAGGAAGGTGCCGCCATCCTGTTTGAGCAGCAGGCGAGTGGCGATTGGACGCTGCAGGGCGAAGAGGGCTACTGGTTCTCCGACCTCGACTACGTGGGATGCAATGGGGGCGAAGGTGAGGACAATAGTATCTGGTATGTCGAGAAACAGGCATCGGGTGTGTATCGTCTGCGCGCCTCGAAAAACGACCCTGACTTCTCTTGGAGTTTATATCCTGACGCATGGATGGGTGTATCGTACACCACATGGGGTGTAACCTCGCTGGTAACGGCAGAGGAGGGAAGCATCGACTGGACGCTGGTGTCGGTGGCTGATTATGCCTATTTCTTGAGTAAACTGAACCTGCATCGCACCATGACGGAGTTGCAGGGCTATGGTTATGACGTTACGGAACTGCTGGCTGTATACAACTCTGCCACAGAAAGGTCAGCGTTCGATGCTGCAGTCAGTGAGGTACAATCTGTTTTGGAGGAACTGCGCATTGAACACGCCACCGAGGAACATCCGTGTGATGTCACTGCTAAATATGTACGCAATGCAGACCTGACGGAGAACTGGGTGAATGACGGGCACGATGTGCCTGGTTGGACAATGGTGCCAGCCACGTTCTGTGGCATGGGCGAGATGGATGCTGAGGGCTTCTATTCAGATAACAAGACTTTGGGCTCGTGGTCAGGCGGTGCTTTTGGCGATAACAAGGTGTATCAGCAACTCTCTGGCCTGAAGAACGGGAAGTATAAGTTCGGCAACTATGGTTTATGGATTCGCCATACAGGCGAGGAGGGCGACCCCATCACGGGTGCCTACATCTATGCAAAAGTAGGAGAGAAACTGTTCAGAGAACCTCTGGCAGACACGGGCTGGTGGAGAGGTCTTTCGGAAGTGGTGTTTGAATGCCGCACTGGTGAGGCAGAAGTAGGCATCATGTTCGAAGGAACGAATGTGGGCCAGTGCATCATCCTCGACTTCAAACTGGAGTATTTGGGAGAGAAGCCCGCAGCCGAACGTCTGAATGCCCTCATCGCACAGGCGCAAGTGTTGGTGGATGAAGGGGCTATCCATGCCACCTATATTCAGATGCTCTCTAACGACATCAAGCAAGCGAACGAACTGATTGCTTCGGGAGACATAGAAGGACAAGAAGCACTCTTCGCGACCTTCCAAACAGACTGTGAGGAAGCCGTAAAAAATCAAGAAGCCTACGTAACACTGGCAGCAATGGTGCAGGAGGCCGAAAACACCATCAGCAAAGGCGACTCGGAGGCGATGGAAGCCCTGTTGGACTACCTGATGGAAAACGAACTGACGGAAAAGCTGGAGAACCATGCGCTGGACAATGTCCAAATAGAGGCTGTCATCAAAACCTTGGCGGAACTCACAGAGAAAGCTGCCAATTCGGTGATTGCGGCAGGTACCGATGTGACCGACCTGTTGGTGAACGGACGGTTTGACACGACGGGCGGATGGACTGCCACGCTGAACGACTTCAGCATCGACCCCGGCAAGAAGATTTTGGAGAAATGGTGGACGGACTGGAAGGCAGAACAGGTAATTAACAACGTGGCAAACGGCACCTACCGGCTGGAAGTGCAAGGCTTCCAGTGGTGCTCTTGGGACTGGTCGCAGTCGGAGACCGACTGGGTGAACGGTGACGGAAGCCCCACCTTCAATGTAAAGTCGAAGGTACGCCTGAACAATGACGAAGTGACCATCCACAACGTGTTTGCCTGCGGCCCTACAGACATCGAGGAGGGCTATCAGGGCAGTGCCTACTGGGTGCCCAACGATGCCACAACGGCTCTGAAGTATTTTGCCTTGGGCCTTTATAATAATGTGGTGGAGACGACGGTGACGGACAACACGCTGAAGGTGGAATTTGACTGCTCGCAACAGGGATTCTGGAACTGCTTCACAAACCTGCGCCTCCTCTATGTGGGAGCCGACAAGCAGGAGGCCATCCAGAACCTGAAGGATGCGATGGACAAGGCGGAGGACTGGCTGGCACAGAAGATGGATGGCAGCACTCGCAAGGCGATAGAAGATGCCTTGGCGGCAGGCAAGGCGATGTTGAGCGACACGGAAGCCACGTATGACCACATCAACGGTGCTGCCAACACCATCGTAGCACTTTTCGACCAAGCTGCCGCCAGTGTGAAGGCCTACACGAAGTTGGGCATCACGCTCGACCAAGCAGCGGAGACGCTGAAGGACGAAAGGGCTGCCGCCACCGAGGCAGGGCAGAAACTACAGACCCTGTATGAGACCACAAAGGCAGACTACGAGGCAACCTATCCTTCGCTCGACCAAACTGGCGTGGACACTACCGTGGAGCTGATGGAGAAACTCATGCTGGAGGCAAAACTGGATAGTGGCGTGAAGGCTGGTGCCGACATCACCCACCTCATCGCAAACGCCAGCTTTGAGAATACCTACGGCAATGACGTATCGGTGGGCAATGCCGCCCACACCGTGCCCTACGGATGGGCGATGATGGTGGAGGGTAAGGAGTGCCACACGGCTCAGGAACTGACCGATGCCGGCATCAACAGCTGGACAGCCATCGAAGACAACGACTACACCACCGACGGTGCCCACTCTTATTGCCTACTTTCGGCTCCTGTACCTGATGCATACCTTTTCCAGACTCTCAAGGGACTGCCAGCCGGCACCTACAGAGTGACGGTGGACATGAACGTGACCTACGACGGAGGGTGCTCGCGCTTGACGGGACAGCGGCTCCTCGTGAACAACGTGGCACAGTATTACGGCAAGGCGGAATTCTACATCGAATCGACACTCGACGAGCTGCACCCCGAAGAGGTGGGACGCTCCTTCGCCGGCTATGAAGAAGTGAACACGAACGACACGGGGGCTTCGGGCGACATGGGCAACATGCAAACTCTCGCCGTGGAAGTGACCATTGGGAAGAACGAAGCACTGACCTTCGGCGTGCGCACAGACAACAACAAGGAGGCCATGAACCGCAGTTATGAGAACAACTGGTGGGACTGCACGGGTCGCTACAAGATTGACAACTTCCGCCTCTACTGCATGGACATCGATGCCACAGGCATCGAGGAAGTGGTGGAGAACCGCACCAACAAGGGATCCGTCTACAACCTGATGGGCATCAGGGTGAACCCCACAACCGTGCGCGGCATCTACATCCAGAATGGAAAGAAATACCAGAAGTGACATGAACGCGCCCACGAAATACCTATTATCGTCTCTCCTTTTTGTGCTGGGCAGCTCATGCTCAGCGCAAAAAGGACTGCATTCGCCCAAACTGCGACAGGGCTACGCCAACCCCATCGTGGACGCGGCATTCACGGCAGACCCGACAGCGGTGGAACATGAGGGACGGCTCTATGTGTACGGCACCAACGACACAGAGCAATATGAACAGGCTGAGAAGAACAGCTACGAGAAAATCAGGACGATTGCTATGATGTCGACCGATGACATGGTAAACTGGACATTCCACGGCAACATCCCCGTGGGGAAAGTGGCACCCTGGATTCTGAACTCATGGGCACCCTCGGTGGTGTCCCGTATGGAGAACGACGGGAAGACACATTTCTACCTCTATTTCTCGAACAGCGGTTACGGAACAGGAGTCCTGACAGCCACATCACCTGTGGGGCCTTGGACTTCACCGCTGGACAAAAGCTTGGTGGATGCCGACAGCCCAGGGCTGGGCGACTGCCGTGTGCCATTCGACCCTGGGGCGGTGATTGACGGGAATGGCGTGGGCTGGCTGGCCGTGGGAGCAGGAAAGAGTCGCATCGCCCGACTGGGAAAGGACATGGTGTCGGTGGACAGCGAGTGGGTGAATCCCCGACCTCAACACCACTTCGAGGCAAACGAACTGAATGTGGTCGGCGGGAAATATGTTTACACCTACAACATCGACTGGGAAGACCACTCTGACTGGCAACTCTCGGAAGAGGTGCCTACACGCTGCTGCATGGCATACATGACCAGCACCACCCCACTGGACTCGATGTCGTGGCACTACGGGAATGCCTATCTGGACAACCCTGGCGAGTTTGAGGGATTCTCCCATGCAAACAACCACACCCACCTGCATAAGTATCAAGGCAAGTGGTATGTGTTCTACCACACTCTGATGCTGCAAGACGACATGGGCATGGAGGGCGGTTTCCGCAGCATGATGGTGGACGAAATCGAGGTGGACGAACAGAACGTGCACATCAGCCCAGCCAAGATGACGAAACAGGGCGTGAGGCAAACACATTGGCTGGACCCCTACCAGCTGCAACAGGCGGAAACGGCCGCGGCAACCGAGGGTATCCGCTTTGAGGAAACCGACAGGGCTGGCAACATGGTGGCAACAGCGGGAAAGGCATTCGCGAAGCACGGGATGCCTGATCAGAGTGTCATCTGTGTGCGTGGAGTCGACTTCGGGAAGCGGAGCAAGGGACTGACAGCCCACCTGAAAGGAAATGGAACAGTGGAGGTGAGCCTTGACCGTCAAGACGATCCACGGGTGGCTGTGTTGACCTCCAGAAGGGAAAAATGGCAGGGCGTGAAGTCCCGTTGCGACATCGGTGGCACCCATGACCTCTTCTTCATATTGACAGGCAACGTGCAGTTTGACGATTGGCAATTCTGGTAATCAACAAAAAAAATGGGCTTCCATCAAAAAAACGCACAAAAACGATGGTGGTTTCAAAAAAAGGTGTTACCTTTGCCGACGAAAACAAAACAAGCGCATACAGAAGGTGGCATCTCGGCCACCGAAGACATACAGACATACAATGATAGGGGCGTAGCCCAGCTGGTTTAGAGCGCTGCAGTCACATTGCAGAGGTCATCGGTTCGAACCCGATCGTCCCTACCCTACGGACTTTGTAAGTACAACAAAAACGATGAGGGTGCACATTTCAAATGAAAGAATGTGCACCCTCATCGTTGGTTTTGTATAAAAAATGTACCCGAGAGGTACGGCATGGCGCACCTCTCGGGTATGATGTACCGTACTCCTCGGGGTACGGATCAGATGCTTTGCTCGCAGCCCCACACGAAAGCACGAAGCCCAAGCATGGGGTTGTCATTGTCGAGTTTCTTGAGACGCTGTAGGAGAGGTGCCACTTTGGAGTCTTCGATGATGGTGATGATGGCACTGTTCATGGATGGCCATGCGTGACTGCCCAGATGGGGGTCGCCCATTTTGGTGCCGCGTCCACCTGCTTGCTCGAAGAATGTGTAGCCACGCACGGTGGTGTCGTTGAGGGCTTCAATGACGTTTTCTTGATGCGCCTGGTCGTATGCTATAAATACTGTTTTCATATTAAGACCCCTCCCCCGCCTCCCCTGTTGGGGAGGAGTAGAATGTTTTGTGGGGGAGATATTCTACTTATATTATATTTGTTAACGTAACCACCCTCCCCCTACAGGGGGAGTGAGGAGGGGGTCTGTCTTATTCGTCTCTGAAGTTATTGAGGGCACGCTGTGCGTTCTTCTCCATCACACTGGTGCGTGTGGTGGAGAGCATCTCTTCTGCCTTGTGCTCACGCCAGTAGGCATCGAGCTCACGCTTTGCCTTGAGCTTGCGACGTTGACGCTTCACGCCCACAGCACCAAAGATGCAGAACATGGAGGGCACGTAGATGAGGGTGAGAATGGTGGATACTGTCAGACCGCCTATGACCGACACGCCAAGCGGTCGCCACATCTCGGCTCCGACACCGTGGCTGACTGCCATTGGGAGCATACCGAGGATGGTGGTGAGGGAGGTCATAAGGATGGGTCGCAGACGTGAACGGGCTGCCATGACGGCGGCACGGATGAGTCCGATGCCACGTTCGCGGAGCAGCTGGGTGTAGTCGATAAGCACGATACCGTTCTTCACCACGATACCAATGAGCATGATGCCTCCGAGCATCGACATGATGTTGAGGTTGGTGCCTGTCATGACGAGCGCCAAGATGATGCCGGAGAAGGCGAAGGGCACGGAGAGGATGATGATGAAGGGGTAGGTGAGCGACTCGAACTGGGCGGCGATGACGATGAACACAAGGATGATGATGAGCACACCGAGTGTACCGAGGTCGCGGTTGGAGTCTTGCTGGTCTTCGTAGGAACCTGCCACCTGAACGGTCACGCCGTTGGGGATGTCCATATCGTCGTAGAAGGACTCGCCAAGCTCGACACCGTCAGACAGCGCATAACCATCGGCCAACACGGCACTAACGGTGACAATACGTTGGCGGTCTTTGCGCTCGATGGTGGGCGGGATGGCACTCTCGGAGACCGTGGCAATGTCGCGGATGCGGATGTTCTGACCCTGCGCATTGGGGATGACCATGTTCTCAAGGTCTTCCATCGTGACACGTGCGGTGGGTTCGTAGCGCACCTTGATGTCGTACTCATCTCCGTCCTCACGGTAGTAGCTCATGAGCGAACCATAGATGAGCGAGCGCACGGCATTGGCTGCTGTGGAGAGGCCGATGCCCTGCTGGGCGAGTTTGTCACGGTCGAAGTTGACCACGATTTCGGGCTGGTAGTCGGAACGCGAGATGTTCACCTGCGTAATCATCTCGTTCTCACGGAACTTCTCTGCCATCTGCTCTGCCACAGCACGGGTGTCGTCCATGTCGTAACCGTAAATCTCGAAGGTGGCTGTTGCCTGTCCACCCATGCCGCGACCACCTTGGTTACCGCCAAGGTTGACCTGATACTTGGCAAGTTCGGGAATGGCCTTAAGGTCGGCACGCATCTCGTCACAGATGGTTGCCAGACCTTTGGTGCGCTTGTTGGACGGCACCATCATAATGTTGTAGGACACGATGTGGGTACCATTGTCGGACAAGGAAGCCCAGGTGTTGTCGTCGCCAGCCTGACCCACGGTGAAGTTGCACGACTGCATATCAGCACCGTAACGTTCCTGCCACTTCTCCACAAGGCTCTTGGCAAGTGCCTCCGACTTCTCCACACGGGTGCCGATGGGCAACTGAAGCGTGATACCGATACGGCCAGAGTCGTTGGCTGGGAAGAACTCGCTCTTGATGCCCACGATGCCCGCGATGGCGAGACTGAGCACGAACAGGCCTAAGCTGCCGGCCACAATTGTCCAACGGTGGCGTACAGCCCAGTTGATGCGCTTCTCATACCATGAGTCAAGATTATCGAGTGCGCGTCCGATAGGGCCATAGAAGGTCTTGAACGCCTTGCTCTGCTTCTTCTGGAGGCGGAGCATCTGCGAACAGAGCATCGGGGTGAACGAGAGGGCACTGGTGGTGGAGATGGTCATGATGATGCACATCATCCAGCCCAACTGCTTGAAGAGCACACCCGACATACCCGTGACCATCGTCAGGGGGAAGAACACGGAAATCATGGTGAGCGTGGAGGCTACTACGGAGATGGCCACCTCGTTGGTGGCATGGATGGCCGCTTGTTTCGGGTCAGACCCTCGCTCGATGTGCGTTGTCACGTTCTCCAACACCACAATGGCATCATCGACCACGTTACCGATGGCGATGGAGAGACACGAGAGCGAAATCATGTTGAACGAGCCGCCTGTGCCATACAGATAGATGAACGAGGCAATGAGCGACATCGGGATGGTGATGACGATGATGGTGGTGGCACGCCAACGCCCGAGGAAGATGAACACCACAAGTGCCACAAATATCATGGCGAAGGTGATGGTCTCACGCAGTGAGCCGATGGTGTTCATGATGTTATCGGACGTGTTGACGATGATGCCCAGCTTCACGTCGGAAGGCAGGTTCTTCTGCAACGTCGGCAGCATGTCCATCACCTTGTTGGAGATTTCCACGGAGTTGGCACCGCTCTGTTTCTGCACGATAATCATGGCACCCTGCACACCGTTGGTGAAGGTCTTCTGAGAACGTTCCTCCACATTGTCAACGATGCGAGCCACATCACGCAAATAGACGTTGATGCCATTACGGGTGCCAACCACCACGCCAAGCATCTGCTTCGGGTCGTCAAACTCACCCTCCACACGCACCGTGTAGGTCTGCGTACCAATATCCACCGTACCGTTGGTCACGTTGTGGTTCTCAGCCGAAATGGCACTTGCCACCTGAGCAGGACTCAAGCCGTAAGCCTCCATCTTCTGAGGATCCATGTAGATGTTGATTTCTCGCTGGGGAGCACCCGAGATGCTCACCGTACCCACTCCGTCAATACGCGCCAAGGGGTTCGCCACATTGTCGTCAAGTATCTTGTAGAGTGCCTGCTGCGACTCTTCAGCCTGTACCGACAGCAGCAGGATAGGAATCATGTCGGTGGAGAACTTGAACAGAATCGGTGTCTGCGCCTCATCAGGCAACGAGCTTGACACCATGTCCAACTTGTCGCGCACATTGTTGGTCAGCACATCAATGTCGTGACCATACTCAAACTCCAGCGTAATCACCGACACATTCTCACGGCTATTGCTCGTCACGTGCTTCAGGTGCTCTACCGAGTTGAGCACATTCTCCAACGGACGGGTCACGTTGTTCTCAATATCTTCAGCCGAGGCACCAGTGTAATACGTCATAATCATGATCGTATTCGTATCGATGTCCGGATAGAGATCTATCGGCAGCTTGATGGCTGAGAAGAGACCCAAGATAATCACTGCCAGGAAGCAGAGACTTGTCATAATCGGTCGTTTGACCGCACCTTCGTATAGACTCATAATTAATTATGATTTACAATTTGATTGACAATGTACAATTTACCATTTTTTCGGGTTGACGATTTACACACTCGCTGCATGGCAATTTGTAAATTGTAAATCGTCGAATTGTACATTATTTCACCACTTCCACTTCCTTACCATTAGCCAAACGGCTCTGACCAGCGATGACCACTTCGTCGCCTGGGTTCACACCGCTGATAATCTCATACTGAGTACCAATGTGCTTGCCCAGTTCTACCTTGTTGTAGGACACCTTGCCGCCCTTGTAAACATACACATAGCGGTCGCCAGCACCAATCTGTTTCACCAGTGCCTCGTCGGGTACCAACACATGGTTCTTGTCGCCAAAGTTCACCGTGGCACGGGCAAACATACCAGGACGCACCTTCTGGCCAGGGTTGCTGATGGTCACCTCCACAGGGAAGGTGTGGGTGTTCACATCGATGGTCGGATAGACGATGGTCACCTTACCATAGAACGCCTCTCCCTCGTAAGCATCCAGCGTAATATCGATAGGCATGCCCTTATAGACCTGCTTGTAGAAGTTCTCCGAGATATTCACCATCACCTTCACGGGGTTGGTCTGCTCAATGGTCAGCACGGGTTGACCGCTACCATACATATCGCCGTCGTCGTAGTTACGGGCAGTCACAATGCCGCTGATGGGTGAGATGAGCTGTGTGTTCTCAGTAAGCTGCTTGAGCTGGGTGGAGAAGATGTCGAGCTGCATCTTGGCGTTGTCATACTCAGCCTTACTGGCACCGCCCACCTGATAGAGTTGCTCAGTGCGCTTGAATTCCACCTTCTGGTTCTCCAGCTGCAACTTCAGTTGCTGCAGGTTGCTGGCATCGAGCTGGACGAGCACTTGTCCCTTGCGCACCATATCACCCACCTCTACATAGATTTTCTCGATGCGGTAGGGCGTGTTCGGCGCGATGTTGTTCTTCACGTCACTCTCCACGGTAGCCGTGTAAGTCTCTGTTTGCGGGATGTCCTCGCTGGTCACTTTAGCGATTTTCACCTGCACTTTCTCTTGCTGAGCTGCCCCAGCCTTGTCCTCGCTCTTGTTGCTGCAAGCCACAGCCATCATGCCAAGAGCGGCAAGCGATAATGTCTTGATATATTTCATAATGCTATCTTATTTCAAATACGTTTCCCGACCCAGCGTATAGTCAAGGTCAGCCTTGTTGGTTAAGTAATCGTATATGCTCTGCACATAGGTCAGTTCTGCCTGTGTCAGTGCCGTCTCGCTCTGGTTCAGTTCCAAAATGGTGCCACGCCCCACTTCATACCGCTTTCCAGCAATGAGCACCGCTTTGTCAGCTTGCTTCACTGCCTCGGCATTACTCTCTACCTGTGCGATGGTGCTCGCCATATTCTGACGGTAACTCTCTGCTGCCATATTGAGTTGACGCTTCGTGTCCAGACGGGTGTCCTCCAACTGTGCTATCTGCAGTCGGTTCGTCTTCAACTTCGTCCAGTTGTCAGCATGGAAGATAGGGATGTTCACCGCAAAGGACATCGTGGCACTATTCGAGTAAGTATAGCCAAACACGTTCCAGTTGTTGTTTGCATAACTCTGATACTGACCTGTCAGTTGAAAAGCCACTGTCGGCATGAAGTTCGTCTTCAGCAACTTGCGCGTACGCTCCAACATGCTCATATTGTAATTCAACTGCCGCAGCGATGAGTTGTCATCCATCACATACTCAGCAGGGGGTAAAACCAAATCATTCTCATAACGGCTCAGACTGTCATCAATCATGATGTCCACATCCGTTGTGATACCCATCAGCACCTTTAATTGCAGTTTCGCCAAGTTCAACCCCGTCTGCGCACTCACCACACTTGAATTCATCGAACGCATCTGCACCTCAGCTGAGATTTTGTCATACTCGCTCACACGGCCCACCTGATACTTATTGTTGATGACATCGAAGTTCTCCTTCGAGGTGGCATAACTTTTCTGCATCACACCGTAACTGTCCTGAGCCAGCAAGGTCGCATAATATGCCTTTGTCACCTGCTTGATAAGATCCAGACGACTTCCACGCGCTTTCTCCTGCGCCAACAAGATATCCTGCTTCGTCAACTTCATGTTCTGATAGACGGCTGGTGCAAACAGCGGCAAGTTCAGTGCAGCTGCTCCCACAGCGTTCAACGTACCGTCCACGCCCATCTTAAACTTACCCATTCCTGTCACCATCTCAGCCACCTTCAGATTGTCTGTCAGCGACAACGTCACATCCAGCGTCGGCAGCAATGCCTGCCATGCCTCGGTGTCAGCAATCTTTTTCAGTTCAATGTCTTTATCAGCCACACGGATGGTGGGGTTCTCGGCGAGAGCAATCTCAATCGCCTTTTCCAGCGTCAGGTTCATCGTTCCCAACGAAGCCTCTCCGCCCTGTTCCTGAGCCAAGGCACCCAGCGTTCCAGTCAGCAGTACCCCAAGACTCATCAATAATTTTTTTCCTTTCAATTTCACGTCTTAATAATTCTTTCGATAATTGCAAATTCAGCTGCAAAGGTACACATTATTACCCTATCCCACAAAACCATTTAACACATATTAAATAATAAGAAGGCACAAAACCGAAAAAAGGCGAAGCAATTCGACTTTTAGGACTATTTCTCGACGAAGGAATCGAACTTTTTCTGTACATCTGTGGTCAAATAGACAAATTTCCAGTTTGTCCCACAACCATATGTTCAAAAAAGAGAAAAATCATACAAAAGGGCTGGAGAAACACCCTGTGTCCGAACACACATGTTATCAAACATATTTTCAGACCTTGCCAATGTTGCAAAAGTCCGTACCTTTGCAACATCCTAAAAACAATCTTTTTACCTTAAAAAAATTAATACTTATTGAGAACAGAAAAGCGTGAGTCGTGAGATTCGCGCTTCTTCACTTTTTAATACCAACCCTCAATTATTAACTCACATGAAAGACGGATTTTGTGGTTCGCGCGAAGTGGTGCTACCAGCCATGGTTGTCGAGAGGATGAAGGAAGACCCCATCCTCTCCGAACTTCACGTCACCGACATAGGCTATTATCCCCATGCCATCCATCATGCCATTGAGCGCGCCCAACCTATTGATCAATATGTGCTCATCTACGTGATGGACGGGAAAGGTCATTATAGCGTTGAGACAGAAGAAGGGAAGCAGGATGAGTTCACCGTAGGTGCCAACCAATACTTCATTCTTCCTGCCCATCGTCCCCATGCCTACCACACCGACAACGATGACCCATGGACCATTTACTGGATACACTTCGCAGGCAAGAAAGCACGCTATTATGCCAAGGACATCCTTGCACCCACCACCGTCAAACCGGAACTCTATTCGCGTATCACCCACCGCACTGACCATTTCGAAGAAATCTTCAATGTGCTCCACAACGGCTACAGCATTGACAACCTCACCTACGTTTCCTCCCTGCTCAGTTATTACCTCTGTTCCCTTCGCTACATCCAGCAGTACCGCATGGCCGTCAAACGCCAACCTGCCGACATGGAGGACGGCATTGATGTAGTCAATGCCACCATCCACTACATGAACGAGAACATTGAGAAGCGACTCACATTAGCTGATATCGCCAACTACACGGGGTACTCTGCCAGTCACATTGCCGACCTCTTCCGCCAATCCACTCATCAGTCCCCCCTTGCCTACTTCAACCAACTCAAGATACAGCATGCCTGTCAACTGCTTGACACCACCCCACTGCGTGTCAACCAAATCTGCTATAAAGTCGGATTTGATGATAGCTACTACTTCTCCCGCCTCTTCCGCAAGGTCATGGGAGTTGCACCTTCACGGTATCGAGACAGACAAAAATAAAAAAGAAGTCCTTGGCATCATTCCTGACACCAAGGACTTCTTCTTCGTTTTACAGCAAACAAGTTTGCCTTTTCACACTTACTTCACCAGAACCTTTTTCCCGTTCTTGATGACAATACCCTTGTAGGATGCATCAACTGCCTGACCTGCAAGGTTGTAGATGCGGCCATCGGACTTCGCTGTCGGGGTGCTGATGCCTTCGATACCTGTCACCTTCGATGAGTGGGTGCCGTAGTACTTCAGTTCCACATTGTCAATCATAGCCCATACAGCAGCATCGTTCACGTTGCGCGCACCAATTTCCATTATGCCATCCTCACCAACCACAGTTGTGATTTGATAGATATTGCCATACCAGACCGTACCCTCATGCACTTCGGTGGCGGTACTGCTGAAGATACGGGCTACACCATAGAACTCCGAACCTTCTTCATTATTCTGACCTACCACCACGTTCATGTAATCGTTGTTGGCATACACCTGTAGTCCTTCAGCATCAGCGAAAGCACTGATTTGTAGCGTATATGTTCCAGCAGGCAGATTCGTGAGCGTCTGATAAACACGTGCAGTACCCTCGTTCCAAAGGTTGAGATATTGAGTGTCGATTACCTCACCATCAGCAAAGCTAGTCCATGTGTTGCTGCCACAGGTTGACCATCCGTCGTTCGTCCATCCTGTTGTACCACCGTCGAAGCTGGGATACTGAACCTTAGCTGTGTAGTCCACAGGATGCTCGTCGCTTGCTTCCTCTACAGGCAAAGCCAAATTGAACTCTACGGCATACAGTTCGTCCGTCAGTGCCTTCACGTCGTCGGCGGTAAGGGTGGCAACGTCCAGTGCCGCATATGCTGCCATATAAGCCTCGTATGCCTCGGCAGCAGCTGAGGCACACTGGTCTTTATACTCCTCATAGATGGTGGCAGCCACTTCCACTTCGTATGTCAGTGTCTCCATGTTCCACAGATACTGCTGTGCCTCGTCCACCAAAGCCTCCAGTGCATCGCTCACAGCCTCCACGGCAGCCGTACTCAGTTTGTGCTCATCCATCACGGGCTGTGCTTGTGTCATCACTGCGTCAGAAAGCAAGTCGCCATAGTATTCGTTGATGTCCTCACGGGCAGCCATCTCGTTTGCACCGTCGATGACAGCACCGAGGTCTGTGTAAGCAGAAATGTTCAGATTCAGTTCGTTGATGATGGCTTCGTAGGCAGGAATCACCTTGCGGATGTCTTCCTCCGTTTCAGCAGCCTCCACCGCCTTCAGCACCTTGTTATACTCTTCCACCAGCGAGTCTTGCACAGCCACGCCATCAAACGAGGCCGCACTCTCGCTCAGGCTCTTCAGCCAATAGCGGTAAGCATCAAGCCCGCTGCCATAGTACTTCACCACGGCATTGTCGATGGCCACCCAGTTGGTGCCCTCCACTTCCTGCGTGAAACCATAAGTCAGTGTGCCATTCGTCACGTTCGTCGTCACCTCATAGACGTTGCCTGCAGCACCAGCAGGCACCGCCTTAGCATTCTCGTTGGCCACCACAAAGCCCCCCAAGTCTTGCGAATAAACCGCCATACTCACCACGTAGATACCGTTGGGCAAGTTTTCCATATATTTGTAAGCTGTACCCTCCATAGAGGAACCCCAAATGTTGAGCGTGGTGCCCTCGAAGCCTTGCCAACCATCGCCAATCCATGTCTGCGTGTTCCATGTGGTTGCATCAATAGCATTGATCCACCCGTCGATAGCATCGCACACATCGTTATCAATGATGACAGGGTTCTCAGGAGTAACAGTCTTCTCATAGAAGGCCAGCATCTTCGTGTTCAGCGAGGCAAGAGCTGCCTCCAGTTGCTCCATCGTGCTTGATGTATCGGCGAGCACAGCCTTCTCCTCAGCTGCGGTGGTCATGCCCATCTTGTCGGCCTCATCCAGCATCGCCTTCAGTTCCATCGCCTTCAGATAGCGAGCCACCTCTTTTCCGTAGGCAGCATAGTCGGTTTGGCTGACAAAGGCCCATGTAGGCTGAAACTGATTGCCATAGTTGTTATCTTCACCATAGTAGTCGTAAATGACACCCGTGCCTGTCCAAATGCCATCACGTATATTCGTGTAGTCAGTGTAGCGGCCCAGCATATATCCTTCCATCTCGCCCGTGGCATTGTAGGTGGGGTTGATGTCGGCACCATATATCTGATAGGTGTTGTTGCCCATGTCCTTGAAAGAGAAGAAGTAGTCCTCCTGAGAACCACGATCCACATAGATGCCCTCGGCATTGATGAACAGGTCATACCATCCAGCCTTCACTACCGAATAGTCACGGATAGTGTAGGTGGCGCCGTCCCACTCCTTGCCTTCTTCGGCATAGGAATTCACCACAAAGAGCAAGCCTTCTTCGCCCACTGTTCCGTGGGTACCCCAATCGTTGCCCTCCGTCAGGAACAACTGTGCCTCCACGTTGTAGATATAGACGGTATCACCCACTGTAAGCGGTTGATACTTGCCCTGATAGACAGGCTTCACCCAGTCGGCAGCCATCGCCATCGTACTCATGGTTCCAAGGAGCCATGCTAAAAGTAATGCTTTCTTCATAGAGTAAGTTTCGTGAAATTGTTAAGTTGATAATAGTTAATAGATTACGTTGATTCTTTTCGGCGGCAAAGATAGCAAACCTTTTCGACATGGCAAAAAAATCTCTCTGAATTTTGCCAATGGCGGTGTTTGCCTCCCTTCCATAATCTTCTTCTAAAACTATGACATGCGGTTTTTCACTCCGTTGGCGTTACTCATGTTCGGTTCTCGTTTGTGCTTTCAAAGAAAGAATAAATCAAATAAATTTGTTTTTTCTCTCACTTAATCGTACCTTTGCACCCAAATTGCAACTGAATGAACAAGAAGCAACTGAACATCGTGTTCGTGATTGCAGGCAGCGAGCCGTTGGGCAGCGCGGGCATGCAGGCAGACATCAAGGCAATCACGGCTTGTGGCGGCTATGCAGCATGTGCACTGACAGGTATCGTGGATGAGGACACAAGGAGAGTGAAGAGTGTGACGCCACTGCCCGTGGAACTGGTGGTGAGTCAAGCGGAGTCATTCCTCGGCGATGTGGGAGCACAGTGCATCAAGACAGGCGTGTTGCCCACTGACGGAATCATCCACGGGGTGGCGGAACTGCTACAGCGTTATCCGACGGTGAAGAAGGTGATAGACCCCGTGATTGTCGATAGCAACGGTGTACAACTGGTGACAGATGAGAGCATCGGGGCGTACAAACGGGAGATGTTTCCACTGGCAACGCTGATTACGCCGAACTTCCGCGAAGCGGAGGTGCTGCTGAAGCGGAAAATCACCAACATCGAGGAAGACATCAAGGAACTGGGGCAGTGGGGCAACAGTGTCATCATCAAGAGTATCGAAAAGCAGTTCTATGGCGGTGGACAGGGCAAGATGGCCGTCACGATGCTGTCGGACTACCTGTATAATGCCGAAACTGGCAAGGTGAGGGAGTTTGTGAAGCGGAAGATTGACACCCACAACGTGAATGGCACGGGCGACTCGTTCTCGTCTGCCATCGCGACGTATCTGGCGAAGGGCTACGACCTCGAGAAAGCTGTTGAGAAAGGCGAGGAGTTCATCAACAAGGCGATTGCCTTGGGTGCCGAATATGAGTTCGGACATGGGTATGGCCCTGTGCACCCATGTTTCATGGAAGACAAAGTGATACACGAAAGAATCTATAATTAAAGAAGAAGATATGAAACTGAAAATTGCAGTGCTGGCCGGTGACGGCATCGGACCAGAGATTATGGAACAGGGCGTGGCTGTGTGCAGTGCCATCGCCGAGAAGTTTGGACACGAAGTAAGTTACAAGGAAGCCCTCTGCGGAGCACACGCCATCGACGAGGTGGGTGACCCCTTCCCAGAAGACACCTTCCAGACCTGTATGGATGCTGACGCGGTACTTTTCGCATCGGTGGGCGACCCCAAGTTTGACAACAACCCGAATGCCAAGGTGCGTCCCGAGCAGGGTCTGCTGGCAATGAGAAAGAAGCTGGGCTTGTTTGCCAACATCCGCCCTGTGACCACGTTCAACTGCCTCGTACACAAGTCTCCACTGAAGGACGAACTGGTGCGTGGTGCCGACTTCATCTGCATCCGCGAGTTGACGGGTGGCATGTACTTCGGCGAGAAGAAGGAGGGCAACGACTACGCTTACGACACCAATGCCTACTCTCGTCCAGAGGTTGAGCGCATTTTGAAGGTGGCTTACCAGTATGCCCGTCAGCGCAGAAAGCACCTGACGGTGGTGGACAAGGCTAATGTGCTGGCATCGAGCCGCTTGTGGAGGGCTGTCGCACAGGAAATGGCACCGCAGTATCCCGATGTGACTACCGATTTCATGTATGTGGACAACGCCTCGATGCGCATGATTCAGGAGCCGAAGTTCTTCGACGTGATGGTGACCGAGAACACGTTTGGCGACATCCTCACCGACGAAGGCAGCTGCATCACAGGTTCTATGGGCTTGCTGCCATCAGCATCGACAGGCGAACACACTCCCGTGTTCGAACCCATTCACGGAAGCTGGCCACAGGCAAAGGGTCTGAACATCGCCAACCCATTGGCACAGATTCTCTCTGTCGCCATGCTGTATGAGTACTTCGACCTGAAGGAAGAGGGTGCACTCATCCGCGAGGCTGTGAACGCATCGCTCGACCAGAACGTGCGCACTCCCGAGATTCAGGTGGAAGGGGGAGCCAAGTATGGCACAAAGGAAGTCGGCGAATGGATTGTCAACTATATTAAAAAATAATGCCTCTCATCTTACCCGACCAACTCCCTGCCATCGATGAACTGAAACAGGAGAACATCTTCACGATGGGCTACAAACGGGCGGACAGTCAGCAGATTCGTCCGCTGCGGTTGGCTGTGCTCAATCTGATGCCGCTGAAAATCACGACGGAAACCGACTTCATCCGCATCCTATCGAACTCGGCATTGCAGATCAGGGTGGAGTTCATGAAGATCAAGTCGCACACCAGCAAGAACACCCCCATTGAGCACATGCTGACCTTCTACCGCAACTTCGAGGACATGAAGAAGGAGAAGTACGATGGGCTTATCGTGACGGGGGCGCCCTTGGAGTTCATCAACTATGAGGATGTGACATACTGGAACGAGTTGCAAGAGGTGTTTAATTGGGCACACAGCCACGTGACCAGCACCATCTATGTGTGTTGGGCAGCGTTTGCAGGACTGTACCACTTCTACGGAGTGCCGAAATACAACACTTCCAACAAAATTTTCGGCGTGTTCGAGCATCGGATGCTATCTCCTGAACTGCCCATTTTCAGAGGGTTTGACGATGTTTTCTACGCTCCACACAGCCGCCATTGTGAAGTGTACCACAAGGACATCGAGAAGGTGCCAGGACTCCACATCATCGCTGAAAGTGAAGAGGCGGGCGTGACCATCGTGGAGGCGCGTAATGGCAGAGAGTTCTTCATCACCTGCCACTTGGAGTACTCGCCACTCACGTTGGACAGCGAGTACAAGCGCGACCTCGCGAAAGGCAAACCCATCAACCTGCCTCAGAACTACTACCCAAAGGATGACTCCACACAAATTCCCGTGGTGCGATGGCGCGCTGCTGCCAACCTGCTCTACACCAACTGGCTGAACTATTACGTGTATCAGGAGACACCATTCAATATCGACGACATCAAGGAATAATGCGAAGCATCGAACTTCTCGCTCCCGCAAAGACTGCAGACATTGGCATCGAGGCAATACGCCACGGTGCTGATGCTGTCTATATAGGTGCCACCTCGCATGGTGCCCGTGCCGCCGCGAGCAACAGCGTGGAGGACATCGAGCGACTGGTGGAGTTTGCCCATCTGTATAAGGCACGGGTGTACGTGACGGTGAACACCCTCGTCTTCGAGGACGAGATGCAGGAGGTGGAAGGGCTCATCTGGCGGCTCTACGAGGCAAAAGTGGATGCGCTGATTGTGCAGGATTTGCGGTTGCTGTCGCTGCACTTGCCCCCCATCCCACTCCATGCCAGCACACAGATGGACAACCGCACCCCCACCAAGGTGCAGATGCTCGATGATTTGGGATTTCCTCAAGTCGTCCTCGCCCGCGAACTGACCACCGAAGAAATCGCAACCATCCACCAAGCCTGTCCCGACACACGGCTGGAAGTTTTTGTGCATGGGGCATTGTGCGTCTGTCTGAGCGGACGTTGCAACGCCAGCGAAGCCCTGTTTGGACGGAGTGCCAACAGGGGAGAATGCGCGCAAGTGTGCCGCATGGCATTCGACCTCATCGTTGATGGCAAGACGGTCATCAAGGAAAAGCATCTGCTTTCGCTGAAAGACAATTGCCAAATCGACCACCTCGAAGCTTTGCTCTCGGCAGGTGCTTCGTCGCTGAAAATCGAGGGACGGCTGAAAGAGGCTGACTACGTGAAGAACGTGACCGCCGCCTATTCCGAAGCCCTCGATGCCGTGATAGCCCGTCATCCCACGGAGTATTGCCGAGCCTCATCAGGGCACGTCCACTTGAAGTTCCGCCCCAATGTATGGAAGAGCTTCAACCGAGGCTTTGCGCAGGATGTGAGCCGACCAGATGCCAATATCGACACCCCCAAGGCGATGGGCGAACCTGTGATGAAAGACACGGTGCTGCACAACGGTGACGGACTCTGCTACCTCGACAAGGGCAAACTGGTGGGATTCCGTGTGAACAACACCGAGACGTTCCGTCCTCAACGGGGCACTCGGTATTACCGCAATCAGGACATTGAGTGGGACAAGATGCTCAGCAAACCCTCGGCTGAACGAAAAATCGCAGTGGACATCGATGTGCATGATGACCACATCACCATGACCGACGAGGACGGGCTGACCGCCACCCACCCCATCAACGAAACCTTCGAACTGGCACGCACGCATCAGCAAGAAAACATCGAACGACAACTTTCGAAACTGGGCAGCACCATCTTCGAGGTACGTTCCTTCCGACTGCACATCCAGAAGAACTACTTCATCCCCTCATCCCTGCTCACAGCATGGCGACACTCACTCACAGAACAACTCACTGCCGAACGGCAAAAGTTCTATCCGCTGGAACGCCAAGCCCACCAGCCCATCGGCATCGAGACAGAAACACCCTTCGAACTGACCCACGACCAGCAGACACCCGTGATGGTCAGTAAATACTGCATCAAGCGGCAACTGGGCACGTGCGGACAACAACCAGGAAAGGCATGGGCACTCCGCCTCGCCAACGGCACCTGCTTCCGACTCGAATTTGACTGTAACCACTGCCTCATGAAACTCTACCTCACATGAAGAAGCTATTCTACCTCATCCTCGCCATCGCAGTGGCATCCTGTGTGGGAGGCGTCTCGTCTCCCAACCCCGACTCCACGCCACCAGACAGCGACTCCATCGTGACTATCGTCAACATTGTCGACACGACAACGATGACGGACACCACACTGTTAAGTTTGTCGCCCCAGCAGGCCGATTCGCTGATGTTCCGACTGACACACCACTACTCCGAGAACTTCAATTTCCTTGTCAAGGCCGACTCCCTCACCCTTATCCCGCGTGAAGGAGACCAGCTGACCGACACATGCAAGGTCTATGCCGGCGACGTGATAGCCGTGGCAGCCATCAAGGCAATGCCAGGCGACTCCATCGACTCCATCTGGGTAAAGGTAGCAAGCAATCAGTTCAACATGGGCTGGATTCCCGAACACGAGCTGCTGCGAGGCACCACCCCCGACGATTCCATCTCGGAAATGCTGGACATACTCTCCAGCAGCCGCGCCATCTGGATGTCCGCATTAGTGGCAATAGGCATCATCACCTTTCTCATCCGCAGAAAGCAGAAACGCGGAGACTACACCCTGAAATTCAACGAACTGGAGAGCATCTACCCATCCCTCTTCCTCATACAAGTGGCACTGATGGCATCGCTCTACGCATCAGTGCAGAACTTCGTGCCGGAATTCTGGCAAGAATACTACTACCACCCCACCCTCAACCCCATCGTGCTGCCCCCACTCATGGCAACACTCGTCGTGCTGGTGTGGCTCATCATCATTACCTTCATTGCCGTGCTCGATGAAGTCTATAACCATTTCTACTTCATGCAAGGCCTCACCTACGTGGCAGAACTCATAGGCTTGGCAATGATTATCTATCTGGTCATCTCATGGACCACCTTTTTCTACGTGGGCTATCTACTGCTCATCCTGCTCATCCTCCTGCTGGGCAGGCGACTCATGCACCTCGTCAAGCAACCGTGACAGGATGCGTGAATACAAACCGCGCACCTCGACCCTGATGCGTGGTGTCCAACTTCGCCTCGCCACCCAACTGCGTGGCAATAGTGCGACAAATGGCCAAACCCAAACCCGTTCCGCCATTAATCGTGTTGAACTTCTCGAAACGCTGGAAAATCACCTCCGCCCTGTCGGCAGGAACACCCTCACCCGTGTCAGTCACCGAGAAAGTCACCATGCCAGCCGATTCCATCAAAGAGACGTGCAGATGAATCTCGCCCTCCGTCGTATGCTTCACGGCATTGGTTAAATAGTTTATCATCACCTGCTCCACACGTTTCGGGTCACTCATGATGGTAAAAGAGTCGGGCACCTCACTCGTCATATACATCTTCACGCCATCAGGACAACGGAAAATGACCGTACTGATAGCTTTGCGACACACGTCATTCACGTTGCACACCCCAAGGTTCAGGCGATACTTGCCACTCTCCATGTCCGAGATGTCAAGGATATCGTTCACCAACGTACTCAGCAAATCAGTATTGCTCTGGATAATCACCCCATACTCCCCGATTTCCTCCTCAGAAAGCATCTCACGCATCTGCTTGTTGCACAGAATCTGAGAAAAACCACAAATCGCGTTCATGGGAGTACGAATATCGTGACTCATATTCTGCAAAAAACCCTTCTGAACGGCAATGCCTCGCTTATACTTGTCACACTGCCGCTTAGATTTTCGATAAAGATGAACCATCACGCCCAAAGCGATGGTCAACACGATGATAATAACAACCGATAAAGTACTAAACATAAAAAATCAAAAACACTTTGCCCATTTTCGCGGCAAAATTAAGCAATCCTCCGCACACAGGCAAACAAACTCAAAACAAAAAGCGTGAAAAACAACTTTTCACGCTTTCATCATATGAATAAAGAACCGATGGATGCGCAAATCAGCATCCAGTTCAGGATGGAACGAAGTGACCAGTTGCCTGCCCTGACGTGCCGCCACGATATGCCCATCAAGCTCCGCAAGCACCTCCACCCCCTCGCCCACATCCGTGATGTAAGGTGCCCGGATGAAAGTCATGGGCACCCCCTCGCCGATGCCCTCCACAGGAGCCTCGGCATGAAAACTGCCCAACTGCCTGCCGTAGGCATTGCGGCGCACACGGATGTCCATCGTGGCAAGCCGCTCACGCCCCTCGCCATCCACCTCCCGTGCCAACACAATCATGCCAGCACATGTGCCAAACACAGGCAATCCTCCCTCAATCTCCTTTCGGATAGGCAAAAGTAGCCCCCCATCCTTCATGATACGAAGCATGGCGGTACTCTCCCCACCCGGAATGATGAGACCATCCTTCGCCTGTCGCCAGTCCTCCAACTTCCTGACCAAAAACGTCTCCACGCCCAGCCGCCGCAACCGCTGCTCATGCTCCACAAAGGCACCCTGAAGTGCCAAAACTGCCACCTTCATTTTCCCCGTTCAGCCATTAAAAGTTGGATTTCCTGCTCATTGATGCCCACCATCGCCTCGCCAAGGTCCTCGCTCAACTCCGCCAGCACCTTCGGGTCCCGATAGTTCGTCACCGCCTTCACAATAGCCTGCGCACGTTTGGCAGGGTCGCCACTCTTGAAGATGCCGCTACCCACAAACACACCCTCTGCCCCCAACTGCATCATCAGGGCAGCATCGGCAGGAGTCGCCACACCCCCCGCAGCAAAATTCACCACAGGCAGCTTACCATTATCGTGCACATATTGCACCAGATCGAGCGGCACATGCAGCTGCTTGGCTGCCTCATAGAGCTCGTCGGCACCCAGCGAAGTCAAACGGCGCATCTCGCCCTGCATCATCCTCATGTGGCGCACCGCCTGAATCACATCGCCCGTGCCAGGTTCACCCTTCGTGCGTATCATCGTGGCACCTTCAGCAATACGTCTCAACGCCTCGCCCAAATCCTTGGCACCACACACAAACGGCACCTCAAACCGATTCTTGTCGATGTGATACACATCATCCGCAGGCGACAAGACCTCACTCTCATCAATATAGTCAATCTCGATAGCCTCCAAAATCTGTGCCTCCACAAAATGCCCAATGCGGCACTTCGCCATCACAGGGATGCTCACCGCCTCCTGAATGCCCCGAATCATCTTCGGGTCACTCATTCTCGAAACGCCCCCCGCCGCGCGGATGTCAGCAGGAATCCTTTCCAAAGCCATCACGGCACAAGCCCCAGCCTCCTCAGCAATACGCGCCTGTTCTGGAGACGTCACATCCATAATCACTCCGCCCTTCAGCATCTGCGCCAACTGGCGGTTCAAAGTCTGTCTTTCAGTCATATTTCCAATGTTTTTAAGTTTGTGAAACCCTTCCTTCCCATTCAGAGAATCAAACAGTTCCAGATTGTCAATCCTGACAAATCCGCTGCAAAGTTCAGCACAAAAAAGGGAACAGAAAAAAATCTGTTCCCTTTTGGAAAAACATACACGTCAAACATTCCAACTACCAACACACACCACTATTTGAAGAGAGTATTTCGGAACTCCGTGGGCGAACACCCCCGCTGATGGTGAAAAAATTTGCAGAACAGCGACTGCGAGGCAAAACCATACCGATAAGCAATCTCCTGCACCGTCAGCGAAGTGGACGTCAACACCCGCTCCACCTCACGCATCAAGTAGTCAGCAATCACCTGCTTAGGCGACTTCCCCGTAATCCTCCGTGTGATTTGAGACAAATACTTCGCCGTCACACACATCTTCTCCGCATAAAACGCCACGTCGCGCGCCTCGCCATAATGCTCCGCCACCAGAGCCATCAACTGATTATACAACTCCACCTGTCTGCTGCTCACCGACGGAGCCGACTCCACACACCTCAACCCCACACTGCGCCAACCCCTCGACGAATCCACCGAAAAAACCACACGCGCCAGCAGATACTGGTGCGCCCTCCTCACCGCCACCTCCACACCGTCACCCTGCCCGAGGAAAGTCGCAATGGCAGACGACAGCGTGCCACCCACACCGTGCAAGTTCCAGCCCACAGTGTCAGGCGATGTGAAAAACACAGGCTCCTCCACACCCTCCATCACCAGCACATCCGTCACCACCCCCTCCGAGCAACGTCCCCCCTGCAAAAGCACCGCCTCAGGACCCATTGACAGCAACTCCCTTGCCGTCGCCAGCATATCCTCCACACCCTCCACCTCACGCCCCAGCATCATCGGCACCTCGGCACACTTCAGCGTCAACACCTTCACACGCGGCAACAAAACACCCTTCATCACCGCTACAGCACCCTCGTCCGCCAGCCTCTCTCCACGCGACGACACCAAACCAGGGTCAAAGACCACACGGCTGCACCCCGCCACCTCCTTCGCCAGCGCACGGATGCACCCCACACTCCTCACCATACCCACCTTCATGGCGCGAGGCAGCACATCGTCCATGATAGCACGCAGCTGACCCACCACAATCTCGTCAGGCAACGTGTGCATCGCATGAACACCCTGCGAGTTCTGCACCGTCACCGCTGTCACCACACTCAGCGCATAGCCACCCAGCGCCGCAATCGTCCGAATGTCAGCCTGCACACCCGCGCCACCCGTGCTGTCCGAACCCGTCACCGTTAAAATCGGAACCATCTCCTTCATAAATCCCACTTTATATTATACAAGTGCAAAGTAACGAAAAAAAATGATACGATTCCCCAAAAAAGTTCCGATTTATTCAAAATATGGTTACAAAACAACAAACACGCCCCATCACTCCTACCCCTCATAGACAAAACCCATCATGTACACCGTGTGCGCACACAAATCACCCTTTCAAGAGTTGTGCACGCACACAACTCTTGATATTTATCAAAATATGATGGCCTTTTTGAAGAAATCTCACTTTTCATGAAGTTCACCCTCAAAAAAGGACGTAACTTTGCAGCGTCAAACAAAAGAACAGCAGAAAAACGAATCAACATATCAAAAGGCAGGATGCAGCCCACAAGACACACGTCAGAAAAAAGCATCAACAAAACAGCAAAAAGTTCTCAAGAAGATTAGAACAGGTAAAAGATTCATTTTACATGGGAAAACATCCCATTCATGGTACAAGAAAAGACATAGGTTATACAATAGGTTTTAGGTTAGTAAAAAGATTTAGGTTCATTTTTGGTAAAAAGATGACAAAGAAAGTGAAGTCCGTGAGGATTTCACTTTCTTTGTCCGTAAGCAAAACCACTCCACACAGTCCCCATCATCAACACCCACACCCCCCGCCTCGACCACAACATAGCCGAGATTGTAGTTATGGAAGAGAGGAAAGACATAAAGAGAAGTCAAAGCAAAATTCCCATAGGGGGAAGAGCAACTTTCCATGAGGGGGAAAAGCCATTTTCCATAGGGCAACGAACGACGAGAATACATAAAACACACATTTCCAGATTGTTCCGTATGAGCAAGAGAGACAATCTTTTCCATAGGCCAACAATACAAAATGTAGAAAAAAGTCGTAACTTTGCAACCGAAAACAGATTGAAAACAAGCATCCGTTCGGGACACGAACGTAATCGCAACCGAAATCAACTGGAAGACCAAAAACAATAACCCGTGTCGGAATCGACACTCCAAAACCGACATTCCCAAAACCGAAACCCAGACAGAAACAATGAAGACACTCAAACTGACAGGATGGATGTTGATGCTTGTCGTTTTCCTCGCCTGCGGAAATAGGCTCGGAAACAGGCAGGAACATGACCCCCACACGATGTGTGCGAAAGAGTATCTCGAGGCAGGTGAAGCTGCACTGGAGACTGACAGCGTGCTGCAAGGAGAAACACTGCTGCGGAAAGCCATCGGCATGGCGGAACAGGAGCACGATTGGCACACCTGCTACATCGCCTGCCAACGCTTGGCGCAATCGCTCTCGTGGAGCAACACCGAAGAGGCACTACGGCTGGCGAAACAAGCGGTGAAAGTGTTTGAGGAACACCCCGACGATGAACGCAACCACATTATATTATTAGACTTTGCCGGAACGTATGCCTCACAACTCGCCTACAATTCCGATGACGACTACACCGAGGCACTTGTCCTCACACAACGGGCATACAAGTTGGCAGCGAAGGAACAGCAACCAGACCTGATGTGCCAAACACTCACCAGCCTTGCCAACATCCATTGGGCGATGGAAGATTATGGACAAGCACTCCATGAGGCACGCGAGGCCGAACGGCTACCCACTCCCGAACTGCTGCAAGGCACCCTGCAAGTGCTGGCACGATGTTATCTGAGTTGCGACTCCCTGAAACAAGCCGAAGCCACCTATCGTCGCATGGAACCAGGTGATGACATCCATGCCGCCTACATCGTGCAGAGCAACTTGGCGAAAATCGCCGTACGTCGTCTCGCCCCCGAAGAAGCAGAAGAAGCCATTGACTCTGCCTTTGAGGAAGCCGAAGGGTTCTACTTCAAGGCACTCGAACAGAAAGATGCCTACTACCAAGCCGCCTTGCAGCAGGAGCGGGAGAATGAGCGACTGGCGTACACAGCAGCTCTGCATCGGCGCACGTTCATCGGTCTCGTTGTTGCCTTTGCCATCCTGTTGACAGCAGCCGTGTGGGTGCTACGCTACCGTCTGCGGTTGGTGCGTCAGCAGCGTACCTACGAAACGGCTCAACATGAACTGGAGAAGCAACACTTGCTACAAGAAACAGCGCGTCACAGGCAACAGCTGAATCAAGCACAGGAGGTAGTGAGATTCCTCCAGAACTTCATCCTGCAACGTTCGGAGGTAGTTCGAAAGCTAAACGAAAGCACCCATCGTCACATCAGCCTCAACCCGAAAGAGTGGGCAGACGTGGAGCGCACGCTCAATGCCATCGACGGCAACCGCTTTGCCCTGCTGCGTGAGCAATTCCCCATGCTGAAGGAGGAAGACGTGCAGCTCTGCATCCTCACCCGTCTGCAACTCTCCAACCGCTCCATCGGCAACATCTATGGACTCACCATCTCCGCCGTTCAGCACCGTAAGCTGAAACTGAAAAAGGATATCTTCGGCGAGACCGACCCTGACGTGACGCTGGAACAAGTTTTGAATAACCAGAACGCTCAAACAGACAAAAATCAATAACCCATAACACACATGAAGAGAAATCCAGCCAGACTGCACCATCACAGCCAAGCCGCAAGAAGGATGAATGGAGGTTGTTGCCAGAAAAGAAGAACCATCCCCCTGTGCCTGATGCTACTGACAGCCCACATCGGCACACAAGCAGCAGCGACCGACAGCCTACAAACCGACACCCTGTTGGTTGACTGGTACGTGTCGCCCCAACCAACAAACATACAACTCCCAACGTTCGGTGAGGCAGTCAATTCGCTTCTCACAAATTTGTTGCCACCCGAATCTGATGGGGAGAACACAAAAGACTACAGCGAAGCTGCATTCATCCAGATAGACGAGCCAGCATTTGCTTGGGTCAACATCACAGGACAGAGCACCCTGCCCCAAAGCAAAACAGATGTACGACAGGTGTGGGTCGAAGTGTACGACGACCAAGGGAACCATTTCAAGAAACGCGCCTTGCTCAAAGGGCAGGGAGGCTGGTCGCTGAAGTTTCCCAAGCGGAACTTCGCATGTCAGTTCTGCGAGGGCGACTGGACTGCTGCCACCACCCCCGACATCCGCATCGGCAAGTGGGTGAAGCAAGATGCTTTCCACTTCAAAGCCTTTTACACAGACTTCTGCCGAGGCATCGGGGAGATAAGCTATAAGCTCTTCGAGCACATCGTAGCTGACCGCGCACCCTATTGGGAACGTGGCGGTTATGCAGAATCTTCAAAGCGGGCTCGCTGTTTTCCCGACGGATTCCCCTGTGCCATCTATCTCGACGGTAAGTTTTACGGCCTTTTCGCATGGCAACTGAAGAAAAGCCGCAAGAACATGAACATGAAGAAGACCGAAGAACTTCACATCCATCTGGACGGCAACCTGAACAACTCCAGCCTGTTCAGAGGCACCGTTACATGGAGCCAATTTGACGTACAACATCCTAAAGAACCTTACTACACTGACAAGACGAAAGCCGCCATTCGCCAACTGAGCCAATACCATGCAGAACTGACCGCCCTTGAAGCCAGCGGTGCCGACAGCACAGCCCTCAAGACGGCATTCGAGCAGCGATTTGACATCGCCAGCCTGCTGGATTACGACGTCTTCCACAATTTCGTATGCAACGGAGACGGTTCCCTAAAGAACTGGCAATGGTTCACCTACGACGGACGAAAATGGATGGTGACACCCTACGATTTAGACCAGACATTCGGACTCAACCTATATGGCGTGGTGCGACCTGCCGTATGGGAGCACGAACCACTGACCGAAGGGCCCTTCTACTGGATAGACCGCTATTACCAAAAGGAACTGCGCCAACGCTATGCTGAGCTGAGACAGAACGGAACACTCACATTAGCCACCATTCTGCCCATCATGGAAGACTGGTACAACCGAATTGGCAACCAGTTCTACAACCAAGAAAAAGTCAAATGGCCTGATAGTCCTTGCTATGGCGATGCCATCTGCAACACGGGGTGGCAGCCATTCCCCGATTGGAGCCAATACAAGACCGCTCCAACCTACAGCGCAACAATGAGCTACGGCCCTGGCGATGTCTGCAAGCTTGAAGGCCGCTTGTGGGAGGCCACCCAGTCCATCAAGGGTACACGTCCCTACATACGCAACTCGCAGCTCGATTCCCTCGGGCGATTGGAACGCTGGGTGTCTGAACGCATCACCTACTTGGATGGGCAATACAAACTGCAACTTCCTCCCAATCACATTCCCAACAGGAAAACCTCCCAACCATCCGATAACACGACCTACTACAATCTGCAAGGCCAACCCGTCGGTACACCCACCAAAGGCATCTACATCCGAGGCGGGAAAAAAGTGCTGGTAAGATAAAGGGGCATCACTTCAAGAATCGTCAACTCAGAAAAAATCAATAACCTTCAAAAAACATAAAGACATGAAAAAGATTTACTTAACAATGGTACTTTGCCTATTTGCCTTTGGCGGATGGGCACAAGAGGAGACAAACTTCCACCCTTTTATTGAGAACAACAAGACATGGAATTTGTTTGGTGCCAACTTTGGTGGTTACACTTGGAAAACTTCTTTCTTTTTTACAGATGCCATTAAAACCTTAGATAATGGGGTGACATACCAAGTCATGTACAGAAAGGAGCACGATGGAGAAGCTTCTGAAGTTGCCCTCCTCCGAGAAGACGATGGGCGTGTGTATTTTCGCAACCCCAACCTTGAAAAAGAATCGGATGAGCAACTGATTTACGATTTCACGTTGAAGGAAGGAGACACATTCGAGTTGTTCATCCCCGATGATAACAGCACACATACCTGTGAAGTAGTCAAAGTGGGACAGATAGAAATAGGTGGAGAAACCTATAAAACTATCACCTATCATTTTGGTGTCGTGTACGAAGACGGCATAGAGGGTGAAGTCTTTGAACATACATGGATTGAAGGTATTGGTAGTTCGGAAGGTCCTTTATCCTATGCCCCCATCATTAACCCCATTTCTATGGTAGAGATGTTGACCTATGTGGGCAGCGATTCTTTTTCCTATACAAAGTCTTTCGATTATGTATGGGTAGGATGGCGAGGTCGGCCACTACTAAAAGGAGAAGACCATACGGCAGAAGTTCCCGAAGAACAATGGGGACGTGACGACCTGCACTACGAGTTCCTGCCTGGAGACCCTTGGGGCTATGATAAAGACACGCTGCATGTGTATGGCAAGATGTGGTTGCCATGTGGAGGGGATTGCTACGTCTATTGCATTGACGATTACAAGAGTCATGAAATCAGCCTGGAGGTGGAATACCCAGGAGAAGCCACCACTTGCATGGGATTTTACTCCATTGTTGACCTCTACTTCCCCTTCTTCAGTGCCACCAGCGGTGTTCAATATACCATAACGGATTCGGAAGGAACGCATAAGATTGGCATCAAAGGAAAGGAGATTGCAGAATACCGCCCATTCATCGAGGACGGAAAGGTGTGGACGGTGAAATACCCAACAGATGTTGACGGTCTTTATTATCTTATACATTACTACTTTACCAACGACGACGTAGTGGACGGGAAGCCATGCAAGCGAATGTTTGGCCAATATGATTATAAAGCCATTTTAGAAGCAGGATACGGTGCTCCTGCAACCTCTGGAGGGGATATAGGATGTTTTTACGAAGAAGGGAAACGTGTCTATTATATACAACCCAACAAGAATACGCCCGTCCTGCTGTATGACTTCGGGGCAGAAGCTGGAGATACCATCTACGCATTTTGTGGGAATGACTGGAAGACCGCCCCTTTTGTGATTGACCATAGAATGTCAGAAAATACCGAAAGTTTCAAAGGAACCTCTACAATAGTGCGGAGATTACCCTATGGCGACGAACTTGTCATATACGAACCTGAAACTTGGATGGAAGGCGTTGGAGGAAAGAAGCCTTCTGTATCGCTCTCTGATTTTGAAGACGATTATTATCTCATGGCTTGCACTGTGGGCGACGAAGTCCTCTACAAGCACCAGGAATGGAACCTTAACAACGACACGGAAGGCAAGAAGCGCGTCGATTTCACTCATGTGGTGAAGACACAACCCAAGTCGCCACAGAGAAAGGTGAAAGAGACAGAAACGGAACAGGTGTCGGGCGAATACAATGCCTCGCAACTGATGATTGACCTCGGCACCCTGCATGGTCGCTATGCAGTCACCATCACCGACAAAACCTGTCAAACGGTTTATCAAAAGGAGGTACAAACCAACAGCGTAGTGGCACTGGACATCGACATCTCCGCCTATGCCAACAGCAACTACACCATTACGTTGGAGAATCCCGACGAAATCTTCACAGGCACCTTCAGCACCTCCGAAACCGATGCCATCCACACCCACACGACTCCTGACAAGACGGACAAAACTTGGTACGACCTCACGGGACGTCCCGTCAAAGGACAGCCACAGCGAGGCATTTACCTCCGAGAGGGACAAAAGGTGTTGGTGCGATAGGGCTTCCCCACCATCACAAATTCTGACTCAAAAACACCCCAAAATCGACGTGGGGCACATCGGTCGACCGACGTGCCCCACGTCGCCTTACCGATGTGCCCCACGTCGATTCAGAGGTGATGAGCGCACGTCTTTTCCTTATCACATATAAAAATTAAAAACTAAAACTATAAACTAAAGTCCCCTATCTTCCTATATCTACTTGACATACGAAACTTAAAATTTTATCTTCTCTTTTTACTCGGTTTATGATTTTTTTACTACCTTTGCGAAAATTTTACCAATAAGTTAGAAAGGGAACTATGAAGAGGTATTTTGCGACGGTGCTGTGGGCTTGCTGCCTAATGTGCTTAGGCTGCACGAGCCAGAACGCTGAGAGGGAAACGGAGGTGGTGCTGGAGACTTCGGTGGGAGAGATTCGCCTGAAGTTGTACAACGATACGCCTGGACACAGGGACAATTTTGTGCGGAACGTGAGGGAGGGCTTGTACACGGGGGTGACGTTTCACCGTGTCATCCGCAACTTCATGATTCAGACGGGCGACCCTGCCACGCGTCCCGAAGGGTATGAGGCCAAACTGACTGCGGAGGGCGACACCATCGCTGAACGGATTCCGGCTGAGGTGGTGTGGCCAAGGCATTTCCATGTGCGTGGGGTGCTGGCTGCCGCTCGCGATGGGGATGATGAGAACCCGAAGCGGATGAGTGACAGGTTCCAGTTCTATATCGTGACCGGCAAGGTGCAGCAAGAGGGTGACATGGACAACATGGAAACTGCCCGTGAACAGCGGGATGCGGAGCTGCTGTTCGTGCAGAAACAGCTGAAGAACAAGGAAAAACTGGATGCCCTGCGTGCTGCTCGCGACCGCGACGGAGTGAGCGATCTGTTGGAGAAGTTGCAGGATGAGGCACGATGGGAGGTGTCGGAAAATCCACCCATCGTCTATCCGAAAGAATTGAGGAAGGCGTACAGGATTCATGGTGGTGCTCCTTGGCTGGACAACGAATACACCGTGTTTGGCGAGGTGGTGAAGGGCATGGATGTGGTGGAGGCTATCCAAAAGGTGAAGACGAATGCGAATGATGTGCCGCTGAAGGACATCAGGATTGTGGGGGCGTATGTGGTTGAATAGGCATACGCTGGCGAACGGGCTGCGGATGGTGCATCTGCAGGATACGTCCACGCAAATGGTGACGCTGAATGTGCTTTACAGGGTGGGCAGCCGCAATGAGGATGCTGACCGTACGGGGCTTGCCCATCTGCTGGAGCACTTGATGTTTGGCGGCACTCCTGCTGTGCCTAATTATGACAGGGTGGCTCAACTGGCGTGTGGTGACAATAATGCCTTCACGGTTTACGATTATACGAACTTCTACCTGACGCTGCCTGCTGCCAATGTGGAGACGGGGTTCTGGCTGGAGAGCGACCGCATGGGGGGGCTGGCTTTCACGCCCGAGAGCCTGGAGGTGCAACGCAAGGTGGTGATGGAGGAGTTTAAGCAGCACTACATCTCTCCACCTTACGGCGATGTACTCCACCTCATCTCGGCTTTGGCTTACAAGGTACATCCCTACCGATGGCCTACCATTGGGCTGACGCTTGACCACATTGCCCATGTCTCGATGGAGGAGGTGAAGGATTTCTTCTTCCGTTTCTATGCTCCCAATAACGCGATTCTTTCGGTGGTGGGCAACTTGACGATGGAGGACTCGGTGCGACTGGCTGAGAGGTGGTTCGGGGTGGTTCCACGTCGCAAGTCTGTCTCTACGCTCATTCCGCAGGAGCCTACGCAGACGGAAGAGCGACGCATGACGGTCTGCCGAGACGTGCCTGCCAATGTGCTCTACATGGCTTTCCCCATCGTGAGCATCACTCACCCCGACTTCCACAGCAGTGACATGATTTCCGACATTCTTTCAGCTGGCAAATCGTGTCGGCTGAACCGCCATCTTGTCGAAGAACAGCACTTCTTCACCAGCATTGATGCCAGCATCATCCCCTGCCTCGACGGGGGGCTGTTGCTCATCGGTGGAATGCCTGCCGAGGGTGTGAGGATGGAGGATGCCGAGGCTGCGGTGTGGCATGAACTGGAGATGCTGCTTTCCGAGGGCATCACTGAAGAAGAGTTGGAGAAGGTGAAGAACAGGTTTGAGACGAACTTCATGAGGGAACGTGCCAACCGTCAGAATCTGGCTGCCCAACTGGCGTTCTACGAGATGCTGGGCGATGCTGCATGGGCTAACAGGGTGGTGGATGCCTACCGAGGCGTGGGGAGGGAGCTTTTCATGCGGGTGTGTCGAGAGACTTTGAGAAGGGATAGGGCTAATGTCTTGTGGTATATGACAAATGAAAAAAGGTAAAAAGGAAAAGTGAAAAGTGAAAAATTTGCTACCGCTGCAGTTTCCCAACTGGTGGCATACTCTCGCGGTAGAAAATTTTTCACTTTTCACTTATACCTTTTACTTTTTATGCGGTAGCAATTTTTTCACTTTTCACTTATACCTTTTACTTTTTATGCAGTAGCAAATTTTTCACTTTTCACTTATACCTTTTACTTTTTGAAGTGCAGGGGTTCGTTGATGCTAAATGACCGCCACAAATTGTCGTCGGGCAGGGGTGCCTCGACGGCAATTTCTTTTTTGCTGACGGGATGGGTGAAACGCATGGTGCGGCTGAGGAGGGAGATGCTGCCGTCGGGGTTGCTGCGCTTGGCTCCATACTTGAGGTCGCCTTTGATGGGGCAGCCTATCTTGGCGAGTTGGCAACGGATTTGATGGTGGCGACCTGTCTTCAAATCGACTTCCACTAAATAATAGTTGTCGGAACGCCCTATGACTTTATAATCGAGCACTGCTTTCTTGCTGCGTGGCACTTCATGGTCGTAGGCGTAGGACTTGTTCTGCTTCTCGTTGCGAACGAGCCAATGGGTCAGCGTTCCCTCCATCTGCGGCGGTTCGTTCTTCACGATGGCCCAATAGGTCTTGTGCACTTCACCATTGGCAAACATGGTGTTCATGCGTGCCAATGCTTTCGACGTACGGGCGAAGAGCACCAAACCGAACACGGGACGGTCGAGACGATGCACGACACCAAGGAAGACGTCGCCAGGTTTGGCATACGCTTCCTTGATGTACTTTTTCACTGCCACACTCATGGGCTTGTCGCCTGTCTTGTCGCCCTGCACGATTTCGCCCGAAGTCTTGGAGACAATGATGATGTGGTTGTCTTCGTAGATGACTTGCATTACATATTCATTCCACCGTCAATCTGAATCACCTGACCGCTGACATAGCTGGACATGTCGGAGGCAAGGAAGAGGCAGACGTTAGCGATGTCCTCCACTTGACCACCCCGACGGAGCGGAATCTTCTTCATCCAGTCAGCTCGGATTTCCTCTGGCAACTGGGCGGTCATGGCTGTCTCGATGAAGCCTGGAGCCACAGCATTGGCACGAACTCCCTTGGGACCCAGCTCTTGTGCGATGGACTTAGCCAAGCCTATCATGCCCGCCTTTGAAGCGGAATAGTTGCACTGGCCAGCGTTGCCGTGAACACCCACCACTGATGACATATTGATGATGGAGCCACCACGCTGACGCAGCATGATGGGAGCACAAGCGTGGATGAAGTTGAAGGCGGACTTGAGGTTCACATTGAGCACAGCGTCCCACTGTGCCTCGGTCATACGGAGCATCAAACCATCTTTCGTGATACCTGCATTGTTCACCAACACGTCAATAGAGCCAAAGTCTTCGTGAATCTTCTTCACCACGACCTCCGTCTCAGCAAAGTCTGCTGCATTGCCAGCGTATGCACGGCAAGTCACGCCGAGTGCTTCTATTTCCTTGCGAGTGGCCTCAAGACCTGCGGCCATGTCGTCATTGAGTACCAAGTCCGTGAATGCAATGTTTGCACCTTCCTGTGCGAACTTCATAGCGACAGCCTTACCGATGCCGCGTGCAGCACCTGTGATGAGTGCTGTTTTACCTTCTAAAAGTCCCATAATTTCAATGATTGAGTTAATAATGATTTGTTTTCAGATTCTTTCCAAAATGTTTGTACACCATACTGCGCACATAAGGGTAAAGTTCTTCTGCATTTTGTGCGGCATAACGCCCATAGATGTAAGGAACTTCACATCCTTTCAGGCAGTAGTGCATGATTTCTGCCGACAAGCGTACATTACGGATTTCAAACAGTCCTTTGTCAATACCTTCGTTCATGATGCGTCGGAACAGATTGATTTCGTTCTTGTCAAAATTCTTACGCACCGACTCGACTTTCCACACATCGCGGAAAAATTGGGCACGCAGGTTTCCGTTTCGATAGACTATTTCTTTCAGCACTTCCAGATGTGCAAAGATGAGCTGCACTAACTTTTCTTCAGGGGAGATGCTCTTGCGCGCCACTTCCTCCATGCGCTCATACACCCGTTCAAGTTCCGTCTGGATAACCGCCAGATAGATCTCTTCCTTGCTGTTGAAATAGGTATATAATGTACGACGCCCCTTTTGGGCACCAACAGCGATGTCGTTCATCGAGGTATCCTCGAATCCGTTTTTAGCAAAAAGTTGACGAGCCACATCCACAAGAAGTGCTCTTGTCTTCACTACCGACATAATTTAGAATAAATATGTATTTTGGGTGCAAAATTACATAAAAAAACTGAATACACAAAAACTTTTTTGCACATCTTTTTTACTACAAACCAAAAACAAACAGAGAATCAGATGGTTATGCTATGCACAAAGTTTGTTAAAATAACACGAACAAGTGGTTCCATCAGGCAAAACTACCCAAACAGTTCTCTCAACGCTTCTTCCACCTTGCGAACTGGCACTATCTGAATCTTAAATTTCTGGGTGTCCAATCCATTCATGTTGGCACGGGGAACGATGATTTTTCGGAAGCCCAGCTTGTCTGCCTCGGCAATGCGCTGCAAGATGCGGCTCACAGGACGCACCTCGCCACTCAGTCCCACTTCACCCGCGAAACAGATGTCTCTTGAGATGCCTGTATCGACATTGCTTGACAAGACGGCAGCAATCACGCTCAAGTCGATGGCAGGGTCTGTCACACGTATGCCACCAGCGATGTTCAGATAAACATCCCGTTGCGGCAGTTTGAAACCCACTCGCTTCTCCAGCACAGCCAAGAGCATATTCAGGCGTCGCAGGTCGAAGCCAGTCGCTGAACGCTGCGGTGTGCCGTATGCCGCCGTGCTCACCAATGCCTGTGTCTCGATAAGCAGTGGACGCATGCCTTCAATGGAGCAAGCCACCGCCACGCCACTCAGTTCCTCGCCATCCCTCACATCGCTCAGCAGCAGCTCCGACGGGTTCTCCACGGGGCGCAACCCATTATGCACCATCTCGTAGATGCCCAGTTCCGCCGTCGAACCGAAACGGTTCTTGATGGCTCGGACGATGCGGTACATATAGTGCTGGTCGCCCTCAAACTGCAACACCGTATCGACCATGTGTTCCAGAATCTTCGGCCCTGCAATCGTGCCCTCCTTGTTGATATGACCTATCACGATGACGGGTGTGTTCGTCTCCTTCGCATACTTCAGCAACATCGCTGCACACTCGCGTATCTGGCTCACGCTGCCAGGAGACGACTCCACCGCCTCCGTTGCCATCGTCTGGATGGAATCCACCACCAAGAGGTCTGGCTGCACACTCTTCACATGCTCAAACACAGTTTCAATCATGGCTTCACACACTACCTGCACATCCGCCAACACCTCACTCGCCACACTGTCCTCATACTTCTCCACGATCCTGTCTGCCCTCAATTTTAGCTGCCTTGCACTCTCCTCACCACTCACATACAACACTCTCATCCCTTTCAATCGCAACACTGTCTGCAAGATAAGTGTCGATTTGCCAATGCCCGGCTCACCGCCCAACAGCGTCATGCTGCCAAGCACCAGTCCGCCACCCAGCACACGGTTCAGTTCATGATCTCTCATGTTGATGCGCGGTTCATCTTCTGTCTCTATTTTCGACATCGAGATGGGGCTCGACTTCACATCAAGACTAAATTCGTCCCTTATGCCGCGTAAGGGAGTCTTCTTGCCGAGTTTCTGTTCCACAAACGTGTTCCACTCGCCACATGCAGGACACTTTCCAATCCACTTCGGACTGTCATAACCACATGAACTACATACGTATGCTATCTTCTCTTTTGCCATATTTTTTCCGTTTTGAGGGTTCCGTTTTCTGCTTTTTCCAGAAAATCGGTGACAAATATACGTATTTTTGGACAATAGTGCAACCTATTCGATAGGCTTTATATCGAAAAAAAGCCATAACTTTGCAGCCGAATTTCATTTTCAGCAGAAATGGCCATTACAAAAACTCAACGCACCATTGTTTTCTTCCTCACCGCACTGATGACATACACAGGGGCAAAAGCCATAGCAAACGACTCCATCTGGAACGATTCTATCACAGGCACACGCACCCATCTTCAGCGCGCCGACACCCTGTCGCCCCACACCTGCCCACTCCACCTTTTCGGGAAGAACGCTGACGGCACCGCCAAGTCACCCACACTGCAAGCCCTCGTCACCGACCTCGGCATCAATGCCCTCGTCTTCAGTTGGGACCACTTTGTCCTCAATCGAGAATGGGCACGCATCACCAATGCCACGCTGAAACAGAACTTTACCGACGGATGGGTATGGGACAACGACAGTTTCTCAGGTAACCAGTTCAGCCATCCCTATCACGGCAGTATGTTCTACAACGCCGCACGCGAGCACGGACTTTCCTACGGCGTGTCCATCCTCTACCCCTTGGTAGGTTCTCTCACATGGGAACTCTTCTGCGAGACCAACCGTCCTGCCACCAACGACCTGCTTTCCACAGGCATCGGTGGAGCCGTCATCGGCGAAGTCACCCATCGAGTCTCCGACATCTTTTTCGACAACAGCAAGACAGGCGCACGGCGTGTGGTGCGAGAAGTCATCGGCACCTTCCTCAATCCCGTACGCGGACTGCATCGCATCCTCTCGGGAGAAATGTTTCGAGTCAATCGCCTCTATGCTGGCAAGAAAGAAGCACCTGAGCCCTACACCTTCCAAATAGGCTTCGGAGACCGCTACATCCGCGACATCGGCACCATCCATCCCCATACAGGCAAGCGCTACCACGAACATATCCCCTATCTCGACATCCGCTTCAACTACGGCACCCACTACAACAACCTCGACCTTGGCAAGGCAACCCGCGCCTTCGACTACTTCAACATCTACGCCCTCATCAACCTCCACTCCGACCACCCCACCGTGGGCGAACTCGACATCAGCGGACGCATTGGCTCCATCCAGCGGCAACTGCCCCACCGCTGGAAACTTGACATCGGCTTCTATCAGAACATCAAATACATCGACCACTACGGCTATAACCACCAGCAAGCCCCCGGCAACCTCGCCATCATCTCCGAAGCCGCCAGTTTTGGAGCAGGCTTCCACGCCGAGCGGCAAGGCACAGCCAACACCCTCACCCACGACTTCATGCTCTCCGCCGTACCCCTCGGAGGAGCCGCCGCCGACTATTTCCCCATGCGCCGCTACAACTTCGGCACAGGCTTCTCCATACGCCACAGCTTCCAGTACATCTACAATCGGCACCTCTCCTTTGGCAACGAACTATACTTCATGCGCCTCTTTGTCCTCAAAGGAGCCGACCCAACCACACTCCAGCAAATCATCGAAGACCCCGAAGGCCACCAACAGGCCCTGAAGGATGGCATCAATGCATGGGGTGACAAAGGCGAACAGAGCATCCTTCAGAACCGTCTCTTTTTCCGTCTCAACCTCTTCCGCAACCTCTCCCTCCATCTTCAACACGACTTTTTCCTCCGTCACGGCAACTACCGCAACTACCCATCCCGTACCGCCCAAAGCATGGAATGGACAGCAGGAATCAGCTATGCCCTGTAAAAACACTCGTCACTCCAGCAGAATCACTGTTGCCGTTTGATTATCCATTTCAGGCATTGTGTGTCCCACAGGATTCACAAGGCATTAAGGAAAGATTATGCGATGCCCCACACCGTCTCGTTACGTTGCCCTACACCGTCTCGTTACGTTGCCCTACACCGTCTCGTTGTGTTGCCTTACACCACTTTATTATTTAGCTTGATTACAAAATATGATTTGGCTTGAATACAACTTTCAATTTAGCTTGAATATAGCTAAGTGTAATCAAGCCAAGTTGAAAGTTGTATTCAAGCCAAATCATATTTTGTATTCAAGCTAAAAGGAATGATGATGAAGGGCTATAGACGGCTATCAACATGAGGCATAGATGGCTGACGCTTGGGGCAACAGTCTTCTATGGCAATTTGGGGAAGAGAAAGAGGAGATGGGGAGAAGAAAGAAGAGGGGGAAAGGGAGAATGGGAAGAATGAATGGGAGTTAGCGATACACAAGGTACTGACCTCCATCGCTTTGGCAGTAACGAGAGATGAGGGTTTGGATGTAGCGGGCGTTGGCTTCGACTTGGGAGAGGTTGCCGTCGTAGCCATTGATAAGGACGAGGAGATGGCGGGTTTGGAGGTCTATCTTGGTGCGCTCGTTGTCGCTGGTGGGTGTACCCACACCGCCAAGCGCGTCACGATAGACAGGTAGCCCTTGGATGTTGATGAAACCTCTGCCAATGCCTTCGTAGGGCTCGCCTTCGCGTCCGATGCCCAGGGTGAGTGTGTCGCCCACGAACTTGGAGGCATCGAAACCACCAATGCTGTAGCCGTAGGCCATCGAGGCCAAATTGATGAGGTCAACCAATGTGTCGATTTGATAGAGCGGCTTGCCTTGCAGGATGCGACGGATGAGGGCCTCGGAGGCTGGGCGGTAGCGTGAGGGGTCTTTGCCACAGACACGGTAAACGCGTCGGGTGGCGGCAATGCCACTGATGTCTTTCAGGGTCTCGGTGGTGAGGCTCTGGCAGTAGCGTTGGCTGAGTTGGCCGATTTCGTCCCAAAGCCCTTGCGAAAAGGTGCTGTTCTCTACTTGGGCCTCCACACAGGCTCCCACAAACTGAGGGCAAACGGCCTCTATTTCAGATGATACAATGATTTTCATGTTTAGAAGGGATAGCCCACAGCGAAGTGGAGCCCGAGATAATCTTTGAACTTGCGAATGTTGAAATAGGAATTCACGCCGGTGTCGTAGGGGGCATGGATTCCGATACCGAGGTCGAGTCGGAGGATGAGGAAGTCGAGGTCATAGCGGAGTCCGAAGCCTGTGCCGACTGCCAGCGTCTTGAAGAAATTTTCCTCACCCAACCTGCCGCCAGTGTGGAATTGGTCGCCGTGCATGAGCCACACATTGCCCACATCGATGAAGAAGGCTCCCTGGAAGGCATTGATGAAGGGGAAACGGTATTCGGCATTGAGTTCGAGCTTGACATCACCGGTCTGGTCTAAATAGATGCCAAGGTCATAGGCATCACGATAGCTTCCTGGACCGATGCTTCGGATGGTGAAGGCTCGGATGCTGTTGGCTCCGCCCACGTAGAAGAGTTCGCTGTAGGGAGCATAGTCGGAGTTGCCGTATGTCCAAATGGCACCAAGTTGTACACGTGTCGCAATGGAGGTTTTTTCGGTGATGTGGAAGATGTTCTTCAGTTCCAACACACACTTGAGAAATTGGGAATAGGGGGTACTGAGCAGGAGCTTGTCCTTCTTGTAATAATCAAAGCCCAAGAGAGCGTTGGTAAGGTTGAGAAAGTTGCCCGACTGCTTGACTGTTCCCTCGAAGTGCATGGTGTGGCGTATGCGGCTGTTCCATGTGTTGTCGTAGGTGATGGTGTATTGTTGTGCGGGAATGAAGAGGTCTTGCAAGGAAGCATAGAGCGCCTGATTGTGATAGACGATGGAATCGAAGCGTTCGGTGGTGTTCTGCATCTTGTTGTAGGTGATTGTGAGGGGGGTGAGCTTGTGACTCCATGAACGAGAGGTTTGGAATCCGTAGGTAGCTTCGATGGTGGAAGACATGAGACGGTAGTAGTAAGCTCGCTTGCGCTGCTCGATGCCGAACTTGAACTCGGTGGAGGTTGGATATTTATAGAAACGCTTGTTGAGCCACGGGAATGCTATCCAGGGATAAGAAAGCGAGACATCCAGTCCTGCCAGATAGGAGTTGATGAGTTCGTTCTCTCCATAGAGTTTGCGTGTAGCCCATTCATAACTACCTTTGATACCCACCGAGAGTGTTTCCCCATGATGGAAGGCATTGCGCTTGGAGATGGTGAGTCCTCCTGCGGGTCCTATTTGGGAGTTGGACTTGTGGGTGAAGCTGAAATCCAACTCGGCATTAATCAACTGATCCATCGTCAGGTCGAGACGAGTGTCGATGGTGTCGTTGATACCTGTGGTGTCACGAGGTGTGAAGGAGAACTTGATGTTGGAGAAGATGTCCATGCTGTGCAGGTTGCTCAAGGTCTTATTGACAGCCGACTGATTGAACAGTTGGGTGGGATGGAACTTAAAGTTCTTCATCATGACCCGTGGGGCGATGGGGATGCGGTCGCCCTGATAGGCTATCTTCAGCCGCCGACGTTGGATGGAGTCATCATATACCTGCGAAAGCCCCGCCTTGCGACGTTGGGTTCCTGCCGTACTGCTCCTGCTCGCACGAATATATACACTGGTATTGCCGAAGTAATACTGCCGATTGGCATTGGCCGGCATATCCATGTCTGGTGCCACAAGGAGTTTCACCCTGTAGGGTGTATTGGTGCTGTCAGCAAAGTAACTGATATAGTCGGGGCGGTAATAGTAGAAGCCATTGTTGCGGAAAGCACTAACCAGACGGTCTTTCTCGCTGGTCAGGTTAAGCGTGGAGAATTGAGTGCCACGATGGATGTAGGCTTCCTTATCGGTGGCGCGAATGATGCTGTCCTGCAAGCCACGGAAAGCATAGCGGATGCTGTCGAAGAGATAAGGCTCTCCCAAATAGATGTCGTAAGCAATTCCTTGTTTCTTGGGGTCTTTTTTTGTGATGAGGTGATAATCGACCTTACCACGGAAGTAACCGTAGTTCTGTAAGATGTTGGTAGATACCTTTGTACGTGTATCGGGTGAGACTTGCGAGATGGTGACAGGAGTACCTGCAAAAGAATTGAACATCCACTTGTTGAAACCAGTTTGGGGCTTATCCACGTATGCATTATATATCCAAAGTCCTATTTGCAAAGGATTCCGCTTTGACGAGCTGCCCAAGAGAGCACCATTTGGCTTATACGCCAAAGCTGCCTCCACTTCCAAAAGAGCATCATCTTCTGCTGTCGTTCCTTTCTTACCGTGTACCTTCGTCTTTTCGATACCCGTGTATAGCACCTCACCCTCGGGCAGATGGGAGGTTGTGGAGCAGGCAGCAAGCAGCATTATTATATATATGTATAGTAAACGCTTCATTCTTTATCCTCCTGTGTCTTTTTATCCTCATCCCCTTTTGTCTCTTCTTTCTCCTTTTTCTTTCTCCATATTATCAAATCAGAGAGTTTATCCACCTTCTTGCGAAGCACAATACCTGCACCATTTCTGTCCAATTCACCTTCGATAAGGCTGGAATAGTCTTTTTCGTGGAAGATGCGGATGTATTGTGTTCCCCCATTGTCAAGTCGCCATTCCAACGACACGTCGTCGATGTAGGCACCTGACTCATGATGTACTTGATTATTGTTATCTGAGCTGACCTTGCCGCCTATCACCACATTGAGACGGTCGGAGAAGAACTTTCGGGAGAATCGGAAGGAGTAATCGGTACGTTTCGTACCATCTTCACGCACCGTCTGATCAAGCCCCACACTCACATCCACCATCGTAGAAAGGGCATTGCCGGCAATGTTGTTGATTTCTTCTTCCAAAAAACCGTTGAGAGCATTGCCTGCTGCAAATCCCCTACTGTTAGAACTCGACAGGTACATACCCGTCGCCAACATTCCGACCGCCAACTTGTTGCGGTCTTCAGCAGAACTGCTGGCAAGTTCATTCTGTACAGACATATCCTCTGGAGCATCGATAATAAACTCAAGTCCGAGGTTCTGAAGGGTGTTGGAAATTTTCAGACCCACATCAAAGGCGACATTACGGCTGCTTCCACTCTGCCCCACTGCAGCTTTGACACGCTCGGTGGCAGTGATATTCAGCAATGGATTACCAGGTTCTCCCATAAACTCCACGTATGACCCTGGATGAATCTTGAATGTTTTGAGCGGAATGACTGGCAGGGTGTATTTCATCTCACCCTCGTTGATGGTGTAGCGTCCCTGCATACTGAAGACACCTTCTGGCGTATAAGACATGGTGATGGAACCACCACCCTGCACATTCACATAACTCTGCTTGTCAGCAGAGAATTCGCCATTAAGTCGGGCACCATCTTCAATGCTGAGCACCAGATTCATGTCAATGCCCATATAGGTATTCTTGACCACTTCTTCCTTCGGAGGAGGAGGAGCATTGAAGTCAACGAAGGTAACAATGTCTTCCAAACGGTCTGTTTGATAGAGGACGGTCTCACTCATGATGTAAGTGATGTTGGTGGTGGGCAACACACGTACAAGCCCACGCACCGTCAAGTCCTTTGTAGAACCAATGACACGGGTGAAGAAGTCGCCATACATATCACCAAAGAGCAGTTTATTACTACTTCGTGGTGCCTCTATCAATTTCACATTCTGTCCTCGCAGGGAGAGTGACATGAAAATCTCCTCAAAGTTGGCGAAATCGACATAACCATTGAGTGTCAAAGGATTTTCACCAGCCCCATAGAACTTAAACGTGTCGAAATCAATTCGGCTGTCATGAAAGGCAAGGGTGTCGTTTGCAAGTGTAAGGTCAAGGCTGTAAATGTTGGAAATAGCATGGATATCCTTCGGCAACAAAGTTCCATTGAACAGCAACGCATCCATTGGCCCTGTTACCTTCATACCACCAGCCAAATGGCCACTGAAAGAGACGATTTGGTTAGGCATGAACGGCGAAAGCATCTCCATTGGCACGTCCAGCAACGAGAGGTCGGCATCAAGGGCACCATTTCCCGTGGCATCATAGACACCATCCAGTTGAATGATGTCAGTTCCGTTGCATGCCATTCGGGCATCTATCCCATGGATGGCTTCACCTTGTGGCATATACGTAAACTGTGAAGCAAGGTCGCCCACCAGTACCCCTTCGTATGTGAACCCTTGGGCATCCAGCATTCCTTCCACCGAGAAGTTCTCCCCGTGATCAATGTAGGTGGCATCGAGGTTGAGCAAGCCATCCATCGCTGGCAACCCCGGAATAGGGAGAACGCTCAGCAATCCCCCCAAATTAAGGTCATCGACAATCACATTGGCGAGTTGCTTGCCGATGTCGCTCTCATCGGCCAGCACCGCAACATAGCAGCTGTCAGATGTGCTTGTCAGTCGCACATCAGCCTGAATGGGACGGTTAGGACGAGTCGTGATGTAGTTGTCGGCATTCATGCTGAACCTGCGGTATGCCAAAATAGGTTGGTCGGGATAAAGACTATAGTTCACACAAGAGTCTGTAGCAACAGCCTTCACTCCGAGGTCAATGCCTTGCTTGTCCTTCTTGTCGAAATAAACCAGGTGAGCATCCGCCCTGTCTGCCATCAAATAGCCATCAAGGTTGGCGCGGAAGGCTGGCAACAGGGGTTGGTCACCACACTTCATACCCACATCGAAGTTCAGTTGCGTGGAATCCTGCACAATGTCGAAGAAAGCCGTGTCCAATCTTATGCTATCCTTCTTGAAAGTATACAGATATCCCCTCCCCATCAAACCGCTCACGGGGGATGCCTCCACATCGGCAGAAAATTCACTGAACTGCATTCCATAGATTTTCAAGATGTCAGACACAGGGTTGTGTTGACCTGCCGTCGCATGGAGGGAGAGTTCGGGCAGATAAGACTTGAGCACATTGAGATCCACCTCATGTGCCTTAAACTGTTTCAGCGTCTCCTTTTGCAGTTTCTCCACCTTGGGCAAAAGGTTAAAGGCATTGTTGGGAGTGAAAAAAGAGAAACTGAGGTCTCCCGTATGAAGCGTGGCCGTTGTCGTGTCCTTTTGTGCCTCAGCAAAGAGGCTAAAAGCATCGGTCGTGATGCTGTCATTGTTCAAGATGAGTGTAAGGGCTTCAACATGACCATCAACACGGAACAGCTTGTCGAGGTTGTAAGACACACCAACCTTGCCACTGGTGCTTGCCCTGCACACATCCTCGCTGAAGCCCATACGCTGAACGTCAATGAAAGGCAACTGAATGTCGAGGTCTCCTTCCACGAGGTTCTTTTTCAGTTCGCCATCGAAAGTGAAAGCAGTTTGCAACTGATCATTGTCGCACGTCAAGTCAAGCAACAACTTACTGCCTTTCAACGAAACATCGGTATCAATGTTACTCAGATTGATTTGTCCCATGCAGCCCTCCGTCAGGCTGGCTGAGGCATCCAGCATCGTGTTTGGGGCAAGGAAGTCGAAACCACGTCCCACAGCATAAGCCTTGCCTGTAAGAAGGGTACGTTCTTCCATCGGCACGTAATGGTTGACTAACAAGTTGTTGAACATCACATCAGCCTTGTAAGCATCGGAAGCCATCACGTAACTGCCATCCAGATTGACACGGGCACCTTGCACATCGCGCACATCCATCTTAGCTTGCAAGGCGAAGTCATCTGTCGCCACATCCCACAAAGTCACCTCACCTTCAGCCACCGCCAATGTTGGCACTTTCAAATGCAGGGTCGGAACCTTTAACGTGTTGAGATTACCTTCTGCCTTCAACTGCATCTCCACAGGGCGGGCAGGCAACTGTTGCGACATCCAGTTGCGCACTTCACGGGTTTCCTCTTCTCCACCCATCCGAGTGAAATAAATCACGTCACCCTTCCCCAGCAATCCTTCTGCCACAAACGTGAAGGTTCCAGGATCCACCTCGTCGAAAGCCGTCATGTCCATGCGATAAGTCGCACTCACATCACTGTCAGCCGTCTTCACACGAAGCCTCGGCACCGTCAGAGACAGCGAGTCCATCTCCACCCTACCCTGCGTCTCGGTGATGACAAGACCGCTTTGTTCCGTTCCCGATAGTTGCACAATGTCTAAGCCCATGTCGCCCGTTCCCTTGTAGAAAAAAGAATCGACCACAAGGCTGACATCATTAAACAACAGATGAGAAGGGTCAAGCTGCTTGGGGAAGCGAGGGTCATTGCGGTATTCAAAACCAGCCGACGATGCCGTCATGTCCAAACGATGGACACTGTAGATTTCCTCTCCTAAATCGAGGAAGCCTTTCGCATGGGCAGCAGCGATGTCAGCAGTCACGTATGTGCTGTCTGCTTGTGGCGTGAGCAGCACGGTCGCCTTCACGTTTTGCAGTTCGAGGTCATCTATCTGAATCTTCCATGTGACAGGCTCACTCTCCGTTGTGTCTTCAGGCACAGAATCGTTCAACAGCACCTGCAGGTCAGCATCCTTCAAGAGTGCCTTGTTAACCACAGCCATCTCGTTCTTCAAGTCTGTACTGTGGCTATCAAGACTCAATTCTGCGAGGTTCCCTTTCACCACACAAGCCTCTATCAAGTCCTTCGTGTTCAGTTTGGCATCGTACAGATGAATGCCATCTACCTCTGCTTGCAGATGGAACAAGGGCAATGCCCGAACACTCACATCCAACTCCCTTGCTGCCACTACGGTGTCACCATCCTGCACGGCCAGCAGTCCTCCCATCGAGAGGTCAAGCGGGAACTTCAGATGCACGTCTTCCACTGTGACCCTCATTCCCATCTCCTCACTCAGTATCTCGGCGGCCTTGTCCACCGCATACTTCTGAACAGGAGGCGTGTATATCAGTACGAAAAGCAACAGGAACAAGAGAATTGGAGTTAGCGCAATCCCCAACAGGATGCGCCAACTCCAACCCAAAAGCGTATACTTTCCGTACTTCTTCATAAAACTAAAAGAGACCCTCTCCCCAATCCCCGTAATAGGAAGGGGGACCGCCCTGATGCTCTCCTCATCATGGGGGGGGGGGGAGATGCCCGTCAGGACAGAGGGGGTCTTTCCGTTTTAGAGATTCGGATTTATCCTGTTCCACTCCGAGATTGGTGGAACGATGTTCAGCGTCACAAGTTCGTCACGCATCTTGCAAAGGTGCTCGTAAGAAGCATCCAACTTGGCAAGTTCCTCTGGAGTGCCAGTTGGCATCTTGTAGGTGCAACCGTTCGTGTCCAGCGTCGTGTCCATCGCCATCATGATGTGGTTATACTTCTCGTTGCAAACGTAAGTGCCTGCTGGCCAACGGAACTTCTCGCCGCCCATCACCGAGCGAATCATCTCCACTGAGCAGAATGCAGGGCTTTGCCATGAAGAACGTCCACGAAGTTCGATAATCTTCGCTCCACCCTTCGTCACAGCCACCTTCAGCTGCTCCCACTCATCCTCCGTGCAAGCAGGGGTTCCAATGAGTTCGCTAAGTGGCTTGCCTGCCACCTTCACAGCACTGCCGAACACAGCCATCTGCTCACCGTGACCACCATAAGTAGCACAGCCTGTCACCTCATACTGCTTCACGCCAAACTTCTTAGCCAAAGCAGACTGCAGACGAGTGGAGTCGAGCGCAGCCAGTGTAGTCACCTGCCCAGGTTTCAGACCTGAATACAGCAACGTCACAAGACCCGTCAAGTCGGCAGGGTTGAAAATCACCGTCACATGCTTCACATCAGGGCAGTAAGCCTTGATGTTCTTGCCCAATTCCTCAGCAATCTTGCAGTTGCCAGCGAGAAGGTCCTCACGCGTCATGCCAGCCTTACGGGGAGCGCCGCCCGACGAGATGATGTACTTCGCATCCTTGAAAGCCTCAGCCACATCCGTGGTAGCCGTCAGGTTCACCCCGTCATAGCCGCAATGGAACATCTCTTCCATCACGCCCTCCATGCCTGGAGCATACACATCATAAAGACACACATTAGGAGTCAACTTCATAGTCAAAGCCAACTGCACCATTGTAGAGCCGATAGCACCACCAGCACCTACAATCACGAGTTTGTCATCTGTTAAAAATGCCATAATTGTATTAGTTTAGTTGAATGAATAGATATTGTTTTCTTAGTTTTTTTGCAAAAATATCTCTTTTTCCCATAACAACCAACAAAACGCCCACTTTTTTCGTCAAAAGCAAAAAACTTTCCTCTTGACAGCAGACAAAATTCCGTTTCTTTGTTATGTGGGGCGGTCAATATCATTTTTCACTTCCAAAGCCTGCTCATGTCTTCCAACGTCTTGCCCTTCGTTTCAGGCACAAGCCGCCAAACGAAGAGGGCTGCCAACAGACAGATGATGCCATAGAGTCCATAAGTGAACCAATGACCGAAGTCGTCACCCTCGGTGAGGTGCATGTTGAACATCGGCACGAAGGTGGAGCTGACAATGAAGTTGAATATCCACTGGAAAGCCACGGCAATAGCCACAGCTGCACCACGGACCGTGTTGGGGAAGATTTCGGCAATGAGCACCCAGCAGATGGGTCCCCACGAGAACATGAACGAAGCTGAATAGATGAGCAGCGAAGAAGCGGTGAGGAGTTCCATGCCAGCACGTCCGAAGGTGAGAGCCACGCCAAGAGCACCAAGAGCCATGCCCAAAGAGCCACTGATGAGGAGAGGCTTGCGTCCCCACTTTTCAACGGTGAAGATGGCAACAAGAGTGAAGAGAATGTTGATGATGCCCATGAAGACGGTGATGACCATCGGATTCTCCATACCCATATCTCCAAAGATGCGAGGGGCATAATAGAGCACAGCATTGATGCCGACAGCCTGCTGGAACACGCTGAGCATGATGCCGACAAAAATACAGAGCGCACCATACGTCATCAGCGGTTCTGTCTTCACCACCATCGTGTCCTTGATATCCTGAAGAATCTGCTGAGCCTTCGAGGAACCATTAATCTTTGACAGGATGGCCAATGCCCTCTGACCCTGTCCCACAGAGACGAGGTAACGCGGAGTCTCGGGAACAAAGCAGATGAGCAGGGCGAAAAGTCCGGCCGGCACAGCTTCGCTACCGAACATATAACGCCAACCCGTGGTGACTGTCCACTGGGCAGCAGGATTGATGGCAGCGATGCCTTTACCCATCTCCTCCACAAGAGGCTGGATGTGGTCGCCAAGAATGAAGAAGTTGACGAAATAGACAACCAACTGACCGAAGATGATGGCAAACTGGTTCCACGAAACAAGCATTCCTCGGATGTTAGAGGGAGCCACCTCACCAATGTACATGGGACAAATGGCAGAGGCAAGTCCCACACCGACGCCACCAATGACACGATAGATGTTGAACATGATGAGCAGAGAGAAAGTAGGTATGCCGTGCTCGAAGAAGAGGAACTCAGGCTCCATCGAACCCAGTGCCGAGATAAAGAAAAGCAAGCCAGCCACAATCAGAGACTTCTTGCGCCCCAGATGAGTGGCAAGGAGACCAGAGAGAGCGGAACCGATGATGCAGCCGATGAGTGCCGAGGCCGACGTGAAGCCATGCCAGCCGTCAGTATAGGCAAAGTCCTTCGCTTCCATGAAAAACGCTTGCAGACCTTTCTCTGCACCAGAAATGACGGCCGTGTCGTAGCCGAACAAGAGACCGCCCAACACGGCGACCATCACAATAGAAATAAGATAGGCTCGTGAGCCCGTTTCGTTAAGTTGAGACATAATTTTATTATAAAATAGTTTACGTATACAATAGATTCAGGAAGACCACTGCCCTCCGACTCAGCCTCTCCTCGACTCTCCCCATAACGGAGAGAGAGTCGGGATGGGCACCACACGAATTGAAGTACAAAAGTACGGCTTTATTTTCACACGACCAAGCAAGAATGGAAAAAATCTGCACTTAAGCCACCCACCACACATCCCAACGCCCATGTTTGTAAGTTTTGAGTCTATTTCTATGCATTATGAACTAAATATAATGTTCTGCATTCCACTTTATATGACTATCCGCCATCGTACCACCAGCGATGACCGCATTGCGAGTATATGGGTGGTATGACTACGGAATCATTTTTTTAAGAAAAGCCTTGGTCGGAATCATAAAAAGTTGTACCTTTGCAACGGAAACAACGATGTACATTCATGCTTGCCCTTTTCCGATATTTCAACAAAAGACTTAATGCCCGCTTGAGCCTGTGGGTTCTGTTGTCTGTCACCCTTCTGATTGTGGCAGTTCTTTTCATCATGTTCAGGTTCTCGCACACGGTCATCGAAAAGGAATCGCTGGCAAAGGCTGAGGAAACCCTTCATGGAACCACCCTACGCATCGACAATATGCTCTATGGAGTGGAGGTGGCCACCACCAATATGCGCTGGAACGTGGAGCACCACCTCGACAATCCCAATGCCATGACTTTCTACACTCGTGAGTTGGTGAGGAACAACCCTAACATCGTGGGGTGTGTGATTGCCTTTGAACCCAACTACTACAAGGAGCGGGGGGAGTTGTTCTTGACTTATTCATATTATGCGGACGAGAAGGGTGACAGCATCGTGACGAACCACAATCCGATGGAGATAGAACCTCACTATCTCAGTTCTGTGCCTTATATGGGACATAATTGGTATTTCATCCCAAAATCAGCGGATGACATTTGCTGGGTCAGGCCCCATGCGCCTGCTGAAAAGGTTCTCTCAGAGACGGTGGCTTGCTGCATGGCAATCCACGACCAAGAGGACAGAATAGTGGGTGTCATCGCTTCCAACATAGCGGTGGACTGGTTGTCGAACACGGTTTTGGGCACAAAGCCTTATCCCAACTCTTACTGCACGATGCTGGGTGTACAAGGCACTTACATCATCCATCCTGACAGCACCAGGCTTTTTCATGCGCTTGTGAGTGACATCGTGGAGAATCAACCAGACAAGCGTCTGGGCGACCTCGTCAACTCTATGTTGGCGGGAGAATCGGGATGCCGCGCTGTTCAATTGGATGGAAGGGATAGCTACGTGCTTTATCAGTCTCTCAATGACAAACACTGGAGTGCTGCCATCGTCTGTCCTGAGAGTGACATTTTTTATGCCAACAAACGCATGACCCTCCAAACGGTGGTGATGGTTCTTGTCGGCTTGTTGGTCATCTTTGCGTTCTGTTTCTTCTTCATCAGCCAGCAACTGAAGCCAGTCAATATGTTGGCGCAATCGGCTCAACGCATTGCTGATGGCAACTATGACAGCACCATCCCCGTGACTTCACGGACGGATGAAATCGGAACGCTACAGAACAGCTTCAGCATCATGCAGCAATCGCTCTCCAAGCATATCAAACGCATCAGCCAACTCTCTGCCATTCTGAAAGAACGCAACGATTCGCTGAGTGCCCTCAATGCCAAGGCTAAAGAGACTGACCGCATGAAGACTACGTTCATCCACCAAATGGCTGACCGATTAATCGTTCCCGCCAATACCATCAACAGCATCGTAAGGAAACTTCAACAGAAAAGTTCCAGCTGGACACAAAAAGAGATTTCCCCTCTTACGAAACAGATGCTGAAGCAAACAAAGACGATTACCGACCTGCTTGACCAAATGGCTCACACCATCCAGAAAAAGTCCGTATGAAAAGCCCGTTCCGATATATCAAACGTTCGCTCTCACTGAAACTCTGCCTCGGCATTTTGGGTTTCGTGCTGATTGTGTTCATCCTATGCACTGGTTTTTTGGTCGTGCGTTCGCGACAAATGGTTAGGCAAGAAGCCACTGAACGCGCCACCCTTTCGCTGAACAACACGGCACAACGCGTGTCGAAATATATCAAAGAGGTGGAGACTGCCACCAGAAACATTCATGGGCTGGTGCTCATGAACCTACGTCCAGACTCGCTTCTCAATTACACTCACCGCGTTGTGGAACTCAACCCCAACATTAACGGATGTTCCATCACAATGGAACCAGACTTCTTTCCTCAGCACCCACATGGGTTCTCGGCCTACACGCTGAGAGTGGGAGATAGCATCGAGACCGTCATCGAAGGCGAATACAACTACTATGAGAAAGTGTGGTATAAGACTCCACGTGAGCGAGACGAAGCGTGTTGGGTGGATCCATTCAATGATTATCAAGAAGGCACGCTCTCATCCCCTGTCATGATTGCCTCCTATTGTCAGCCCCTTCACTCCCCCCAAGGGAATTTTATCGGTGTGATTTCCACCGACCTCTCCACCGCATGGCTGTCCAGTACCATCTCTGCCCAAAAGCCATCACCCCATTCGTACTGCTTGATGCTCGGGTCTGACGGTCGTTACTTTGTACATCCCAACCATGTAAAGATTCTTAATCAAAGTATCTTTGAAGCCTTCGATGCGGAACATGACCCCGACATCATCACATTAGGCCACGAGATGACGGAAGGGAAAACTGGACAGATGCGCGTCAGCATCGACGGTCATCCCTGCTTGGCATTCTACCAACCCTTAGAGCACACCTCATGGAGCATCGCGCTCGTCTGCCCAGAAGCAGATATCTTTGCCCCTTACACGAAACTGGCCTACTTGCTTGTGCCGCTCATCATCGTCGGATTGCTGTTCATCATCTTCATCTGCTGGAAGACTATCCAGCACTTCATCACGCCTCTTAACCAACTGGCAAAGCAGTCGCGCCATATCACCGACAACAACTTCGACCATCTCATCGAACGAAGCCAACGCGAGGATGTGGTGGGCAACCTACAAAACAGCTTCGTCTCCATGCAACAAACCATCAACGAACACATCACCAGCATTCAGCGCGTGAACGAGGAGACCGAAAAGCGCAATGCCGAACTCATTCGGGCAAATCAGCTGGCACAAGAAGCGGACGAACGCAAGAATACCTTCGTCAACGAGACCTCCCACCAGATACGCACACCACTCAACATCATTGCAGGATTCACACAGGTGTTGCGCGATTTTGGCGATACGCTTTCAGCTGAAGAAATTGCCTCCACAACCGATGACATCGCCCAAAATGCGGCAACCATTAGGCGTATGGCAAGCATGCTCTTCGACGCTTCGTGGGTGGGCGAACATCAAACCCTTGACCTCTCTCAAGAAATAGACCTCAATGTCGTCATTGAAGATGCAATCAAGGATTTCAAGGAGAAATCGCCTCACGATATGCCAGCACACTATACAACAAATATGGATCCAGCTGATCGTATCCACACCAACCAGCTTTACCTCCACCGCACTTTGCGTGAACTTCTCATCAATGCGAAGAAATTCGCGTCCGAAGGAGCTGTGAACCTGATAGTGGATGCCACCGATGCAGTTGTCCGCATCATCATCGAAGACCACGGTCCTGGCATTCCTTTGGCAGAGCAAGAACACATTTTCCATCCTTTTGTCAAGCTGGATAATTACAGCGAAGGACTTGGGCTCGGGCTTGGACTTTGTTTGCGACATGCCCAAGCCCTCAATGGCACCCTCACACTTGACCCCACTTATACCAATGGTGCTCGTTTCATCCTCGAGATACCAAAATGAGAAAGACCCAGCTTTGGGTCTTTCTTAGTTTTCATCAATCAGCATCTTTCAGCACAGGAAACTTCTTGCGAAAGACTTTGAGAGCGGGAAGATCAAGCTGCACAGTGATTGCAGTGGCCTCTTCAAGCGGACAGGCTGCTGCGGTATTTCCATAAGGGTCAACCAGCATCGTGCCGCCGCTATATCGACCACTATCATCGGAACCCGTGCGGTTCACACCTGCCACATAACATTGGTTTTCAATGGCACGGGCATGAAGGAGTGTGTTCCACACAGAAAGACGGGTCGTGGGCCACGACGCAACATAAATAGCGCAATCATAAGGAATCTTGTCTGTGTTACGAGAGAAGCAGGGGAAACGAAGGTCGTAGCACACTTGCAGAAGAAAGCGTACACCACGAAACTCGACCACCACTTTTTCGTTACCACGGGTGTAGTGACGATGTTCGTCAGCGTATGTGAATAGATGGTGCTTATCGTAGGCAAAACAGTCACCATTGGGTTTGACGAAATAGAGGCGATTGTAATACCGTCCCTCCTCTTCTACCGCCACACTGCCACACAGGGCACCTTTGAGTTCTTGCGCCATCTTTTGCATCCATACAAGCGATGAAGCATCCGTTTCCGCGATGCCTTGTGGCTCAACGGCAAAGCCTGTGGAGAACATTTCGGGGAGGACATAGAGGTCGCTCGGTTCCAACCCCCAAAGTATCTCCGACAGCTTTTCTTGATTGGCTTGTGGGTTTCCCCACACAATATCAGGTTGCAATAATGAAAGTTTCATGACTTCTTATTTTTCCTTTCTAAACGCCATCACTGCAGCCACTACTATCAGCAGCACCAAAACGGCAAGGGCTACGTATGCAATGGTCTCCGTTGTATGAATACTCTGTGGATCAAACGTAAAGACAACTTCGTGCTTGCCAGATGGCACATTGATGGCACGCAACACATAGTTGGCACGACCCACTTCTGTAGGTTGCCCATCAATAGTGGCTGTCCACCCCGGATAATAAACTTCGGAGAAAACGACAAGTCCGCCCTTCTCTGATTCCACTTCATACTTTGCCTCATTCGCACCATAGGAAATCAGTTTCACCATGCCATCACCACCTGCCTGCAAGAAACTGAAATCAGCCTTGGCAACGACAGCCGTATTGCGGAGGTTCACATTTCCGAGGGCATCCAGTTCTTCGTTCGCATTGGCAGCCCACTCTATATCAGTAGCAAACCACGCATTGCCAAAAGCCGTTTGGTTCTCCACTGGCAGTTTCACCTCACCCTTTTCACCTGCACCAAGGATAAACCAACGGGTGTTGAGCATATTGATGACGGGGAAGAGCGAGTCCGTGTTGACAGCAGTCAAGTCATAAGCTGGATATGGAGATTGCTCCAGTGCCATTGCCACCGTGTCCATCGGAGCAGAACGCAACGCCTCATACACCTTGCTCATTTCGGGAGCAATATGAGCTTCAATCAGTTCCTGATAGCGACGGAGCTTTGCGGCATGATAACCTCCCACTGAACTATAGAACGCACTGGTGGTGTTGTCGTTGAAAGTCGATACTGTAAAATTCAACACTCGGTAGTCTCTTCCCGTCCCACTCTTTTCCAAGATATAGTTGTCTGCATCCGTCTTCTGAATACGTGCGGCACCTTGAGGTTCAACAAACATATCGTCATACAGGTAACGCTTGTTGACTTGCCACATATCAATGAGGCAAATAGCCAGCAATACCACACTCAACAGGGTCACTTGCTTTGGCATCACTTCACCCTCCTTCTTCTTCGCATACCACCACATGGCCGCTGCACCTAACAAAATAAACAAGATGCTTCGCCAAGCGTCGGCACTCACCATGGCAGCCCTCATGTTTGAAAGACTACGAAGTATGTTCTGTCCAAAAGCCTCATCAAAGTAGCCCGCACTGACATACTGCTTCACAGCCACTTTGTCGTTCATGCTCAAGCAATCGCTCCCAAGCCCGGGCGACATCACATAGATGAGACAGATGACCACCGTGAAGACCACAGCAACGTACAAGGGTTTCTGTTCTGGCTTTTCCACCCATACTTTCAAGCCCCACAACGCAATAAAAGGAACCACAAACTCCACCACCACAAGAATGCTCGCCACGGTACGGAACTTAGAATACATCGGCACATGGTCGATGAAGAAGTCGGTGAAAGGCATGAAGTTCTTGCCCCATCCCAACAGCAGTGTCAACACACCAGCTGCAAGAAGTGCCCACTTAAGCGGATGCTTATTCGGAATGACTAACAAACCCAAGACAAACAGCATACACACCAATGCACCCAGATACACAGGACCGCTCGTGCCAGGCTGTTCGCCCCAGTATTGAGTGAAAGCACCATAGATGCCCATCTGCTCCAGTTGTCCATCCGCCTTCTTCATGGCAGTCTTGTTCATCGACAATGGCACACTTGCCCCACCCTTCACGTTGGGGATAAGGAAAGTCATGCTTTCACCAATGCCATAACTCCACGCAGTGATGTAACTGCGCTCCAACCCGCTGTCCGTCTGGTCTTCAACCTTGCCTTGCTTCACCAGTTCACTCTTGCCACGCATCGTGTCTTTGGCATATTCGTAGGTATGATAGAGGTTGCTGGCATTCAGACAAATGGCAATCGCAGCTGCCAAAGCCACGCCCGCTGTTGCCTTGCCAAAAGACAGCATCTCTTTCTCTTTGATGGCTTGAATGAGGTATGCCACCACCAGCAGAACCTCGATGGTCAGGAAGTAATAAGACATCTGCACATGGTTTGCCTGAATCTGCAATGTGGCAAAAATGGCGGTCACAATTGTTCCAAGAATATACTTCTTTCTATAACATAATGCAATACCAGCAATGGTTGGCGGAATGTATGCCAGTGTCATCACCTTCCAAATGTGTCCTGCCGCTATGATGATGAAGAAATAACTACTGAATGCCCACACCACGGCACCCAACGCTGCCATCCACCGACGGAAGTCGAATGCCCGCAGCAAAATATAGAAGCCCAACATCGAGGCAAAGATGTACCACACATAATCGGGAAACCACAAGTGGTAAGCCTTCTCCACAAAGCTCATCGTCTTCGTCGAGTCATACGACGGAGCAATCTGATAGGTCGGCATACCACCAAACAGACTGGTCACCCATCGGGGTGTCTCCCCATCGTGTGCATCACGATACTGATTGATTTCCACATTGATGCCGTCGTTCGCTCCACTGTCATGCTGTTCCAAGCGATACCCCTTGCTCACAGGCGACATGAAATAGACAAACGCAATCGCCGCGAACAAGGCGACACAATACACGTCTGGCAATAGTTTTTTGAAGTCAATTTTCATAAGTCTAAGTATTTTTGATGGACGATGGACGATGTGAAGCTGACGCGATGTAGGGCAATCCACATAGCACATCGTACATCAAACATCGTACATAAATGTCTTTTTCATTCATTCTCTATCAGATTCAGCATCTTAATCGTGGCTTTGATGGCAGCTTCCGTCTGGTCAGCATCAAGGGCACGGGTACGATAGGGCTTATCGTTGTAAGTCCAAGAAATGCTGGTCTGCACGAGGGCATCGGTACGACCACCAGGGGGAATACTCACCTGATAATTGGTCAGCCACGGGAAAGCGCGGTTCAGCTTGTCCTTGTAGATGTGACGGACAGCATGGATGAAAGCATCATACATACCATCACCCATTGCCGACTCTTCAAACACATCGCCATTCACTTCCAGTTTCACGGATGCCATTGGCTTCAAGCCGTAAGCTGTGGAAACCATGTAGGAGATAAGTTTCACCTTGTCATCGGGCGCATTGTGTTTCAATACATCAGCCACAATGTAGGGAAGGTCTTCCTGTGTGATGAGCTGCTTCTTGTCACCCAGTTCGATAATGCGGTCGGTCACTCGGCGCGTCTGTTCTGGAGTCAATTCAAGCCCCAGCTCTTCGAGGTTCTTGAGGATGTTCGCCTTGCCTGAGTTCTTTCCCAACGCATACTCACGCTTTCTGCCGAAACGCTCAGGAAGAAGGTCATTACAGTAGAGGTTGTTCTTGTTGTCTCCATCGGCATGAACACCTGCCACCTGTGTGAAGACACTTTCACCGATAATGGGCTTATTGGGAGGGATGGCAATACCCGACAGACTTTCCACCATCGTGGAGACCGTACCCAAGTTCTCCTCTTTAATATTCGTGTGCACGTGCGCGTGATCATTCAAGATTGCTTGCACTGACGAGAGAGGTGCATTGCCAGCCCGTTCTCCAAGACCGTTCACAGCTGTATGCACACCTCGGCAACCTGCTAAAACTGCCGCCAAAACATTGCTTGTCGCCAAGTCGTAATCGTTATGGGCATGAAAGTCAAACTGCAAGTTCGGATAACGTGCGGTCATCTGACTCATAAATGCTGCCGTCAGCTGTGGGTTGAGGATGCCTAAAGTGTCAGGCAGCATGAATCGCTTCACACCACTATCCTTCAAGGCATCAATGAAACCATAGACATACGCAGGGCTGTCCTTCATGCCGTTCGACCAATCTTCCAGATAGAGATTCACATTGATGCCCAACTCCTGTGCATAACTGATGCTCTTGCTGATGTCAGCCACATGTTCCTCCAACGTCTTCTTCAACTGATACTTGCAATGCCTTTCACTCCCCTTGCAGAGCAGGTTGATGTTACGGCATCCACAGTCGTTAATCCAGTCAAGCGAAGTCATACCATCCACAAATCCAAGCACCTCCACCCGCTCCAGCATCTCCGCCTGGCGTGCCCAGCGACAGATGCTCTTCACAGCCTCTTTCTCACCATCCGACACACGTGCCGAAGCCACCTCGATACGATCCACGTTAAGATCCATCAGCAGCATACGCGCTATCATCAGCTTCTCATGCGGCACAAAACTGACGCCATTAGTCTGCTCACCATCACGCAGTGTCGTATCCATTATTTCTATAAACTTATCCATGCTTTCGTCCATTTTGCCTGCAAAGTTACACATTTTTTAACGAAATCTTTGGCAGAAAGAAAGGGAAAGTGTAACTTTGCCCGAAATTTTGACATTTAATTTCTTAAAAACAAGACTATGCAAACTAAAACTACTCTTCTCATCGTGCTTTTCTGTCTGTTGGGCATTAGCAGCATGAACGCACAACCTCCCAAGAACCAGTTATTACCCGACTGGGCACAAGACCTCGTCAAGCGTGTGTCAGTGGACGGCTATGCTCAAGCTGGTTTCACCTATCAGCACACAGGAGGCTTGGCTGACAACGACCCGCTCAACAAGCGTGACTACAACACGTTCGAGATGAAGCGCGCCTTCCTCGTTGTGGCTGCACCCATCAGCGACCGTTGGTTCGCCATGTTCATGCACGACTTCAATGGAGGCGTGGTGCATGAGTATTGGGCCAGTTACCGATTCACCAACAACAAGGCGTTCAGCGCGAAGATTGGTCAGTTCAAGCATGCCTACAGCATTGAGAACTCCATGTCGCCCACAGAACTGGAAGCCATTGACGTTTGTTCGGAAGGTGTCACCTATCTGGCAGGTTGCGGCAGCGACCGTCTGATGGGCACTCAATATGGCCGTGACCTTGGCCTTGAGTTCTTCGGCGAGACGAATGACAGCAAGTTGGCTTATCGCCTGGGCGTGATGAACGGACAAGGCATCAACAAGAAGGACGGCAACAACGAAAAGGACTTCATTGGTCATGTGGAGTTCCGCCCCACCCAAGAACTGAGCATCGTGGCCACAGGGCAAATCGGTCGCGGTCATGCAGTGGAGCGTTCATCTTACATCAACAACATCCAGCCTGGCGACGACTACAAACGTAATCGTTGGTCAGCAGGTCTCACCTACAAGTCTCAGGACTCTCACCTCAGTCTTCGTACTGAATACGTCGAGGGACGCGATGGCGATGTGACCAGCCGTGGTGTTTATGCAACAGGTGTTTTGCCTGTTGTCAACAAGCTTGACCTCGTTGGCTCATACGATTTCTTCAACTACAACGTGAAGGAGCACATGGATCAACACAAGGCTATCCTCGGCTTGCAATACTGGTTCTACAAGCGTTGCCGTATTCAGGTACAGTATGTGTATAAGAGTGCCTCGCTGCAAGACCAGATGATGCCTAATGGCAGTGTGGGCAAAGTCTTCACTCATGGTGCAAACCATGCCCTTATGTGCCAAATGCAAGTGAGACTGAAGTAAAAGCCCCCTAACCCCCGAAGGGGGAAGCCATTCGGAGTGTTTTCCGAGTGATTTCAAGTCGGGGTTTTATCAATTCAACAGGCCATCCCCCCTATCCGAATGGCCTCCCCCTTTTGGGGGCGGGGGGCTTTATGTTTATCAAAATTCTTCTCACCGTCATCTTCTTGGCTGTGACGGTATTCGTGGGAATCTATTCCCGCAAGCAAGCCAACAATGTAGATGGTTTTGTGCTTGGTGGCCGCTCAGTCGGTCCGTGGCTCTCCGCCTTCGCTTTCGGTACCAGTTACTTCTCTGCGGTCGTGTTTGTCGGCTATGCGGGACAGTTTGGTTGGAAATACGGTCTCGCCAGTTCATGGATTGGCATCGGAAATGCCCTCATCGGTTCGCTGCTCGCATGGCTCATCCTGGGTCGTCGCACCAAACTAATGACACAGCACATCCACTCGCGTACCATGCCCGATTTCTTTGGCACGCGTTTCTCGAATCAAGGCTTGCGCATCGCAGCCTCCATCATCGCCTTCGTGTTCCTTATCCCCTATACGGCAGGCGTGTATAGTGGCATATCCAAACTCTTCGACATGGGTTTCGGCATCCCCTACGAGTATTGCATCATCATCATGGCACTGCTCACTGCCGTCTATGTCATTCTCGGCGGATATAAGGCAACCGCCATCAACGACTTCATCCAGGGTATCGTCATGCTGGGCGGTATCATTGCCGTCATCGTTGTGGTGCTCAACAGCCAAGGCGGTCTCACCGAGGCATTCAACAAGATGAAGGAAGTGGCACCCACCGCACACGACCTCGAAAGCCCGCTCTACAAGGACTTCCAACCCGGCGACTTCGCCTCATGGTTCGGTCCCAACGCGATAAGTCTGCTCGGTGTGGTGGTACTGACATCTCTCGGAACATGGGGACTTCCTCAGATGGTCGGCAAGTTCTACTCCATCACCGACGAGGCAGCCATCCGTCGTGGCACCATCATCTCCACCATCTTTGCCTTCATCGTGGCTGGTGGCTGTTATTTTCTCGGTGGTTTCGGCCGTCTGTTCGGCGAACCCGTCTGGAACGAAGCACGTCACAACTACAAGTTCGACGACATCATCCCCACCATGCTCGACACGGCTGTCAACTCCGACCTGCTCATCGGTCTCGTCATGGTGCTGGTGCTTTCAGCTTCGATGTCCACATTGGCATCCCTCGTGCTGACCTCTTCCTCCACGATGACGCTCGACCTCATCTACCGTGACAAGCGCGCCACAGCCGACGAGGTGAAGAGTGGTGAGATTGATGACGAAGTGGCTGAGAAGATAGAGCGTCGCAAGGTGGTCATCATGCGTGTGCTCATCGTCTTCTTCATTGTTATCTCCGTGCTCATTGCCCTCAACCCACCGACCTTCATCGCCCAACTCATGGGCATCAGTTGGGGAGCCTTGGCAGGTGCCTTCCTTGCACCTTTCCTCTTGGGTCTCTACTGGCGTGGCGTCACCACCGCCTCCGTTTGGGCATGCTTCATTTGGGGTGTCGGCTTCACCGTGGTCAACATGATTCTCGGCAACCCCATCAACCCCATCGACTGCGGTGCCATTGCCATGGTCGGCGGCTTCCCCGTCGTCCTTCTGGTCAGCCTCTTCACCAAGAAACTGCCACAGGCGAAGCTGGACAGCATCTGGAAGTGCTACAAGTAGGTTCTGAGAGCACCGCTCCGAAGAACGAAGCAACCATAAATTTGAAGATATTTATACCCATCCCCACGGAGCCATCACTTCGTGGGGATACTTTTTTATGCCCTTATTATTAGCCATACCCATCAACATAGCATGGTGTCATTATTCGACCTCCATTATTCCGCAAACGATTGCCAATGTATTCCTAATCCTGTTGCCAATGTCTTGCCAACTCTGTTGCCAATGTCTTCCTCGTCCTCATGCCCGTCATCTCGGAAGACTGTGCCCCGTGTCTTCCGAGTTCTCTTGCCCGTATCTTGCTCCGCCTCTTGCCCGTGTCTTCCGAGTCCTCATGCCCGTCATCACCTGGCCCTCACGCTCGTCATCACTCCGCTCTCACGCTCGTGTCTTCCGGGGAGGTGTTTCCCAAGGGAAGGGAGAAGGGGTCTCACATCACTTTTTGAAGAGTCCCCGAAGTCATTACATACAATAGCGGGAAGGCAATACAACAAGAAGCCGCTACGGATTCATTTCCTTAGCGGGCAACGTGAAAAAACAGATGGTGGTACGACGGACGGTTATCATAAAAAATGACAATAATTAGAGTTTTTTTCCCCGATTGACATATATTTCGGGATTTTTATGTAAATTTGCGAAAGAAATGGAAATGTACAGACAAGATGGGAAACCGAGAACAAGTCACACAATTGGTGGATGCCCGTGATTGGACGGGAGTGGAACGTCTGCTGGGAAGCCTGAGCAACATGGAGTTGAGACGGATGGAGCGCGTGATGAGGGAAGAAGTGCTGACAAGACTGGACAATGGGCTGTTCTGGGAAACACTGCTACACATTATTATATATAAGAGAGCGGCGTTCCTGAGCGGTGTAGTGGCGGTAGAGCATCTGGCAAGGGATGGGACATTGGACTTCGGGAACGAATGGGTGAAAAGGCTGTATGAGTATCTGAGGGAGACGAATGAGGAATCGCTGGTGAAACTGTGCTCTATGATGATGCCCTTGCTGCACACAGAAAAACAGGTGGAGGGGATGTTCAAAGCACTCCACGTGGAGAACGAAGTGACGAAGCTGCTGGTCTTGCTGAAGGTGGATTCCACGCTCTCTTACTACCTGATATTCAAGACATTGAAACTGATAGAGAACAAGACCATCGCGAGGAAGTGCTGTATGGCCATCATCAAGCGGCAGAATGACATGGCATATAATGCCGTGAGTCTCATCAAGGCGTATTTCGGGCTGGAAGATTTGCCAGCACGGTTCTCGCTGAAGGTGGAAGAATATGAGTTGAGCCACATTGACCGCAATTTCGACACGTTCCTGCATGTGCTGAACGGGAAAAGGCCACGAATTGATTTTTTGTAACAACGCATCAAACTGAATTGAACGAGTTTTGGAGGCACTGACACTATATGAACTGAACCATCTGGTGCGACAGACGTTGGAACTGACGCTGGACGATGAGTATTGGGTGCGCACCGAGGTGAGCGAACTGCACGTGAACCGCCATTGCTACATGGAGTTTGTGCAGAAAGACACGCATGGCAACGGACTCATCGCCAAGGCGCGGGCACAGGTGTGGGCCAACCGATGGGCATTCATCAAACCAATGTTTGAACAGATAACAGGGCAGACACTCTCGGCAGGAATGCAGGTGCTGGTGAAGGTGCAGGCGACCTTCCATGAACTGTATGGCTACTCACTCAACGTCACCGACCTCGACCCCACCTACACGTTGGGCGACATTGCTCGACGGCGGCAGGAAATCCTCCAGCAACTGAGGGATGAAGGAGTCGAGACGATGAATAAAGAACTGCCACTACCCCGCCTGCTTCAACGCATCGCCGTCATCTCATCAGCCACGGCAGCAGGATATGGCGACTTCTGTAACCAACTGCACGGCAACAAGCGAGGGTTGGCCTTCAAGACGGAGCTGTTTCAAGCCACGATGCAAGGCAACGAGGTAGAAAGCAGCGTGATTGCCGCGCTCAACCAAATCGCCAGGCGAATGGACGAATGGGATGTGGTGGTCATCATCCGAGGGGGAGGCTCCACGTCCGACCTCAGCGGCTTCGATTCGTTGGCACTGGCTGAGAACGTGGCGCAGTTTCCGCTGCCCATCATCACGGGCATCGGCCATGAACGGGACGACACCGTGATAGACCTCATCGCCCACACACGGGTGAAAACCCCCACCGCAGCAGCCGAACTACTCATCCACCATCAGGAGGAAGAGATGGACTTGCTGGAAGACTTTGCCGCACGACTTGCCAGCACAACCACCATCCTCGAACGCCACCGCAACATGGTAGAGAGGCTTGCCACAAGACTGGGCAACACGCTCACCATCATTGAACGGCATCGCAACGTCGTGGAGAGGATGACCGCACGACTTGCCAACACGATGCACATCCTCGAAGGACAACGCAATGCCGTCGAACTGATGCGCCAACGAATGACCCTGCACGTGCCCCTCTTGATGGACAACAAAAAGAAGCATATCCAACTGATAGAAAGCCAATTGGAAAGCGCCAGCCCCGACCGCATCCTCCGATTGGGATTCAGCATCGCCCGCATCAACGGAAAGGCCATCCACCACGCAGCTGACGTGAAGGAAGGCGACGAAATAGAAACCACCCTGGCAACAGGAACCCTCAAATCAACCGTAACATGGAAAAAAATCTGACCTATGAACAGGCGATGAAACGCCTCGAAGAAATCGTGACCAAAATAGAAAGCGGAGAGATGGACATCGACTCCCTCGCCACCCACCTCAACGAGGCAAAAAAATTGGTGACTTTTTGCAAAGACAAATTGACAAAGGTAGAGGCAGAAGTGAAAAAATGCCTCGAATTGTAAAAAAAACATAATTTATACTTCATTCACTTGCCAGAGCGGAAAAAAAGCTCTATCTTTGCAACGAGAATTGATTAATCGGTTCGACCCGTTCCCCAAGGGAAGATGACGTTGAATCCACAAACTCGAACAGAAAGAGACAACAAAAACGATGGAGAAAACTCTTGTAATCTTGAAGCCCGGTGCAGTGCAGCGCGCACTCGTAGGCGAAGTAACAGCCCGTTTTGAGCGTAAGGGTCTGCGTTTGGCAGGCATGAAGATGATGCAACTCACTGACGAACTGCTCAACGAACACTATGCACACCTTGCCGGCAAGCCTTTTTTCCAGCGCATCAAGAATTCAATGATGGCTTCTCCTGTTGTGTGCTGTTGCTATGAAGGCGTTGACGCTGTCGAGACTGTTCGATCGATGACTGGCAGCACCAACTCTCGCAAGGCAGCTCCAGGCACCATCCGTGGCGACTTCGGTATGAGTTTCCAAGAAAACATCATCCACACATCCGACTCTCCTGAGAACGCTATCATCGAACTGAATCGATTCTTCAAGCCCGAGGAAATCTTCGATTACACCCCAGGCGTGTTCCAGTACTTGTATGCCAACGACGAGTATTAGGAGTTTATTACCCATTATCCAAAAACCTCAAAACAACAAACCTGTGAATTTTTCAACCATCAAAAAAACTATCGGAATCGTCCTTTTCTCGATGACATCAGCCAGCGGATTCGCTCAAGACATCATCGCCCGACAGGCACCCTCCGACAAGCGACTCAAAGACATCCGTAACGTTAAACTCAACAACACAGCCGTTATCTCTGCAGACCTCAACAATCCTGCAGCGAACATATACACAGACTGGACTGACAACCTCAGAAGTTGCAGCGGTTCTGTCCCAGCCAACTACAAGATAGACCTCCGTGGTTTCTGTATGCCAACCCCCAGCCGAAAGATAAACTCTCCTTTCGGACCACGTTGGGGACGCCAACACGAAGGCATGGACATCAAAGTGTATATTGGTGACACCATCCGCGCAGCATTCGACGGAAAGGTGCGCATCTGCAAATACAACGGTGGTGGCTATGGCTACTACATCGTCATTCGTCACCCCAATGGTCTCGAAACGCTCTACGGCCACTTGAGCAAGCAGATTGTAAAGAAAGACCAGATTGTACGTGCTGGCGAACCCATCGGTTTGGGTGGCAACACAGGTAGGTCGAATGGTTCTCACCTGCACTTCGAAACACGTATGCTCGGCAAACCCATCAACCCTGCCCTGATGTTTGACTTTGTCAATCAAGACGTGACAGGCGACTACTTCGTGCTGAACGAGGGTGTGTCGAAAGGCGCCGTGGCAGCAGCCACTCGCAGCACCAAGCGCATCAAGACCGAGAATGCCCAAAAGGAAACAGCTATGGCAGCTGCCAGCAACGAGAAAGTGCCCGCACCCACAACAACCAACGCTAATCAAAACAGTCCCGCGCAGCAACCACAAAAGCAGGAAGAGCCAATCTCCTACTCTGTGAAGGCTGGCGACACCCTCTACTCCATCGCCCGCAAGTACGGTACAACAGTGGACCAGTTGCGTAAGCTGAATGGGCTTAAAAACAATGCCGTTTTGAAGAGAGGACAAGTCATCCGATGCTCATAAATGAAATTCGGCACTCCAAATACATGCGCCAAGCAGCCACAAATGCTTGGCGCATGACTTTTTAATATAATTTATTTTGTGTTTCGCTCGATTTGCACTACCTTTGCACATCAATTCAGATAACAGACATGGACACGCAACAACAATTCAAGCAGGCGATGGCGGGATGTCGTGACATCTTCAAGAAGAAGCTGCACGACTACGGTGCCGCATGGCGCATCATGCGACCCTCGTCGGTGACTGACCAAATCTTCATCAAGGCCAACCGAATCAGAAGCCTTGAGGTGAAGGGGGTGTCGCTGGTTGGGGAAGGCATCTATCCCGAGTTCCAAGCCATTGTGAACTATGGAATTGTGGGGTTGATTCAGCTTGAACTGGGATATGCCGAAACTGAGGACATGAGTGCGGACAAGGCAATGGAGTACTACGACAAGTACGCACAGGCGGCACTGGAACTGATGTTGAAGAAAAATCATGACTATGACGAGGCATGGCGTTCGATGCGAATAAGCAGTTACACCGACTTGATTTTGATGAAACTGAACCGCACGAAACAGATTGAGGGGCACGATGGACAAACGCTCATCTCGGAAGGCATCGACGCCAACTATCTGGACATGATCAACTACTCTGTCTTTGGACTGATAAAACTCGCAGAACTTGGCGATGACCTCAAAAACTAAGACACTGACCATCGTCGTGAATGTGTGTCGGCTGCTGTTGGCAGCGACATTCATCTTCAGCGGTTTCGTGAAAGCCAATGACCCCTTCGGCACCGTGTATAAGTTAGAAGACTACATGAACGCGATGGCATGGTTCACACTGCCTGACACGTTTTTGTTAGGATGTGCAGTGCTACTGGCGTTCTTTGAATTTACACTGGGCGTGTATCTGCTGTTCGGCATCAGTCGCCGAACCACGTCACACGTCACGTTCACCTTCATGGTGGTGATGACGCTACTGACGGTGTATATCGCTATCGCCAACCCTGTGTCTGACTGCGGCTGCTTCGGCGACGTGCTCATCTTGAGCAACGGGGCAACACTGGCGAAAAACGTGGCCTTGCTGGCAGCAGCATGGTTGGTGTGCCGCTATTACAGGTTGCAGAAAGACTTCATCGGTTCGGGCATGAAATGGTTCATCGCTTTTGTGTCCCTGTGCTTCATCATCGGATACGCCGTCTATTGCATCATCTGTTTGCCAGCACTCGACTTCAGTCCCTACAAAGTGGGCACAAACCTACAAGAAGCGGTTTCAGGCGGTTCGGGAGCGAAGTTTGACATCAAAATCGTCTATGAGAAAGATGGGAAGACGCTGGAATTGGCCGCTGAAGAGGATGACCCAGACTCAACATGGACATACGTGGAGACACGCCGCACCCCAATAGAAGGAACAACAACCGCCACGGTGGACTTCTTTGCCAACAACGCCGACGAGGAGGACATCACGGACGAAATCCTATATGCGGACGGATATACATTCTTGTTGATTATCCCCGATTTGACCAATGCCGACGAGGGGTGTGTAGATAAGGTGAATGAAGTGTATGGATACACGCAAGACCACGGTTATGGATTCTATTGTCTGACCGCCTCGGCAGATAAACGTTCGCAAGTCTATTGGAACGACCATACAGGAGCCGAATATGACTACAACATCGCCGATGACAGAACGCTGAAGACGGTGGTGCGTGCTCAACCTGGGCTGGTGCTGCTGCACGATGGCATCATCATGAAGAAGTGGAGCAACTACAATATGCCAGACGAAGCAGAATTAAATGAAGAATTGGGCATCTGACTACAAAAAAAACATTAACAACATAAAGTTTAACTTACTAAAACGAACACAACTATGGCAAAGAAAATTGTTGCTGGAAACTGGAAGATGAACAAGAATCTCCAGGAAGGTATCGAACTGGCAAAAGGTCTGAATGAGGCTCTTGCTGCCGACAAGCCCAACTGCGGTGTGGTCATCTGCACCCCATTCATCCACTTGGCAAAGGTTTCTGAAATCATCGACCACAACGTCATCGGTCTTGGCGCCGAGAACTGCGCTGACAAGGCTTCTGGTGCTTACACCGGCGAGGTTTCTGCCGAGATGGTGAAATCTACAGGTGCTGAGTATGTCATCCTCGGCCACTCCGAGCGTCGCGAGTACTACAACGAGACTCCCGAGATTCTGAAAGAGAAGGTGGAACTCGCTCTTGCCAACGGTCTGAAGGTCATCTTCTGCATCGGTGAGTCACTTGCACAGCGCGAAGCCAACGAGCAGAACGCCGTCGTGAAGGCAGAGCTTGAAGGTTCCGTATTCCACCTTTCTGCAGAGCAGTTCAAGAACATCGTCATCGCTTACGAACCCATCTGGGCCATCGGTACGGGCAAGACTGCCACAGCTGACCAAGCTGAGGAAATCCACGCCTACATCCGTTCAGTGATTGCTGAGAAGTATGGTGCACAGGTGGCTGCCGACACATCCATCCTTTATGGTGGTTCTTGCAAGGCTTCCAACGCCCCTGAACTTTTCGCCAAGCCCGACATCGACGGTGGCCTCATCGGTGGCGCATCGCTCAAGGTGGCTGACTTCAAGGGCATCATCGACGCCTGGAAATAATCCTTTTCTGATTAAGAATTAAGAATTATGAATTAAGATTCCCGAAACGGATGGGTACAAAGATTGCCCAGTCTTAATTCTTAATTCTTAATTCTTGACTTTAACCTTCAAACGCTCATAACTTTCAACCCAACTACTCAAAATGAAAAGACTTCTTACTTTCACACTTTCCATTCTACTATGTACCATCACCATGTCTGCACAAGAGTTTATAGACCATCTGACCAGTAAGGCAATGGGACAAGGCACAGTGACAGTACATCAGGACACCCTTCTTGACGACATTGTGAATGGCAAGAAGCAATTCGTCCCTGAGAAGAAAGAGGATAAGAAAGACCTGCCTGGCTTGCAGACAGGAAAGAAGATGAAGGCACGCGGTTACCGCATCCAGGTCTATTGGGGCGGCAGCACACGCACTGACGAGGCCAATGCAAAACGTGCTGGCGCAAAAGTCACCACACTTTTCCCCGAACTTCAAGCGTACACCACTTTCGAATCGCCCAACTGGCGATGCCGTGTGGGTGACTTCGTCACACGCCAAGAGGCCTCTGACTATCTCAGCAAGTTGAAAGAAGCAAGACTCGCCAAAGATGCCATTATCGTCAAGAGCGAAGTGCTTATCTATCAATAATTTATCAAGAAAGAAATGAATAGGGAAGAACAGATAGAAATACTGGAAAAGACTTGTATTCAGAATCTTGAAGCCATTGGCGAAGACCCCCAACGCGAAGGATTGCAGAGAACTCCCGAACGGTTGGCAAGGACGTTCCTTGAACTGACCAAGGGCTATGCGATGGATCCTGTTGCCACGTTAAGGTCTGCCATGTTTCAAGAGGACTACAACCAGATGGTGGCGGTTAAAAACATCGAGTTTTACTCCCTCTGCGAGCACCACATCCTGCCTTTCTTCGGGAAAGTTCATGTTGCCTATATTCCCAACGGTCATATCGTAGGACTCAGCAAGATTCCACGCATGGTCGATATTTTCTCCCATCGCCTGCAAGTACAGGAGCACCTCACCAAACAAATCTGCGACTGCCTCCAACAGGCACTCAATCCCCTCGGTGCCATCGTGGTCATCGAGGCACAGCATATGTGCATCCAAATGCGTGGCATCGAGAAACAAGGCTCTTCCACCACCACGATGTACTACACGGGGGTGTTCGAAAACATTGAAAAGCGCAAGGAATTCCTTAACCTCATCCACCATTGATACCACAATCCACTATCGACCGCATTGTTGATGCCGCCAACATCGTTGATGTCGTCTCCGATTACGTCACACTTCGCCGTTCAGGTGCAAGCTACAAGGGATTGTGTCCTTTCCACGACGACAAAACTCCATCCTTTTCCGTATCTCCAGCCCGCGGTGTGTGCAAATGCTTCAGTTGTGGCAAAGGAGGTAACTCAGTCCATTTCATCATGGAAATGGAGCAGATGAATTATGTGGAAGCCTTGAAACATCTGGCAAAGAAATACGGCATCCCCGTCGAAGAGGAGCAGATGACCGACGAACAGCGCCAACACATGAACGAGCGCGAAAGCATGTTCGCCGTCAACGAGTGGGCTGCCAAGTATTTCAGCCAGACCATGCAGAACCACCAAGACGGACGTGCCATCGGACTGGCTTATTTCCGTAGTCGTGGCTTTCGCGACGACATCATCGCCAAGTTCCGTCTCGGCTTCTGTCTCGACAACCCCAATGCCATGTCGAACGAAGCAAAAGCAAAGGGTTATCAAGAGAAGTATCTGGTTGACACGGGCTTGTGCGTGAAGCGCGACAACGGCACCATCTACGACCGTTTTCGTGGACGTGCCATGTTCCCGTGGGTGGCTGTCAACGGCAAGGTGGTCGCTTTCGGCGGTCGTGTGCTCGATGCACGTACCAAGGGAGTCAACCAGAAATATGTCAATTCCCCCGACTCCATTATCTACCATAAGGCCAACGAACTCTACGGCATCTTCCAAGCCAAAAAGCAGATAGCCAAGGAAGACATGGTCTATATGGTGGAAGGCTACACAGACGTGCTCGCCATGCACCAGTGTGGCATCGAGAACGTTGTAGCCAATTCCGGAACAGCCCTTAACGAGGCACAAATCCACCTTCTCCACCGCTTCACCAACAACATCACCCTGCTCTACGATGGCGATGAGGCAGGCATTCATGCAGCCACACGAAGTACCGATATGCTCCTCGCCGAAGGTATGAACGTCAAGATTCTTTTGCTGCCCGATGGTGATGACCCCGACAGTTTCTCCCGCAAGCACAACGCACAGGAGTTCAAGGCGTATGTGGCTGAACACCAGACTGATTTTATTCTCTTCAAGACCTACCTCCTGCTGAAAGATGCCGAACGTGACCCCATCAAACGCGCCAAGCTCACGGAGGAAATCGTGAAAAGCATCGCCGTCATCCCCGACGAAATTATTCGCTCCACCTACGTTCACGAATGTGCCGAAATCCTTAACATGGACGAGGCCATCCTCATGCGTAGTGCCAACAAGAACCGTGCTGCCATCATCGAAAACATGAAGAAGGAGGCACAACGAGAGCGAGAACGGGAAGCACGACTGCTGAACAGCAGACAAGACACAGATGGCAACAACGGCACACCTGCTAACGAGTCCTCATCTCCCCCCTCTTCCAACGACCAACCGACAGAAGAAGACTCCTTTGCTTCCCTCACCTCCGAGGATGAAGTACCGAGTCAACAACCTACTGACATTCAGCCTATCATCACCAAGAAGAGCGAGTCCGACCGTCACTTCTTCGGCATCGAACGCATGATGATGGCACTTGTCACGCGCTATGGTGAACAACCTATCGATGATGAGAACGAGAATGGTGGGAAGACTCAAACAACCCTTGCCGAATATGTACAAGGAGACCTTGCCTTCGATGGAATTGCACTTCGTTCGCCTCTCTATGCCAAAATGCTCGATGCCGTCTGTGCACACGTCCATGACGAAGGTTTCACGGCCAGTAAGTTCCTGCTCCACAATCAAGAGGAAGACATCAGCCGAGAAGCTGCCGACCTTGTCAGCGACCGCTACCAACTCAGTTCGGGCAACCAGATGGACAAGACCGAGGAAGAACTGAAAGTCACCTACCTCTCACGCCTTTTGCTCGACTATAAGAACGCCATCATCGAAGAAGAGCTGAAACAGTGCAACGCTGACCTCACACGCCCCGAAGTGAAGAACGACATCCCCCAGATGCTCAACATCATGCGCCGCATCAAGGAACTTGGTACTCTCCAACGCCAACTTGCCAAGATGCTGGGCGACCGTGTGGTGGTGAAATAAAATTCTGTTACGTTTCAGCAAGGGGAGATTTGAAACTGAAAAAAGAATGAAAAATTCATAGAATCGGCTACCTTTTCATCACATTTTCAGCCAACGAGGACGAAAATTACGAAGTTCTTTGTATCTTTGTCTCCAAAATTCATAATATCTTACACCTATGAAAAAGATTACAACGTTCATTTTTGCACTGGTGACTGCTATGGCGATTCACGCCTCAACATACATCGTCATGGTGAGAAGCACGCGCTATCAGACAGTGACAGGTTTTGGTGCAGCCTGCTGCGATGGTGCCATGTGTCCCTATGGTGAAGACACTCAACCTGTCAGGCTGCTCTATGGTTCCCAATCAAAGATTGGTCTGAATATCATGCGCATGGAAATTTCACCGAACTTCGTGGGCGATGTCATCGTGGCAGAGTGGAACAACTACGACACGCCTTACGACTGGAAAGGCTCGTTACCATCGGCCAGAATCGTGAAACAACGTGGCGGTATCGTCTTCGGCACACCGTGGTCACCTCCAGGTGAATACAAGACGAACGGCACAGCGCAGGGCGGCAACACGGAAGATGCCAACGCGAAGAGAGGCGAATTGCGTACTGACTGTTACGAGAAGTTCTTCCCCTGGCTCAACACGTTCTTAGCCTATATGAAACAAAATGGCGTCAAGGTCGATGCCGTGTCCGTTCAGAACGAGCCAGACTGGTGGGTCAACTACTCTGGCTGTCTTTATACGCCTCAACAACAACTCACCCTTGTGAAGAACTATGCTCACATGCTTGACAGAGAGAAGTATAGCGGTGTTCGCCTCATCAGTGCCGAACCTTTGGGTTTCGACCCACAATACTCCAATGCGCTATTGAACGATGCCGAAGCACGTGACCAAGTTGACATCATCGCGGGACACCTCTATGGGCACCCACCATTGGGCAACATGAAGAGTGCCGCAACCCTTGCCGCCAAGTATGGCAAGGAAGTCTGGATGACAGAACACTCCGTGGATTCAGATGAAGGAATACTCGTAAATCGGCTCCCCAACTGGCAGGAGCAATTGGGTTTCGCCAAGGAACTGAACGAATGTATGCTGGCAGGTTGCACGGGCTACATCTACTGGTATATGCGTGCCCATTGGGCCTTTATTGGTACGGGTGAGTCACAATATGGTTCCGACAACAAGAAGAACAAACTGTTACCACGTGCCTATGTCATGTCACACTTCTCCAAGCATGTCACTGGTTCCACACGTTTGGACACTAAATCCTCTTTCACCACCAGCACCAACTCGGATCTTGAGACATCAGCCTACATCAAGGGAGACTCCATCATCGTCATGGCTATCAACTCCACTGCGAATGACCATAACATGAGAATCAAACTGCCTTCCTACGTGAAAAGTGGTACCCACCTGCTCTCGACGGGCAATGAGACTGAGAATCTCTGCCAGGAACAGGCCATTACCATTGATGAGTCCACGAACGACCTTACCGTCAGTATGCCAGCCCAAAGCTTGAATACTTATATCTTCATGATAGATGACGCCACAGCCATCAGCGAATTGAAGCAGACGGATGATGACGATTCCAAGACCTACTACGACTTGCAAGGACGACGGCTGAACACCCCACGCGGCATTTGCATAGAAAAAAGTGCTGACGGTTTCACCAGAAAAGTTTACATGGGTAATTAGTGAATTGATGCTTTGAACATACTGACTCAAGACATCAAGTATCTGCAAGGAGTGGGGCCACAGCGCGCCACTCTTCTCGCCAACGAACTCAACATCAAGACTGTTGGCGACTTGCTCACGTACTACCCCTACAAATATGTTGACCGCAGCCGCATCTACAAAATTCGAGACATTGATGCGAACATGGCGTATGTACAGCTGTGCGGACAGATTTATTCCTTCGAAAGCATGGGCGAGGGGCGCAACAAACGCCTCATCGCCCATTTCGTGGATGGTACAGGCAGCCTCGACCTCGTCTGGTTCCAAGGCATCAAATATGCTGCCAAAAACTATGATTGCCGCAAGACCTACATCGTCTTCGGCAAGCCCACCGTCTTCAACGGTCATTTGCAGATTGCGCATCCTGAGATAGAACTGGCTCCCGACCATCTCAAAGTGGAGGTACAAACGATGGGCAACCTCTTCGAGAAAGAGCCCCAGAACCCCAACCTGCAAGAAAAAGCAATCGAGGCACAGCCCACAGTCTTCAAAGGGTTGTGCCCTTCCTACAACACCTCCGAGAAGATGAAGAAGAGCGGACTCACCTCGGCAGGCATGGCAAAGTTGACAGCCAATATGTTCAAACTGCTCAAGGAACCACTGACCGAGACACTGCCTCTCTACATCACGGCACAGCATCACCTGATGTCCTACGACGAGGCTATCCGCAACATCCACTACCCCACCTCGCCCGAGGCCTTGCGCCATGCACAGCTGCGCCTCAAGTTCGAGGAACTTTTCTATGTGCAGTTGAACATCCTACGTTATGTGAAAGACCGCCAACTGCACTACAAAGGCATTGTTTTCAGCACCGTCGGGCAACACTTCAACGATTTCTTCTACCATCATCTGCCCTTCCAGCTCACCGAAGCACAGAAACGCGTCATCCGCGAAATTCGAGCCGACATGAAGTCGGGACGGCAGATGAATCGTCTGCTGCAAGGCGATGTGGGCAGCGGAAAGACCCTCGTGGCACTGATGGTGGCACTCATCGCCATCGACAACGGTTGCCAAGCCTGCATCATGGCACCTACGGAAATCCTTGCCGAACAGCACCTTGACACCCTGCGCGAGTTTCTCGGCGATATGCCCATCCGTGTGGATCTTCTCACGGGAACAGTAAAAGGCAAACGCCGCACCGAAGTTTTCAAGGGACTCGTCACAGGCGACATCCACATCCTTGTCGGCACACACGCCGTCATCGAAGACAACGTGCTTTTCCATCAATTAGGTCTTGTGGTCATCGATGAGCAGCACCGTTTCGGCGTGGCTCAGCGAGCCAAACTCTGGATGAAAAACCATGTGCCGCCCCATGTCCTCGTCATGACAGCCACCCCCATTCCGCGCACCCTCGCCATGACCCTCTACGGCGACCTCGACGTGTCCGTCATCGACGAACTGCCTCCAGGTCGCAAGCCCATCCGCACCATCCACATGTTCGATGCTCATCGACAACGTATCTACGAACTGATGAACCGAGAGTTGCAGCTGGGCCGACAGATATACATCGTCTATCCGCTCATCAAGGAGACCGAAAAAATGGATCTCAAAGACCTTGAAGCTGGGTTTGAAGAAATTAGCAAAGCCTTCCCCAGCTACAAGGTCAGCAAGGTGCATGGCAAGATGAAACCAGCCGAAAAGGACACAGAAATGCAGCGTTTCGCCAGCCACGAAACCCACATCCTCGTCTCCACCACCGTCATCGAAGTAGGCGTAAACGTGCCGAACGCCTCCGTCATGATTATCGAGAATGCCGAACGCTTCGGCCTCAGCCAGCTCCATCAGTTGCGTGGACGTGTGGGCAGAGGTGCCGACCAGAGCTACTGTGTCCTCGTCACCAAATATGAACTCAGCAACACCACCCGCCGTCGCATCCAGGTGATGGTAGATACCACCGATGGCTTCGAAATCGCCGAGCAAGACCTCAAGCTTCGTGGTCCCGGCGACCTTGAAGGCACCCAACAGTCGGGCATGGCGTTCGACCTCAAGATAGCCAACCTTGCCCAAGATGGTCAAATCCTCACCCTTGCCCGCGACAGTGCCCAAGCCGTCATCACCTCCGACCCCGACGAGCGCAACCAACAAAACGACATCCTCTGGCGTCGCCTCCGTGAGCTCCGCAAAACCAACGTCAACTGGGGCGCGATAAGCTGAAAAGAACTTTTTTCGACCTATAGTCTTTCTTACAGATTCTTCTTGGGGTAGAGAGCATCCCACCAGGTGGGGTCGTCCTTGAGCCAACGGGCGAACCAGGCCATTTGGGTAGCGAGCCACTTCTCCTTCTTAGAATAGTTGAGGATGTGGTGGTTCTCGCCCTCCACCTCGACAAGGGCGACTTCACGTCCAAGGAGTTTGAGAGCGGTGAACATCTGGAGGCTCTCGATGAGCGGCACGTTGGTGTCAGCTGTGCCGTGAAGCAACAGTAGAGGGGTATGGATTTTGTCGGCATTGAAGAGGGGCGACTGGTCAACATAAAGTTGACGATGGCTCCAAGGATAGCTGTTGGCCATTGACACCTCGCTGTAGTTGTAGCCCCAATAGCCCTCGCCCCAGTAGCTGGTGTGGTTGGCGATGCCAGCATGGGAAACGGCAGCAGCGAAGATGTCGGTCTGGGTTTGCAGGTATTGGGTCATGAAACCGCCATAACTGGCACCCATACAGCCAATCTTCTTCGGGTTGATGAAAGGATGCTCGGCACAGATGCGCTTCGTCCCCTCGATGATGTCCTCGGCAGGACCACGACCCGCCGTATTCACATGACGCGATGCCCATTCCTGTCCGAAGCCTGTAGCTCCGCTGGGTTGCAGGATGTAAGCCACATAACCCAGAGAGTTCCAGTATTGCGGTGCGTAGGGCGACTCAAAGTAGCGCGACACAGGTGAGCACCCTCCGTAATAATAGACAATCATGGGATATTGCTTCGATTTGTCGAAATCCTTGGGCAGATAGAGGCGACCATACACCGTGTCGCCACGTGAATTGACAAAGTTCCAGTCCTCACACGTGCCCACCTCGGCATCGCCCAGCGCGGTTCGTCCGTCGAAGAGCACCTGCTGCTTCTTGCCCTTCAGGTCGGTCACATAGGCCGATGCTGGCTCCAAGGTCTTGTAGGAGAGATAGGTCATGACAGAGGCATGGGAAGCCATGTCAAAACGGTAGATGTTGTCTCCCTTGAGTGGCAACTTGCTGATGTGGAGCGTCTTCGGGTTTAGCACAAAGAAATTCACGTAGTCGCGGTCTTCAGCCGCAAAGTAGATGTTCCCGTCGGCGGGCAACCATCGGGGAGTCCCCGAGATGGAAGGGTCGAAATCCTTTGTCAGCGGTGTCACCTTTCCCGTGGCGATGTCGAAGAGGAACAGCTCATTTTCCGTCATGCTCGGTGTCACATGGTCGGGCAACTGGCATCCGATGCGGTCGAACGCCTCGGGCGTGCCCATGAAGAGCACCTGCGTGGCATCGGGCGAGAAGATGCCACGTTCCACAAATTCAGCCCCCGTCAGCAGGGTATCGACGTGGAGCGTCTGCGCATCCACGATGAGTACATCCGTCACCGTGGTGGGACGCTTCGTAAGTCGGGAACGTGATGTCGCGATGAGCCACTTCTTGCCATCCTGCGAGATGTCCATCAGATATTCATTCTGGGAGCCAAACGTGATACGCTGGGTGATGCCCGTGGCGATGTCATATTTGCACAGGTGGCTGCGTGTGCGCCATCCTGGCTGACGGTCATCCATCTCCAGCACTTCGAAGACCTCCTTGTCCTCCTTGGGTCCCTCCTCAGTGACACTCAGCATGAGATACTCCTCCGTGGGGCAGACCGAGCAGGAACCTTCGGGCAGGTCGTAGGCGAAACGAGTGCGCTCCCCCGTGCGCGGCTCAACCTTGTAGAGCGTGCGCTTGCCGTCCTCCTTCACATCTTCGATATAGGCACCACTCCGAGGCATCCAGCGTGGGCTGCTCGTCGGCTTCGGAAGTATCCGCATCGTCTTCACCTCACGCATCTCATAGTCCCAACGGCTGTTGCCGCCCCGCTCCGTTGTCTGATAGGCCACCGACACGAACTGCCCGTCAGCCGAGAGCGACACTCCCCTCACACGCTTGCCGTCCGTCAGGTCATGCACCATGTAAGGATGCCGCCCCTCCAGCGACCAAGGCACCGCCACAGGAGCGTCGAAGGCCACCCTCACCGTGTCCGTGTCCTTCGGCTCCGCCAGATAGCGGAACGTGAACGTGTGATGCTCAGGCGACAGCTTCAAGTCACCAGCCGATGCCTCTGTCCCGTCGATGAAGAGTTTGTAATTCTTCAGTCCCGTCACCTCCAGTTTCCCCTTCACATAGTCGCTATTGTTCACATAGAACGAGAGCAGACCCACACTGCGGCTGTCGGGCAGCGAAGGCAGCAACTCTCCTCCAACGCACTTGCCCGTCGGGGGCGACGACAACGCCAGTGCATTCAGCCCAGATGCCGCGTCGTACCGTTGCCCCTTCACATCCACCGTATCCAACGCTACAGGAGTTGTCACAGCGTACGGCCCCGACACGTTGAACGCGCCAATCTCAGTCTTCACCTGAGCATGAACTGCCCCACCCAGTGCCAGCAGTCCACTCAAAACTAATAAATTTTTCATTCCTTTCCGCAAAAATACTTTAAGTTTTTCCTTTATTGGGTTAGCGTTTCGATTTTTGAGGGCAAAGATACACCTTTTCCCACACTCCACAAAACAAATGAGGGATTTCTTTTTGAGCGGCAAGTCGATGAGGGCGTACAATCGAAAGATGTCGGAGGACACTAAATAGCCTCAAAAGGGGTGAGACTCTCACCCCTTTTGAGGTGCTGAAAGAACTGTTTGGGGCGATATGGTTTGTGTAACTTTGCGGCGGAAAGGGAATGGAAGAAGAATGTACGATGATGGATGGCTTTGTCAAGAGTTCGAGTTAGTTTGTAAGACTATTTTTTCAATGAAAGTGTATTTTTTGTTTGCCTTTTCTTTTTATCCGCTTTTTTGTCTTACCTTTGCAAACAAGAATCATCATTATCTTTTCAAATCGTATGGCAATGAAAGTGGGAGACAAATTGCCCGAGATGCTCGGTGTGAACGAGCAGGGCGAAGAAGTGACACTTGCCCAGTTCAGGGGCAGGAAACTGATTGTGTACGCCTATCCGAAGGACAACACAAGCGGATGCACGGCTGAGGCATGTTCGCTGAAAGAGCATTACGAGGAACTGCAAGCGGCAGGGTATGCCGTGGTGGGCGTGAGCAAGGATTCGGCAGCGAGCCACCAAAAATTTATTGACAAGTACGAGTTGCCCTTCCCACTGATTGCCGATACCGACAAGACGCTCTTGCAGGTGCTTGGCGCATGGGGCGAGAAGACCATGTACGGCAAGAAGGTGGAAGGGACATTGCGCACCACTTATCTGGTGAATGAGGAGGGTATCGTGGAAAAAATCTTCACACCCAAGGAAATCAAGACGAAGATTCACGCGGAACAAATCCTGGAGCACATAAAATGAAGAGTGCATGAGGCATCGTTAGGCGAAATGGACATCGTAACCACATCGACATATCTTTAATTATCAACAATCAATATGGAAGCATTTATCAATCAAGACCTATGGCTGGGACTCGCTGTTGGGGCATGGCTCACCTTGCTCGTCGTTGTTGCCATGTTCCTGTCCCTCATCTTCACAAAAATCCAAACGTGGGCAGCCTTTGCCACTGCCACATTGGTGCTTTTCCTGACGGGCATACTCTCTCCCAAAGACACCTTCGCGGGCTTCAGCAGTTCCAGCGTTGTGGTCATTGTCATCCTCTTTGTCGTCATCGCAGGACTGACCTACACGGGTGTGCTGCAATGGATATCCAAGTATCTGATGGGCACGCCCAAGAGCCTGACTGCCGCCATCGTGCATGTGATGGCACCTGTGGCATTGCTCAGCGCGTTCCTCAGCAACACCACCGTCGTGGCACTCTTCATCAACATCGTGAAGGACTGGAGCCGCAAACTGGGCATTGCCCCCTCCAAACTCCTCATCCCATTGAGTTACGCCTCGGGCATGGGCGGCATCTGCACCCTCATCGGCACACCGCCTAACCTCATCATCTCTGGTATGTATCAGGAAGATACGGGCGTGGAGTTGAGCATCTTCGCCACCACGGGCGTGGGACTCTTCTGTCTCGCTGTCGGCATCATCAGCATGATAGCCATGCAGAAGTTGCTGCCTGTGCGCAAGACTCCCGACGAACAGATGAACGTGACGGGAGCCACCATCGAACTGAAAGTGCCTGCCAGAAGTCACCTTGTCGGTCAAAGCGTGGATGCACTCGCACTCTCTACTGATGACAGCCGTTATCGTCTCATGGGCATTGTCAGTTTCGATGGCGAGGTGAACAGCAACGTGCAGGATGACGACTTCCTGTTGGGAGGCGACACCCTCGTCTTCACAGGCGACCGCACCAGCATCCTCACCATTGCCAAGCGAAGCGGACTTGAGTGCTCGGTGGCAGACATGGAAATTGAGCCTAAACGCGGCAAGAAGACCGCCTGGGCAGGACTGGTCATGATAGGCATGGTCGCCCTTTCGGCTCTCAACGTGATGAGCCTCCTGCAAGCAGCCTCGCTGGCAGCCATCATCATGGTCATCCTCGGTTGCTGCACCGCCAGTCAAGCCTTCAAGAGCATCGATTGGCAGATATTCATCATTTTTGCGTGCAGTGTCGCTTTCGGTGCCGCCATCGAGAACACGGGACTGGCAGAGCTGGCAGCCAACGGACTTCTTACCCTGTGTGGCACCAACCCCTACGCCGTGCTCATCGTCATCTGTCTGGTGGGTACCTTCATGACCGAGTTCATCAGCAACACCGCTTGTGGTGCCATATTCTACCCCATCGCCATGTCAGCAGCAGCAGCCACTGGGGCCAATCCTCTCACCTTTGCCATCGCCCTGATGATTGCAGTGAGTTCCAGTTTTGCCACGCCTATTGGCTCCCCCACCCACATGCTGGTTTATATCCCTGGTGGCTACCACTTCTCCGACTTCACCCGCGTGGGCTTCTGGATGAACCTCATCATCCTCGCTGCCAACATCTTCATCACCACCCTCATCTATCCACTATAACACCCCCAAAAACTCAAAAAGCTAAAAACTCAGAAACTCAAAAATTCACAACCACATGAAAACGGGATTTGCACGAATGTTGATGGTGTGGGTGACATGGACGTTTGCCTTCATGGGCTATGCCCAAGAGGAAGGGACAGAACAGGGAGAGCAGACAGGAGGAGAGGTGGTGTCAGTCATCGACTCGCTGAAGGCCGTGAACGACTCCATCGTGGAGGAACTGCGGAATCAGGTACAAGAGCTGAAGTTGCAGAGCATCATGATGCAGGAGCGGCTGGAGGTGACAGGCAAGAGCGCACAGGAAGACTCGCTACGGCAAGCCGAACGTAAGGCACGAGTGGACTCGCTGCGCAACGTCACACAAGGGGCACCGTTGGTCATCGAAGGCGACACGCTCTTCACCATCTATGCACGGAAAGGCGGCATGTTGCCCGAGGCCCGGGTAGCATTGATGAGAAGCAGAATCCTCGAAGTGGGGAAAAGGCTGTCCATGTTCGTCGATTCCATCTATGTGTTCGACAGCGAGGAGTCCACCGATGTGATGGCTGGCGAAAACGTCATATTGAGTGTCACCGACCTTGATGCCCTGTGGAACAACACCGAGCGCGTTGCCCTTGCAGAAACTTATCGCAATGCCATCAGCCAGAAGGTGAACCAACTGCATGAGACCTATGGAATGAAGCAGAAATTGCAGGGCATCGGCTGGGTGGTGCTCATCGTGGCGGCAGAAGTGTTGCTCATCATGGGCATCGTATGGCTCTTCCGCCGATGGAAGTTCCGCATAACGCTCAAGTTGCTCCGATCCATCAAGTCTGTCAGCATCAAGAACTACCCCCTGCTCGACACCCACCGTCTGGGCATCTCCATCATCTTCGTCTTCAACCTCCTGCGGCTGCTCGTCATCCTCCTGGCGATTCTCGTAGGGGTTCCCCTCATGTTCTCCGTTTTCCCTGAGACCAAGACCTTCACCTACACCGTCTTCGGCTTCATCTGGAATCCCCTCAGCGACATCTTGACATCCATCGTCGCTTACCTGCCCAAACTGTTCAAAATTGTCGTCATCATCCTCTGCTTCCACTACTTGTTGCGGCTGGTACGCTATTTCGCCAATGAGATAGCCAACGGGCGACTGAGAATCAATGGATTCTATGCCGACTGGGCGATGCCCACCCACACCATCCTAAGGGTGCTGCTCTATTCCTTCATGCTCGTCATGATATGGCCGCTGCTGCCCAACTCCGACTCCGAGATATTCCAAGGTGTGTCTGTCTTCATCGCCGCCATCGTCTCCTTAGGTTCCACCTCCGTAGTGGGCAACATCATGGCAGGATTAGTGATGACCTATATGCGCCCCTTCCGTATCGGCGACATCATCCGCTTCGGCGACACCGAGGGCGAGGTGGTGGAGAAGAATATGCTCGTCACGCGCATCCGCACCCGCAAGAACGAGCTCGTCACCATCCCCAACTCCAACATGATGAGTTCGCAAACCTCCAACTTCACCTTCTCCGCACAACGGTTCGGCATCATCGTCCACACCAAGGTGACCATCGGCTACGATGAGCCACATGAGAAGATAGAGGCACTCCTGCTTGAAGCTGCCGACAAGACCGACGGCATCAGGAAGCACCCTAAACCCTTCGTGCGCATCACCACACTGGACGACTTCTACGTAGAGTACGAAATCAACGGAAACACCGAACGTGCCAAGTCGCTCTCAGCCGTCTATTCCAATCTGCATCAGAACATTCTCGACACCCTGCACGGTGCTGGCGTGGAAATCATGTCGCCACACATCGAGGCACAGCGTAGCGACCTACCTGTGCAGATACCCAAAACCCAATAACTAACTCAAAAACTTAAAACCCAAACAAACACATGAAAAAATTTGCATTACTGACAGTCACACTGCTGATGGGCACCTCATGTTTTGCCCAAACAAAGAATCTTCCTGAACCCAACATGCAACACAAGACTCTCAGCGTGATGGAGGCTTATCAACAACGAAAGTCGGTGCGCGAATACAGCGCCCAGCCACTCTCCGAGCAAGACCTGAGCGACCTGCTGTGGGCGGCACAAGGCAAGAACCGCGCAGACGGACACCTCACCGCCCCCACCGCCATGAACCGTCAGGAAATACGCCTCTATGTCTTCAGCGAGCAAGGCGTTTCCCTCTATGACCCTCAGACCCACAGCCTCACGCAAGTGGCAGCGGGAGACCATCGCGATATCGTAGCAGGCCGTCAGGACTTTGCCAAGAGCGCTCCCGTCAGTCTTGTCATGGTGGCAGATATGGACAAGTTTGGCAGCAACAACCAACACGCCCAGTGGATGGTCAGTGTCGATACGGGCATCGTCTGTGAGAACATCAACCTGTTCTGTTCCGCTGCCGGACTCTGCACTGTACCACGCGGCACAATGGATGCCAAAGCCATTCAGTCGCTTCTCGGCCTCACCGACAATCAGATTCCCCTCATCAACAATCCTGTGGGTTATTCAAAATAACTCGCATCTTCTTGAATTCCTTTACTTCCTTGCATGTTCATCGCCGATACTCGCCTGGCAGCACACCAAATGCCTCTTTGAAACATTTTGTGAAATAGGAAGGCGAAGAAAAGCCTGAACGGCTTGCCACTTCAGACACAGGCATCCCGTCCGTTCGGAGCATCTCGGCTGCGGCATGAAGACGAACCATGCGCACAAATTCCGTAGGTGTCTGTCCTGTGGTGCGTTGCAACTTGCGGTAAAGGCTCATACGGCTCATGCACATATCGCTGGCAAACTGCTCGGTCGTGTAGTCGGGGGCATCCAAATGATTCTCCACTTTCTCTTTGGCCCGTTGCAGCATTTTCAAGTCTTCTTTCGACAGTACAGGTGCTGGACTTGCTTGGGTGTGTTCGTTCCCTTCCTGCCTGATTGCATCTTGCAAGGTTTCCTCTGACAAAGTCAAGCCTCCCTCTTCGGCACCCTTCTCTGTTTCGTGTATCATTTGCCCCTTCCGCATCTCTTGGGCCAATGCCACCAGACGTTCTATTTCCATACGCTGCATCCGACTACGGAAATAGAAATAAAGAATGCTGGTCACAATCAGCACACCTATTATAATATATAATGTGTAGCTCCACCATGTCTCCCACCATGCAGGCAACCGAATCACCGACAGTTGAGCCACATCATCCCCCCAGTTGCCATATCGGTCGGTGGCCTTCACCAACAACTCGTATTCACCTTGGGGCAGAGCAGCAAAATGAACCGTATTTTTTCCTGTAGGCAAGATAATCCACACTCCTTCAAGACTCCCCTTGCGACGTAACTGATAGGCATAGGTGATATGGTCGGAATTCAGATGGTCGAGTGTGCTGAAATTAACATACAAACTCACATCGTCAGGCGAGAGCCTCACTTCACCTTCACCCCGGCACAGAATCCGCTTCACTCCTCCCACCACCACGGAGGTGAAGACAGGCACGGGCATGGATTCCCGTTCGTCGAGTGCTACAGTAGGCACAAACAGGCACAATCCACCGGCACCACCGACATAGATGTTCTCCTCCCAATCATCCGAACTCACACCCATACATAAGAAGTAATCCAAATCCACCCCATCGTCATCGGCTTGAATCATCCTGAAGGTCTTATGATGGGGACTATATTCCTTCAGACTCTGGCTGGCCAACACCCATAAATGCCCCTTGCCATCCAAGGCCAGCTGCATGATACCACTACCGTCGGCTAAACTCGCATCGGAGTCACGCAGCAAGGAATCCAATGATGCATCATAATGATAAACACTCCCCATGTCGGTGCCTATCCACAGTTCATCAGCGGATGAAACGGCCAAGGAGGTGAACCGCTCTTTCGACGGTTTCGGCAACCATCTGACAGCATCCTCCCTGATGTTGACCATGCCCACACCTTTTTCCGAAGAGAGGAAGTAAAGATGCTGCCCATTCTTCGACAGGTGCATACAAGTCACACTGCCCAACTGTTCAGCGTAAGGACGCAGGACAGAAGTGGTGGAGTCATAATAGAAGATACCCGAATCTGTACCAATCCACAATCCCTTATTTCCCGCATCCAGCAAACAACGGATGGGGCATTTGACATCAACAACCTCTTGACGTTGAACGCGCATACCTTCATGCCACAACATCACCACCTTGCTTCCCTCTGCACTCCACACGTTGCCAGCCCCACGCCGTTCCAGCAGGGCTGACCCCATCGACTGATGTTGACGGTCGAGCACTATGTTAGTCTCATCGGTCAGGGGATTCCACAACACGAGGCCAAAACGCAGATGCCACAGCCAAACCATTTCGTCAGTATCTCGCACGGCACTCTCCACCATCATCTCCACGCCAGTCTCGCGTTGCACAGGGGGAATGGCAAAACGCTGCCAACCTTCTTCTCGAGGACTTAAAATAAACGTACGAGGCGAGTAACTGGCCACCCAAATGTTCTTTTGGGCATCAGTGTATGGAGCGGCAAAAACCTTCTTGCCAGGCGGTAGCAGGTGGTCAATGGGACGCGGTGAAAGGGTACCGTCATCCTTAATATCATAGGCATAGAAACCATCCATCGCCGCACACCAGATGGTCTTGCCATCACAAGTGAAGTCAATGACTTTCCCCTTGCTCTCACTCAACGTACGTCCTTCGTAAGTACAAGGCTGCATGATCACCTGATGATCGGCATCCGTTTTCCCTAACACATATTTAATTATTCCATTTCCCCATGTGCCTATCCAGAAACATCTGTTTCGTTTATCCTCATAAAAACCACCATGCGGCTCATTGGGACAGTCCCATGCACAGCGTACAAACGAATCAGTCTTGGCATCATAACGCCGCACACCTCCATGACACTCATAAAGCCACAAACGCCGTTTGCTGTCTTCGTGAATGACACTGGAGTAATGTCCATCGTCGCTTTGATGATTTAGGTAATAGACCTTACGCACATACCCCTCTGACGAGAGACGAAACACATGACGACCAGACAACACCCATACAGAACTGTCACTACTCACACACACGTTGTCCAACAAATGGGGCTGAATACTATCATGCACGACCTCCCGAGCACGATAATCCGTCTTATCAATATAATAGAGGCCATCGAGTGTGACCACCCAAATTTTATCATCAAGACCAATGGCAAACTCCACCATGTAATTGGAACGCCAGAAGTCAGGATGGCGATAATCGCGGCGGAACACGTCAACCTGATAGCCGTTATCACGACATACACCATCTTCCGTAGCATACCACATATACCCCTCGCTGTCCCGTGCCACATGATGCAGGTTTGCAGAAGGTAAGAAACGTTCTGTCGGAAGGCTCTTGGACACCATTTCCTGCGCAATACAGGCCTGATACACTATCATAAATGTAACAAAATGGCAAAATCTAAAGACACTGGCTTTCATCCGCATGAGTCATTTGAATTTCCTGATTATGAAAACTTTATCACGGCAAAGGTAAAGATAAAACACGGAATCTACAAGCACTGTGGGAAGAAAGTGTTACATTTATTACATTTTTTGAGACAAACTTTCATTCTCCACATCGTTGGAATACACTAATTTTGCAACATGAAACTACATTGTCTCCATTATATAGAAAGTATTTATCACACTATTATACATTACTAATTAAAACCAACTACTTTTCTATTTATGAAAAAACATTTTCTCATGTTCAGCCTGTTGATTTCAGCCCTTGCTGTAAATGCACAGGTAACCCCCAAGGTACAACCAGAGGCTCCCGTCACTGGCAAACAGTATGTGCTGGTGAATAAAGCACAAACAACATCGCAGTACATGAGCCGCACCTCATGGGATGGAGCACTCTACTTTCTCGGAGAGACGGACTCAAAGTATGCTGACTATGCCCTGACGGCTTTGAGCAATGAAGATGGCTCGTGGTCGTTTACATTGCCCACAAGCAACGAAGAAGAAGCAGGTGTCACCTACATGGTGCTTCCTGCCAACTCAGCCAATGTAAACGTCAATTCGATGGAACCCGCTCATTGGTTCCTCGATGCAAAAGAGGGAGGCTACTACCAGTTGATTCTTGGCGAGGGCAACAACCCCGCAGCACTTGCACAGGCAGAGTTTACGCCAACGAAGGATATTCGTATGCACCTGAACGCAGGTAGCCAGTATTTCTGTGTAACTTATGCTGGTGGCCCTTGGTATCCCGACTGTCTGGGTGACATCACCGAGACTGAGAACGAAGCCACAGGCGACCTGCTCTTTGCCGCCAACGACTCCACCTCTTTCTACTGGGGGTTTGTTTCTGTGGACAACGTTCCAGCCTATTACACCGACCTGCAATACTCTGGTGCCATCAACAAGTACTATGACCAATACTGCGACATGGACGGCTATACCGAAGGGTTCCTCGCCACATACAATGCTGCCGCTACACTCTACAACAACGCAGCAGATGATGATGCACTCTTCGAGGCAGGCATTCCTGAAATGCTGAACGCCAAGGTGGCTCTTTACAACGAGATTGAATCAGCCATCGCTCTCAACGAAGATGAAGACGCTGTGCTGGCTGCCGCCATTGCTGCCGCCAAGAGTGCCTTCGACACCAAGACAGCTACTGCTGACATAACCAACGCAACGACTACGCTGAAGCAAGCTGAGACCAACTACTCAATGGGAAGTGGAGACATCACCTCATTGGGCACGAATATGTCTTTCGAAGACCTTTCAGCACAGGATGGCAACCAATCCTCAAGTGTGGCAGGTGCCCCTACAGGTTGGAACGTTTACATCAATGGCACCCAAGTGGTGACAGCTGACCAAGTGAGAAGTGCTGGTATTGGTGGTTGGCATGGTGTGAACAACGATGCCGAGGGCGAAATCATGGATGGAAGTGTGGCATTCGGCATTTGGAACGGCTCTGTGCCCACTTACGAGATTTCGCAAACCATCACCCAACTGGAGAATGGCACTTACGAAATTACCGCAGGTCTGATGGCTGGAAGCAATGGCAACGGTTCTCGTCTCACTACACAGCGCATCTTCGGAAACCTCAACTCCACTTACTACGCTGGTCAAGAGGAATACGACCTCTCTGAACTCGACAAGACGGAAGTATTTGCCTTTGCAGGCAATGAAATCATCACAACCGACCGCGAGATGCGTCCCGTAACGGTGAAAGCATTTGTGTATGACGGTACGCTCACGTTTGGCGTGCGCACAGATGGCAACATTGCTGCCACCAACCGCACGGCATCCAATGGTGCAGGTGGCGACGGATGGTTCAAGACGGACAACTTCACTGTCAAGAAGCTGGGCTATTCGGCAGAAGACGCTGTGGAAATCTATGAGCATTATGCAAATCTCCTTGATGAATACGACGGTGAGCCGATGGCAGCTAGCGTAAACGATCTGCTCAAGGACAATACACAAGGCAATATCACCACGGCCAATACGCAGGAAGAGATCATCTCGGGCATTCTGGAGGCGAAGGACTTGCTCGTGGTAGTGGATGCTTCTGTAAAAGCTTACGAGAAGCTCCGCGCAGCTATCGACCAGCACTTTCAGTATCTCGACCAATACCAAAACAAAGCTGGTGCAGGCGAGTATTCGGATGTCATCTATGAAGCAGAAGATGCTTACAACGAAGGCACTGCTGCGGACGCTGCTGCCGTAGATTCCATCATCGAAGGCCTAAACGAGGCTTTGCAGATTTGCATTCAGTCTGATGACATCGAGGAGGGCATGGATTTGACGGAGTACATCCAGAATCCGTCGTATGAAGACCTTTCCAGCCAAAACGGCAACAGTTCCAGCGGCGTGGCCAATGCGCCAACAGGATGGAACGTATACGTAGATGGCGTGCTTTGCAAGACTGCGGCTGAGCTGAACGCTGCTGGCGTGGTGAATTGGTGTGCCATCAACGAGGGCGACAATCTGACGGATGTATATAACACGGAAGGTGAAGCTGTCACTAACCAGTACACTGACGGTACTCACCTGTGGGGCATCTGGGCGAGTGCGGTGCCTGTCATCGAGATTTCGCAGACTATCGAGGGATTGCCAGCTGGGCAGTACACCGTGACAGTGGACGCTGTGGTACAGAACGACTGGGCGGGCATGAACCTTGGCATGCAGCGGCTTTTTGCCAATGAGTATGTGACGCTTTATGGAGCTGAGTATGATTACATCCAGAATGCTGACGAGGAGTTTTACGGCACGTTCCCTGCTGATGTTCGCATTGCTGCCGAGATTGATGCCATCAATGGCGACGTTGAACTGAAGCATTTGAACTATGCGGGCAATTATTCCAGTGAGAGCTACGGTGCCTCCAGCGCTCCTTACACCACTTCGCTGACTTTTGGCCTGGCTGAGAAGGGGGACATCACGATTGGTTTCCGCTCAAGCCGCATCAGTGCTGTGGACGGCCAGCTTTCCGAGCAGGCTTCGCTGGGCTGGTTCAAGCTTGACAATTGGACGCTTACTTATGACTCGATGGAGGTGCCTGAGGGTGCTGGTGTCTCGGGCGAGGCCACTGCTATGGAGGATGTACTGGATGGTGGGAAGGTTGTTGTTGAGTTTTATGACCTGAACGGTGTTCGTCTTTCTGCAGTTCGTAGGGGCATTAACATCGTAAGGATGTCGGATGGACGAGTGGGAAAGGTCTTCGTCAAGTGAAATAATACAACATCTTTATATATATATAAAAAGCGGAGGCGCCATCGCCTCCGCTTTTTTGTACCTTTTTACCTCCCGTTGAAATGCTTTTCCAATTTTCTATATTCCTTTTTAGTGAGCCGCATGAAACTACCGTGCTGCGGAGCAGTAACACCCTCAATATCCACAGGGTCGTGGAAGCCCTTCAAGAACTCATCTGTCTGGCAGATGCGGTAATGCTTCGGACGGTCACTATACTGGATGTAGGCAACACGCCAACCCTTTTCGCCCACAATTTGAAAGGCGCTGCTGCCCTCACACTTCTTCTTACCCTCGAAACTCACGAAGTCGTTCTCGTCAGGCTCTGGCCAAGGTCCCGTAAGGCGGTCGGCTTTTGTCTGGAAGATGCCAGGGTGTCCGCCCTCCTTCTTAATGAGCATGTGGTATTTGCCATCGCTCGCCAAAAGATTGATGTCGGCATCAATCGTCGCATAACCCCAATCGAAAAGCACACGCGGCTTGGTAAGCTTGGTGAAGGTCTTGTCGGCATAACTGTACACCATGCGGTCGTACTTGTCATCTTCATTGAAACTCCAGATGGAATAATAGATGAAGTAGCCACCCTTTTCACCTGAAGCCCACACATAGTCAGGATCCCAAAACACCTGTGGCGCCCACACACGGTTAATCTTGCTCCAGTCGGCAATCACGTCAGGACTCTCAGGGTCACAGAATATCTCGTTGCCCTTGCGAAAGTCGAACGTTTTCGATGTCCAATGAATCAAGTCATCACTCTTCATGAGGTTGATGCCGTAGTTGTACCATTGGTGCGAGCGGGCTACGCACATATCGGTGGTGACCATGAGGTATCCTTTTCCGCTGTCCGACTTGCGGCACACATACGCATCGCGCTGACCACCCTCAATTCCAGCCATCACCTTCGGGTCTATGACGGCTTTCCCATCGTTCAAATCGTGGTAGTGCAATCCATCGCGACTCAAGGCATACGCTGTAAACTCACCGTTATCACTCATGTGGCAGTAAAGGTAACCATACGTCCCCTTCTGCAAATTCTGTGCCGAAAGACCCAAAACAGACAAACCCACCATGAGCCTTGCCAAGATTATTTTTTTCAAGTTCATCTTTCAAAGTCAATTAGTAACCCAAAAATTCTTTGAGGCCAGGGGCATTTTCAAGATCATCCTTGCCAACGTAGAACCCCCCCGGAGAAACCAATTCGAGGTACTTATCGAGAAACTCCTCCCATGTCAACTTGAAATAAGAAGCTGGGATGAAGAACGTCCTCGACGCTCCTGCCGAGCGGTTGCCAGCCTGAACATAGGCCGAATAGCCTCCCAACTCATGCTTCTGTATCCGATATATCTCCAGATACCAGTCGCCGCTGCATGTACGTTTCGCTGGCACGTCAATGGTTTCCCTCACATGATTCTCACGACCAAGTTCCCAAGAATGATCACTGGCAAGCCGATGGATGAACTCGTCGCAATCAACATCCAAGGGGATTGGCACCAACGTGCCATCATACCGCGAACGATAAGAGACATATTGATAGTCATCTCCTACTTTCTCGATACCCAGATTGTTGTCCTCCACTATCATTTCCCTTTTTGCCCAGGGAAAGTCTTCTTTCATCTGTTCAAACGCCTTGTCAATATAGGCGTTCACATCATAGCCATACGGGAATTTCTTGTCCATATCATTTTTGTTTATAGTTGACAGTCTTGAGCGCAAGGTTACGAAAAAATGCGAGAACCACAAAAAGGTAAGAGAAATATCGTACATCACACGATGTCGGAAGGCATTGAATGGACCCAAAAGGGGTGAGGAGGGTGTGTCAAAATAGGCACACCCTCATCATCTTAACCCTTATTTCCGATTCCTTGTTTATGTATCAATCGGTTGTCGGCTTCGAGCAGTCGTTTGGTGTGCCGTCCCACATAGATGCCCATCATAACGAAGAGCACGGCAAAAACAACTGCCGCAATAATCATGTGGGTAATGCTGAGACCTGTTGCCAAGAGGGCACTGTCGAAGAGACCATGCAAGAGAGTGGGCACCAGCAACGACGCGCACATCATGAGTTTGCGACGGCGATGCCAACCATAGACGGCAAGAGCGTAATAGTAGCCCATGAAGACGGCATAGAAAAAGTGACCAGGCACGCTGATGAGCGCACGGGCTGCTCCCAACATCGCCAAGTGCTCAACGTCCGTAAGCAGGTAACCGATGTTCTCCAGCCCCGCAAAGCCCATACCCACACAGACAGCATAAACGATGCCATCGACACGCTCGTCGAAGTGGGGGTTGGCACGCACCAATAGCAGGAAGAAAAGGAACTTCATCCCCTCCTCGGAAAGCGCAGTCACGATGAAACTGTAGTACAGGTCGCCACCCATCGTGTCAAGGTCGGCAGCAGGCCACATCATTTCGAGCAGCACGGCCGGCACGCAGGCAGTGGCCCCATACCAAAAGGACTTAAGAATCCACGAAACAGGCTCGCGCTGATACTTGTCCACCCAATAGATAAAGGCAACAAGCATCAGTGCAGGAAGTATGCCTGAAAGTATTGCTAAGAAATAAAGCATGAATTATTTTTTACTGGGTTTGATTGCTCTGAACACAAACCATCCGAAAGAAAGGATGGCGAACACGATGAGTCCAATACCGAATGGTGTGATGGTGCCCTGAGCGAAAATGGCAGTCTTGAGCGAAGTCATAATGCTGCGGGCAGAAGCGGAATCACCCTCACCCATATACTTGTTGTTGTTCCAATTGCCAGCCAGTCGCGAACCGCTGACGGTGGTGTAAACACCATAGCCATGACGGCGGTCGTTATGGAAGTTGCCCACATACACCGACCCGTTCTTTGAGGTGTATTTGCCTTCGCCCTCGAATTTGGAGAGAACGAAACTGCCTTCATACACGGCACCGTTAGCAAAAGTATAGACACCCTGTCCTTCCTTCTCACCATTCACCCAATTGCCCACATAGACATCACCGTTGTTGTAAGTGTATGTGCCCTGACCATTGCGTTCATTCTTCACATAGTGACCTCTGTACTCGTCACCATCGGCTGCCAAGAAAACGCCCTCGCCTGTGCGATCGTCATCCACCCAGTCGCCTTCATAGACATCGCCATTAGACCACTGGAGTTTTCCCTTACCATTGCGCTTGCCATCGTGCCAGGTGCCCTCGAAAAGGTTATTCTTTTTTGCATAGTAGGCTGTACCCTGACCTTCCTGCTTGCCCTCCTTGAAATAGCCCTGATAGACATCACCGTCAGCCCATTTGTAGGTGCCGTAACCATCAATTTTGCCATCCTTGAAGGAACCCTCATAGACATCACCGTTATCCCACTTGTAGGTGCCCTGACCATGAATCACACCTTTCTTCTTCTGACCCGTGTAGGTGCCAGCAGTCTTAGAATCGATTGACTTTGCAGCTCTCGAAGCATCCTGAGCAGACATAGTGCCTACTATCAGAAGGGATGCTAAAATAAGAAAACCTAACTTTCTCAATGTAAACAAAATTTAATGTAAAAGAATAAGAATAAGTAGTACCTTTGAACAATAATCGTTGCAAAAGTATCAAGTTTTCACCTATCCACAAAACATTTCCCTCAAAAAAACGCAGTTCTTCTCCAAATAATCACCCAATTCAGCCCTTTTGTCCTCAAAAGACACCAATGCAGCAACCATCCCCTCCAAACGACAGACGCCCAATCCCCCCTTCAAGCAAAACACCGCTGCCTACTCGAGCAGACTATCGACGCCCACTCAGACAGAAGCGCCTGCCGAAAGGAAAGAAGGCATCAAAGCCTCAGCAATGGTCAGATCGAAAGGAGTGGTAATCTTGATGTTCTCGCGGTTGCCAGACACAAGGGAGACACGATGACCCAAACGCTCGACAACCGAAGCATCATCTGTGAAAAAGTCCGTGTAAGGCTGACGATACGCCTCACGCAAAAGCGCTGCAGAAAATACCTGAGGAGTCTGGACCAACTTGTACTCAGCCCTCGGAACCGTCTCGCTAACCTCAGGACTTACCATGTGACGAACCGTCTCAACCACATCGATGACGGGAACGACGGCACCGCAGCGCATAGCACCACCGTAGCACGCCCCAATCGTGCCAAGAGACACGAAGGGACGCACCCCGTCATGTACACCAATCAGCCCCACTCCATCCGCTACCAGGGCAAGCCCATTTTTGACAGAATGAAAGCGAGTCTCCCCCCCGTTGGCGACAGTGTGAGGCAGACGGAACTCGTATCGTTCGCAAAGCCCACGCCAATGCTCCTGCTGCCCTTGGGGCAACACAAGCACCACCTGCATCTCGGTATCATACCGCAGGAAACGCTCAATAGTGTGCATCAAGATGGGCTTACCACCAATAGGCAGGAACTGCTTTGGAATGTCACCTCCCATGCGAAGCCCCTTACCACCAGCCACGATGATGACCGCGTTCATCGCCCGTTCCATAGGTCGTTGTACACCATGCCCTGCTTAAGTTGCTCAGCAGTGCCGACCCCACAGAAATGCTCCACAATGGCATAGCCAAGAGCGAGAGCAGCAGCTGGACCCTTGCCCGTGAACATGAGACCATCGCGTTCCACAAGAGCTGCCGTGCAAGTGGCACCCGTAAGGTACTGCTCAAAACCAGGATAGCAAGTCATTCTCTTGCCCTCCGCCAGACCGAGATTGCCGTACACAAGCGGTGCAGCACAGATGGCAGCAAGAGGTTTGCCCGCCTCATGATGAGCAAGGATAACCTTGCGAAGGCCCTCGTGCGCATTAAGGTTGGTGGCACCCGGCATCCCGCCAGGGAGGAAAATCATATCGGCATCGCTGTAGTCATTGTCGGCAAACAAGGAGTCGGCAACGACAGGGATGCCATGAGCACCCATAACGGTGAGTTCATCAGTGATTGACACAGTAATCACTTCGAGGCCTGCACGACGGCACACGTCGATGGGACCGAGAGCTTCCACTTCTTCAAAGCCCGGAGCAAAAAAAACATAAATCATAAGTTACTGGAGTTTAAATCGATATGTGATGGTACCATTCTCAGTACGCTCGCCTTCGGAGAATCTCGAGAGTTTTGCCGCAGCGATAGCGGCATTCTTAAGAGCGACGGAAGAAGTAGTACTGCTGGTGACGTTCGCACTGATGACCACACCTGTCGCACTCACTTGGATGGAGACCTGCACGGTACCCTCGCTATTAGGGTCAGTATATTGAGGCTTGGCCAGATAGACAACAAGGCGGTTACCGACCTTAGCAGAAGTCCCCGTACCGAGACCGCCTGTGCCAGTGGTAGCACCCGTGTTGCTGTTGCCAGTCGGAGAACCTTGGCTACCATTGCCTGTCGTGTTTCCACTGCTGCCCTTATTGCCAGCATTGCCGAAGGCACCTGCTACACGGTTGTTGGCAGCAGCGGCAGCAGCACGTTCAGCTTCCGCCTTCTTGCGTGCCTCCTCTGCAGCTTTTCGTTTGGCCTCCTCTTCTGCCTTTCGGCGAGCAGCTTCCTCAGCACGTTTCTTGGCAGCTTCTTCAGCAGCCTTCTTACGAGCTGCCTCCTCTGCTGCACGCTTCTTGGCAGCTTCCTCAGCAGCCTTTCGCTTCGATTCTTCCTCTGCAGCCTTTCGTTTGGCCTCCTCGGCTGCCTTTCGTTTGGCCTCCTCGGCTGCTTTTTTGCGAGCGGCTTCTTCAACTGCCTTTTTCTTCGCCTCTTCTGCCGCAATGGACTTCTCTTGGTCTTGTGTCAGGAGTGGCTTAGCAACAGGCTTTGGAGTGGGTTGTGGTGCCGGCTTAGGCACAGGAGCAGGTTTCGGTTCTGGAGCAGGAGCCAAAGGCACTTCCTCTGCATCTGACGCTTCCTCCTCCGATGCATCCTCAGCCTCCACCTCCTCACCAGTATCAGTCGGAAGTCCACCCAAGTCTTCGCCACCCGCATCTTCCACCATGCCCAGCAGCACAGGCACACCATCTTCCTTGTCCTTGTCGGGATGCGCCACAGAGAGCGTCAAGAAAGCAAGAAGCAGGATGAGTGCAGCATGTACCAACAAGGAGATGATGCCTGCCTTGATATTTTTCTTCTTATTATCTGTCATTGTGTGAAGGGGGACGTGTGGCAAGAACCATCTTGAAATGATTCTCGTTAGCGATACTCAGAATTTCAACGATATTCCTATAGGGGACAGCCTCGTCAGCATAGAGGGAGACAAAGAGTTCTGTGGAATCATTCACCTGTGCATTGAGCACCTGTGGGAGTTCCTCCAACGTGACGGGTTCTTCTTGTTCGTTGTCGAGAGCAGCGTAAAGGTTCAAGTCCTTGTCTATCACCACACGTGCCGTTGCCTTAACGGTGGTTTGCTTCTTACCCTGCGGCAAGAGCACCTTGATGGCATTGGGCGACACCATCGTGCTCGTTATCATGAAGAAGATGAGCAGCAGGAAGATAATGTCGGTCATCGACGCCATATTGAACGTCGGTGTGACCCTTGTGCGTCTTTTGAACATAGGCTCTTATCCCTCCTCGCTAACGATGTCCATGAAAGTGAGTGACTTGGCTTCAATCTCGTTCACCACACCATCAATCTTCGCCACCAAATAGTTGTAGGCAAACAGGGCGACGATGCCCACAGCCAAACCACCCACTGTGGTGATCATAGCCTGATAGATACCACCAGAAAGGAGGCTGATGTCAATGTTTCCTCCGGCATTGCTCATCTGCCAAAATGCCTCGACCATACCAATGACAGTACCCAAGAAACCGATCATCGGGGCACCGCCAGCGATGGTGGCAAGCACAGGCAGCCGCTTCTCCATCGTAGCGATTTCCAGATTTCCCGTGTTCTCGATGGCGGTCTGAATCTCTGCAGCAGGCTTGCCCATACGACTGATACCACGTTCTATCATGCGGGCGGCGGCTGTGTTGGTAACACGGCAAAAGTTGATGGCAGACTTGACATCACCATTCTTCAGATAGTCACGAATACGATCCATGAACAGTTTGTCGTCCTTGCCAGCATTTCGGATGGCAATAAAACGTTCTACGAAAATGTACACGGCAATGATGGAAAGGACAGCAAGGACAATCATAATCCAACCACCTTTCGATGCGAGTTCAAGAATGCTAAGTTCTTCCATAAAGTTCAAGTATTGGTATGAATTATCAGTTAGAAGTTACGTTTTCTTCTGCACGCAAGGCAAAAATCTGAATCATGAATGAGAAATTCTGAATTATAATTACTACCTTTGCGAACAAATCGTGATGCAAAAGTACGGCTTTTTCACCACATACGACACATAAAATATCTTAAATATGACTAAAAAGCTCAAGTTTGCCCTCTTCGGCAACGTCTATCAGGAACGAAAGAGTGCTGCGGTGCAGAAATTTTTCGCCATTGCCTCCGAACGAAAAGCGGAGATTGCCATCCCCGAAACATTTCATGAGTTCCTATACAACAACCTGAAGATTCATGTGCCGACCTGCGAAATTATCAAAGACAACAACTTCGTGGCAGACTTTGTGGTGTGCATGGGTGGCGACGGCACCTTCCTTGACGTGGCAAGCCGCGTGGGTGACAAAGAAATCCCTATCATCGGCATCAATACAGGCAGACTCGGTTTTCTCGCCAGTTTTTCACCAGACCACATCGAAGAGACCCTTGCCGACATCTACGACGGCAACTTCAACGTGGAACGGCATAGCGTGCTGAATATCTCTTGCGATGAGATGGAACTGAAGGGCTATCCCTACGCATTGAACGAAATCGCCATTCTGAAACACGATATCTCGTCGATGATTTCTATTCATACCGATATCAACGACGAATATCTTACCACATATCAAGCGGACGGTCTCATTGTCGGCACCCCAACGGGCAGCACCGCCTATTCGCTCAGCGTAGGCGGTCCCATCATCGTTCCTCAAAGCGATACCATCAGCCTGACGCCTGTGGCTCCACACAGCCTGAATATGCGCCCCATCGTCCTGTGCGACAACAGCGAGGTGACGTTGCGTGTAGAGAGTAGAAGCCGCAGTTTTCTCATTTCGCTCGACGGACGAAGCCAGAGTTATCCCGACAACATTCACCTGCGCATCCGCAAGGCTCCTTATGTCATCAACGTGGTCACACGACCAGGGCAAAGTTTCTTCACCACCCTTCGAAGAAAAATGATGTGGGGAGCTGACAACAGAGGTTAGATGGATGGCAGTGCTATAGGGGCAATGCCATCAACCCTTTTCCAAAAACTCTATTCAAGAGTCACTACGCTGGTATCAGTATTCGAGGTAGGGGCGCAAACGGTCGAGGTCTTCCGCAGAGAAGATGCCCGTAGAGCGGAGTTTCTCTTCATTTTCCACGTTGCCATACAGACGGCGGTATTGAAGGAGAGCCTTTGTCTGTTCGTAAGTGATGTAGGGGTGGCTATTGAGCACCTGAAAAGAGGCTGTATTGAGGGAGATTTTCTTAAGTTGGGGAGAAGGAGAAACGGTAAACCATTCCAGAAGTTCTGGAGAGAGCAAATCGATTTCTGACAATTGAGAAACTGCATAAAAGCCACCAAGACGCGTACGGTAACGGAGAATGGAACGGCTGATTCCCCCACCGATACCAGGAATACGACATAACAACGCTGAATCAGCCTCATTCACGTCAACCGTTGTCAACACACGAAACTTATTGGATATAGGAAAAGGCTGTTTCTCTTTCCTTTCCCATCTTGTCTCCTCGTCCCTTCCTTTTCCTTTGTTCTCGTTCCTACTATATGCTCCATCTACAAGCACATATGGTATCAGTATTTCCACATCTTCTTTCGTCCATCCATACGTGTCGCCCATATCTTCCGCCTTACGAAACTGCTTTCCTGCCGCACGATAGTGGAGAAAGTTCTTCACTTTCCAAGGCTTGATGCCAAAGTGCACCAAAGTAAGAGAATCAACCGTATTAGGGTCAAAGACATGGGGTTCAAAGTCGGAAGGAGAGAAAATTTGGTCAACAGTGGCATTTATCTCATCCAACCCATTCTCTCCCACTGTGTCGGATGAACCTGACATCTGCCCCCGTAAGACATCCATCACCATTAGGACACCGATACAGAAAACGGCGATACATCCCAACGCAACCACAGCACGGCGGTCACTCTTAGGGAAATAGAAGAAATTTTTCTGCGACTTGTTTTTCATCAACCAAGCGAAAATTGGTGAGCAAAGGTAATCATTTTTATCGAAAGTTCCAACCTTTAGACCTCCAAAACATAGAAGAAAGCACATAAGTTCACCCAACACCGACAACAGAACAACATATATACCAATAATATAAATCGACACTCCTCCTATATCTCGAAAAGCCATGCATCGAAGAACGATGCATATAACAAAGAGTCCCCCCTCATCATCGTGATGTGGGGGGACTCCCTCAAGAAGGCGGCGACCTACTCTCCCGCATTGCGGTGCAGTACCATCGGCGCGCCCGGGCTTAACTTCTCTGTTCGGGATGGGAAGAGGTGGAA
>JAFSKR010000070.1 GCA_017448825.1 Bacteroidaceae bacterium
ACGCATGGAACACGGGTTCGATTCCCGTAGGCGCTACAAATTCGCCACAAAGAATTAAGGGACTTGCAGAAATGCAAGTCCCTTATTTTTACTTAGCGGATTCCTCTGTTTGGTAAAGCTTGGCTCATCAAGAATTAATTAGCTTGGCTCATCAAGAATAAATCTCATCTACATGAGCTGCATCGCTTCGTCTTAAGCCGCTAAATCGGTGACCTATGTGGGCAATGCTGGTGAGCTTATGCGGGCAACGCTGGTGAGCTTATGCGGGCAATGCTGGTGAGCTTATGCAGGCAATGCTGGTGAGCTTATGCAGGCGACGCTGATTGTGCCACAAGGAATGAGGGACTTGCATTTCTGCAAGCCCCTCATTCCTTGTGGGTAACGTGGATTTTTACAATCCGCGTCCGTGACAGTTCTTATACTTTTTGCCGCTGCCGCATGGACAAGGGTCGTTGCGACCAATCTTGGGACCGTTGTTGACAATCGGTGTGATAGGTTGGCGGGAACGAGTGTCGGTGCGAGCTGCTTGCGCCTGCTGACGTTGCGTCTCTGAGGGTTCATCGAGGTTCTGATGACTCTCCGTGAGGTGTGGTAGGGAAGGCTCATCCATCGCTGACTTGGGGGCTTGTTGAATCTCCTGCGGCTGAGCGATAGGGATGGAGCAACGCATCAGGACTGAAATGGTGCCGTCGTTGATTTCGTTGACCATCGTGTCGAACAGGGTGACGGATTCCAGTTTGAAGATGAGCAGCGGGTCTTTCTGTTCGTAGGATGCATTTTGAACGGACTGCTTCAGTTCATCGAGCGCACGCAGGTTTTCCTTCCAAGCATCGTCAATGGTGTGAAGGAGAATGGCCTTCTCGAATGCCACGAGAATAGATTTTCCTTCTGTCTCGTATGCCTCTTTGAGAGGTATGCTGATTTGATAGATGCGGCGACCATCGGTGATGGGCACAAGAATGTTCTCGTACATGTTGCCTTTCGTCTCATAGACTTCCTTGATGACAGGGAATGCTGTTGATGCAAGGCGTGCACTGCGTTTCTTGAAAGAGTCTATCACAATATCAAATGCTTCGTCCTCCAACTGATTGCGGCTCTTCTCTTCAAACTGCTCCATCGTAAAGGGAATCTCCATCGCAAAGATACGCAGGAAGTCTTCCTTGCAACTCTCATAGTCGCCATTCTGGAGGATGTGGACGACACGATCCCAAATCATGTTGGAGATGTCCATGCCGATGCGTTCACCCATCAAAGCGTGGCGGCGGCGTTCGTAAATGACCTTGCGCTGCTTGTTCATCACGTCATCGTATTCGAGCAGACGCTTACGGATGCCGAAGTTGTTCTCTTCCACTTTCTTCTGAGCACGTTCGATGCTTTGGTTAATCATCTTATGCTCAATCATCTCCCCCTCTTCGAAGCCAAGTCTGTCCATCACTTTCGAGATGCGGTCGCTGGCAAAGAGGCGCATGAGCTTATCTTCCAGAGAAACGTAGAAGACGGAAGAACCCGGGTCGCCCTGACGGCCGGAACGTCCACGCAACTGCCTATCGACGCGACGGCTCTCATGGCGTTCGGTGCCGATGATGGCAAGACCGCCGGCGGCTTTCACTTCGTCAGAGAGCTTGATGTCGGTACCACGACCAGCCATGTTGGTGGCAATGGTTACGGCACCTAACAGTTTCTCTTCTTTGGTTCCATCTTCTTTCACGACTTCGCCCAGTGTGCTCTGACCTGCCAGTGCCACGATGTCTGCCTCCTTTTGGTGAAGTTTGGCATTCAGCACTTGGTGAGGTATCTTGCGCATGGAAAGCATTCGGGAAAGCAGTTCGGATATTTCGACGGATGTCGTACCCACCAGCACGGGACGTCCACTGTTGCGCATCTTCACTATTTCCTCAATCACGGCGTTGTACTTCTCCCGGTTGGTCTTATAGACACGGTCGTTCATGTCGTTTCGGGCAATCGGGCGGTTGGTTGGAATCTCCACCACATCCAGCTTGTAGATATCCCAGAACTCGCCTGCCTCAGTGATGGCAGTACCTGTCATGCCTGACAACTTGTGATACATACGGAAATAGTTCTGCAAAGTGATTGTTGCGAAAGTTTGGGTGGCTGCCTCAACCTTCACACGCTCTTTTGCCTCAACGGCTTGATGGAGTCCATCGCTCCATCGACGACCTTCCATGATACGTCCTGTCTGTTCATCGACAATTTTCACCTCGCCGTCCATGATGACGTAGTCGTCGTCCTTCACAAACATGGTGTATGCCTTCAGCAACTGTTGGATGGTGTGCACACGTTCTGCCTTCAGGGCATAATCCTGCATGAGGGCATCCTTCTTGGCAAGTTTCTCCTCTTCATTCTCAAATTTTTCGTTTTCCAATGCGGAGAGCTGTGTGGTGATGTCAGGCAATACGAAGAACTGGTCATCCTTCACGATGTTGGCAATCAGTTGATTACCCTTGTCCGTCATCTCTACCGACTTCAGCTTCTCATCTACCACAAAGAAAAGCGGGTTGGTGGCTTCCGGCATTCGGCGGTTGTTGTTCTCCATATAGATTTCCTCCGTCTGGAGCAAGCCTGTCTTGATGCCTGGCTGCGAGAGGAACTTGATGAGGGCATTACTCTTGGGCAGACCTTTGTAAGCACGGAAGAGGGAGAGGAAACCTGCTGTCACGTCATCCTTGTTGTCTGACTCGATGAGTTTCTTTGCCTCCGTGAGGTAATTCTGAGCCAGACGACGTTGTGCTTCAACGAGTTGTTCCACGATGGGGCAATACTCCTCAAACATCTGCACATCCCCTTTGGGTACGGGACCGGAGATGATGAGCGGAGTACGGGCATCGTCGATGAGCACAGAGTCAACCTCATCGACAATGGCAAAGTTGTGGATGCGCTGTACAAGGTCCTTTGGCCCCATGGCCATATTGTCGCGCAAATAGTCGAAGCCAAACTCGTTGTTGGTGCCGAAGGTGATGTCTGCCTGATAAGCACGCCGACGTTCCTCCGAGTTGGGTTGGTGCTTGTCGATGCAATCGACGCTCAAGCCGTGGAACATATAGAGCGGTCCCATCCACTCAGAGTCGCGCTTGGCGAGGTAATCGTTCACAGTGACCACGTGGACACCGTTGCGAGAGAGTGCATTGAGGAACACTGGCAAGGTTGCCACAAGCGTCTTGCCTTCACCTGTTGCCATCTCTGCAATCTTGCCTTGATGGAGCACGATGCCGCCGAAGAGCTGCACGTTGTAGTGAATCATGTTCCATGTCATCTCGTTGCCGCTTGCCACCCAGTGGTTGTGCCAGATGGCCTTGTCGCCATCGATGTCCACAAAGTCGTGGTCGATGGAGAGGTCTTTGTCGAACTGTGTGGCGGTGACAATGATATCTCCGTTTTTGGCATTTGTGAAACGGCGCGCGGTGTCCTTCACGATGGCATATACCGTTGGCAACACTTCGGTGAGGCCCTCTTCAAAGATGTCCAACACCTCAGTCTCTTTCTTGTCAATTGCCTCAAAGATTGGCTGACGTTTGTCTATTTCGGTTCCTTCAATTTTCTCTCTCAGTTCGGCAATCTCGGCACGCTTGTCTTTCACTTTGTCTTGAAGATATGCCTTGATGTCGTCCACTTTGGCACGCAACTCATCGTTGGTCAGTTTTTGAATTTCCGGCTCAACAGCTAATATCTGTTCGACAATGGGGCGAATCTCCTTGATGTCACGTTGCGCCTTGTTGCCAAACATGGTGCTCAAAAATTTGTTTAATGAAAATCCCATATATTTATTTGTAATTTGACGTTTTTACCATTTGTTTCCTTATTTCATGTGTTCATCTTTTGTCCCTTCATCCTTCCGATTGGAATTGCTTTCAGAAGAGTGGTGAAGTCGCACATCCGTTGGGTGCTCTGATGCGGATGTGATGTGCCACTGTCGGTGCAATGCAATCGACAGTGACAGGGGCATCCACTTTCTTTGCCTTTATCGTATAGCCAAAGAAGATGAGCGGAAACTCAAAAAACGAGTCGCGTTGCATCTTCTTGGAGGCGCGGTCTTCGTCCACCAATGTCCACCCTGGTGATACCTGTATGATGATGTCCCCCGAACATTTGGGGTTGTACCCATTTCGAATGATGCTGATGCCGGGTGTCCATGCTCCCTGTGTGATGCGATGGGCGGTGAATACGTCTCTCACTCCCGACAATTGAAACAGAAAGTCTTCGCAGTGCTCCAGCACTTCTGCCAGTTTCAATTGTTTCTGCTCTAATAGCTTATGGTTGAGGTAGAACTGATTGCCAAAATAACTCTCCACATACAGTCCATTGCCATACATGGCACACAGATACATATTGAGTAAAGTGGCACAGCGGTTGATGTTTAGCTCTCCTGTTGGAATGCGGTATTGGGCCAGGTCTTCCGCTTCGTCTATCTCGTCATATCCCGTGGAAGTAATGAAAATCAGCGTCTTGTCAAGTCCTACCAAATGGTCGATTCTTTGCAAGAGGGTTGCCAATGCGGCATCCAAACGTATGTAGGTGTCTTGTAGTTCATTCGTGGCCGACTGGGCATGATGGAAATTGCCGGCATAATAGCATACGGAAAGGAAGTCGGTCACTTCGTCCATGCCCACATGGCCACTTTCCAAGCAATAACGGGCTGCCTTGGTCACTTCTTCATTCACCAGGCCAGACATCTTGAACTCATGGTATCGGCTGTCGCCCGTGAAGTTGTGGGAAAATGGTTTCTGGGTCGTGGTCAAGAAGTAGTTGTATGAGCCGCTGTATTCTGTGGAAGGTTTCCACATCATTGAGGATATTCTGTCTGCAATGGAATTTGAATCCAAATACCGCAGCCATGCGGGTGCATCGCCATAATAGGTCGTACCAGCCCATCGACCGTTTTGATTGTCAATCCACATGGCCCAGTCTGCCGCATGACCAGCAGCCAGCACGGCAGCTTCACGATTGGGAGCGATGCTGTAAACGAGTGCCTTGCCCTTGGTGGCGACCTTCAACTCATCTCCTATCGTGCTGACCAACAGATTCTTGGGAGAGGAATAATCCTGTGTCTCCACTCCCTTGTATCGACGGTCATCCACACAGAAATTGGTGTGCAGCTCGGCCCGATGCATCCATTCCTCCGCGATGATGCCATGATTGTAAGGCACTGTGCCCGTTACGATGGTGGCGATGGCCGAAGCGCGGTCAACAGGCGTATGCTGATATTGCACGTTGGAATAGACTTGTCCTTTGTCAAGCAGCAATTTGAAGCCTCCCTCACCATAGAGGGGCATGAAGGCATTCAGGTAGTCGGAACGCAGCTGGTCAATGGAGATACCCACAACCAATCGAGGCACAGAGGTTGTCTGTGCCGCTGATGCCATCGCAATGGAAGCAATGAATGTTGTCAGTATCTGCCTTTTCATTATTTATGAGGTCTTAAGTTTTTAAGTTCTTAAGTTGGTGAGTTTTTTAAGTATGTGAGTCTTCCAGTTTTCCGTTTTTAACTTTCAGTCTTTCTGTCTGTGCCACCGCTCTTACCAACAAAACAAGCACCACCTGCCACATGGCAAGGTCGAACGACTGCGGGCATACCGCCATTGTCACCAAAAAGCCTGCCACGACTGCCAAATTGACGTATGCCAACACGTTTTTTCGTTTCTTCTGCTGGCAAAGGATGAGCCATGCAGCATATAGGAGTGGGAGGGGGTTGAAAAGAATCACCAGCCAGTTGGTGCTTACTCCAGGATGCTCTGAGAAGAAGAACAGAAAGGCTACAAGGATGCCGGCGACCCCTTGGGCTGTGTGCAGCAGTACATCCACCCACAGGCAGTATTGCTTCTTGATGTGTTCCCACCATCCAATCAACGCCACGGCCAACAGCAGCAACGAGAAGACGAATCGGGGAGAAGTGAGAGGGTGGGGCGTGTCGGCCTCGTTGGTCTCCTCCATTATCACCGCCTTGCGCTTCACGTATGGGGTGCGTTCCCCCTTATTATTAATAATGTGTGCTTCGTCGGCCTCGGCGCGGAACACATCGGGCAGAAACATCTGCACTCGTCTGTCCACCTTCTGGTCAATCTCTGCACCCAGTATCATGTCGATGCCGAAACTTGTCCAAGGTGAATCGGTCAGGCACTGCCGCAACAGTTGGCGCACGGTCATGGCAGTGGGGGCTTTCTCGTAGGCCACTTCGCCTTCCACGGCTTTCTCCACCATGTCGCGTGCTCGTTCCGTGCAGTTGTCGTAGAGCCACTTGTATCGATATTCTTGATTCTCCGGACGAAGATTCACCACCAGCAGTCCCAACAGTTCATTCGCTTCCACTTCAGTCAGGTTCAACACCTGCTCCGTCACGCCAATGCCCATCTGCCCATATCGTTCAATGAAATAGTCAAACGGCTCGGCACCAAGCAGGTAGTCCGTCTTTCCCAGCAAGAATTTCATCACGAAATTGTCTGCATTGTAGTCGAAGCATCCATAATTGAACACCGCATCTACCCTTCGTGTCACATTCTGCACACGCAGCGCGGTATGTCCAAACTTGGCATACAAATCCTTGCCTGGCGTGCACGTCAGCACCGACACTTGCACGGAGTCAAGTGTGGAGACCTCCTTTGCCAGTGTGTCGGTGGCGACATGGTCTTGAGCTGACAGCACAAAATGTGTCAGCAGGAATGCCACCATGAGGATATGTCGTTTGAACCAAACCATAATATTTTGCAAAGTTACGGAAAATAATCTGAACAAAAGCCCTTTCTCACCAATTATCAGCTTTTTCGCCCCAAACTCTTGGCAAAGCCCCGAAAATTTTGTGAATTTGTGTGGTGAAAAACGGAACTTATTTTAACCTGAACCGTTGATACAAAGCCCACGCCTCCTGCACTCCTTCCATGTTGTTGCTGCCATTGAAGAAATCTACCTGGCAGTCTTCGCGGAAGGGTGACCAATTGCCGCAGACGATGCCGTCGCGGGCAATGATGGGTTGGAAGATGCCACTGTTGTTGTGGGCATGGTGACGATGTTCTGGCGACAGCACGATGTCGCGTGACTTGTAGCCAATGAGATACTCGTCGTATGGTGGAATCAAGAGTAGCTTCCCCGTTCTGAAGCCTCGTGTCCGACAGTCGTCCGTGAGATAAAACTCTCTGCCTTTCCACGTCTCCCTGTGGATGGTGTTGCCTAAGAGGGTTATACCTTTCCGACAATCATTGACGCTCAACCCCGACCACCACACAAAGTCCTCCAGCGTTGCAGGCTGGTGACATTGAATGTATTTCCGAGTAAAGCGCAGCAAAGCCTCGTCCCTGTCAATCGTGCCTTGCGACTTCACCTTATTCGTGGTCAAAGTGTAAGTGGCTTTCATGGGCAGTAGGTCTCCGCTACAGAGAACGCCTGACATTTCTGCCATGCGGATATGGTACGAAAGGCGATGGTCGTCCATTTGCAAGCCTCTTTCCGCCAATGCCTGAACAAAGCCCTCTTTCGTCACGCTCCCTTGGTCAGATGCCGTCCGTGCAAGAATATCCCGGATGCGCATCATTTCATCGTCTGGGATTGAGATTCTGTTGCTGCTCATCCATCCCTTAGTGACAGCAATGGCCTTGGGAGCACAAAGAGAGATGAATGGCCAGTAGTCCTCGGCTGTCATCAGTTGCCAAGTGCCTCGCATGAGGTGCATACGGATAATCTGCCCGCTGTCGAAAGCCTCCTTGAAGGCTTTGTGCGATGGTTTCGTTGTACGCATCTCTACAGCCCAGCGCATCATGCGGTACTCCTGTGCCTGCATGGCTCCCATGTGGCTGACCACCTCTACAGGAGTCTTGAACTGAGGCACCATCAACTGCTGGTTTAATAATCGGATAGCTACTGGATTCATTTGGATTCTCTTATTTACATATAAAATACATGAGTGCTATCTGAGCCAAGATTATCAGCGGAACACCATATTTGAACTTCTTGTGAAGGGTCTTATGATGCCATATTTTCATGCCCAGCAATGCGCCGATGCTCCCTCCGACTGCGGCAAGCATTAGCAATGTGGCCTCTGATATACGCCAACACCCATGTGCTGCCCGCCATTTATCTATGCCATAGACAAGGAAGGTCAGCACATTCATGGCAATGAGGATATATACGATTGTCTGTGTCATATTATGACTGGTTCATTGTTCACACGATTCGTCAGTTCTACCACCGTTCCACATCTAAAGGACTGTAGCTGTCCGCCCATAACGCTTTTCATTATCTTATACACACCGTCACCTGTACAATGGCTGGTGTAGAACTGAGTCCTTGGATATTCTGCTTTCAGGCTTTGAGCCAAAACCGCCAGTTCTTCTTCGGTCTCTTGGCCATCAAGTAAGTGGAAACCACCGACAACGGTGTGAACAGGCCACGAACAAGCCGTCAGAATGTTCCCCAGACCACTATGTGCACATCCCGTAAACAGCAGGCCATCGACATACAGCGCCAACTCATGTCGGAAATCGTCGTGGATATAATTTCCATGGGTGTTCTGCACATAAAGATTCTGATTTCCCTTGGGTATTGGATGTATCTGAGGGATGTGGGCTATTGCAAGGATGCCCTCTGCTATTTCGCAGGTCTGGTTTATCAATACGAGTCTGTCAACATCAATCTCTGGCCACTCCGCAGTGATACCATGAAGATTTCCCCGTTTGGAAAAGAACTTGCCACTCATGGCATGGGGTGAGACAATGACTTTGGCTTTGTCGTTTAACGCCATCAGATGTTTCAGCCCTCCTGCATGGTCGCTATGCCCATGCGAGATAAACACATAGTCCACCATCTTGAGGTCAATGCCCATCTTCTCAGCGTTGCAGATTAACACATCGCTGGCTCCTGTATCGAGCAAAATGCGATGCTTGTCAGTTTCCAGCAGGATAGACAGGCCATGCTCCGTCTGAAATTCGTTCTTTCTCCCTTGCGCCTCGGCATAGCTCATGCAAGCACTGCTCAGCTCTCGCTGCTCAGTCGTTTCAAGCAGGCAGTCAATTGTGCGGTTGTCAGATAGTACAGTCCACTTCATTTTTTGTTCTATCTCATCATTGAATTGAATAGCGTTTGCAAAAGTACGAAACATCTCCCACTTTTACAAATCAGATGCTTGTTTTATTTCTATCCCTCATTGTGATGACGCGATGTTGATTACAGGTTTTGCGACTTTCACCACTCATTGTGGCACTAATTCTGTCATGACGACCTTATTTCACGGCTACAAAAAGGCACCCCCAAATAGGCTTCCCATTGTCGCCACAGCCTTCCTTTCGTGTCCCTCTTCTTCTGCAGTAGAGACATCTGGCTTAAACAAAAAAAGGAAGGGCGTAGCGTTACGTCCTTCCTTTCTTATCATCAAATTTTATCTTTCTGTTGATGTTTGTTCGCTTTCCATTACCCTCCGAAGTTGTCGAAACGAATCATGTCGTCTTCGACACCGAGAGAGTGGAGCAGGTCGAGCACGGTCTTTGCCATCATTGGAGGACCGCAGAGGTAGTACTCGCAGTCTTCTGGGTTCTCGTGCTGCTTGAGATAGGTGTCGCCCATCACAGGTGCAACGAATCCTGGCGTGTACTTGATGCCTGCCTCGTCTGCCTTCGGGTCGGGACGGTCGAGGGCAAGGTGGAAGTGGAAGTTCTCGAATTCCTTGTCGAGTGCAAGGAAGTCGTCGAGGAATGGAATCTCCTCGAGGGCACGTGCGCCGTAGAAGTAGTGCATTGGACGCTGACGGTCTTCTGGATTGATGCCATTTCCCTTGAGCAGATGCATGATTTGTGCACGGAGCGGAGCCATACCGGCGCCACCACCAACCCAAATCATTTCACGACCTGTGCCATACTGTGGGCGGAACTCTCCGTAAGGTCCTGACATGATGACCTTGTCGCCCGGCTTGAGCGAGAAGATGTAGGACGATGCGATGCCCGGATTCACGTCCATGAAGCCTGTACCTTGGTCTTTGGGCTTGAACGGAGGTGTGGCGATGCGGACATTGAGCGTGATAATGTCGCCCTCGTCTGGATAGTTCGCCATGGAGTAGGCACGAACGGTTGGGGTATCGTTGACGCACTTGAGCGGGAAAAGCCCAAACTTCTCCCATGCGGGGAGGTAGGTGTCGCCAATGAGGCTCTTGTCGAAGTCCTTGTCGTAGTCGATGAAGAAGGCTGGCACCTTGATTTGTGCGTAAGAACCTGGCTCGAAGTCCATGTGCTCGCCTGGAGGCAATGCCACTTTGTACTCCTTGATGAAGGTGGCCACGTTGCGGTTGCCGATAACGGTGCATTCCCATTCTTTCACGCCCATCACGGAGTCGTCCACCTTGATTTGGAGGTCGCCCTTCACCTTGCACTGGCAGCCAAGACGGTAACCAGACTTGATTTGCTTGCGGGTGAAGTGGCCCTTCTCTGAGTCAAGAATCTCGCCACCGCCAGCAACGACCTGGCACTTGCACTGTCCGCAAGAGCCCTTTCCGCCACAGGCAGAGGGGAGGTAAACATCGTGAGCTGCGAGGGTGGAGAGCAGGCTTGAGCCTTGCTCCACTTCAAGCTTGTCCTTTCCGTTGATGGTGATGGTCACATTGCCGCTTGGAGAAAGGTACTTCTTAGCAACGAGAAGGATGATAACCAGTACAAGTACGATTATCAAGAAAACAGCGATGCTGTACAAAATAAATGTCATGTTCATAATTGCTATGTCCTTTCTTTTTTAGATTTTGAGACCAGAGAAACACATGAATGCCATTGCCATGAGACCTACGGTGATGAACGTGATGCCGAGACCCTGAAGGGGCTTCGGCACGTCGGAGTATGCCATTTTCTCACGGATTGCAGCCAAACCAACGATGGCGAGTGTCCAACCGATGCCCGAACCGAGTGCGTATGCCACGCAGTCACCCACACCAGAGATGGCTTGAGTGGAGGTTTCGGGGTCGAGCAGGATGCGCTGCTGCATGAAGAGCGAGGCACCCATGATGGCGCAGTTCACAGCAATCAGTGGGAGGAAAATACCGAGTGCAGCATAGAGGGAGGGGGAGAAGCGTTCCACCACCATCTCAACCAGCTGCACCATGCCAGCGATGACTGCAATGAAGAGGATGAATGCGAGGAAGGTCAAGTCAACACCTTCGGCCAAAGCGCCGTTGGCGAGCACCTTCGTCTGGAGCAGATAGTCAACGGGCACGGTGATGAGGAGCACGAACGTGACTGCCACACCGAGTCCGAACGATGTCTTTACTGTCTTAGATACTGCCAAATAGGAACACATACCTAAGAAGAAAGCGAAAATCATGTTGTCCACAAAGATGGAGCGAACGAACAAACTAATGAAATGTTCCATAATTCTTTTCTTTAATTTAATAAGGTATGTAATTCTTTAAGCGATATCCTTGTTATAGGCACGGTGTGCCCAGATGACACAAGCCACGATGATGAGTGCCATGGCAGGCATGGTCATCATACCGTTGTTGATGTAGAGACCACCGTTCTCAACGTAGGCACTGTCGGGGATAATCTGGAAACCGAACAGGGTGCCGAAGCCGAAGAGCTCACGGAAGAATCCGACGATGACCAGCACGACTGCATAGCCGAGTCCATTGCCGATTCCATCGAGGAAACTCTCCCAAGGACCGTTCTGCATGGCAAAAGCCTCCAGACGTCCCATCAGGATACAGTTGGTAATAATAAGACCCACATAGACCGAGAGCTGAACGCTCACATCATAGACGTATGCCTTGAGGATGTTGCTCACGATTGTTACGAGTGCGGCAACCACCACCAACTGCACGATGATACGGATACGGTTCGGGATGGTCTTGCGAAGCAGGGAAATAATCACGTTTGCGAATGCTGTGATGACAGTCACAGAGAGTCCCATCACGATAGCAGGCTTCAACTGCGAAGTGACAGCCAGAGCCGAACAAATGCCGAGGACTTGAACGGTAATCGGGTTGTTCAAGTTGAGCGGACCCATGAAAACTTCGCCATTCTCTTTAGAAAATAAACTCATATTCTTTGTCCTCCTTTAATTTTTGAATGCTTCAATTGCGTCCTGATTGTCGGTCAGGCACTTCTGAATCATGTCGTTAACACCATTGGACGTGAGAGTTGCACCTGTCACAGCATCTACATAGTAGTCTGCTGGAAGACTTGCAGGAGCCTTGCCCTGCTTGTAAACGCCGAGTGCGACCTTTCCGTCCTGATAGATTTTCTTGCCTTGGAACAAATCCTGGAACCACTGCTCTTTGATGCGGGCACCCAGGCCTGCTGTCTCTGATTCGTGGTTGAAGAAGGTGCCATATACGGTTTCACCGTCCTTGTTGATGGAGACCCATCCCCAAAGCGGACCCCAAAGTCCTGCACCCTTCACGGCAACAACCAGTTTCTCCTCCCCGTCCACATTGGCAGTAAGGGTAGGGCTGTTTAGTTCGCCACTGGTGATGACCTCAGCATATTTGGCCTCAGCCTCAGTATTGGAGAGGTCGCGGATGTTCAATGCGGAAAGAATCTGTTTCTTCGTGTCGAGAGCTACGTTAGCGTCCTGCGTCGGTTTCAGTGCTGAAGCAACGAAAGCGAGGAGGAATGCTACGATGATGACCATTACGGATGCGTAGATAATCGTGTACGCATTGCCATTTGTATTCATTTTTGCCATTTCTTGTGTCCTCCTTTACTTTTTGGCACGCTTAGCGCGCTTGTTAATGTTAGATTGTACGAAGAAGTAGTCAAACAGAGGAGCAAACACGTTCATCAGCAGGATGGCGAGCATCATGCCTTCTGGATAACCAGGATTGAGCACACGGATGATGATGGCCATAGCACCAATGAGGAAACCGAATATCCACTTGCCGCCTTCTGTACGAGGGCTGGTTACAGGGTCGGTTGCCATGAACACGGCACCAAAGCAGAAACCACCGACTGTGAGCTGCTCCCACCATTCAAAGTTCTGTGCACCATCGTAACGGAGCAGGTAAGCCATCAAGGCACCGCCAACGAAAGTGGAGAGGATAATCTTCCAACTTGCGATGTTCGCCCAGATGAGAATCACCGCACCGATGAGGATGGCGATGACAGACGTCTCACCGATGGAGCCGGGGATGATGCCAACAATGGTGTCCATAGGAGAAGCGGTCACAGCGTCTCCAGCAGCCAACTGGCCGAGTGGGGTGGCGGCAGACACTGCATCCACGCCCACAGGACCATTGATGCTGTCCATATAATTCTCGTTCACCCACACTTTATCGCCCGACATCATCGATGGATAGGCGAAGAAAAGGAAGGCACGAGTGACGAGGGCGGGGTTGAAGATGTTCATGCCCGTACCGCCGAACACTTCCTTTGCAAAGATGACAGCAAATGCTGTGGCAATGGCGATAATCCAAAGCGGGCAGTTCACAGGAACAATCAGCGGAATAAGAATACCCGTCACGAAGAAACCCTCGTGAACCTCTTCTTTTTTCCATTGTGCAATGGCTATCTCGATGCCGAGGCCCACTGCATAGCTGACCACAATTTTAGGCAGAATCACACCAAGACCATAGAGGAAGTTGCCCCAGATGTCGGCACAAGGACAAGCATCGGGTGTGCAACCACCTGTAACAAGTGCGTGCTGATAGCCAATGTTGTACATACCAAAGAGGATGGCAGGTATCAGCGCAATCACTACAAAGAAAATGGAGCGCTTAGAGTCGATGGCGTCGTGGATATGAGCACCACGCACCTTGGCGGTCTCGTTGGGCACAAAGAAGAATGTCTCTGCTGCATCAAAGAGAGAGCCGAAAGCGCTGAGCTTACCTCCTTCCGAGAAGGTAGGCTTCAAGTTGTCAAGAATTTTCTTAAGTCCCATAATGCTTATTCGTTTTCTTTACGCAGCATGTCGAGACCCTCTCGAACAATGCGCTGAAGTTCAACTTTCGAACTATCCACAAATTCAGCCACGGCAAAGTCTTCAGGAGCCACCTCATAAATGCCAAGGGCCTCCATTCGGTCGATGTCGCCAGCAATGATGGCTTTCACCAGCTGTTCGGGATAGATGTCCATAGGGAACACAGAATCGTATTCGCCACTGAAAATCATGTGACGATGGCCACCCTTCACACGAGCGTCGAGCACATACTCCTTGCTCTTGGGCTGCAACCATGTGAAGTAGGAGCGGCTGGTGGAAAAGTCGTTCAGACGTGGAGCAATCCAGCCGAACAGCTCGTCGGCATCGTCACCCTCAGGAATGGCTGTCACCTCGGTGGAATGGGCAAGAAGGAAGGCCTCTTCGCTGGTTTTCATGCCAGTGAGCGGGTTGCCATCAATGAGGCGCACCTTCTTATCAGCCTTCACATTACCAGACACGAGGTCACCCACCTTGGCACCCACCAGCACCTGTTTGTACTGTGGTTCCTTGATTTCAGAACCAGCCACAGCCACTGTGCGGGTCAAGTCCACCTTGCCCTCGTTGAAGAGTTTGCCGATGAAAACGACCTCTTCGGCACCGAGTGTCCAAACCACTTCGCCCTTATTGATGGGGCTGACATGGTTGATCTGCACACCCACGTTGCCAGCAGGGCATTTGCCCTCAAATACGGTTACGGTGGCGTTCTTCGTGTTTGCCACGACTGAACCAGCCTTCACGCCCACATGAACCTGAGCAATTTTTGCCAGTGCGTCGATGCCCGTCTGGAAATCGTTTTCACGTCCCTTCAAGACCACGTTGGTGTCGGCAGCCAGAGGCATGTCGCTGAAAGCAGAAACAAAAATCGCCTTAGGCTGGTCGTCGGGATTGGCAACGACCGCATAAGGACGCTGGATGATGAAGCCGAAAAGTCCACTCTCGAGGAGGGCGGCTTTCACCTGTTCTGCACTGAGCGAATTGACCTGCTTCTTGCCGAACTCCACATACTGCTGGGTAGCAGCAGCTTCGACTTGAACGCTTAAAACTTTACGACGGTCGCCTCTCTCGACAAGCAAGACCTTGCCAGCCACAGGAGAGACGAACTTCATTTCGGGATGCAACTTGTTGACAAACAAAGCATCACCAGCCTTCACTTCATCCCCTTCTTTCACCACAACCTTTGGTTTCATCCCCCAAAACGCATCAGGAACAAGTCCATAGACTTTCGATGCATTGGCTGCCGAAACCTTAGCTGTAGCCTTACCTTTCAGGTTGATGTCAAGGCCTTTCTTTAGCTTAATTACATTCGCCATATAATTGTTAATAATAAAATATGATTGTTTTTCTTTCTACTCTTTATGTGGTATTCGTGGTGTTTCTGTTTCTCATTTAGAAACGAACATCATCAACGGACATCGTTCGTTGATACTCAAAAAACGCTACAAAGTTAAGACTTTTTAGGTTATTATGGAAATTTCTGTTCACTTATTTATAAAAAAAGTAGAAAAAAGACATTTCTTTCACCTCAACACCGTCAAAACCGATTAAAGTCATTTCTGTATCCTAAGTATGCGTTCCGAATGTAAGGATGTCATTGTCATCTGTGGTTTTGTTCATCGCAATGCGTTAGGTGTTCTTCAATTCTATAGGAAAACGTTCTGAAACGACCTCCGATTATAAACTTTGTAAACACTGGAAGTTGACCGATGAAATCGGCTTCTTTCATAAGTTATTAACAGTTATCGACTTGAAGTGTTGATAACTTTTAATTGATTTATTTGTCACATTTATAGAAAATTACTACATTTGCAACCGATAAAGTGAAAGTGATCTATCTCTTTGACTCGATACTTGGTCAAGGAGAGAAGCTAAAATACCGAAAATATGCCAGAACAAAGCAAAACTCCTCGCAAACCGAAGACAATCCGCAATAGCGACCAAGACCAACAGTTGGCGCTATTGGGCAGACTTCAGCCTCAAGCCATTGAATTGGAAAAGGCTGTAATTGGTGCGTGCATCATTGAGCAGGATGCTTTTGCGACGGTGACAGATTTCTTGAAGCCACATTCCTTCTATGAATCGAAACATCAGGTCATCTTTCAAGCTATCCAGTCATTGGCAGCAGCTAATTCACCGATAGATGTGTTGACGGTGACAGATCAGTTGCAAAAGTCTGGGGACTTGGAAAATGCGGGGGGGGCAGCTTATATTGCGGAGTTGTCACGTTCGATGCTTTCGGCAGCCCATCTTGAATATCATGCCAGAATTGTTGCCCAAAAAGCATTGGCACGTGATCTCATATCTTATACGAGTTCCATTCAAAAATTGGCATTCGATGAGAGCCAAGACATTCAAGAACTGATGCAGATGGCAGAGGGCAAACTTTTTGAACTCTCAAAATCAAATGCCAAGAAGGATTTCACTCAGATAGACCCCGTCATAGGTCAAGCGTACGAACAACTCCGCAAGGCTGCTGCTCGTACCGATGGTATGTCGGGCATCCCGTCTGGTTTCGAAAAGTTGGATGCCGTTACGGCTGGATGGCAAAACTCTGACCTCATTATCATTGCTGCACGTCCCGCCATGGGTAAGACCGCTTTTGTGCTTTCCATGGCACGCAACATGGCCATTGACAGGCAGATACCAATAGCCATGTTTTCACTTGAAATGTCGAATGTACAGTTGGTGAACCGTATGATTGTCAATGTATGCGAACTGCCAGGAGAAAAAATCAAGAGCGGTCAATTGGCACCCTTTGAATGGCAGCAACTCGATTTCAAATTGCGTGAATTGTATGGTAAGCCATTCTACATAGATGACACGCCCTCACTGTCTGTCTTTGAACTCAGAACCAAAGCCCGCCGATTAGTGCGTGACTATGGTGTACAGATGATCATTATTGACTATTTGCAGTTGATGAATGCCTCGGGCATGAGTTACAATTCCCGCCAGGAAGAGGTTTCCACAATTTCGCGTTCACTGAAGGGGTTGGCGAAGGAACTCAACATCCCCATCATCGCACTGTCTCAGTTGAATCGTCAGTTGGAACAGCGCACGACCACTAATCCCGATAGTCCTGACAGTAAGCGTCCTCAGTTGAGTGACCTTCGCGAATCGGGAGCCATTGAGCAGGATGCTGACATGGTGTGTTTCATCCATCGCCCCGAATACTATAAAATATATAAAGACCAATACGGTAACGATTTGAAGGGAATTGCAGAGATTATCATTGCCAAGCATCGTAATGGTGCGGTGGGAGATGTACGTCTGCGTTTCTATAGTGAATTCGCACGATTCATGAACCTTGACGACGATTCGGTTCCGATGCCGACAGATGATGGCACCATCAAACCGATGCCGTCAAAGATGAACGGAGACAATCAATTGGACGATTCCTTTGGCAGTTTGGATGCTTCCATGATGCCAGGTGTTGCCCCTTTCTAATAGGAAAAGTCATGAAGGCACGAGAATATATGTAAGAATTGAAGGCGTAAGCCTATTTGCAGAAAATGTGTAAAAAAGAGTATATCAATGTGTAAAATAAGGTAATTTTCAGATGATTATGCCTCAATTCGTGAGAACGTCAGGCATACATTCACGACGAAAAGGCTGCGTGAGCAACGAATTCGTTGATGAATAAACATTTTTTCTCACTTTATCAATTAGAAGGCGTGGATACTCCCAAATGTTCTGATAGGCGGGAGTATCCACTTTATTTTTTGATTTCATCGGATGTTTTTTCTAATCGTGTGTTACTCCTATTGTGTCTGACGAATGTTATTTCTACATAGTGAAGGAGGCTATGTCAAAATGCATACGCAATAACCCCTCAACCGACCACGTCGTGGTAGATGAACCGACCACGTCGAGGTTGATTTTTAGGGAGTAAGTGTATTTATTTTGACACAGCCTCCTTCTATATAGAAAGCATGGTTTTTTATTGATTCTTCAAATATGCGTCAACTTGTTCCGACACCTTCCGCCCAGAAGCGATGGCACGCACGACAAGGGATGCACCGTTGGCAGCATCTCCGCAGATGAAGACGTTGTCGGGATATTGAGGATGTTGTGGTTTGAGGAAGCCCATAGCAAGAAGGACAAGGTCTGCCTCGATGATTTCGGGCTGTCCCTTTTCGACCATGATAGGCCGACCGCCTTCGGGATTGGGCTTCCAGTCTATCTCTTGTACTTTCACCCCTGTCACGTGACCGTCTTTACCAAGGAATTCGAGGGTATTGATGTTCCAGCGGCGTTCACAACCTTCCTCATGCGAAGAGGTGGTCTTGAGAATGACGGGCCAATTGGGCCAAGGAGTGGCTGGATTATGGCCAACAGGAGGTTTGGGCATGATTTCTATTTGTGTGACGCTCTTAGCCCCTTGGCGATGTGCTGTGCCGATGCAGTCACTGCCCGTGTCGCCACCACCAATGACGAGGACTTTCTTACCCTTGGCGCTGATGCGTTCGTCTTTAGAAAACTCCATTCCAGCCAAGACGCGGTTCTGCTGACTGAGCAGTTCGAGAGCGAGATGGATGCCCTTGAGGTCACGGCCAGGAGCCTTAAGGTCACGGGCTGTGGGTGTGCCAGTAGCAATGACGATGGCATCAAAGGATGCCGCATTGGGAAACTTTGGAAGTTCGGGCTTCTCTGGATTGTCAGAAGGTTTCACCTCTATTCCATAGACGAACTTCACACCTTCCTGCTCCATCACCTTAATCCTTCGGTCAATAATCTGTTTGTTCAGTTTGAAGTTCGGAATACCATAGCGGAGCAATCCGCCTGCCGCTTCATTCTTGTCGAAGACCGTGACTTCATAACCCTTATAATTGAGTTGGTTGGCGGTGGCAAGTCCTGCAGGCCCTGCACCAATTACTGCCACTTTCTTGCCGTTCCTCTCGGGGTGTTCGATGGTCACATACCCTTCGAGATAGGCACGCTCGGCGATGGCACACTCGTTCTCGCGGTTGGTTACAGCATCGCCAGTGGTCAAATAGAGCACACACGATTTTTCGCAGAGTGCAGGGCAGATACGGCCTGTAAATTCTGGAAAGTCGTTCGTCTTCTTCAGTAGCTTGTAGGCGGTTTCCCACTCGCCACGATAGAGGGCATCGTTCCATTCAGGGTCTTTGTTGCCCAGCGGACAAGCCCAATGGCAGAATGGCACGCCACAATCCATACAGCGGCTTGCTTGTTCTTGTCGGTCTCTTGTGTTCAGTGTCTGTTCAACCTCGCCAAAATCGTGGATTCTGTCGTGAACAGGACGATACCCAGCCTCTTTGCGAGGCACTGTCAGAAATGCTTTAGGATTTCCCATGTATATTTACAATTTGGCAATTTACAATTTATGATTTAGTAGTCTCTCTGCATATCTGCAATCTTCTGTTGCAGTTTGGCCATCTGTTCTTCTTGAAGGACGCGCTTGTACTCGATGGGCACAACTTGGATAAATTCTTCCACGTATCGGTTCCAATCGTCCAGCATCCTCCCAGCCAGTGCTGATCCCGTATAAAGATAGTGTTTGCGAATCAGCTCCTTCAACTCTTTGCGGTAGGTGGCCTCTTCGACGAGATTGATTTCCACCATGTCCATGTTGCAGAAGTAGTCGAAGTTGTGATTCTTGTCCCACACGTAAGCCACACCGCCTGACATTCCGGCAGCAAAGTTACGCCCCGTTTCACCAAGCACCACTACACGACCTCCTGTCATGTACTCGCAGCAGTGGTCGCCAGCACCTTCGATGACGGCGATGGCACCAGAATTGCGTACGCCAAAGCGTTCGCCCACGCGACCATTCACATACAGCTCACCTGTCGTGGCACCATATAGTCCCGTGTTTCCAGCGATGATATTGTCTTCTGCCACAAAGTCGGTGCTTGAACGGGCAGGAGGAAGAATCGAGATGCGACCACCTGACAATCCTTTGCCGAAGTAGTCATTGCATTCGCCTTCCAGTTTCAGGTTCACACCTTTCACGGCGAAAGCACCAAACGACTGTCCTGCCGAACCTTTGAATTTGATGTTGATGGTGCCGTCGGGCAAACCTGCCTCACCATATTTCTTGGCAATGACACCGCTCAGCATCGTCGCCACAGCGCGGTCGGTGTTCTTGATGGCATAATCGAGGTTGACTTCATCTTTCCGCTCTATGGCAGGTTGGGCAGCCTTGATAATTTCCTCATCCTTTACACCCGAAACCTTGGTAAATTCGCCCCTATCCCAATAGAGGGCCTTGTCCGTGTCAATCATTGTAAGCAGACGGGAGAAATCGATGGTGCCCTGCTTTGTTGATGCATCGGCCGCTTTTATCTCGATGAAATCGGTTCTTCCGATAATATCCTTCAGTTTCTTCACACCGATTTCTGACAAGTACTCACGCACCTGCTGAGCAAGGAACGTGAAAAAATTCACCACATACTCAGCTTTGCCCATGAAGCGGGCACGCAAACGTTCGTCCTGTGTTGCCACACCGACGGGACATGTGTTGGTGTTGCACTTGCGCATCATCACACAGCCCAAGACAATCAGTGGTAGTGTGCCGAACGAGAATTCGTCAGCACCCAACATCGCCATGATGATGATGTCGCGTGCTGTCTTCAACTGACCGTCGGTTTGCAGACGCACCTGATTCCTTAATCCGTTTAGTACGAGCGTTTGCTGGGTCTCAGCCAACCCGATTTCAGGACTGATGCCCGCAAACCGCATGGACGAAGCTGGGCTTGCACCAGTGCCACCTTCTGCACCACTGATGACGATGAGGTCAGCCTTAGCCTTAGCCACTCCTGCGGCAATCGTTCCAACGCCACTTTCTGCCACCAATTTGACTGATACTGCGGCAGTTGGGTTGATGTTCTTCAAGTCAAAGATGAGTTGAGCCAAGTCCTCAATAGAATAGATGTCGTGATGTGGTGGCGGCGATATCAGCGAGATGCCAGGAATGGCATTTCTGGTCTTGGCGATAATCTTGTTCACTTTGAAACCAGGCAGCTGACCACCCTCACCAGGCTTCGCACCCTGTGCCACCTTGATTTGTATTTCCTCAGCGTTCACCAGATATTCGGCAGTTACGCCAAAACGTCCACTGGCAATCTGCTTAGTTTTGCTGCTCAGCGAGACACCATCCACCTCCGTATGGTAGCGTGCATTGTCCTCGCCACCTTCGCCCGTGTTGCTTCGTGCACCGAGTTTGTTCATGGCAAGTGCCAACGCCTCATGTGCTTCGATGCTCAGTGCACCAAACGACATAGCTCCCGTGACGAAATGTTTCACGATGGAATCGACACTTTCCACCTCCTCGAGGGGTGTTGGTACAGCAGCTTTCTTGAAACCGAAGAAGTCACGGATGAAGATGGGCTTCTCCTTTTCATCAACCATTTTTGCCCACTCCTTGAATTTCTTGTAAGAGCCGAGGCGTGTGGCTATCTGGAGGTTGGCAATCGTGTCGGGGTTCCATGCGTGGAGGATGCCGTCCTTGCGCCATGAGAACTGTCCGTTGTTAGGCAGGAACTCGTTGATTTCGGCAGGTTTGAAAGCCTCGTCGTGCAAACGGATGGCATCTCTTGCGATGTCACGGAGACCAATGCCGCCAATGGTGGAAATGTCCGTGCCGAAGTACCGACGTAATAAATCCTCCGAAAGCCCGATGGATTCGAAGATTTTGGCACCACGATAGGAGCGGATGGTTGAGATGCCCATCTTGCTCATGATTTTTTTCAGACCTTTATCCACCGCTTTGATGTAGTTGCTCTCAGCCGTGGCATATTCCTCTTGAATCTTATGCTTCTTCACCAAGTCATCCAGCACCGCAAATGTCATGTAAGGACAGATGGCGCTGGCACCATAACCCAGCAAGAGAGCCGCGTGCATTACCTCACGAATTTCTCCGCTCTCCACAATCAATGCCGTCTGTACACGCTTCTGCACATTAATCAAGTAGTGATGTACAGCACTGACAGCCAGCAGACTCGGGATGGCGGCACGTTTCTCATCAATGTCTCTATCTGAGAGAATGATGTAGTTCACGCCTTCATCCACCGATGCCTCAGCTTCCTTGCAGAGGTCATCAATGGCTTGCCGAAGTCCGCTAGCACCTTTCTCTATATCAAACAGAATGGGCAGTTTCTTTGTTTTGAAGCCCTTGTAGCGGATGTTGCAAAGGATGTCTAACTGGGTATTCGTCAAAACTGGCTGAGGGAGACGCACCATCTTACAGTTGCTCTCGTCTGGTGTGAGGATATTCGTACCCACCGCACCAATGTACTCTGTCAAGCTCATCACCAACTCCTCACGAATGGGATCGATGGCAGGATTAGTCACCTGTGCGAACTGCTGGCGGAAATAGTTGAAGAAAATCTGTGGCCGGTCGCTGATGATAGCGAGTGGAGTGTCATTACCCATTGCGGCGACGGGTTCTTGTCCGTTTGTTGCCATCGGCACGACGGTCTTGTCGATGTCTTCCTGCCCAAATCCGAAATTGAGCAGTTTCCGCTCGAAGTTTTCCACGCCATTCTCCACATGGCGACCACTCTTCAGTTTTTCCAACTGGATGCGGTTGGTTGAGAGCCATTGGCGGTAGGGGTGTTCTGATGCCAGTTTCTCTTTGATTTCACCATCATAGTAGACACGTCCCTCCTGCGTGTCAATCAACAAAATTTTCCCGGGCTGCAAGCGTCCCTTGCTCACCACATCGCCCGGCTCGAAGTCCATCACACCCACTTCGCTGGCAACGACCATCATGCCGTTTTTCGTGATGGTGTATCGTGAGGGACGCAAACCGTTTCTGTCCAACATTCCTCCCGCATAGCGTCCGTCTGAGAACATCAACGCGGCAGGGCCGTCCCATGGTTCCATCAGGATTGAATGGTATTCGTAGAAAGCCTTGAGGTCTTCGCTAATGGGGTTCTTGTCGTTGAACGACTCTGGTACCAGTATCGCCATCGCCTGTGGCAGGCTCAGTCCACTCATCACCAAAAATTCAAACACATTGTCGAGGCTCGCTGAGTCGCTCATGTCTTCCTGCAAGATGGGACGTATTTCCTTGATGTCGCCAAGGGCGGGAGAACTCAACACACTCTCGCGTGCCTTCATCCAGCCTCGGTTGCCGCGTACGGTGTTGATTTCACCGTTGTGGCAGAGGCAGCGGAACGGCTGTGCCAATTTCCATTTCGGGAACGTGTTGGTGCTGAAGCGTGAATGTACCAGTGCCAATCCACTGGTGAAGTATGTGTTGCTGAGGTCGGGGAAGTATCGTCTGAGCTGTCCCGACGTAAGCATGCCTTTATAGATAATATCCTTGCTTGACAATGAGCAGATGTAGAAGTCCTCGTCCGTGATACGGTTTTCGATTTTCTTCCTTACCTTATATAATATACGTTCGAACACGGGCACATTTTCATCGCTCACCCCCGTGATGAAAATCTGCTTGATGTCAGGTTCCACCTCGCGGGCACCCACACCTGGCACGTCGCTGTTGGTCGGCACATTGCGCAAGTGCATCAGCGTCAAGCCCTCGCGTTCAATCTCCTCTATCATGACAGAGAGAATCTCCTGTTGCTTCTGGGCACTTTGGGGAAGAAATACCAAGCCCGTGCCATATTTTCCTTTTTCTGGCACTGGAATACCTTGCAGCAAAATGAACTCATGTGGAATTTGTACTAAGATTCCAGCACCATCACCCGTTTTGTCACGTGTTTCCGCGCCTCGGTGTTCCATGTTTTCCAACACTCTCAGCGCATTGTCCACCAGCTCGTGACTCTTGTTGCCGTGAATGTTGACCACCATGCCTACGCCGCAAGCGTCGTGTTCATACGCCGACTGATACAATCCTTGATTACTTTTTACCATTGCTTTCTGAGTTTTATATTGTTGTTTGTTGTCTTTACTCCTTTTCGCCCCTCCTTATTAGGTTGTTCTCCCATGCATCTGCAAGTGGCTTTTAGGGCATCATCCTGTCAATTCGGCTGCAAAGTTATAATATTTATTTCTTTTTATCGCAAAATTCTCAAAAATAATTGCAGAATGTCGCATTTTTAACAAAAACAAAAGAAAAAAGATAACAAAAGCGTCTGTTTCGTGACAAAACAGACGCTTTTTGTGTTTCTTCAGTTCATGTCTTCAAGTCGTATGTTCTAACTTTCTTCCTATCAAGAAAGGAGGTTCTGAAAGACATGAGGGTACACAACTATAGTTCACGCTTCTCCAAAGGAACACTTTCCATATAAAAATAGTAACGGAAAGCATCTCCACATTGGTCTTCCACCTCGCTGGCGAAGATGTTGAAGTCGATGCGCACATTTTCCTTATCGGGGAAGGGTACTGCGATGACAGCTTCGGTGCGGTGGGCGTCGGGCTGTAGTGGAGTAGGGAGCTGGATAACTTGCAAGTCGTACTTAGGGGAAATTGCATGGATAAATTGTTCAAGCACCTGTTGGGCTGTGTTGCCGCTCTTGTCGTCCACACAGATGCGGAGTGCGAAAAGACCTCTCCCGTGCATTCTGAGGTTTGTTTTTTCCATCATTATCGTGTTGTTTTCTTTACCTATTGTTGTTTTTTTACTAAATAAGGTTAAAAAACGACGTGTTCATGTTGTCGCGAACTCTTTAACTCTTACCTTTGTAACGATTTTCTATCTGCAAAGATAAGAGTTTATGTTGAAAGTATTCCTTTTTAGTGCCATAATTGTGGGCATTGCCATGCTTTTACTGTCTGTTCGTATTCTATTGAAACGAAACGGACGATTTGTGAAGACGCATGTCAGCCAGTCAAAAGCCATGCGCGATCGAGGCATCACCTGTGTACAGAGTCAAGACTTTGCCATGCGCCACAAGTCACCATTTGCAGTGAAAGAGTAAAGATAAAAAATATAACTGATAAATAAATGAAGAAAATTACTACCCTTGTCCTCACAGGACTCATGACGGCTGCCACGGCAACCATCGTGTCATGCAACAAAACTCAGGAAAAAGCCCCTGTAGCCAATGAATCGAAGGTGGAAACCACCAAGGCTCCAAGTTACAAAATCGCCTATGTGCAGATTGACACCCTCACTTCGCAGTATCAGAAGTGCAAAGACCTTGAAGAAGAGTTTACCAAGAAGCGTGCCAATGCCGAGGCTACCATCAACGCAAAAGGCAAGAACTTTACCACCCAGATGCAGGAGTTCAATCGTAAGTATCAGAGTAACCAGTTCACTCAGCAACAGTTTGAAGCTGAGCAGGCACGTCTTGCCAAGTTGCAGCAAGACCTTGAGGCACTTCAGGCTCGATTGAGCAATTCGCTTCAGGAAGAATACCAAAAAGAGTTTCAGGCACTGACTGACACCATCCAGAGTTTTACCAAGTCATACGCTAAGGAGAAAGGATACGATTTTATTCTCTGCAAGTCTTCTGGCATCGACAACGTGCTTTATGCCAACGAAGCCTACGATGTGACCGACGAGGTGGTCAAAGCGCTCAACAAGCGTTATACAAAGAACACTCCGAAGAAAGAAGAGAAGAAGTAAGGACTTGTAAAAGCATTCTCAACCTGGAACTGCTCATCAGAAGCCTTTGAATGAACGAGGCTGTGTCAAAATGCATGCGCCAATAACCTCTCAACCAAGCACGTCGTGGTTGATGAACCGACTACGACGTGGTTGATTTTTGGGGAGTAAGTGTATGTTATTTTGACACAGCCTCTTTTTGTATCATAGGAATACCGCTCCCTATATGTACGACTTGCGATAGTGGGTTATGAAACAAATTAAAAGGATAAATATAATAATACAACTATGAAGAAAAAATGTATCTATGGACTGATGTCCACAGTGGTGTGCCTGTTGGCACTGATGCTGTTCGCTTGTACACACAGGCAACAGTGTGCTGACTACTCAATGGACTACACTGTTGTGATGGACACTGCTGGACACTACTTAAACGTGCAGCTTATTTATAAAGCAGAAGCCAATCCCCTTGAAGAAAAGACTGGAGCGGGAGCTGGAGAGGTGGTGTTGGTGATGCCACGCTGGGCTCCAGGTTATTATGAGATGCTGGACTTTGCCAAACACCTTACGGACTTCGAGGCTCGTGACACCAAGGGTGACCCTCTTACGTGGCACAAGGAGGGCATGAACCGCTGGCGCATCCAACTCCCAGATGACGGTTGTGTCGAAATATCTTACCGCGTCTATGCCAACCAGCGCGATGTGGCATCGAGCCGCGTGGAGAAAGATATCGCGTTCGTGGCACCCTGCGGAGTGTTCATGTACGTGGACGGTGAGCAAGACCATCAGGTGACCGTCCGCTTTCGTCTGCCCGATGGATGGCAGCACATCGCCACAGGTATGCGCCCTCATGAAGATGACAGCACGGCCTTCACTGTACAGGACTTCGACGTTCTGTACGACTCGCCTTTGTTGTTGGGTAACTTCTACACACACCGTTTTACCCACGAAGGGCATGACTACGAGTTTGCTCTGGAGACTCCCGACGGTGCTGAGGAAATGGACTTGGAAGGGAAGTTTCGTCGTATCGTTTCGGCGACTACGCGGTTAATGGGTGACGTGCCTTACGACAACTACTGCCTTATCCACATGGGGCAGGGCAAGGGTGGACTGGAGCACCAGAACTCTCAGGCTTGCTACACCGATGGCACCTATCACTTCACCTCACGTCGTGCTGAGGTGAAGTTCCTCGCTTTCGTGGCGCATGAGTACTTCCATCTCTACAACGTCAAGTGCATACGTCCCACTGAATTGTGGCCATTGGACTACGACCACGAAGCCATCACGCCGATGTTGTGGGTCAGCGAGGGACTGACCTGCTACTACGAGTACCGTCTGCTGCGCGAAGCTGGTCTCGCCACTGAGGATGAAGGGCTGGAACTGCTCTCCACCTACTTCGCCTGCTATGCGCCTTATGAGGGACAGCGTCATCAGAGTCTGCGACAGTGTAGCTACGACATCTGGCTCAACTTCATGAATACTGACGAAAACGAGCGTGATGTGCGTGTCAACTACTACTTCAAAGGTCCTATCATCGGTCTGCTCATGGACCTTGATATCCGCCGAAAGACGAGTGGTCAGCACTCGCTCGATGATGTGATGCGTCTGCTCTACCAACGCTTCTACCGCGAACTGCATCGCGGCTTCACCGAAGATGAATTTTGGGGCATCTGTCAAGAGGTGACTGGTCAGCCACTTACTGAGATTCGCAGACTTGTGGAAACCACAGATTCCATCGACTATGCTTCTTACCTTGAAGATGCGAACTTGCAGGTCGATACCACGGAGTGGGTTATCAAGCGCAAAAAAAACTGAGAATTGAAGTTCAAAGATTTCAAGACATCAAGCAAAATAAGTGATACGCATAACGATAGATTGACGCTGCCTCCCGAATGGCAGCGTCAAATCTTTAACACAAAGCGGCAACCAGATGTGTACTGAGGGTCGAGGGTGAGACTGCAGCCCATCAGGTCGACGATGCGGCGGCAGAGGTAGAGGCCGAGACCCAGTCCCTCAGTAAACATATCGAGTTTGGTAAACTTGTCGAAAACCAAGTCGGCTTTGTCTGAAGGGATGCCTATACCCGTATCTTCGATAATGAATCGTACACCACTATCATCGGGGGCCTCTACACGTAGCGTGACACAACCCTCTTGAGTGAAGTGGAGTGCGTTGAAGAGCAGTTCGGTGAGGACAATCTGAAGGTATTGCCGATTGGTGGTGATGGTCAGTTCGTCTCCGACATTGCTCTCGAAATGCACGTCGAGTGTATAAGGTGCCCAACTGGTGATGCTCGCGATGGCTTCACGAGCTAACAGGTTGCATGCTACACTGTCGTTGGTGCTGATGGTATTTTGGCTCTCTATGACTGCTGTGGTGAGCAGTTTGCTGACCATATAGTCGAGGGCGTTTGTCTGTACATACATGGTTTCGGCCATTTCCTTCTTCTCGTCAGAAGGAAGAAGTTCGTAGCAGTCGCTGACCACCTGCGCAAAACCGTTCACGATGTTCAACGGTGTGCGTATCTGATGCGATATGTCTTGCATGAACTGCGTCTTCTGCTCACTGGCTTGTTTAGCCTGTAGGGTGGCTTGTTCCAGTTCCATCGCACGCCGTTCGTCCTCCTGTATGTGCTGTTGAACCTCGTTGATATGGTGGCTTATGCTTTGTTGCATCTCGCAGAAACTGTTTTGCAATTGACCAATAACGTCAGTACGGTCGCTGTGGGGTAGAGTCTCTTTATATTCTCCGCTACCCATCTGACGGAGTTCGCGTGCTAATTGTCCCAGCGGCTGGATGAAGTGACGAACGATGCGTCGGCATCCCCAAACAAGCAGCACAAGCCCGATGACAATCAGTGGCACCAAGATATAATTCAGTCGATTGTAACCACGCAACATCTCCTCTGACGGACATATCAAGGCTACGCTCCATTGGGTACCTTCAAGTGGGCGGTATAGTACGATGTGTTTCTTGCCGTTTATGTTCACTTCCATGTGCCCAGTGTGTCCCTTAGTCATCTGGTGTCCCAAAGCTATGATGTCGGGATGCTCTTTAGGGTCAACAGCGGTAAAGATGGTCTGCTTCATAATCTTGCTGGTGTCAGGATGTACGAAGTAGTGGCCATCGGCTCCCAGCATCATGCAGTAGGAATGAGCGTATGGGTGTTCAGAGGTGATGGTTTGATTCAACTTGCTGAGTGACAAGTCGGTAGAGATGACCCCAACAAAGCGGTTCCGCTCGTCGTGCAGGGGCACGCAGTAGGAGGCAATCATCTCGGGGCTGGAGAGCGTGCCTGCGTTGAAGTCATCGAAGGGGTCAACCCAGCAGGCACTGTCTCGCTGACGAGGTGTCTTGTACCACACCTTATTATAATAGTCATAGTCGGCCTCGCGAACAGTAGTTACCGAGTCACCCATTCGTACGGAATAGGCTGAGAATCCGTAATCCATCAGTGGATAATAATCGGACTCCATCGTGATGGAGCAACCGTTGACGTTGGGATGCAGGAGGACCACGCGATGTGAGAACTGCAACAGTGAATCAGTGTCATGACACTGGTTAACAAGCCATAGTATGTTGCGCGTCGAAGTCTCCACCTCCGAGAGGCAGCCTTGGGCACGCAGTGCTGTATTGTCGAGCACGTGCGAGGCTTCCTCGATAGATTCCTGACGAATGATGCTACGCGACTGATAGAACAAAAAACCAAGTGCCAGCATGAAAACCAGTGCTACGATGACGAGAATGTCAAAACTCAGCATGGTTGACAACGATTTGCGGATATGTTTTCTCATCTCAATCATTTCTTCTCCTCCTTTCTCTCAGCGATGTCGAGCAGTTGACCCAACAGTTCTTTGGTCGTTTCAGTGTGAATTTGAATACGCTCGCTCATTTTGTGGCATTCGTTGGCATCCATGGTGAGAATGCGTTGGCGGACGTCATTGACGATGACACCGATGGCTTTCACGGTATGCCCCATACGGTCGGACACGTTTTTGATTATGGCATCCTTAATACGGGAGGCTTCGCGAGCCTGCTCGTAGGCTTGCTGTAGGTCAATGTTACGTTGGCGCAGCATTTCTGTGAGTTTGCTGATATGGGTGATGTGAGTGCTGATATTCTGCTGCATCTGCCGGAACATATTCTGTACATATCCCACCTCATCGTCCCTGTGGCTCTCTTTGACAAAGGCTTCGTAATGACCGTCGGCCATATTGTTAGAGGCATCCACCAAATGTTGTAGTGGCACCAGTTGGCGGTGACTTATGAAGATACAGAAGACCACCACCGCCAGGAGTCCTATCAAACTAATGATTAACGTGGAACTCTGTAGATAGCGGTAAGCACTGTAAATATCACTTTCTGGACACACAATGGCCACACTCCACCCCGTACTTTCAAAGGGATGATAGAAGATGAAGTTTGGCTCACCATTAATGTGTATCAGGCTGTGTCCAGCATGTCCCGTTTTCATGGATATGGTTGCCAGATGTCCTTCACTTGTCACGTTATTGTAAGCCTCTCCAAAAAAGGCCTGATGTTCCTCAAGCGTGCTGTCAGGGTGGATAATCAGTTGGCCGTCACTGCCCATCACCGTGGCATGAGAATCGGGGAAGGGGCGCAGCGAGAGTATCAGGTCGGCAAACCATTTCATCGAAATATCGACAGACAACACACCCACAGGATTTCCTTCGCTATCGTGCAGCGGCATACCGAATGAAGTGATGTACGACATCTCTCCCTGGTCGCCGTCCAGATAGGGGTCAATCCAGATAGGTTCGCCCTGATGTAGGGGGACAAAATACCATTTCTGGTGTGTGTAAGGCTGTTTCCCGCTGTTAATGGCTGTACGAATCTTTGTCGTGTCTTCGTGGCTGCGGTAGGCATACACCTCATGGTAAGTACCATATTGTGGATAGATGCCTGGTTCGAATGCAACGGCACAACCTTGTATGTGTGGGTTCATGACCACTATTTGTCGGCAGAGGCTATCCATCAGTTCAGGTTGATCCAGATGGTGTTCCACATACCAATGCATATTTCGTGCGGCGGTTTCAACATCGTTCAGCGTATTATCGATACGCAGTTCCGTGGTACGGAGTGTCTGCTGTGCCTTTTCCATCGCTTCCCGATTGATAGCCTTATGAGCATGGTGGAACATAGCATAGAGGGAAGCAACCAGCAGAATGGCCACAAAACTCACAACCCAGAGACATATCTGAGCAGTCAGTGAATGTCTTATGTGATTGCCTGTTCTTCTTATCATACTAAGATTTAAAGATAAACTTTGGGATATTTGTTTGGCAAAGGTATAAAAAAAACAGAAAAGCGCACAGAAAAAAGAAAAAAAAGTTAATTACGGCTCGTTTTTTCTCTATCAACCTCATAAACTGATATTCCAATCTCATAAATTATTTCAAAATTCTCGCTCGTATTCATGAGGTGTTGAATCTTTTTTGTAATTTTGCACCTACAAAACGAAAAATATAACCTCAAACGAAGTAAATATGAAAAAGAAAACGTTATGGATGCTTGCCGCCATCCTCGTAATCATCTGCGGTGTTTGTGTGATAACCTGTTGCGATAGTGAGGACAATAATCCCACTGTTAGTCCGACAGATGATAACAGCCAGTTTGTAACCATCACCGACGTGGTGCCTGACGTAATACTGGAGATACGCTACTATGGCACGTATAACTTCGTGGGCACCCACATTGATGGTTACGAAGAGCCTACAGCACTGCTCACCCGTCAAGCTGCTGACAGTCTGAAGGCCGTAAGTGATGACGTGAAGGCTCAGGGGTATCGTCTGAAAATCTACGATGCCTACCGCCCACAGAAAGGTGTTGACCACTTCGTGCGCTGGGCTGCTGACATCCCCGACACGTTGATGAAGCGCTATTTTTATCCAGACCTCGATAAGAGCGTGCTCTTCGAGCAGGAGTATATCTATGAGAAGAGTGGTCACACACGTGGCAGTACGGTTGACTTAACGCTCTTCGACATGACAAAGGAAAAAGAACTCGACATGGGCGGTACCTTCGACTGGTTCGGTCCAGAGAGTCATCCCGACTTCTGCGGCAATCCCGAGACGGGCGAATACACGGGTGATAACAGTAAATCCCCGAAGGGACGCATCATCACCGCTGAGCAGTTTGCCAACCGCATGATTCTTCGTAAGGCGATGCTTGATCATGGCTTCAAGCCCCTTGATTCCGAGTGGTGGCACTTCACTTTGAAGGATGAGCCTTTCCCCGACACATACTTCACCTTCCCTGTTAAGCAACTGAAATAAGACCTGTTTTTGATGGTTCAAATGATGGTTAAAAGTATAATATCTATACAACTATAATGAAAAAGATTCTCAGTTGGATGCTCGCCGCTATCCTCGTTTGCGGCGCAAACGTGATGACATCGTGCAGCAAGGACGATGACAGCACCGTCGTTCAGCCCACGAAAGAGTACTTTACGCTGTGGAACCAGTGCGAGGCACTGACCGCCCTGAAGGACTACGTAGCGGACGTGACAAACCCTGATTCGCCAAACTATATCAAGGAGGAGGACCGAATCGCTACGTTCGACATGGACGGCACGTTCGTTGGTGAACTCTACCCGTCGTATTTCGAGTATAATCTGTTGGAGTATCGTGTACTGGACGATGCCACGTATCAGGCTCCGAAGGACGTGATGGAGACGGCGCAGGAAATCCGCGACTTCGTGCGCAACGGTAAGAAACTGCCCGACCAATTTGACATGAAGCACGCCTACGCCGCCGCAAAGGCCTATGCCGGCATGACTCTCGCCGAGTTCGATGCCTACGTCAAGGCTTTCGCAGCCCGGCCTGCCAACGGATTCAGTGGCATGACCTATGGCCAAAGCTTCTATAAGCCCATGCTTGAGGTGTTCGACTACTTGAAGGCTAACGGCTTCACCTATTATGTTGTCAGTGGCTCCGACCGCTTCATCTGCCGTGCACTGGTTGAATCCATCGGTATTGAGCCTAACCGTGTGATTGGCATGGACGTGAAGCTCGTTTCCTCAGGTCTTGGCACGGAGGCTGGTGTCAATTATACCATGGGCAAGGAAGAGGACATCGTGCGCACCGACGAACTCATCATCAAGAACCTGAAGACCAATAAAGTGCTGCAAATATCGCAGGAGATAGGCAAGGTGCCCGTGCTCTCTTTCGGCAACAGCGGCGGCGACTGCGCCATGCACAACTACGCACTGAGCAGTCCACACAAGTCGGCTGCCTTCATGCTCATTGCCGACGATGATGCCCGCGACCACGCTAACCGCGAAAAGGCCCTCACCCTCGGACAGCAGTGGCGCGAGGCTGGCTACCACGTCATCTCCATGCGCGACGACTTCAAGACTATCTACGGTGACGGCGTCGAGAAAACCGACTTCACGTTTCCCGTCGATACGCGCCCACTCACAGAGTGGCAGGCGGGGCGCACCGTTAGCCAGGAGGCTGTTGAGGCCTTCGGCGGAATAGGGAAGTGTTTCGTAGCCGAGCCCATTCCAGACGGCGTGTGGGAGCGTATGCAGGGCAAGACCTATAAGGAGAATCCCTACATCGGTCGTGACGATTTGCGACACATCCGCGCCCTGCATTGGGACTACGACAACCAGATGCACGTCGGCGAGATGATATGCAACAAGGAAATTGCCGACCGCGTGGTGAGTATCTTGCGCCAACTTTTCGATGCAAAATACCCCATCCAGCGGATGCTGTTGCCCGATGTCTATGATGCCGACGACGAGACACAGATGCGCGACAACAACTCGTCGTGCTTCTGCTACCGCGCCATAGCTGGCACTGCCACTCTGTCGAAACATGCCCGTGGTCTGGCCGTTGATATCAATACGCTCTATAACCCCTACTACAAAGACCGTGCCGATGGCACCCGCTACATCCAACCTGCCACCGCTGAGGCCTACTGCGACCGCACCTGGGACTTCCCATACAAGATTGACCACGATGACCTCTGTTTCCGTCTCTTCACTGAGGCTGGTTTCGAGTGGGGCGGCGATTGGACATCATGCAAAGACTACCAGCATTTTGAGTTAATTGAGTAAGCGAGGAGAGTGCGATGAACAAGACAAAGAAACGATGGATGCTCGCTGCCATCCTCTTTATTTGTAGTACAAGTGTATTCACTTGCTGTAGCAAAAGTGACAATCCATCAGGGGATGAGAAGCCAGATCAGCCCACCATCACTCGTATCCTGGAGCGCGACACACTGTTAGTGGGAACCACAGGCGACTATCGTCCACTGTCGTATAGAGAAAACACTGGTGACTACTGGGGCTTTGGTATTGAGATGGCAAAGAAGATAGCTGAGCGTATCGGTGTTGGCATAGAATTTATACCGACCTCATGGCCCACGTTGACAGCTGATGTGCTGGCAGAGCCACAGACGTTTGACCTCGCCATTGGTGGCATTACCATTACTGATGCCCGAAAGGAAACAATGCTGATGAGCGACGGTTATCTGGTCAATGGAAAGACCATCCTCTGTCGTGCCACAGAAGCCGACCTCTACCAGTCACTTGCAGATATAGACAAGCCAGAAGTGCGTGTGATGGTAAACCCTGGTGGACTGAACGAAAAGTTTGCCCGAGAGAATCTAACTCAGGCAACCGTCATCGTCTATGACAAAAACGAGGAAATTCCCATGCAGGTGGCAGAGGGCAACGCCGATGTGATGATTACAGAAATTACTGAAGCTCCATGGTATGTACAGAACGATTCACGTCTTGCAGCTCCGCTTCTGAATGCACCTTTCACGCATGGTGAAATAGGTGTGCTGATGCGAAAAGGGCAAGACGACCTGCTCACCCTCGTGAACAGGGTCATTGCCCAAATGAAGGCTGACGGCACACTTCGTCAGCTCCACGAGAAATATGGGTTGGTGTACGGATACGAGTAGGGATGTTGTTCCTCTATAGAACTAATTTATATCCATAGAGTGGGAATTACAGGATTTTGTTGGTGTTCTGGTCGGGGAAGACAATTTTCGGAGTGAAAGTTTTTGCTTCCTCTAAGTCCATGAGGGCGTATGCCATGATGATAACGATGTCCCCCACCTGCACTTTGCGGGCTGCTGCGCCATTGAGGCAGATGCAGCCACTTCCACGTTCGCCGCGAATGACGTATGTATCGAAGCGTTCGCCATTGTTGTTGTTAACAATATAGACGCGCTCGCCAGCGATGATGTCAACGGCATCCATCAAGTCTTCGTCGATGGTGATGCTGCCCATGTAGTTGAGGTTGGCTTCGGTCACCCGAACGCAGTGCAACTTCGATTTCAGCACTTCTATCTGCATAGACATTCTATTTATAGTTGATATTATCGATGAGTCGAATGGGGGTGGCACCGCAGAAGACGGTGATGCAACCCTGAATGTGGTCGGCATCGTCCCATGAGGAGACGCTTTCGAGAGTGAGGGCATTAACAATGTCGTAGTACTGAACTTCAAGTCCATCGACGGCATTGATTTGATTTACAGCCATTTGTTGGGTTTCTTCTACAGTATGAGTTTTACTGAATTTTACGCTTTCTTTCAGTGCTTTGTAGATATTGGGTGCAATGGCTCTTTCGTTTTCTGCTAAGAGCGTGTTGCGACTGGAGAGTGCCAATCCGTCCTCCTCTCGCACGATAGGACAGGGGCAGATTTCAAGTCGTTTTGCCCATTCTGCATTGCGCGACACATAGTCAGCCACCATCGCCTTGATGACAGCAATCTGTTGGAAGTCCTTCTCACCGAAGTAAGCCTTGTCTGGCTCCACGAACATGAAGAGCTTGCTCACAATTTGACACACACCGTTGAAGTGACCTGGACGGAATGCACCTTCCATCACCGTGTCAGTAGGAGGATAGGAGAACGAGCGTGTGTCTGGCTCAGGATAAACTTCCTCCACCGATGGGGCAAACACATAGTCAGCACCGATGCTCTGAAGTAGGGCGCAGTCAGCCTCCAACGTGCGTGGATAAGCCTGCAAGTCCTTCTTGTCATTGAATTGGGTGGGATTGACGAACACGCTCACCACAGTGGCATCGTTTTCCTTGACGCTGCGAGTCACCAACGAGGCGTGACCAGCATGGAGCGCACCCATCGTCGGCACAAGTCCGACGGTTTTGTTATCACTTCTCAGGGCAGAAACCTTGGCCTTGAGTTCCTTGACTGAATTGATGATTTCCATTGCTTTCTTCTTGAAGACATTGAGTCTTATTCTCAAATATGAGTGCAAAGGTACGAATTTGCGGTGAAAAGTGAAGAGTGAAAAGTGAAAAATCTAAGTTTCCAGC